>NZ_CP020809.1:6329934-6962927 GCF_002157835.1 Mycobacterium dioxanotrophicus | reverse complement strand
GCAGTTCGTCGGCGATGTGCGGTCGCAAGCTGACCTGGACCAGGCGGTGGCGAAGACGATCTCCGAGTTCGGCCAACTGGACGCGTTGGTCGCGAACGCGGGAATCTGGGCCACGGGTCCTTTCTGGGAACTGTCCGACGACCAGTGGTCGGACATGATCGACATCTGTCTGACGGGGGTGTGGCGTTCGGCCAAAGCCGTTGCCCCGCACATGATCGACCGGCAGAGGGGTTCGATCGTGATGACGTCGTCGGTCGACGGTCTGGAGCCTGGCGGCATCTACGCGCATTACACGGCGGCCAAGCACGGAGTGCTGGGACTGATGAAGAGCGTTGCGCTGGAATTGGCCCCGCACGGCCCCCGCTGTAACAGCGTGAACCCCGGGGCGGTTGATACGCCGATGCTCGACAATCAGCCCGGTTACGACCTCATTTCGGGGCACCCGGGTGGCACCCGCGACGATCTCGTCGAGGGCGGGCATCGCTTCAACGTCTTGAAGAACACGGCGCTGCTTGATCCGATCGACATCGCCAACGCCGCTGTCTTCCTGAACTCGGACCTGGCTGCCCGGATCACTGGGACGACCCTGCTGGTCGATGCCGGGCACATGCTGCTCACGGGCTATAACCACAATCCCGTGCGCTGATTTCCGCAGCCTGTTCTGTTCCTCAAAGATGTTGGTAAAAAACGGATTACTGATCGCCGGCCGCTGCTTTGGGTCAGCGTGATGGCGTGGGCGATCGGTCGCGCGTGCCATCCCGCTTCAACCGTTCGCGTGCATGCCACCGGTAACACATACAGCCCAAATGGGCATTGACGTAGGTCACACCGAAGCCTATATTTCCCAAGTATTGAACTTTTGTTCAAAGTGACATTCAGCGCATGCCGGCCCGTGAAGGAGACTGCATCGATATGACCACGACTCAAGATCCGGCGGACGGGACTAGCACTGCGCCCGAGCAGTTGGTCGGGCACCTTACGGTCACCAAGCTCATCCTCACCGTGCTGGCGATGTCGGCTCCGCTGGGCGCAGTCGCCGGCATTGTGCCGCTGGTGATTGCGGAAGGCAATGGCGTCGGTGCCCCGATGACCTATGCGTTGATGGGGCTTATCCTGCTGATGTTCGCGGTGGGGTTCACCACCATGGTGCGGAACTTTCCCCGTACCGGCGCCTTCTATGCCTACATCACCGGCGGCTTGGGCAAGCCGATCGGACTGCCGGCGGCCTTTCTGGCGCAGTTGGGCTATCTGACGTTGCTGGTCGGAACCTATGCGTTCTTCGGTGACTCGGTAAAGGTCTTGCTGGTATCGCTCTTTGGGCAGGCCTTCGCGCCATGGTGGGTCTGGGCGATCGTCCTCTGGCTGGCAGTGTCTGCACTGGGCCATTTCAATGTCGAACTGTCCGGCAAGATCCTGAGCTTCCTGATGGTCATCGAAGTGCTCATCGTTCTGGTGTTCAACGTTTGCGTCGCGACAACCGGTGGGCCGCACGGGTTTCAGTTCGAGTCGTTCACGCCATCGGCATTCAGCTCGGGTTCGGTCGGCGTGGGTATCCTGTTCGCCAGTGCGACGTTTCTCGGCTTCGAGGGCACGGCGATCTATCGTGCCGAGGTCAGGGACCCGGCGAGAACGGTGCCACGCGCGACGTACCTGGCGATCATCTTGATCGGCCTGTTCTACGTGTTCTCGTCATGGGCGCTGGTGACGTTCTACGGTGTGAACGGCGCGGTGGACGCCGCCAAGGCCGATTCGACCGGAATGTTCGCTGCCGGCCTACGGTTCTACGCCGGCAATGTTGTTGCCGAGATCATGACCTGCATGGTGGTCACAAGCTTGTTCGCGGCGACCTTGGCTGCTCATAATCCGTTGGCGCGCTATACGTTTGCGCTGGCCCGTGACGGTGTTCTGCCATCGTTCCTCGGGCGCGTTGACGCCAACCACGGGTCACCGTCGACGGCGTCGGCGACGGTATCGACGATCGCCCTCTTGCTGACGCTGCCGTTTGTGTTTGTCGATGTCGACGCGGTGACGTTCTATTCGTGGATGTTCGGCATCGGCACTTACGCGATCCTGGTCTTGATGGCGACAACATGTCTGGCGGTTCTGGTCTATTTCCGGCGCATTCGTCATCAGGAGCGAGCCTGGAATACGCTCATCGCACCCGGCCTGGGGTTGGTCGGAATGATCGCGATGCTGTCGATCAGCAGCTACTACTTCCCCTTGCTGGTGGGCGGCAACTTCGCAGTGGGGCTGGGTCTGCAGCTCTTCATCCTCGCATTGGCAGTGTTCGGATGTGTTCTCGCGCTGGTGTGGCGGCGTACCCGGCCGGAGGTCTACCGCCGCATCGGTGGTGAACCCGAGACTCCGGAGAACGCCCATGCATGAGACGTCGACCAGCCGGGCCAGTGAACATATCGAGAACGTGCCTGTGTCAGGTAGTTTTCGACGGTTGCTTCTGCGTGGCGCGCCGCCGCGGCGTCTTGGCCTTCTCCTGGCTGAGCACAAGACGGATGAACGGTTCGGCATCCTCTGCGGATTGCAGGGAACCGCCCATGATGAGCTGAACCCCTACGCCTTCCCAGGCAGCCTCCAGACGCTGCGCGGTTTCGGTGCTGTACAGCCGGGCCAACTCGGCGCGGGTCGACACCGACCAGTTCTCCACCAAGCGGTGATACGCGGGATCCCGCACCGAATGGGCGTAGATCTCGAACAGCAGAATTCTGTCGCGCTTGTCGCCGTACATGACATCGATGAGGTTCAGTACGGCGGCCACCAGCGTGTCTTCATCGACGGCCGCTTGAAATGGCGGCATGAACCGGTCGGTCTGACTCTGAACCCACGCCGCAAACGCCTCGAACATCAGCTCGTCGATGTTCTCGTAGTGATAGCTCGCAGAACCGAGCGCTACCGACGCCACCGAGGCCACCCGGCGGTGAGTGACTCCTTTGACGCCGTATTCACTAGCCACGGTGAGAGCCGCTTGACGCAACGCCGCTCTCGTGGGTTCCGATCGTTGACCGGCTCGAGGCACGTTCTCCCCCTCCCCGCGACACCATTTCAACAGCTGTTCAGACAACACGGTACCAGTCCGAGATCAGTGGTCCTGACGTCGGCCGGGAGCTGATGTGTTGCATCAGAGACCATCTCGTCATGTCCAAGGCGATACGAACGACCAGCTCATGGCCACCTCAGTCGATGACATCGATGAACTCGCCCCGGTCCGGGTCCAGCGCTTTGCCAAGAGCTTCGAGGATGTGCTGACGCGATTCCTCGACGGCGACATCGTGGTCGTCGGGCACGGAACGTCGTGTGCGCTGACGCTCAATGCACGTATCGCGTCGGTGTCGTCGACTGCCGCCATGATCCGGCATGGGTCTGGTCTGATTTTCGTTGCCATGAAACAGAACCGGCTCGCCGAGCTGCGAATCCCGCCGATGCCCGCAGATGCGGCGTCGCGATGTCCGGGCTGCCATGTCGCCATAGATGCCTCCGATGGGACAGGGACGGGTATATCCGCGCGCGACCGCGGTGAGACACTGCGACGGCTCGCGGACAGTGAGAGCGTGCCGCAGGACTTCAGGCGGCCCGGGCATGTCGTACCCGTCGCAGGTGATCTGGTGGTCGGCGGTGTTGCGGCCACGCCGCAGATTGTCCTCATGTTGGCATCGTTGGCAGAGGATGCATCGGCGGCCGGCGCTTTTACGACCCTGATGTCGGTCGAGCGTCCTTGCGAAGTGGCGACGCCTGAGGAGGGGATCGATATCGCCTCTCGCCTGGGGTATCACTATGTCGACGGCCATGCGGTGAGAAAAGCGTTCTACGGCTACAGCTGGCCGAGTCGACCGCCCGGCGGTTTGTCTGGTCGAACGCGTGGCGCGATCGTCAGCTAGCCGTGTTCGGGTTAACCCACAGCATCACACCCGTTGCGGTGCAGCGGCGTTGAGCGCCTGGTCGAGGAAATCGGCTGGCACCTCGGGCCACGCCGGATTCCATTGCCCCGCCTGCTGATCGGAACGCAGCGCAGCGAGGGTGGCGACCACGTGAGGGCCGCCGTCGACGAGGTAACGCAACATCCGCAGCTGGGCACATTGTGCTGCCACCGTTACGACGACGGCCTTGGCGTCGGCCGTCCGTCCGTCGGCGGCCAGGCAGGCACCCAGCAGGCGTCGCGCCCGCAGCATCGCCTGCGGCCGGTTCAGCGGGGCCAGCCGCTCCACCCATTCCCGGGCCCAGCGGCAGGCGAGTTCGCGCTGTGCCGGATCGGCGCCGGAGATGAGCATGCGGATCGCCGAGGCCTCTTCGAACTGCACGGCGATCTCGTCCATCGCGTCGACAGGTTGGCGGCGGGCGTCATAGGACGTCACCGGCATGGGACCGAACTCCGGATGCGGAGGCAGCCCGAGACGGATGCGCTCATGCTCGGCCAGCGCACGCAGCCGGTTGAGGGACAGCGCCCGTGCGACGCGGGTGGCCTCGTCGAGACGTTGGGCGGCTGCGAGCCGATCGCCCTGCAGGGCCTTGATCCGGGCGTTGATCACGTACCGGGAAATCTTGAAGTCGACTGAACCACCCTCCGGCCCGAGCTTGTAGCTCTCGTCCAGCAGGCGCGTCGCTTCATCGAGATCGCCTCGCTCATAAAGCAGTTCGCCGAGCAACGAGCTGGCCAGCCGGGCGGTGTAGGAATGAATGCCGCCCGACCGCTTGGCGATTCGCAGCGCTCTGCGGAAGAACGCTTCGGCTGCGGTGTTGTCGAGCATCAGGTGATGTGCCATCCCGGTGAAGCACAGGCCGTTGACGATGGTGAACGCGTCGCCGCTGCGCGCGTAGAAGGGCGCCGCCCAGTCCTGGATCCGATTGACCTCGTCGAGGTCGTAGCGGTAAGCGGCCGCGAAGGTCGCCACGTTGGCCGCCGACGCGACACTGAACGGGCGCAGCCGGTCCCGGCGTCGAATCGCCGCCGCGATGTGTTCGTCGATACCGGCGAGCCGGTCGGCGCGCAGATCCACCACACCGCGTACCACACCGGCGTCGGCTTGCACGTCGGCGATCTCGTCGGCGGACAGCCCGGAATCTTCCAGCGTCGTATCCACCAGTGCGAGAGCCTGTTCGGCGGTCGGGATCCGATGTAGCACGATGTTGGCCCATGCCAGGGCAAGCTGCAGGCGCGGGTGCGATTGCACGGCAGCAGCGGGCAGCTTGCCCGCCAGCCCGATCAGTGTGG
Source organism: Mycobacterium dioxanotrophicus (assembly GCF_002157835.1). Taxonomy (NCBI): domain Bacteria; kingdom Bacillati; phylum Actinomycetota; class Actinomycetes; order Mycobacteriales; family Mycobacteriaceae; genus Mycobacterium; species Mycobacterium dioxanotrophicus. Next base: position 6,957,706 of record NZ_CP020809.1, on the reverse strand, counting down.
CCATCTGGGAGTTGGCGACGAAGGAGAGGCCGTCCTGCTCGACGAGGGTGACGGCGCGTTGCTCGTCGCCGGCGGCCAGCGCGTGGTCGACCGCCTCGCTGATCAGCAAGTGCTCGGCGAACCATTCCGAGGCCGCCCGGTGCAGCCGTGCCACCCGCTGCGGGTCGCGACCGAGCCGGTGCTGCAGAAAGTCCAGGAACAGTTGGTGGTAGCGGAACCACTGGTCGTCGATCCGGCGGAGGAACAGGTCGCGTTCCTCGATCTGTTCGAGTATCGCGAGCCCATCGGGCACACCGGTCAGTGCGGACGCCAGATCCCCGCAGATCCGTTCAGTGATCGAGGTGGCCAGCAGGAAGTCGAGGATGGACGGTTCCAGGGTGTCGAGCACGTTCTCGGCGAGAAATTCGCTGATCATGTGGTGCCGGCCGGTCATAGTGCCGATGAGCTCGACCGGGTCGTCGCGGTCACGCAGTGACAGCGAGGCCAGCTGCAGGGCCGCCACCCAGCCGTCGGTCTTGGCGGTGAGCTCCTCCACATCGGTCGGGTCGAGGTCGAGACCACCGAGTTCCACCAGCAGATTCTCAGACTCGGAGACGTCGAAACGCAGCGCTGTGGCGTCGATTTCGACGAGTTCATCCTGCATTCTCATCCGGCTCATCGGCACCCCGCTCTGGCTGCGGCTGGTGATCACGATGGTCATACCGGAGGCGACGTTGTCGAGCAGGTAGCGCAGCGCCCCGATGGTCGCGGGATCAGTGACGCGCTGCCAGTCGTCGATCACCAGGGTCATGCGCGTGCCGCTTTGATGGATCTCGTTGATCAGAGACGTCAGCACATAGCGTTCGGCTTCGTCCCCATGTTCCTCGAGTACCTCACCGAGATCGGCTGCCAGCGCGGGCGTCACCGCGCGGATCGCCTCGATCAGATGGGACAGGAACCAGACCACGTTGTTGTCGTCGTGGTCGACGGTCAGCCACGCCACCGTGGCCCCTTCGGATTTCAGCAGCTGCGCCCATTGAGCGGCCAACGTGCTCTTTCCGAAACCGGTCGGCCCGTGGATCACCGTGAGCTTCTTGTCGCGTTGAGCGCGCAGCACCTCGATCAGGCGGGCCCGTTCGACGAGCGTCTTCGTCGACATAGGCAGCCTGAACCGGGTGGCCGGGGCGGGTGGCGTCAACGTTCGTACCCGCTGCCCGCTGAACGGTGTGCGCGGCGACGCCGACGGCTCCGACCGATTCGCCGGTGCCGGGACCGGTATGGCCATGTCATCGACCGGTAGACCGTGACGGCGTTGCAGTTCGCGCAATTGCTCCCCGAAGGCCGCCGCACTCGCCGGACGGTCTTTGGTGTTGCGCGACATCGCCCGTTCGATGATCGTGCACATGTCGGCGGGCAGCTCCGAATCCCGCAGGTTCGGCATCGGTTGTTTGGTGATCCGCAGGAACTGGGCCACCATCTGCTCGCCTTCGCGACGCTCGAACACCGCGTGGCCGGTCGCGGCGCTGAACAAGGTGGAAGCAAGGCTGTAGATGTCGGAGGTGACCTCGGGTGGTTGCCCGAGCAACACCTCGGGCGCTGTGTAGGCGGGCGAGCCGGTGATGGCACCGTCGGCGGTCTCGAATCCACCGATGACGCGCGCGATGCCGAAATCGGTCAGCTGCGGGTCGCCGTACTCGGTGAGCAGAATGTTCGCCGGCTTGACGTCACGGTGCAGGGTGCTGCGACGGTGTGCGGTCTCCAACGCACCGGCCATCTTCACTCCGATGCGCAGCGCCTCCTGCCAGCCGACCGGTCCGGTGTCGCTGACCTTGGCGTTGAGTGAACCGTGCGCGTGGTACTGCATGACGATGTAGGGCCGGCCGGTCGCGGTGGTGCCGACTTGGAAGATGTTGACGATGTTCGGATGGCCGGACAGCTTGCCCATCGCGATCTGCTCGCGCATGAACCGTTCGAGATTGTCTGGTTCCAGATCGGTGGTCAGGACCTTCACCGCGACAGTGCGGCCCAGGGCGCGTTGTGTGCAGCGGTACACCATGCCGAACCCGCCGCGGCCGATTTCCTCGGGATCCTCGTAACCGGCCGCCGACAGCTCCGCCGGGATCCCGGCTGGCAGATCCCGCTGCGTCGGCAGCGGGTCATTACGGCCCATCGTTCGCCTCGAAACTCTCATGGCGTCGCCGCGGCATCTCAGCCGCCTTAGAGAGGATATCTCTGGCTTTGCCGGCGGACGCGGACTCGGAGAGATCGGTTATGCCGGCTGGCGCGTCAGGTGCTCGGGCCCGCTGACATAGACGATGGCGGGGTGGCCGGGGGAGGTCGCAGCGTCGGCGACGGCCGCGGCGAAGTCGACCGCTGAGTCGGAGAGCACCTCGCCGGACACCACGGTGAAGTTGATTCCGTGCCGGTCGAATTCCTTGCGCATCGCGTACAGGGTGGTCTCGCCGGCGCGCTTGCCTGCGGCGATGGATGCGTACCCCTTCGGGACTGCCTTATAGGGGTAGAAGTGCGCCTGATGGCTGGTGACGAAGACGATACGGCCGCCGACGGGGATCAGGGGCAGCGCGAGCCGCGCGAGACGGCGCTGGGCGTCGCGGTTTTGGTGCATGGCCGGGCCGGGCTCGGTGCAGTACTGTCGTCCACCCGATGCGTTGAGCACCAGCATGTCGAGTCGGCCGAAGCGGGTCGCGACGTCGTCGATCATCGCGGCGACTGCCGTTTCGTCGCAGATGTCGGCGGCGGAGGTCGAGGCATGCCCTCCCGCGCAGCGAATGGCATCCGCGACGTAGTCGGCGCGTTCGGTGTTCGACCGGTAGCCGACGACCACGTGGATGTCAGGGTGAGCGAGCTGGAGAGCGATTTCGGCGCCGATGCCTCGCGATGCACCGGTCACCAGAGCGACCCGTTGGCTGTGCATATTCGGTTCCTTTCCCTGGTAGCGGTGACAAAGCACAAATGCGCTCCGCCGCCATGACAACCGGATACGTCGACGCTACACCGAAATTAAGAAAAATAAGAGACTCGTGAGGTCACGGTAAGGTTGAGATGCAGGTCACTTTCGGTGTTCACGGAGCCAGTCGAGCACCTGCTGACCGTGGGTGTTCGGCGGGAAGATCGGGTAGAAGACGTGCTCGATCACGCCATCGGTGACCACCAGCGTTAGCCGCGAGTAAAGCCGCGGATGCCCCGGTGCGGCGAAGGTCGGCAGGCCCAAGGTGTCGCCGAGGGAGAACTCTGGGTCCGACAGCATGCGGAACGGCAGGTGCAGACGCTCGACCACCTCGGCCTGATACTCCGGCGACTGGCTCGACATGCCGTAGATCTCCGCAGCCCCGGCGTCGCGAAGCTCCTGATGATGGTCGCGGAAACTGCACGCTTCGGTTGAACATCCCCGGGCCCCGGGAATCGAGTCCCAGCCTTCGGGCAGATCCGTACCCGGCCGACCGGTGAGCGGATACAGATAGATGATCGTGCGCCCACGGGGGAGGGCGGACAGGTCGGCACTGCCGCCGTCGCTCGTGTGCAGCGTCAGTGACGGCATGGGCTGCCCCGGCAGGTGTGCGGCGCGGCCATCGTCGGTCGGCACGGGCAGGCCGGCGGGCAGAGTGGTGAAGTCGATGGGCATGGTGAAGACCTCCGAGCCGGGTTGATGGTGGTAGGGCCGGGTGGCGCCCCGATGCAGCTTTTCGGCCAGCACGGTCCGGCGATGCGTCAAATCAGCTATGACACGGTCGATTTCGGCGATGCCGTCGCGGTAGGCCGCCAACGATGCGGGGCACTCGTCGCTGTGGATGTGCCCGGCGTCGAGGCATTCGATGAATGGACCCGCTTTGGCAGGCGGGATGCCGATCTGCGCGAGCTCACGAATCTCGGCCACCGCGCGCAGGTCGTTCTCGTCGTACTCGCGGTAGCCGTTGGGTCTGCGCTGCGGGCTCAGCAGTCCCAGCTGCTCGTAGTAGCGCACCGCCTTCACCGAAACCTTGGCCTGCCGGGCCAGCTCGCCGATCTTCATCGTCACCTCCTGTAACCGACGGTAAACCCTGCCCCTGGGGGCAAGGTCAAGTCGTGGGGCCCACGCAGCTTGTTCGGCGGTGGGCTGACAGCACATTCACATGTCCACGTGACGGTTTCGATACGCCACGATTCGGCCCTGTCGGTGTCGGGACGCTCGTCGCCGCCGTACTGTGCAACAGTGCAGATTCCGAGCGGCCGTGGCCGATATCGGCAAGCCGGCTGCGTCACCCGTCGGGATGTACTCCGGTACGCGGCGGCCGGACCACTCCTGCTCGGTCTTCCGACGGTCACTGCGGCACTGACTGCGCCTGTCGCGACAGCCGCATCGGACATCGCCGGAACCATCGTGTTTCTCGATCCCGGGCACAACGGCGCCAATGACGGCTCCATCAACCGACAGGTGCCTACCGGCCGTGGCGGTACCAAAGAGTGTCAAACCACCGGCACCACAACCGATAGCGGTTATCCCGAGCACACCTTCAACTGGGATGTGGTGTTGCGGGTCCGGGCTGAGCTCTCGCAGCTCGGGGTGCGGACCGCGCTGTCGCGAGGCGACGACAACGCGCTCGGGCCGTGTGTGGATCAGCGGGCGGCCATGGCGAATAGCCTGCAGCCCAACGCAATTGTGAGTATCCATGCCGACGGTGGCCCGCCCGGTGGCCGCGGCTTCCACGTCAACTACTCGGCGCCGCCGCTCAACGAGGCTCAGGCCGGCCCAGCCCTGCAACTCGCTCGGGTGATGCGGGACCAGCTTGTCGCGGCCGGATTCACCCCGTCGACCTACCGCGGCACCGACGGCCTCTACGGGCGTTCGGACCTTGCCGGTCTCAACCTCGCGGAGTTCCCGTCGGTGCTGGTCGAACTGGGCAACATGAAGAACAGCGACGACGCAGCGGTCATCGTCAGCGAACAGGGCCGGGCAAAATACGCCGCAGCCGTCGCATCCGGACTCAACGCCTATCTGTCACAACGGGTTTGAAATCCAGCAAGCTGGTCATCGGCTCCTCGACGGCCACAGCGCCATGCGGTCGAGCAACCCATCGCGCAGCACGAGCGTGTGGAACAACACGGCGCACAGGTGCGCGGTGAACGTCACGAACAGCAGGGCCGCCAGCACGACATGCGCAATGTGCAAGCCGCCGAACAGGTTCAGGTTGTGGGGCGCGATCGCGGGCAAGCGCCAGGGGCCGACGACGACGGGCGTTCCCGACGCCGAGACCATGGCCCAGCCGACCAGGGGTTGCAGAAGCAGCAACGCATACAGCAGCCGTTCCGACCAGGTGGCGACGCGGCGTTCGGTGCGGCCCATGGTGGCCAGGAACGGCGGTGGGTGATGCCGCATCCGGTTGCCCAGTCGGACCACGGCGAACAGCAGGATGATGATGCCCAGCGGGCGATGGATCGCCAACAGCAGCGGGTAATACGCCAGCGATGCGACCATCGTGACACCCAGCAGTACCTGGGCGACCACCATGGCAGCCATCGACCAGTGCAACAACCGCGACGCCACGGTGAAGCGCGTTGGGGTGAGCTGGTCAGTGCTCATCGCGCTGCGGCCTCGACGTTCACAGCGCTGGGCTGCTTGGGTTCTGCCGCACGTCGCGCGAACGACCGCGCGTACACCGCTGACCGTGCAGCGAGCAGCGGATCGTCGGAAGGAGCGATACCGCGCGGCAGCACAAGGGGATCGAAGTTGATGTCACGGGCATTGCCCGGCGCCTCGGTGTGGACGGCTTCGATGGTCAGCGTGCCCGCATCGATCGTGCGGCGATCTGCCGGCCAGGGTTTGGTCGCGTCGTTGGTGGGGTCTTCAGGTGCTCCGACCACAATTTTCAGCGTCCACGCCTGCGGCCCACGTTCCATGGCTTTGATCAAGGCGTCGAACAGGTAGTTGGGATCTGATTTCGCGGCGTCTCCGACAGGTTGGCCGGGCTGCTGCTGCGGCACCAGCATCCACCGCACCGGCGCGGTGACGCCCGCGCTGTTGGTCATCCGGAACGCGTTGAGCCCCCAGAATGTGCTGTCGGCGAATCCGGAGGTGGGTGGCTGCTGTGCGATGATGCGCTGCGCGGCAACGGTTTCGGGATGTCTGGCCAGGAAGGCCGACATCGCGGCAGGGTCTGGTTTGCCGGTCTGCGGCTGGGTTTTGGCGGCCAGGATGCGCTCGTAGAACCCCTGTGGTGTGCTGTCGACGAACACCGGGGTGTTGATCATCGGGCTGCGCCACTGCTCGCCGTTGGGCAACTGGTACTGGACCGCCAGGCCACGCACGGTCGCGGGCTTGTCGGCCTGGTCGGGTGCCCCACCCGACAGCGAGAAGCGCGCGTCGACAGGGAGCGTGCCTTTGGCGAACACTGCGGCATGGCAGATGTCGGCGGCGGCGCCATTGCTTGCGAAGGTGCCGGTGGCGGCGAGGCCCTTCGCATGGTTGCGCCGGAAGCCGTCATGGTGGCCCGCGATCTGCTCGAACCGGTCGGCGAACTGCGCCGGGATCAAGGTGTCGGGGCGCAGCCAGCCACCGGCGTACGCGAATCCGCCGACGTCGATCGCGGCGACACCGGCCACGGCGGCCATGCCGAGCATGACGGCGCGCCGATTGATGGGGGGTGTGTCCGGCCCGCGCGGAGCATCGTCGGGAGCCGCGGGTGCCATGGTGTTCCCCCCTCGGTGAATCCGGCGCTCCCACCGATCCTGCACCTGTCTCGACGCTGTGTCGACACCTGCTGGCAGGGAAAGGCAATACCTGCTAGCTGCAATGCCCTGAGCCGGGTCGCCGAGATGCGGTCGGGCAAAGTCGTTCTCGCGCTTGCCGATCTGGCCGGTGCACACTGTGCATCAGGCCAGGTCGTAGAGCAGGCGGTAGTAGGCGATGCGGTGCGGGTCGGGGTCGATTCCGTAGGCGTCGAACAGCACGTCGTCGAAGCCTGGGCCGAAGTCCCAGCCGAGGCTCCAGGTGGCCACCGCCAGATCAGCCCAGCGATCGGCAATCCCAAGCGAGCCCAGATCGACGTGCGCGGCGAATGTCGCGTCGTCATGCAGCAGGGTGTTGGGAACACAGGCATCGCCGTGGCAGACGACCAGCCGGTCGACGGCGGGCGGCGCGTCCAGCCGGGCACGCGCCTCGTCGGGATCCAGGTGCCGGTGCTCGGGGAACCAGTTCGCCGGGCCCTCGCCGGCGGCGATGCGCTCGTCGGCGCGGCGCAGACGACGTTCGATGCCCCAGTCGAACGGGCATTCATCGACCGGCAGCGCGTCGTGCAGCAACCGTAGTCCGCGGCCGATCCCGGCGGCGACGTCGGTGGCGCGCCCGGCCCAGTGAGCGTCGACGGCCGACCGTCCCGGCACGGCCGCTGTGAGCAGCCATGCACCGTCGAGGTCGGTGCCGTGGTCGAGGACCGGCGGCACGGCGACCCGCGCCTGCGCCCACACCAACCGTTCGGCCTCACCGACCAGATCGATCTCCGGAGTGCCTGCGGCAACCCATTTGACGTACGACGTCACCCCATCGCTTCTGTCGAGGCGGAAGGTCAGCCCACCGAGTTCGTTGCGCCACACCGGGGTCAACGCGGCATCGCCGGCGAGGGCGGTCACCACGGCGGGCACCGCGACAGGTTCGACCGGTGGGCCTGACAGCGATGGAGTATGCACGCCACGACATTGCCACAGTACGGCCGGGCCGTTGACGAGCCTCGAGCGGCGCCGTTGACGTCAAACTCGATGTGAGATCGGGTATTGGTGACAAGGTCCCCGACCCGGAATTTCCGCATCGAATCGGTCCGGCAGGGGCCTCGGCCTGAGGGCTCCTGACAAGACACGCCGCCGCAGCACCCGCGAAGATGGCGGCATGGGACTTTCCGTGATGCCGAAAGCACACCTGTCCGACGCCGACGTCGCAGACGCACTGCAGCGCGCTGTGAGTGTGGCGGGCGTCATCCTCGATGTGTTGGCTGAGGCCGATCCGCTCGGGTTGCGGCGTCGCACCCATGACCTGGGTAGCGGGGCCGGTGCGGGCTGCCTGGGTGGGGCGTTCAATCTCGCGGCACGGGTGCTTGACTGCGCCGATCTGCCGGGCACGCAATCCTGGGAACGCAAGGACCGCACCGCCCGCATCCAGTGGTGGGTCCGGCGGGTGGGTGCAATCGATACCGTTTTGGTGGCGTTTCCCGGAGTGTTCGGCGTTCTGGCCAAACGACTGCCCATCCAGGATGTGTTCGGATTCGCCAATCAGGCCCTGGTCTTATGCGCTGTCGCGCGTGAGTACGGGATCACCGATACGCCGACGCAGGTCCGGCTGCTGGCCTCGGTGCTATGCGGGCGCGAACTCGACAAGTCTTCCGCTGCAATGGATCCAGAGGAAGCCTGGCCGGAGTTGTCCGACAGATCGATCATCGGAAAGCTCTGGCACCTGGCCGGCATCCTCAATGCCGTCAGCGAGGAACTCGGCAAACGGCCGCACCCGCGCTCGATCTTCCGGTACTTCGCCATGCTGCCGTGGATCGGTGCGGTCGCCGATTATCTGGGCGAGTACGGGGCGTTGGTACGCGCAGCAGATGCCGGTGAAACGTGGATCCTGGCCCAAGACAACGAAGTTGACGAGGCAGGGTCAGCGCCCGACGCGCGGGAAGCGGTCACCGATCCGATGGTGTGATCAGCCGCGGCCGCCCCGTTACGGCGTGATCAACGTGCCCGCATCCGACGCCGCCTTCTGCAGTTCCGGAATCGTCATGTCGCCGTAGCCGCTTTCCACCGGCCCCATGGTGGCGCCCAGCCACGGCACCACACCGGGATCAGGCGTGACACCCAGGTTGTAGGCCTGCATGCCGGGCAGGTGATGCTCGAAGAAGTTACCCAAGATGTCGACCACGAAGATGACGTCGCCCACCGGATTGGGCCCCCACAGCGAGGCGGCGTTGACCAGCGGTGTCGTTGCATTGGGGTCGCCGATCATCACGATCGAGCCGTAGTGCGGTTTGGTGCCGCCGCCCGGTACGTACGGCGGCACGAACGGTTGCAGCGCAGGCAGATCCGTCGAGAAGTACGCGGCGGTGTCACCGTAGGTCTCGACATTGACGAAACCCGAGTTGGCGCCGTTGCCAGGCACTGTGGTGTTGATTCCGGGGCTTTCGAATCCGATGCCACCGACGCCGGTTTGCTGCGCGACGTACTCCGCTTCCCATCCACCCAGCGAGTGGCCGGTGACGAAGATGTCGTCCTGGCTGTAGCCCTGCTTGGCCGCCTCGGCCGCAACCTGCTGTTCGAAGGCCAGGGAATCGGTGAAGGCCTGCGGGGTGGTGTTGGTGAAGATCACCTGGGCGTCGGTGATGATTTGCGAGACCGCGATCACCGGGTTGGCCAACAGGTTTGTGCCGCCGGTGGTGCCCTGGTAGGCGACGATGATCTGCCCCTGCGGTGTCACCCAGGCCTTCGCGGACTCACCCGAGAGCGTATTGGTGGACTGCATCTGCTTGCCGTTCACCGTGAACGGCTTCAAGTCGCCCGGGGTGCCGCCGAGCACGTACTCGGCGGCCGCGGCGTTCAGGAACTGCGACACCGTAGGAGTCTTGCCCGTCGCCGGACCCGTGTAGGTCAGCGGTGGCGGTGTCGGTTGCGCGGCGGGTGTCTTGTCCAATCCCAAACTCGCTTCGACGCGTCGGAAGGCTGCGAACAACGCCTCGTCGACCGGCTGGAAGTTGATGGGACTCTTCGGGCCGTTGGCAGAGACGGTGATGTCGAGCGCTTGTAGCACCGAGTTGATGACGCGGCCCGGCAACTCGGCGAGCTTGGCGATGGGGGACAGCGGTTGTGGCGGCGTCGGAGTGCTCGGAGTCGGCGTGCTCGGCGCCTCGACCGATGATGTGGCCGCGGCGAGTTTCGCCGTCAGCGGGATCGCCTTGGTCTTGAGGCTGGGTTGGGGCGCCCCAGTGGCGTCGGGCTGCTTGGGTTCGGTCGCCTGCGTCTTGATGGTGCCGCCGGTGAGCGTGGCAGCCACCGTCGTCAGTTGCTTCGCGGCCGCCCGCACGCGGGTCGGAGCCGCCTGCACAGCGTGGGACTTTCCGGTAGGGGTGTCCGGGGCGGGGTCCTGGCGAACAGCACTCGGTTTGCGCTGTGTTGGTGTCGAATCCTGTTGTGGGTTAGCGATATTCGCGGTTTCCGCGGCCGGTTGGGTGGGCTTCGTGTCGGTGTCCGACACTGCTGTGCCACCGGTGGGTCCCTTGTCCTGCGTGTCGTCCTTGGTCGACGACCGACCAGGTCTGGTGCGATGGTCCTGCGTCGATTTCTTGGGGCCGTGGTCGGTGGTGGCACTCGAATGGCTCGCTGTCGTTCTGGGCGAATCGGCCGTGCCAGGGTCCGCCCACGCCACAGCGTGTCCGCTCGCCCCGGCGATGCCGATGCCGACTGCTACGACGGCCAGCCCGTAGCGCGGTGGTAAGCGTCTGGCACTTTTCGGGCAGCGTGAATCATGCACCATAATTGATGTCCCCCTTGACATTTCACGGTGGTGTCCGCATCTGCCGATGGCATGAGTGCCAGCCGCCCCGAACACACGCCGGCTCAATATATGACATCGGGTGATGTCATTCTGGGTTTTGGCGGATGCGGTCGGTACGCGCAACCGCCGTGCTCGGGTCGACCGGCGAAGTCGCTGCCGCCCGGTCTCCCGCAACTCGGCTTCCGAAGCGATCGGTCAGCTGCAGGAGCTCGGCTACAACGTCCAGGTCAACGTCGTGAACGGGCCGCGCTCGGTGGGTGACATTCGTTGCGCACGAGAGGTTTTACGGCCACGCGCCCTCCAGCTCTGAGTCGCTGATTGTTTGCTGATTGACCGCTGGGCTGAATCTGTGAACCCGAACTATGCGCAATCTCTCACTTATTGACGGCGCTTTTTATACAGTTGAGCCGCCAATCCGGGCCGAGCAGCGAGTTCGCTGGAGGTTCACATGGATCTCAATACCGTAACCGACATCATTCGCTGGCCACCCAATCCGCCGGGCGCCGCCTGGAGCGTCGGAGATGCCTGGCTGGCCGGGGGGACATGGCTGTTTTCCGAACCTCAGCCCAGCGTGCACCGCTTGATCGACCTCACCGAACTCGACTGGCCCGATCTGGTCGTGGACGCCGGAGGTCTCCAGATCGGCGCGACCTGCACGGTGCGGAAGCTCCACGAGTATGTGCCGCCGGATGACTGGTCCGCGGGCAGCCTGTTGCGGACCAGCTGTGAGGCGTTCCTGGCGTCGTTCAAGGTATGGAATGCCGCAACGGTGGGTGGCAACATCTGCATGTCCCTGCCGGCAGGCCCGATGACCACCATGAGCGTGGCTCTCGAGGCGTCCTATCGCCTGTGGGCGGCAGACGGAACCGAACGCACCGTCGCAGCCCGGGATTTCGTCACAGGAGACCACCGCAACGTGCTGCGACCGGGGGAGATCCTGCGCAGCGTGTACATACCGATCAGTGCGTTGCGCAACCGCTACACATTCCGACGATTCACCCTGACCAAGCTCGGCCGCTCCACCATATTCATGGTCGCGACGCAGGGGCCGACAACCGACGGCCTGATGCTCACCATCACCGCGGGTACCACACATCCGGTGGTGTTGCGGTTCGACACGATGCCCACCGCCGAGACCCTGCAAGACCACATCGACGCGATCGCACCGGAGTCCTGGTTCGCCGATCCGAACGGCACCCCCGCGCATCGCCGGCATCTGGCGAAGCACTACGCCGAAGAAATCCGGACCGAACTCGGAGGCTTGTGATGAGCTACAGCGTCAACGGCAAGACGTTCTCACAAGAACCGCAGCCGGGCCAGTGCCTGCGCACATTCCTGCGGCACCTGGGCTGGCACGGGGTCAAGAAGGGGTGTGACGCCGGAGACTGCGGCGCGTGCACCGTCTGGCTCGACGGCCGCCCGGTACACAGTTGCATCACGCCGGCGTTCCGCGCGGACGGGCACGAAGTGACGACCATCGAGGGCCTCGGATCCCCCGAGAACCTGCACCCGATGCAGCGGCAGTTCCGCGACGCCCCCGGATTCCAGTGCGGTTTCTGCACTCCCGGCATGATCATGACGGCATCGGCTCTCACCGACGAACAGAAGAAGGACCTGCCGCACGCCTTGAAAGGCAACCTGTGCCGATGCACCGGGTATCGGGCCATCGAAGACGCCGTCAACGGCGTGGCCGCGATCGAGGCGGCGGCGCCGGGCCAGGCGGTCGGGACGAGCGTCGGTGCACCAGCGGGCGCCGGGGTCGTGACCGGGCGCGCGGAGTACACGATGGACACCGACGTCCCGGGCATGCTGCATCTGAAGGTGCTGCACTCGCCCCACGCGCACGCGCGCATCGTCTCGATCGACAAGTCCGCGGCGCTGGCCGTTCCCGGGGTGCACCGCGTGTACACCTGGGAAGACGTGCCCCGCAAGCTGTTCACCACCGCGATCCACACCGATCATCTCGTCGACCCCGACGACACCTACATCCTCGACAATGTGGTGCGCTTCGTCGGCCAGCGCGTGGTGGCGGTGCTGGCAGACACGATCGGCGCTGCCGAAGAGGGCTGCCGCAAGGTGGCCGTCGAGTACGAGGTGCTGCCCGCGGTGTTCGATCCCGAGCAGGCGATGCAGTTCGGTGCACCACAGCTGCATGGATCCGACGATCCGTTCGTGCACGATCCGGTACACAACATCCTCATCGAATTGCACGGCGAAATAGGCGATGTGGCACAGGGATTCGCCGAAGCCGACGTCATCCACGAAGGAACCTACTTCTCGCCGCGGGTACAGCACGCCCATCTGGAGACGCACGGATCGATCGCCTGGATGGAAGACGGCCGGCTGCATGTGCGGACCAGTTCGCAGTCCCCGTGGATCGCCAAAGGCAAGCTCGCCTACCTGTTCGACCTGCGGCCCGATCAGCTGCGGGTGTTCTGCAAGCGGGTCGGCGGTGCCTTCGGCGGCAAGCAGGAGGTGATCAGTGAAGACCTGGTCGCACTGGCCACGTTGGACACCGGTCGCCCGACATGCTGGGAGTACACCCGCGGCGAGGAGTTCACCACCGCCTCACCCCGGCACCCGATGAAGATCACCGTCAAACTCGGTGCCCGCGCGGACGGCACGCTCACCGCGATGCAGTTCCGCAACGTGGCCAACACCGGTGCCTACGGCAACCACGGCGCGGAGACCCTGTTCGCGGGCGGGTCCGCGATCGCGGAATACCGCTGCCCCAACAAGCGATTCGATGGATATTCGGTCTACACCAACACCGTTCCCAGCGGGGCACTGCGCGGCTACGGCATGACGCAGCCGGTGTTCGCGATGGAATCGGCGATGCACGAGCTGGCGGTCGCACTCGGCGTCGACCCGCTGGAGTTGCGGCGGCGCAACATCGTTCGGCCCGGTGACCCGCTGCTGTCGGTGCACGACGAGGCCGACGATGTGGCGTTCACCGACGACAGCTTGGCGGCCTGCATCGACTGTGTCGATGGGGCGCTGCAGGCGCACCCCAACGGACAGGCTCTCGGCGACGATTGGTTGATCGGTGTCGGCACCGCAAGTTCGATCCACGAGACCGCGCCGCCGACCGAGCACATCTCCGTCGGGCTCGCGACGCTGTGCTCCGATGGACTCTATGAGATCGCGGTAGGCACAGTCGAGTTCGGTGAGGGCACCTCGACGGCGCACGTCCAGATCGCCGCGTCGGAGCTGGGCACCACCCCGACCCGGATCCGGCTCGTCCAATCCGACACCGACCGCACGGGGTTCGACACCGGAGCGTTCGCCAGCGCGGGCCTCTTCGTCGCAGGCAACGCGGTGCAACGGTCCTCGATCGCACTGCGGGAGCGGATTCTGCGCTTCGCTGCCCTGCACACCGGGGTGGACTTGGCGGCGTGCACCATGGACGACGACGCAGTCCGTTGCGGTGACATCCGGGTTCTGTTAGGGGACCTGGCCGCAGCGGCAGCGGCGCGGGGTGTGCGGTTGACAGAATCGCGCAAGGCGTACGGCTCGCCACGAAGCCTGGCTTCCAATGCCCACGGCTTCCGCATCGCCGTGCACCGGGTGACCGGTGAGATCCGGATCCTCTACAGCGTGCACGCAACCGACGCCGGGGTGGTCGTCAATCCCGCACAGGTTCGCGGTCAAATCGAAGGCGGCGTGACCCAGGGCCTCGGTTTCGTGTTGACCGAGCATCATCTCGTCGACGGCAACGGCGTGATGACCAACCCGACGCTGCGCAACTACCGGATCCCCACCTACGCCGACGCACCGCGCACCGAGGTGATCCTGGTCGACTCGACCGATTCGGCAGGCCCGGTGCGGTCCAAGGGAATCGCCGAGATGTGCATCAACCCCGTCGCACCCGCCATGGCCAACGCGCTGCATGACGCGACCGGTGTGCGCTACCGCGAGCTGCCGTTGACACCCGACCGGATCTTCACGGCCCTGCAGTCGTCCCGGCTGACCCCGACCGGGTAAGCGGCAGCGGCATCCGATGTCTCCCGGCAGGCTTGTCGGCAACGCCGTCACCGTCATCATCGGCGAACGGGTCCTCTCCGGCTGCGAAGACGCGTTCATGGCGTGGCAGCAGAAAGTGAACAGCGCGGCGTCAAACTATCCGGGATTCATTGCCGCGGAGATCAACCCGGCGACCTCAGTGCAGCAGGACTGGTCGCTGACCTATCGCTTCGATTCAATCCCCAATCTGCAGGCGTGGCTCAACAGTGCCACGCGCCACGACCTGCTCACCGAAGGACGGTCCTACTGCGACGGGCCGCCCACCCAACAGATCGTCACCGGCACGGCCCCGCCACCGGACACACTGGTCACGGCGGTGGTGACACACCGGGTGGCACCGGAGGACATCGACCATTTCCTGGCCTGGCAGCAGCGACTGCGGTTGGCGGAGAGCAAGTTTCCCGGCTACCGGGGATCTGAGATCTTTCGTCCGATCGAAGGTGTGCAGGACGAGTGGACGACGCTCTACCGTTATGACAGCGCCGCAGACCTGGATCGATGGCTGACGTCGAGTGAGCGGCGACAGCTCCTCGACGAAGGGAAGAGATTCGGCGAGTTCGGGCTGCGCACGATCGACAGCTCGTTCGGTAACTGGTTTGCCTTCGGCGAGGTCGGTGGTCAGGCGGCGGTGCCGTCCAATGCCAAGACGGTGATCGCGGTCTGGGTAGGTTTGTATCCCACGGTGATGCTGCTGAGCCTCGCGATGGCGCCCGAGCATCTTCGCATGTGGCAGGGCATGCTGATCGGAAACCTGTTGTCCAGCTTCATCATGACCTACGTCACGATGCCCTTCTACGTGAATCGGTTGCTCTACCGCTGGCTGTACCCGGCTTCCGATACGCCCATGACCGCGACCAACATTCGTACCGCGCTGGTGATCGTCGCGGTGACGGTCTTCTGGGCAGTCCTGTTCTGGTTGGTGACCACCGTGCTCTGGACACTGCCATGAAACCCGCGACCCGACACCAGATGACGTATCCCACGCCACCATCGAGAATAGGAAGTGACCGTTATGTCTGAATCCAATGGCAAGGCATTGCCGGACTTCATGCGTCCCGTCGTCGCCGACGAACCAGCGGCAAGCGACCGTCTCGTCGCCGAGCACGCCGTTCTCGCGCTGAACGATTCGATGCTGCAGCTCTACGAGACATCCCTGATCAAGTTCAAACAGAACATGCGTGATCAGGTGCCCATCATCCTGGCACTGTTCTCCGGCCAGGGCGGACAGATGATTCTCTATCCGCCGGGTGAGCCTGCCGAAGTCGCGCCGCCGGTGCCGCTCGTGTACCAACTGGCCAAATCCGTCGGCCACAGCAGCATGGCCATCTACGAGATCGTCTCGCCGTACCTGACCAATGCCTATAAGAACCACCTGTGGCGGGCTCCGCTCGAAATGTATCGGACGCAGAATCGGACAGCGTTGGAAGGCCTTGAGGCCCTGGACATGTCCGACGATGACCGCGGAGTGCTGCGCCTGATCCTGGAATGCAATCTGGCGTTCATGGACGAGTGTCTGGCCAAAGGCGGCTATAGCTACGACGATGTCGAGCAATTCGTCCGCGACACCGTGCCGCATTCGTTCAAGGCCATCGGCCTGGCGTCGGGAACTCAGGTGAGCCACTGGATGGACGTCCTCGAGTGGTGGAAGACGAAACTTGGTGACGCCTGGGACCGCACCTATGCCGTGAGCAATTCGCTCTACGTCGCACGCCAGAACAACATCCTCTACACCGTGCTCGTCCAGTTCCTGGGCACCGAAGCCATGGGTGACCGGTTGCTGCTCATCGAGACACCGGAATTCGAGACCACGCCCGACAAGATGCTCGACGTCCTGGGCCGCATCGTCGCCGACCGCTCGCTGGGCATGATGTTCTTCCGCGACTACTTCCTCATGGACGTCGAACTTCTCGGTGGTGGTGGCCGGGCCGCGATCGAGCGGGAGATGGCCAAGCGCGGCAAGGAAGCACTGTTGCCGAGCCTGGCGCCGTTCCGCTCCAACGAGTGGCCGTGGAAGACCGACCCTGACCGGGGAACGGGCCCCGCCAGGCTGGAGGACGTCGCCTTCGGCTGCCCGGTCCGGCCAGAACCCGTCAGCTAGGGCGCGATCCGATGTCTCCCAGACCGGATCGAATGTCATGACCGCATCCAACGGTAGTGCCGTGCCGGACTTCATGCGCCCCGTCGTCGCTGATGGGCCGCCGGCCAGCGCACGCGTCGTCGCCGAGCACACCTTCCTGGCGCTCAACGAGTCCATGAAGCAGCTCTACGAGACCTCGCTGACGACATTCACGCAGAACATCCATGATCAGGTGCCCGTCGTCCTGGCGCTGTTCAACGGCGCCGGCGGACAGATGATTCTGTACCGCCCCGGTCAGCAGCCGGAGTGCGCGCCGCCGGTGCCCATCAGCTATCAGATCGAAAAGTCGGTGGCGCACAGCACGATGGCGATCTACGAGATCCTCGCGCCGTATCTGGACGACGCCTACGCGAACCAACTCTGGCGAGCCCCGCTCGCGATGTACCGCACGCAGAATCAGTCCGCCCTCGAATGTCTGGCGGCGCTTGATGTTCCCGACGACACCCGCGCCACCATGCACGGGGTGCTCGAGCACAACCTGGCGTTCATGGACGCCTGCCTGTCCAAGGGTGGCTACACCTACGCAGAGCTGGAGAACTACACCCGCGGCACGACGCCGCTGTCCATCACGTTGATCGGCATGGCGTCGGCCGTCCAGGTCGGCCACTGGATGAGGGTGGTCGAGAACTGGAGGAACGAGCTCGGCGCGGACTGGGAGCGTAGCTACGCGGCCACCAACACTTCACACGTTGCGCGGCGCAACCACATCCTCTACACGGTCCTCGTCCAGTTCATGGGCGCCGAGGCGATGGGTGAACGGTTGTTCCTCCTGGAGACACCGGAATTCGAGACCACACCCGAGAAGATGCTCGACGTGCTCGGCCGTATCGTCGCCGACCGGTCCCTGGGCATGGTGTTCTTCTGCGACTTCTACCTCATGGGTGACGTCGAGCTCCTCGGTGATGGTGCCCGTACAGCCATCGAACGTGAGATGGCCAAACGTGGTCGCGAAGCGCTGCTGCCGCCCAGGGTGCCGTTCCACTGCAACGACTGGCCCTGGGCGACCGACCCGGCCAAGGGAACCGGCCCGGCGCGGCTGGAAGACGCCGTCCTGGGCTGTCCGGTCCGACCGGTCGGCTGAAACAAGATTCGAGGAATCCCATGGATTTTGCACAACGTGCGATCGACATCGCCCACGACAGTGTCGCCGAGGGCGGTCTGCCCTTCGGAACTGTGATCGTCAAGGACGGGGAGATCCTGGCCGAGGGCAGCAATCTCGTCCCTCAGACCCACGATCCGACCGATCACGCGGAGATTCGCGCCATCCGCGAGGCGTGCCGGAAACTGGGCACGGAGTACCTGACCGGCTGCACGGTGTACGCCATCGCACATCCGTGCCCGATGTGCCTCGGGGCGTTGTATCACTGCGCGCCAGACGAAGTCGTGTTCATGGCTACCCGTGAATCCACCGCACCGTACCTGTCCGGCGGACACGAGAAGTACTACGACCCCAGCAGCTTCTATGGCGAGTACGCCAAGCCGTGGGATCAGCGGCGGCTGCCGATGCGTTTGGACTCGCGTGACAGCGCCGTCGCGGTCTACAAGCTCTTCCAGGAGAAGAAGTCGTGATCATCGCCATCGGCTTTTACCCGGGATTCACCGCATTGGACGCGATCGGCCCGTATGAGGTTTTGACCTACCTGCCTTACTACGTGCCCGGCGCCCAAGTCGTGCTCTGCGCCGAGCTGACCGGAATCATCGACGACCAGTACCACCTGGTGCACCTGGGCATCGATACGACGTTCGCCGATGTGCCGCGGCCCGATGTGGTGCTGGTGCCGGGTAGTCCGATCGCCGGCCGGTACGCCGCAGAAGGACACGCCATCGTGGACTGGATCCGCGATGCCCATCCCTACACGACCTGGACGACGTCGGTGTGCACCGGAGCGCTGTTGCTCGGTGCGGCGGGACTGCTAAAAGGTCTGCCCGCGACCACACATTGGGACGCTTACGACGAGCTTGCCTCCTACGGCGCTCAGCCCACCGAACAACGCGTCGTCACCGCAGGGCGCATCGTGACCGGCGCAGGCGTTTCCGCGGGCATTGACCTCGCCCTCACGCTCGCCGGTAAGATCGCCGGACCCGATGTGGCGCAGGCCATTCAGCTGTCCATCGAATACGACCCGCACCCGCCGTTCGACAGCGGAGCTCCGTCGAAGGCGCCGCAGCCGATCTACGAACTTGCGTCGGCAGCCCTCGACGGGAAGTGACGTCAGCGAATCGCCAACCCCGTCAGCGCGCGTGAGATGACCAGGCGCTGAATCTCACTGGTGCCCTCGAAGATCGTGAAGATCTTGGCGTCGCGGTGCATACGCTCGACCGGATAGTCCCGGGTGTAGCCGTTGCCGCCCAAAATCTGGATGGCCTCATCGGTGACGTAGACCGCGGTTTCGCTGGCGACGAGCTTGGCCATCGATCCCTCGGCGTTGTCGAAGCTCTGGTTGTTGCGGGCCATCCAGCCGGCCCGCCAGACCAGGAGTCGGGCGGCGTCGATGCGGCTCTTCATGTCGGCGAGCTTGAACGCCACAGCCTGGAACTCGCCGATCTTGCGACCGAATTGCTCACGCTGGCAGGCATATTCGAGAGCGTACTCATATGCGGCACGGGCCACGCCGACCGCCATGGCGCCCACCGTGGGCCGGGTGCGCTCAAAGGTCTTCATCGCGGCCTGGCCGCCGGCGGACGCGCCGGACTTCACGCGGGCCACCCGCTCCTCGAACTTCTCGCGTCCGCCGAGGATCAGATCTTCGGACAGCCGCACGTTGTCGAGCACCACCTCGGCGGTGTGCGATGCGCGAATGCCGTGCTTCTTGAACTTTTGGCCCTGCACCAAGCCGGGGGTTTCGGGCGGGACGATGAAGGTCGCCTGTCCGCGGGATCCGAGTTCGGGGTACACCGACGCCACCACGATGTGAACGTTGGCGATGCCGCCGTTGGTCGCCCACGTCTTGGTGCCGTTGAGCACCCACTCCCGGGTGGCTTCATCGAACCGGGCCCGGGTGCGGATGGCACCGACGTCCGAGCCGGCATCCGGTTCCGACGAGCAGAACGCCCCCAGCTGCGGTTCGCCGGGCGTACCGAACATCGCGGGCAGCCACTGGCCGACCTGCTCAGGAGTTCCGTTGCCGGCCAAAGCCGCTGCCGCCAAGCCGGTGCCCAAGATGGACAACGCGATACCGGCGTCACCCCAGAACAGTTCCTCGAACACCGTGATGAAGCCCAGCCCGGTCGGTTCGGCGGCCTGGGTTCCGAAGAACTCAGGGGAGTACAGGCCGACCTTGGCGGCTTCCTGGATGATCGGCCACGGGGTTTCTTCCCGTTCGTCCCACTCGGAGGCTGCGGGACGCACGACCTCGGTGGCGAACTGGTGCACCCAGTCGCGGACCGCGATCACGTCGTCGCTGAGCTGAAGGGAAAAGGTCATGTGTGACTCCTCAAAAGCGAAGTGATCAGCGGTTTTTAGGGACGGAATACTGCTTGAGCATGCTGACGGTCTGGGCGACCCATGCCTCGAAATAGCGGTCGTCGTCGATGTTGCCCGGGGTGCGCCGGGTGAGTGCCCGCAGCGTGGCGTGATAGGACAGAGCCCCGATGGCCACTGCGGCTGCCGCGGCAGGATCGGGGATCTGGGTGCGACCCGCGCGGTTGGAGGCCTCCAGCTCGTCGGCGAAGCGCTGGTAGGCGTTGTCGGTGATGGTCTGCCAGGTGTGCTCGTCGAGTTCGCCCAGCTCGTCGGGCTCGCGGAGCATGACCCGCAACAGGTCCTCACTCTCGGAGAGGTTGTTCCAGATCAATTGCCCTGCCGTGCGCACCGCGGCCTCGGTACTCGTGGGTTCACCTGAGTCGAATTGCTCACGGGCGGTGACGATGTTGTCGATCCGGTGGCCGACGGCGGCCTCCAGCAGCGCGCGTTTGGACGAGAAGTGTTTGTAGAGCGCGCCTGACCCAGGCGCCAAACCGGCGGCCTGTTGGATGTCGGCGACCGACGTCGCCGCGTAGCCCTTGGCGGCGAACAGTTCCAGCGCGATGGCCAAAAGCTGATCACGCGTCGATGCGGACATGGTGAGAGAGTACTCACTCACTTCATGTGGGGGCAAACCGGGCCGTCTCGAAGTTGCAGTGATGACGACTGCTCGGAAAGTGCGGTCCGCATATCGCGTACCTGGACGCGACCGATTGCTCTCCGCAGAAGGTGCGATTAACCTGCGGTTATGGCCATCGACCCAGCCGCAACAGCCGTCGTCCTCATCGAGTTCCAGAACGATTTCACCTCGGAGGGTGGCGCCTTGCACGGTGCCGTGGCCGAGGTCATGCAGGCCACGAAGATGCTGGCCAATATGAGGGAAGTCGTCGACGGTGCACGGGCCGCCGGAGCGACCGTGATGCACGCGCCGATCACGTTCGCGGAGGGATACGGGGAGATCTCGGCTCATCCGTACGGGATCTTGAAAGGCGTCGTCGACGGACAGGCGTTCATCAAGGGCTCATGGGGAGCCGCGATCGTCGACGAACTCGCGCCGATGCCCGGCGATATCCTGATCGAGGGCAAACGCGGTCTCGACACGTTCGCCAGCACCAATCTCGACTTCATCCTGCGCAGCAAGGGAATAAGCACGCTTGCGCTGGGTGGATTCCTCACCAACTGCTGCGTCGAATCAACCATGCGCACCGGCTATGAGAACGGCTACCAGGTCGTGACCCTGAGCGACTGCGTCGCCGCCACCTCGATGGCTGAACACGAGAACGCGCTGAAATACGACTACCCGATGTTCTCGCGTCCGATGACGGCCGGTGAATTCATAGCGGAGCTCACGTCGTAGCGGGGTGCGGAGGCAACGAACCAGCTCAAGATGTGCCTCTGTACTTGACCCGGCGGTGCGTCAGTCGTCGCCGGGCGAGGTGAGCGCTTGTATCGCTGCGGTCGACATCGTCTTGATGATGGACTCGTGGTCCAGTCCCTTGTTGAGGGTCGCCACGGAATTGAGCATTGAGAACACCGTATGGGTGAGTAGCCGAACCTCTGGTTCGGATAAGTCCGGCCGCAGCGCTGCCACGATGGAAATCCATTCCTCTGCATAGAGGTTCATCTCGCGTCGGATACGCCGTCGGTCCTTCTCGGGCAAGGCGTGTTCGTTCTTCATGAAGACCAACGTTGTCGGAGCTGAGGTCACCACGCTCCTGATATGGAAGTCGACCAAGATCTCCAGCGCGGCCCGCGGATCAGGCTCAGCCTCCGCGGTTTCCCTGGCGAACTGGTGCAGGGCGGCCAAGGGACTCTCCACCACGGCGAGCAAGAGCGCCTGCTTGTTCGCGAAATGGTTATACAGGCCCGGCCCGGAGATTCCGGCCGCTGTGCAGATCATGTCCACTGTCACGCCGTCGTAGGAGTTTCGCAAGAACAGGTCGGCGGCGACCTTGAGCAAGACATCTCGGCGTGAGGTGCCGGCGGACGGCTCGTGCGCGGCATCGGCAGTGGTCATGGCCAACAACGATAACCATAGCGCGGACCGCTGCCGAGCCCGGGAAGTAGTCGAGGACGTGCCGCGTTGGGGTCGCGCCGAATCTTCGCCGGCTGGATAGGTGACTGACACGAGATTAATAGGTATTCACATAGGGATGAAGCGGCGGCTCGCACGTGTGTGATCCAGGGAGGCTGCAGGAAGACCGGCGGAGCGCGATATAAACCCAGGGTGTGCGGGGTTTTAATGGCTGAGGAGGATCCCCTGCCTGTGGTCCGGAAGTTCTGCATTGACAATCAAGCAGCCTCGCCCTACGTTAAGAAGCGTTCACCTAGTGGAAAGTGGTGAGAATATGCGCTTCATATTCATGAGCGAAGGCGAGACGGTCCCGGGGCATACCCACGAGCACCGCTACCGCGAGCTCGTGGACGAGGTCCTACTTGCGGAGAAAGTGGGGTTCGATGCGTTCGGGACATCCGAGCAGCACGTTGCGATCGGCACGGCGACAACCTCCGCACCTGAGGTCATCTATCCCTATCTGATGGCGCTGACCAAGCGCATCCGATTCATGCACTTGGTCACGCTCTTGCCCACGCGCATCAACCATGCCCTTCGGGTTGCCGAACGGTTGGCAACAGAAGACATCCTGTCCAGTGGCCGAGTGGAACTCGGAGTTGGACGCGGGAACACGACACTTGCGCTGCGTGCCTTCGAAGTTGAACCAAGTGAGAACAAGGATCAGCTCATCGAAGGCCTGGAGGTCATTCGCCGGGCCCTGCACAATGACGTGTTCTCTTACGTTGGCGAGCACTACAAGATCCCGCCGAGAAGCCTGGTACCCAAGGCAATTCAGCATCCATATCCCCCCATCTCGATGGCGGCCGGAAGTCCCGACTCGGTTCGCAAGGCCGCCGAGCTCGGCATCGGAGCCATCGTGGGCGGTTTCTATCTGGGCTTCGAGTTTGTCGAGAGCATGTTGCGCATCTACGACGACGCCCTCGACGGAGCCACGCATATCTATCCGCCGCAAGCGCAGAAGCTGGTTGCGGTCGGAGGCGGCATGCACTGTGCCGAGACGCGTGAGGAAGCCCTCAAGTGGGCGCGGAATCTCAAAGAGACGGTCTCCCTTTCGACGGACGCGTATGAGCGCCTGTCCAAGTTGTCGGCTGACTATCAGTACATGGGTGCGGTGCGGAACGTCGACTTCAACGATGAGCGATACATGTTCGAGGACTCATCCGGATTCATCGTGGGCGACCCGGATGACTGTGCGGAACAAGTGCAGCGATTCGCCGACCTTGGCGCAGACGCCATCGTCATGCGTATCGATGGACTCCCGCACAAAGAGCTGATGAAGTCGATCGAGCTCTTCGGTAAATATGTCATTCCCAGGTTCAAGAACCCGCGGGCTGTGGTGCGGCCCGCTGACGCGATTCTGGCCGACATCCGCAAGGCCCGGCCCGCTCATTACGCGGAGCTCGAAGCGTTCGAAGAGTCGAAATCCCAGTCGAATTCGCACAAAAATGTTGTCACGGTAGGAGAAGCACGATGAGCAAATTGGCCGCTGACGACATCTTCAGCCGCTACCCCGAGGAAGTCATGATCGAGCGCAGGCCCAACGGTGTTCTGCTCATCACGATCAACAGACCCGACCGGCTCAATGCCTTGACGATGCCGATGTTCGATCATCTGTCGGACATCTGGGTGGACGTCGACCGGGACCCGGAAACACGGGTTGCTGTCATCACCGGCGCAGGCCGTGGTTTCTGCACGGGCATGGATGTACGCCAGCCAGAGCCGACGCTGGACGAAGCGGTGGCGCTCATGGAGGGCGAGCGCAAGCGGATTACGGCCATTCTCAACATGGACAAGCCGCTCATCTCGGCGATCAACGGCCCCGCGGTTGGCTGGGGTTTGTCGATGGCGCTTTTGGCCGACATCAGCGTTGCTGCCGAGGATGCCTTGCTTCGAGACGGGCACACCCGTGTCGGTGTGGTCGCCGGCGACCATTCCTCGCTCATCTGGCCGTTGCTCGTGGGAATGGCGAAAACAAAGTATTACCAGCTGACTTCGGCAAGTATGACCGGCGTCGAGGCTGAACGAATCGGCTTGGTGAGTCTCGCCGTACCGAGGGAGAGTGTGCTGGATCGCGCCCTCGAGATCGCCGACGAACTTGCGCAGGGCTCGCAGCAGGCGATCCGCTGGACGAAGCGGTCCCTGAACACCGGCTGGCTCACCAATGCCGTCCCACAGCATGAACTTTCCGCGGCTTTGGAGGTCATCGGCTTCGCGAGCGCAGACTACTTCGAGGCCCGGCAGGCCTTCCGCGACGGCCGTCCGCCGGAGTTTCCGTCCGCACGCGGCGAAGGGCGCTCTGTCCTGGGACCGCAGCCGGCGAACGCAGCCAGGTGACCTATGAGTGCACCCGCGCCCGGCCAGGCCGCCACTCTCGACACTGCTGACCACGATGGCGTTCTGGTCGTCGCGTTGGACAGGCCACCGGCAAATGCGATGAACCGCCAGCTCATCCACGATCTCGCCAGGCTGTTCGAACAGCTCCGCGCCAGGCCAGACGCACCACCGATCGTGCTCACTGGTAAGGGGGGGCGATTCTTCAGCGCTGGAGGGGACATCAAGGAGCTAGAGGGCGCGCTCGTCGGCGAGATCGAGACCCGCATGCGGGAGTTCCACGCACTACTCGTGGCGATGGACCGCTACCGTCGGCCAGTGGTCAGCGCGATCAATGGGCACTGTGTTGGTGGCGGTATGGAGGTTGCGCTCTTTTCGGACAGTGTGCTGGCACTGAACTCGGCACGGTTCGGGTTTCCGGAGATCAATCACGGACTGCTGCCGGCGGACAAAGGAATCCAACGGGCCAACCGCGTGCTCGGTGTGCGCGTCGCCCGGCGAATCATTCTGTCAGGTGAGCTCTTCGACGCGCAGCACGCTCTCGACATCGGCTTGGTCGACGAACTCGTCACTGATTCCAAGGAGCTGATCCCCGCAGCCATCGCGATGGCGCGCGCCGCCGGCTCGAAGGCTCCGGTGCTCTATGGTGCGTTGAAGAGCAGCGTCAACGATCCGGACGACATGCGCGATGAGGCGTCACTGCAACGCACGCTGAAGGCAGCTGCCGACTATTTCAACGACCCGGTAGCACGAGAGTTGCGGCAACGGTGGAGTGGCCGAAGGGCTCCCGCAACCACGGCGCAGTTATCCGACCGGGCGCTACGACTCGGCTGAAGAACTGGGCTGACTATGAACATGCACAACACACATGCAGCGGCCTCGTCGTCGACGACACGGAAGGAGGTGCCGGTGCTTGACACGCTGACGCAGTTCGAAGCCGTGAATCGAACTTTCGCTCAGATGCTCTGTGACCGCGCCGAGCGGGAACCGGACGTGATCGCGTATTGCAGCTGGGAGAACGGGGTAGCCCGCCCGACCACGTGGAGCGAATATCTCCAGCAGGTCCGGGAGGCTGCCCTCGGTTTGCATGATCTCGGTGTCGCGCCAGGCGACCGGGTGGCCATCGTGTCGTCTACTCGCCACGAGTGGGTCGTGGCCGCACTGGCCATACTCAGTCTCGGTGGTGTCCCCGTAGGGGTGTATCCCACGAGCTCGGTCGCCGAAGTCAAGCAGGCACTGGAGAGTTCAGAGGCTAGGGTCGTTTTCGCGGAGAACACGGGAGCTGTCGCGAAAGTTGCCGCCGTGGCAGGCGAGCTGCCGCGATTGCGCGCGGCGATCGGGTTCGACACCACACCGCATGGCCTGGCGGAGTCTGTGTGCAGCGTGCACTGGGGGGAACTGCGCCGTCGCGGTCGATCCCGCGGGGCGACCGAACCCGAGCGGTTTGCGGCGCTGGTTGAGGCGGGCGACATCGACCAGCCGGCCGCTTTGTTCTACACGTCGGGATCTACCGGTGCGCCGAAAGGCGTGATTCACACCCACCGCACCCTGCAGTACTCGGTGCTCGCCTTCGCCATGTCTTACCCGCAGGTCGGCAGGGTCAGGCACGATCTCGTCGCCTTCCTTGGCCTCTCACACGTTGCACCCGCGCTGATCGGCGTATTCACCCCGATCATGACTCGCCTCGTCATCACTTACTGCACCATGGATCAACGTGTGGACGCGCTTGTCGGCGTACGACCGACAGCGGTCCTGTGGCCACCGCGGATGCACGAGAAATTGGCGGGCGAGGTGTTACAGCAGCTCTCAGAGTCTGGCACCGCCTTTCGGTTGCGGTACGCGATAGCGATGCGGATCGCTCGCAGAGTAAGCGAGATGCGTTGGGGAAATCGTGATGTCCCGTGGCATTTCAACTATCTGTACAACGTCTGCCTCCGTCGGGTGTTCATTCCCCTGCGTGCAAAGGTTGGCATGGACCGCATCAGGGTCGCCTGGACTGCTTCGGGCAGCATGTCTCCCGATGTAATAGCGTTGTGGCAGATGTGGGGCCTTGACCTTCGTGAGCTCTTCGGAACGACGGAAACTTGCGGATCGGTTCTGGCCCAGTGGGATCGGGCGTTCCCGCCGCCCGGAACGATCGGGAAATCGATGCCCGACCCACGGTGGGAGGTGCGCGTATCTGGAGACGGTGAGCTGCAGTTGCGCAGCCCCTGCCTCTTCGGTGGTTACCTCAACGACCCGGCGGCGACTGCCGCTGCGATGGACCACGGTTGGTATCGCACCGGCGACCTGGTGGAGATGGATCCCGCTGGGGAGGTGCGGATCATCGGCAGGATCAAAGATGTCCTCAAGACCAGCGGAGGAAAAACCGTTAGCCCTCAGCCGATCGAGCTCCGTCTCAAGGCCAGTCCGCTCATCGATGACGCGATTGTCGTCGGTGAAGGACGCAAGTATCTGACTGTGCTGGTCGGCGTGAGTGAGGCGGCGCGCGCGATGCCCACGGTCGACCGAGATGCCGCGCTTGCCACATGGATCAACGAAGTCAATTCCGAACTCTCACGGCCCTTGCAATTGAAGAAGTTCCGCATATTGCCAAGGCCGCTCTCGGCCGCAGACGGCGAGTTGACGCTCAAGGGCACCATACGACGCTCCGCGATTCTCGGGTCGTTCAGTGACCTGGTCGCCGAGATGTACGACGCCGGGGAGCAGGGGGAGATCGCCCGCCAGGCGCGGTTCGCCGGCGGCAACCTGAAGTAGGTGAGTCGATGAACGAGGTCCGGATCGAGTTCATGACAAGCGCTGAGATCGACGTAGCGATCTCAGAAGGCGCGCGCACAGCAATCCTGCCGTTGGGAGCGGTCGAGCAGCACGGTGGGCACCTGCCGCTGTCGATGGACGCCGATCATGCTGACGCGCTCGCGGTGCGGGTCGCGCGCCATCTAGGGGGTGCGCTGGTTCTGCCGACAGTGCGGGTGGGGTATTCGCCGCACCATCTCGGATTCACCGGCACTCTGTCGCTTCGCGCGTCCACGCTGGAATCGGTCTGTGAAGACTACTGTCGTCACCTCGCCAAAGATGGCTTCGAACGAATCGTCATGTTCTCCGGGCATATCGGGAACCATCCCGTGATGCGTGACTTCGAGGTGCGGCTTGCGGAGGCACTCGCACCGCTGACAGTCATCGTCTTCTCCGATACGGAGGCCATCTTGAACGCGTGGCGACGGGCGGCGGAAATCGTGGCATTCTTGGGCGCCAACGTGGGAGGGCACGCTGACATCGCGGAAACGTCGGTGATGCTCGAACTTCACCCACAGAAAGTTCGCCTCGATCGGCTCTCCCGCGGCTACACCGGCAGGGTGGACCAGCAGCTACTCGATCGGGCATTTCAAGACGGAATCGGAGCAGTCTCACCCAATGGCGTTCTCGGCGATCCAGAAGGCGCCTCGGAGCGGATCGGGGCAGCCTGCCTCGATGCGGTCACATCACTTATTGCCGACTACGCCCGGGCCCGAGGCGCGTGACATTCACGAGAACGGAGTGCAAGCGATGATTACCCTCGATCCCGTTTCTTCTGGGAACGCTGACCAAGATGGGTCGAAACTACGCACACTCTACGGTCGTTTTCCGACAGGCGTCGCGGCGGTGTGCGCACTGCGCGACGGAAAACCGGTCGGGATTGTTGCGACCTCGTTCACGCCGGTATCCATCGATCCGGCGTTGGTGTCGATCTGCGTGCAGCACACTTCGACGACCTGGCCGCAGCTGGCCGATGGAAGCCACCTGGGGGTCTCTGTCCTGGCATCGCGGCATGAAGCCGCATGCCGTCAGATCGCGGCCAAGAATGTGGATCGATTTGCCGGCGTGTCGTGGTTCGCCACCGACTCCGACGCGGTGCTGCTGTCGGACGCGGCGGCGCAGCTCGACTGCGAGATTTCGACGTCCATCTCGGCAGGCGACCACGATGTGGTCCTTCTCCACGTCAAGGCCGCCGCGGCGAACATCGACGCGTCGCCGCTTATCTTTCACGACAGCCGATTTCGAACGCTCACAGTCGGACACGACTCATGACGGTGCACAGCTGTGCGTCTCGGCCGGCGATCGAGCGAGCCGCTGAGGCTCTGCGCGCTGGGACTCCGGTTCTGGTTGTCCACGGCGCTGACGACCTGAGCGTGGCCGATGTAGTGCTCGCGGCTGCCCATGCCACGCCGCACTGGACGGCATGGCTGGTGAGGTTCACCTCCGGGCTGGTTTGTGCTGCGCTGCCCGCGCGTCGAGCAGCCGAACTGGATCTGCCGACCATGGCCCGTGATGATGATTCAGACGTTGACGCGCCCACGTTTGCGGTCGCAGTGGACGCCGCCTCCGGGATCGGCACCGGCATCAGCGCGATCGACCGCGCCCGCACTGCGCGCGTTCTGGCAAGCGACAGCTCCCGACCCAGTGATTTGGTGCGACCCGGTCATCTTCTCCCAGTAAAGGTCGCAGGCAGCGGGGTTCTCAAGCGCCGGGGGAGTGCAG
Source organism: Mycobacterium dioxanotrophicus (assembly GCF_002157835.1). Lineage (NCBI taxonomy): Bacteria > Bacillati > Actinomycetota > Actinomycetes > Mycobacteriales > Mycobacteriaceae > Mycobacterium > Mycobacterium dioxanotrophicus. Next base: position 6,928,659 of record NZ_CP020809.1, on the reverse strand, counting down.
AAGCGGCGGTGGATCTTTGTGATATAGCCGGGCTTTCGCCTGTAGGACTGACTGCTGTCCTACTTGGGGACGACGGTGAACTGCTGCAGGAACCGGAACTCAGTGCGTTCGCTCAGAAGCATCACTTGCCGATGGTGCACATCGACAGTGTCGTCCACCACCGACTTTTCCATGGAGATGGACGTCGTAAACGGGTGATGCTGGTCCAGAATCGGCTCGAGAGGCCGGGCGTCCGAATCAGAGCAGTCGACTTTGAAGACCAGCTGACGGGCGCTCGGCATACGGTGTTCATCGGCACCTCCGCACCTGCTGTCGATTCGCTCGTGTATGTCGTCACAGAATGTGTCCACCGTGACCCACTCCGCGCCTCTCGCTGCGGATGCAGAGTCGAATTTGACAGGTGCCGCGAGCGCATCGCTGCACACGGCGGAGTCATCGTGTACCTGCGGCCACCGATCACCTCAGCGCCGCGGTTCTCGGTGCCGCAGCCAGAGTTGGTCACAGGTTGCATCACCGCGATGCTGGTCGAGCTTGGTTTCACGACAGTGACTTTGGCCGACTTCGCGCGGAGCATGCAGATGACATCACTGTGCGACCTGGTCGTCTCTGGCCCTGCCGCGACCTCGCAGCCGTGCACGCTCTCCGCCGCTGCCCCCTGACACCTCCCGCCTCCTGAGCGCAACAGACGATCGGAGAGACCACATCCATGGACATCCGCGCCACCATGCAGAACGTACCGCTGACGCTCACCGCGCTCCTAGACGGAATCGACGGCACCTTCGGTGATTCAGAGGTCCTCACCTATGCAGGTGCCAACGCCGTCGTACAAGCCGCCACATTCTCTGAGATCGCCACGCGCGCAGCTCAACTGGCCAACGGATTGGCGGGGTTCGGAATCGAGGCCGGTGACCGGGTTGCGACCTTCATGTGGAATAACCAGCGGCACCTCGAGGCCTACCTCGCCGTGCCATGTTCTGGCGCGATCCTGCACACACTCAACATTCGGCTCACGCCTGAGCAACTCGGCCATATCGCGTCCCATGCCGGGGACAAGATCATCATCGTTGACGCCAGTTTGCTCGACACGTTGCTTCCAGCGTTGCCGCTGATGCCGGAGCTGGCGGCGCTGGTAATCGCCGGTGACCCGACCGACGCTCAGCTGGCCGAGGTATCACGTCTGGTGCCCAACGTGATCGCCTATGAGCAACTCGTGAACAGTCAACCGACCACGTTCGCGTGGCCAGTGCTCGACGAACACAGCGCAGCGGCGATGTGCTACACCAGCGGAACCACCGGGGATCCCAAAGGCGTGGTCTACAGTCATCGGTCTGTCTATCTGCACGCCCTTGCCGTCTGCACGGCCAACGTTGCGGGAATCTCCTCCGGTGACCGGGTGCTTCCCATAGTCCCGATGTTTCACGTCAACGCGTGGGGCGTTCCGTATGCGTCGCTGATGGCCGGCGCAGCACTCGTACTGCCGGACCGCTACCTCAAGCCCGACACCCTCGTAGACATGATCATCACCTATGGTGTCACGTTGTCTGCCGGTGTCCCTACGGTTTTCAACGACATGTTGCAGTGGCTTCGCCGCAACCCCGGCCATCGAATCGGCTCGTTGCGCCGGGTGCTGTGCGGGGGTGCCGCGGTGCCGGCGTCCCTGGTCGCCGCGTATCGCGATGAATTCGCCGTTCCCTTGGTCCAAGCGTGGGGCATGACCGAAACCAGCCCCATTGTGACTATCGCTGATGTCCCCGCCGATGTGACCACTACCGATCAGCAGCGAAAGCTCAACAGCGCGGGGCGATTTCTGTTCGGCGCCAAAGGACGCATCGTCGACGAGGCGGGCACTGTTCTGCCCCGCGACGGCAGATCAGTTGGCGAAGTACAAGTGTCTGGCCCTTGGATCACCGGTGGCTACCATGGCGGCGTCGACGCCGAGAGCTTTTCCATCGACCCGGACGGGCAACCCTGGCTCCACACGGGCGACATCGGACACATCAGCGCAGACGGGTACCTGACGCTCACCGACCGTGCTAAAGATGTCATCAAGTCCGGCGGCGAATGGATCAGCTCCGTTCACCTTGAAACCACTCTGGTAGGTCATCCCGATGTGGTTGAAGCCGCCGTGGTCGGCGTACCTGACACCCGTTGGGATGAGCGACCACTGGCATTGGTGACCCTGCGCCCCGGCTCTGCCGTGCGGGTCGAAGACCTGAAGGCATGGCTTGCGGAGCGCGTGCAGCGATGGTGGCTGCCAGAGCGGTGGGCCGTGGTCGGCGCCATCGCTCGCACCGGCGTCGGCAAGTACGACAAGAAGCTGATCAGGCAGCGATACCAGTCAGGCGAGATTCCTGTCACCCTGCTGCCGCGTTAGATCGACATCGTCACTGCGGTGACTGATTGACCAAGCGTGAATCTCACTGCTGCACGTGCCAACCGACCATCTGTGGTGCTGGTATTGGTCGTGAGCAGCCTGGCCGGCTCGCTCGATCGCGATCAGACTCATTGGCGTGCAAAGGAATCCGGATACAATCCCCAAAGTCGCCAGAGGAGAATCTGATCCGAGATAGTCGGACAGCTAATGACGTACATCATGTTTCGCGTGCAGTGTGGTACCCGTCACTTCAACAGTCTTCCGGCGTATCGGCAGGCTGTCACCTTCGATGGGAGACACTATGGGATCCAACACTATTGGAAGCATCATTGGAAGCGTCAAGACGCTGTCAGCGGTGGTGGGTACGGCAGCAGCGATAGCAATGGGGACAATGTGCTTCACCCATGGAAGTGACGTCGTTGGCATCAGTGTTGCGCTTACCAATGATCCGCTGTTGGTCACGGTGACGCGGTCAACGGCACCGAGTGAGCTGGCCACCCCGTTTGCCCGGCCGACCCACACCGCCAAACCCTGTGCCGCGAGGGCCACCATGCCTTGCTGACAAGAGGTCTGCGGGTTTCAGCGCGACGGAACCTCGTTCTGAACGAGGCTACGCGCGGTCCGCCGGGCGATGCGGAAGTACGCTTCCCTACGGTTCATAAGTCGTTCCGTAGGCGCACTGATCGATAATGCCGCGATCGCCCGGCGGTCGCGTTGATGGATGCCCACCGCAATGCATGACTGGTCCGGATAAGTTTCACCGTGCTCTATGGCGACGTCGTCGCGTTGGGCGGAGATGAGCTGCGCACGTAGGTCATTCACGTCAACCACGGAGTTCTCCGTGAATCTCGGCAATCCGTTTCGGTCTATGAGTTCCTCTACCGCCTGCCACGGTAGCTGCGCCATGAGCAGCTTCCCGAGTGCTGAAGTGTGACCGGAGATGTGAAGTCCATCAGTGACTATCGGCTGAGATCTGTCCGGTGACGCGCTGGTGATACAGACGACGCCTTGGCCGTCCCAGGCGCCGACTGTGACCACGGCCGAGAGCCGGTGGGCCAGCGCCACCACGCAGCGATTCGTGTTGGCGTCAAAGCAGCTGGAACTCATGAGCCGACGACTGATGAGTAGAACGCGCCAGCCGAGTCGATAGCGGTCACCTGAAGCCTGTTGTAGTAGGCCGATCGCCGCGAGACTGGCCATGATGTCGAAGGTCGTCGACTTTGGCAGCTGCAGCTGCGCCGCAACCGCCGTCACTCCCCACTCAGGTCTGTCAGCCGTGAATAGATCGAGCACCTTCCCGGTGCGGGCGATGGTGTTGAGCACGTATGCGGCCTCTCGTACCACGGGGCTCAGTCAGGAGTTGAGCGGGCGACTGGCGGCACGAGGTTGATCGGGAAGGCTGAGAGCGGCGAGTTTGGCCAAGCAGTACCCGATCACACGTTGTCGATCCGATTCGCCCATCGCTGGGAATGGTGTGTCTTGGACGAGCGCCAGCACTCGACGATAGAAGATCGACGGCGCTATGCCGAACTCCGGCAAGATGTACTCGTCGCCGTGATCGAACGGTCCCCACCGAGCCACGAAGTCGACCATACGATCGTCTTCAATAATCTTGTGCGAGTTGAAAGTTGTCGGTGTTGGCGCTGGTGAGCCCGACTTTGGGCGTTCGGTGATCATCGAAGGTCCGCATCGTCGAAACCGCGCTCCAAGCTATGGCGCACTGTGCCGAGATAGCGTGCGGCGTCGGCGCCGTCGATGATCCGATGGTCGTAAGACAACGACAGGTAGGCCATCGAACTGGTCTTCACCAGGAGGTTGCCAAGCTCGTCGCGTTCAGGAACCAGTCGTTCGACCACCGTGCCGACGCCCAGGATGGCTGATTGGGGTTGATTGATGATCGGGGTGTCGAACAGCGCGCCGCGGCTTCCGGTGTTGGTGATCGTGAAAGTTCCTCCCGACAGATCGTCAGGCCGTACCGTCCCCGATCTCACCGCCAGGGCTGATACCGCGATGGCTGTTGCCAAGCCGGCCAACGTCATTGACTGGGCGTCGCGGATCACCGGCACCATCAAGCCCTTGTCGCTGTCCACGGCAACACCCAGATGGACCGCACTGTGATAGGTGACCTCGGTGCAGTCGGCGTTCAGCGAAGAGTTGATCACCGGGTGTGCCGTAAGGCTTTCCACGGCGGCGCCGACGACAAACGGCAGGTAGGACAGCTTCTGGCCGGTCCGGGCCTCGAATTCCGACTTGTTGCGGTTGCGCACCACCGCGATACTGGTCAGGTCGACTTCGACCACCGTCGTCAACTGCGCCGATGTCTGTAGTGATGTCAGCATCCGCTGCGCAATTGTGCGCCGGATCCGCGAGAGCTTCTCGACTCGCTCCGTTGCTGTTTCGGCAGGTTCGGGTTCCGGTTTCGGTTCAGGTTCGGTGACCTTCGGAACGCTCTCTTGCTCATAGGCCGTATCGTCGGCGGCCGCCGCGTCGGCAGTGGTGATCACCGCGATGATCGCGCCTATCTCGACCACGGCGTCCTCCGGCTCGATGATCTGAGCCACGATCCCGGCTGCGGGAGAGCAGACTTCGGTATCGACCTTGTCGGTGGCAACCTCGAGCAGGGGTTCATCATGCTGGACTTCATCGCCTACTGCTTTGAGCCACCGGGTGATGGTCGCCTCGGTGACAGCCTCGCCAAGGAAAGGCAACTCCACGTTGGTAATACTTGTGGCGGAAGTCATTTCACGCTCCGTTCGGCCAGGTCGAGCGCCGCGCTGACAATGCTGTCTGTGTCGATGCCGTGATACCGATAGACATCGTCGAGCGAGCCGACCTGCCCGAACCGGCTCACTCCCAGTGCGGCTCCCGCCACGTTGTTGATGCCGGTCAGAAAGGCCAACGTATGTGGATGTCCGTCGAGCACCGTCACCATGGGGGCGGCGCGATCGGCCGGGAAGATCTGGTCGAGGATCCAGGAGGGGCTCTTGGAAAGCCCTCGGCGAGCCTGCAATGCGTCGAACAACAGGCCCGGGCTGGTCACGCAGACGACGTCGGCACCGATGCTCTGCTCGGCCAGCCGATCCGCGGCCTGCAGGGCTTCGGTGATCATCGCTCCCATCCCGACCAGAGTGACCTGCGGTATGCCACCGACTCGTCGCAGCAGGTACGCACCGGCGACCACGTGCTTTCTCCGACGTTCGCGGGCGGCACCGTCGTCGGGCACCGACGCCAGCGTTTGGTCGACAGGCCGGGTGGACAGCCGCACATACGACGACGAGCCATCCGGGCGCCCCAGCCGCCCGATGCATGACAGCAGTGTCCATTCGACATCGATGGCAAATGCCGGCTCGTAGCTGATGCAGCCGGGTTGCTCAAGGCCGATCGACGGTGTCTTGATGGACTGATGCGCGCCGCCCTCGGCCGCGAGGGACACACCGGATGGCGTCCCGACCAGAATCGACTGTCCGCCTGCGTATATACCGTAGGACCACGGCTCCAAGGCACGCTCCACGAACGGGTCGTAGACCACCCCGATCGGAAAGAGAGACTCGCCCCACCGGCTCCACGTTGCGCCGAGTTCACCGATGAGGCCGACGAGATTGGTCTCGGCGATGCCGAGTTCCATGTGCTGTCCGGTCGGTCTCTCCCGCCAGTGCATGATCGTCTCGGGGTCGTCGTCAAACCAGTTCCGACGTTCATCGGGTGACCACACGCCAACCTTGTTGAGCCAACCTGCCAGGTTGGTCGTCGAGCTGACGTCGGGGCTCACGGTCACCACACGTTTGGCCGCGCCCGGAGCTTGACGGCTCAGGTCGAGCAGGACCCGGCCCAGGGCCGCCTGGGTGGACGACGTGCCCGAGGGGGTGCGACCAGTGTCGACCGGAACGGCAGGGGGAGTCGACAATGTCACCGGGTCGCGCCGCAGTCGCTGGGCAGTCTGGGCGCACAGTTCGCCGGCTGCGCTGTCGATCTCGAAACGCTGCCACGGATTGGTCGGGTCCATACCGAGTTCCGTGGCGAGCTGGTCGTACTGCTCGTTTGTGAGCAGTGACGAATGGTTCTGGGGATGGCCCTGGGTGGGCAGTCGGTGACCTTTGATGGTGTAGGCGATGATCACCGTCGGACGGGTGTCATCGATTTGGGCGTAGGCCGCGCGCAGTGCGGCGAGGTCGTGACCACCCAGATTGCGGATCGCGGCCAGCAACGCGTTCTCATCGAGGTCGCGGATCAGCGTCGAGATCGCGTCGGCTGCTATTCCCTTGCCAGGCAGCCTCTCCCGTAGCTCTTCGGCTGAGCAACGCAGCAGACGCTGATACTCGGGATTGGGCATATCGAGGATTCGGGCGCGCAGCGCTGCCCCACCGCTGCGTTCAAACAAAGACTCAAGCTGAGCGCCGAACTTCACGGTGATCACTTGCCATCCGGCGGCCGAGAACATCGCCTCCAGCCGTCCGGCCGCGATGTTCGGCACGACGCGGTCGAGTGACTGGCGGTTGAGGTCGACAATCCAGACGATCTCGCCGAGCTCGGCGACGGAGTTGTCCAGGATGGCTTCCCAGACCGCCCCCTCGTCGAGTTCGGCGTCGCCCACCAGCGAGTACTGCCGACCTTTTCCTGCGGCGCCGATCTGCGCACCGACGTAGCGGCGGGCGATCGTGGCCCAGATTGGCGCGGTCGCCCCAATACCCACCGATCCTGTCGAATAGTCGACGGGGTCAGGGTCTTTCGATCGGCTCGGGTAGGACTGCAGACCACCGAACTCACGCAAAGTGGTCAGGTACTTCTGATCGAGTTCGCCCAGCAGATAGTTGATGCTGTGCAGTACGGGCGAGGCATGCGGCTTCACCGAAACCCGATCGCCTGGTTGAAGCTGTTCAAACCACAGTGACGTCATGATCGAGGTCATCGAGGCGCACGACGCCTGATGCCCTCCCACCTTCAGGCCTGTGGGATTGGGCCGAACACGATTGGCGTGGTGGATGATCGACGTCGACAGCCATAGAACGCGGTCCTCGACTTCGCGGAGGGCAGCATCGAATGACGGGTCGATGCCACGAGCCCGGGTATCGACTGATTGCGTGCGGTCCATCAGTGGCTTCCTTAGCGTGGGAGTTCCAGATCGTTCAACCGGTCTGCGTCGGTGCTCAGATCGTGAGCACGGCGACGACGCGTCGCGGCAAGCGGGCTCGGGTGCGAGCACAGCCGCTGCCGACCGCGGTGAGACGGCCGTCGGAGCTCCAAGGGGTGCAGAACTCACTATCAAGTCGAGCATCCAACTACACTTTGAACAAGTTCGATCCGATTGACTGAGCATTTTGCTGACACGGTCTGACGGCAGATGGCTGGAGGTTGTCATTTTGACCACGGAAACCAGAGTTGACGCCCTGGACGCGCGGATCCTCAAGGCGCTCAACGACGATCCTCGGGCCACCGTGATCGCATTGGCCGACAAGACGCGGCTCTCGCGAAACACCGTCCAGGCGCGCATCAACAAATTGGAACGGCTCGGCGTCCTCCGCTCGTTCGAACGGCGCGTCGACCCAGCCACCCTGGGTTACCCGTTGACCGCGTTCATCCTGACCCGCGTCACGCAGCGCAAGCTCGCTGCCATCGCTCGAGAACTTGAGCAGGTTCCGGAGGTCGTCGAAGTACAGGGGCTCGCCGGTGCAACCGATCTTCTGATCCACGTGGTGGCCCGCGAGGCCGACGATCTCTACCGGGTCGCCGGCCGGATACTCGGCATAGACGGCGTTGAACAGACCACCACCTCACTGGTCATGCGCAAACTCGTCGACTTCAGACTGACACCGCTCCTGGAGAAGCTGGTTGAGGAATAGTCGCTACTTCGCGCAGCTCGGCTCAGTTGCGCTGTACTACCCCGGCGCGCCCGCCGGCGCCAGCCAGGCCGCGATGGTCGGCGAAGTGGTGAAACGTCGACTCCGCCAATGCCCGCCCGAGCCGCCTGCCGTCCGGGGTGCGCTCGCCGTCGATCAGCACGGCGAGGTTGAACCGCCGCCCGCTGGACGTGCTGCGCCCCTGAGCGAGCACGGTCGTGTACGGACCGTCGACCGTCACCAGACCCTCGTGTGGGTGTGCGGGGAACCACTCGATGCGGCCGCTAGCGGTCTGCCTCGTGCGCAGCAGCTCGTGCACCGACCCGTCGACGAACACCGGCTGGTAGTCGCCATTGGCGCCGGAATGGTAGTTCGGCCAGCAGCCAGAGTTGATCGAAGCCGTACTCGTCGAGTTGACTCAGCACCGGGTCATCGCAGTGGCAGGCCCGGTTGCGGGCCACCACGTCATGACCCGCCGCGCGCAATTCGGCAGCCAACAAAGAGAAGCGGCTGATGTCCCAGTCATCACGGTTCGCCGGAATGGTGGTCTGCAGCAGGATCTTCGACACGGCTTCGTCTCCTCGACGGTCAGATGGCGCTGCCGCCACCGTCGACGTGCAATGTGGACCCGGTGATGAAGCTGGACCGTGGCGATGCCAGAAACAGCACGGCCTCGGCGATCTCCTCGGGCCGCGCGGTGCGTCCCAACGGCAGCGAGCGGCCGAGTTCCTCGTTGGTGTCGCCCCATTCCGCTTCGACGCCTTCGGTTTTGGTGGGTCCGGGTGCGACGCTGTTGACCCGGACACCGTACGGGCCGAACTCCGCGGCCCAGGTGCGGGTCAGTGATTCCAGTGCCGCCTTCGATGCACTGTAGGCCGACGCGCCGGGCACGCCTTTGGTGGCGACCATGGTGGTGACGTTGACGATGCTGCCGCTGCCTCGTTCGATCATCCCCGGCACCAGGCCCGCTGCCAGGAAGTACGAGCCGCGAACATTGGTGTGAAAGGTCTTCTCGAAGGCTGCGACTGCCTGGTCGACGGTCAGCGCGGCAGGGAAGCTCGCGGCGTTGTTGACCACGATGTCCACGTTGTCGAGTTGCCGCACAAGGTCGTTCACCGAATCGAGGTCCGACATGTCGGCTCGGGCGAACCGTGTTCCCGCCCCGATGTCGTCGGCGGCCGCCGCGCCGCGGACCGGGTCTCGTCCGGTGATCACCACCGACGCGCCTGCGCGCGCCAGCAAGCGTGCCGACGCCAGGCCGATTCCTGCGGTGCCGCCGGTGACCAGGGCCGTGTGTTGCGCCAATTCCATGTAGCCAAGCCTGGCCGGGACGCGCTGACTTCGGACCCTTGACATCCCGTAGTCGATGTCCGGTGTTGTCGTGACACGCGGTGTCCGATCGGTGAGTGGGTAAACTCGGCTGGCGTCGAGAGGAATGCGGGAGGTGCGATGAGTGCTCTGCTGCGCTCAGTGCGTCAGCAACGGGGGATGACGCTTGAGGAACTTGCCGAGGCGACCGGGCTGACCAAGAGTTACCTGTCGAAGATCGAACGGCAGCGGTCCACGCCGTCGATCGCGGTGGCGATGAAGGTGGCGCGTGTCCTCGACGTCGATGTGGCGCAGCTGTTTTCCGAAGACCCTGAGGTGACGACGTTGTCGGTGGACCGCGCCGGGGACCGTCCGGCCGGCCGCTACCATGCGGTTGGCGCGGGCATGCTCGGGAAGGCGATGTCGCCCTTCATCGTTCACCCGACCCGCGAGTTCAGTGAGCATCCGCACCCCGCCCACGTCGGCCAGGAGATGGTCTTCGTCCACGCGGGCTCGGTGGAGCTGCGCTACGCCGAGCAGATCATCACGCTGGACACCGGGGACTGCGCGTACTTCGACGCTGCGCAGCCACACCAGCTTCGTCAGCGGGGTTCGGTGCGCAGCGAAGTGTTGGTGGTCGCGCAGGCCGACTTCGGTCGCTCCCGGCAGGGTTGACCGGCAGCCGAAACCGCGGAAACACACTATTGACGATAGGACACAATGTGTCCTATCGTCGCTCTTGTGTCGGTCCGTACAGTTCCGGAAAGGCGTTTGAGATGACTGCCACCACCCTTGGTGATTCAAAACAAGTGTTGATGCAACGGGCGCTGGACGCGCTGTCGAGCCACGTCCAAGACTCCCTGCTCACGACCCGCCAGAAACTGGCGTTGACCTGCCGGGCGCTGTTCGACGCCGGTCATGACTCGGGTCTGGCCGGCCAGATCACGGCGCGCGCCGAGAAGCCCGGGACGTACTACACCCAGCAGCTCGGGCTCGGGTTCGACGAGATCACCGATGCCAACCTGCTGCTCGTCGACGAGGATCTCAATGTCCTGGACGGACAGGGGATGGCCAACCCAGCCAACCGGTTTCACTCATGGATCTACCGGGCGCGCCCTGACGTGCAGTGCATCGTGCACACCCACCCGTTCCACGTGGCGGCGCTGTCCATGCTCGAAGTGCCCCTGCAGGTTTCACAGATGGACATGGCTCCGCTGTACGACGACTGTGCGTTCCTGCCCGACTGGCCCGGCGTTCCGGTGGGCAACGAGGAGGGCGAGATCATCAGTGCCGCACTGGGAGACAAGAAGGCCATCCTGCTCGCGCACCACGGCCATGTCGTCGCAGGCGCCAGCGTCGAAGAAGCCTGCTCACTCGCGATGCTGATCGAACGGGCCGCGAAGCTGCAACTGGCTGCCATGGCGGCGGGCACCATCGCCGAGCTGCCCCCGCGACTGGCCCGCGAAGCCCACGACTGGACGCTGCGGCCCAAGCGCAGCCAAGCCAATTTCGCCTACTACGCCCGACGTGCCCTGGTGCGTCACCCCGACGCCCTGACCGGCGATCAGCCCAACAATCACTGAGGAATCCGAACATGGCCAAAGACAAAGATATTCACGGAATCATTGCGTATCCGGTCACGCCGTTCACCGCGGACAACGAGGTCGACACCGGTAAACTCGCCGCTCTCGTCGATCGGTTGGTGGAGACCGGGGCGCACGGTATCGTCCCGCTCGGCAGCACAGGTGAGTCCGCGTACCTCACCGAGTCCGAGTTCGACGCGGTCATCGACATCACCATCGACGTGGTCAACGGCCGGGTACCCGTCATCATCGGTGCATCTGACCTCACCACCGCCAACACGATCCGCCGCGCGCAGTACGCCCAGCGGGCCGGTGCCGACGCCGTGATGATCCTGCCGATCTCCTATTGGAAGCTGTCCGAACGCGAGATCGCCCAGCACTACGCATCTGTCGGGGCGGCGATCGACATTCCGATCATGGTGTACAACAACCCCGCGACCAGTGGCATCGACATGAGTCCCGAGCTGCTCGTGCGGATGTTCAACGAGATCGACAACGTCACGATGGTCAAGGAGTCCACGGGTGACATCACCCGCATGGAGCGCATGTCCGAGCTCACCGACGGGCAATTGCCGTTCTACAACGGCAGTAATCCGATGATCCTCAAGGCTTTCAAGGCAGGGGCCAAAGGATGGTGCACGGCGGCGCCCAACCTGCAGCCGCAGCCGTGCCTGGACCTCTACGCAGCCGCGCAGGCCGGGGACTGGACGAAGGCCGAGGCCATCTACACCGAATTCAAGCCGCTGCTCGAATTCATCGTCGCCGGCGGCTTGCCCACCACCATCAAGGGTGGCCTCGACCTTCTGGGCCAGGGCGTCGGGGTGCCGAGGTTGCCGCTCTTGCCGCTGGACGACAACGACCGTGCCGAACTCGGCCGGCTGCTGAAGATCTCCTGACTCAGCTGCCCACGATGTCGGCGAGCCGGGTCACGATCGTGGCCCGGCGTTGGGCATAACCGCGTGCGGCGCGCTGGATTTCGGCGGTCTGGTCTGTCCGCACGCGCTGATACTGCTGCAGGGCCACGGCATACGATCCGTCGCGCACCCTGCCTAGTTGGGCCGCCAACTCTCCGGCGTCCTGGATCGCCTGATTGGCGCCCTGCCCACCGAACGGGGTCATCGGGTGCGCGGCGTCGCCGAGCAGCGCGATCCGCTGCGTGGTCCACCGCTCGATCGGGTCGCGATCGTAGACCGGATGCATGAACACCGGACCGGTCGCTGACCGGATCATTCGCGGCACGACCGGGTCGAACTCATCGAACTGCATGGCCAGAGCCTCCAGGTCGGCACGCGCCGACCACAGATGCGCGGGCGGTTCGTCGACGCCGAGGGTGGCGTCCACCGCGACCTGCCGCCCCGAGCGCACCGGCATGGTGATCATGTGCTTGGCACGATCGGCCGAGTGCCAGGCCCGCAGCCGATCGTTGGGTCCCAGATCCCGCAGACACGCGGCCGGGCTGACGGCGCGGAAGATCACCGACCCGCAGTAGTGCATGTCGTCGTGGCTGAACAGTTTTCGCACGGTCGAGCGCAGGCCGTCCGCACCGATCACCAGTCCGGCCCGGGCGGTCACTTCATCGTTGAAGACCAGTTGGACATGGTCGTCGCGCTCGACGATGTCGGCCAGGCGGTGATTGAGCCGGATCTCGGCGTTGCCCACCGCCGAGACCAGCAGGGCGTGCAGGTCGGCCCGATGCACTGTGCGCGGCGCCATCTCCGCGTCGGCATAGCCGAACCGGCCGTGATCGGTACCTTCCTCGGGTGCCGCCGCATACTCGGTCACCTTCAGCAGCCGGCCGTTCTGATCGCGGTCCTCGAAACACGGTGTAGCCGAGGAGATCTTCTCGAACTCAGCAAGAATGCCCCACGTCTTGAACAGCCGCAGGGTCTGGGGCGAGATGCCGAGCGGACCACCGACCTCGCCGAGTGCTCTGGTCTTATCGAACACCACCGCGCGGTATCCGTGGTGGTGCAAGGCCACGGCGGCGGCGAGACCACCGAGGCCGGCCCCGACAATGGCGATGGGAACATCGACGGTCATGGGACGTAAACCTTTCGTGTTGTCTGGACGGGCTCGAGCCGAACGAGCCCTTCGGTGTCGAGCCGTGCCGCGACCGCTCCGGGCCGATAGCCGGCCACAGTGCGGACATTGCCGATCGGATACCACAGGCCCCGTTCGATGATCAGCTCCTGGATGGTGTCCACCAGGGTGCGGCGCGCGTCGGTATCGGCACAGTGCAGTTGTGCGTCGAGCAGATCGTCGAGGTCGTCGGATTGTAGGCGGCGGTTCATGTTTCGCTGCGAGACGGCGAACTGGTAGCGCAGCACGTCGGGATCTTCGCCGGTGTAGTAGAAGAACCGGAAGTCGTAGTCGCCGGACTGCTGGCGGCTCCGCAACTCGGCGAAGCCGACGTCGGCGAGCCGCAGTCGGATCCCATGCCTCGACCATTGGTCGGCGACCGCGGTGAGGAGTTCGGTGTCGATCGGGGAGAAGGTGCTGTTGAACAGCACCTCGAAGGTGAGGCCTGGCCCGGCCCCGGCAGCGTCCAGCAGGCGATGGGCCCGAACGGGATCGTAGGTGAGCTCGGTGCTGAGATCCCGGTGGTAGCGCGTGGTGGGCGCCAGAACCGAGGTCGCTGAGGTGTACCCCGCCTGCGCGAGGATGGGTTGCAACCGGGTGTGGTCGATCAGCAGCGACAGCGCACGCCTGATCCTCGGATCGGTGAGCGGACCGCGGGATGTGTTGGGGCACAGCCCGTATGTGATGCCGGCGTTGTCGTGTTCGGCCATCCGGTACTCGGCGGCGGCGTCACCGGCGTAGACATCGGTGTCGGGATGTTCGGCCTGCACGAAGACCACCTGGTGCGAACCGTCGGTCAATGTCGCGGGCACACCGGACCCCAGTGCCGGTCGCCACCTGCCCGTGCCCACCCGGGTGTCACCGGCGGCCTTGCTGACGGCGAGGCCCACGCCGGCCAGCGACCGCAGGAATGCGGCATTGTGGCGTTCGAAGTGAAACGTCACGGTGGCGGCGGTGGCCCGAATGTCCTTGAGCCCGGCCAGCGCTGCCACCGCGGCAGGTAGAGGCTGCACGTGCTGCAGCCCGAGGATGTCCAGGAAGCTCTGCCGCACGTCCGCACCGGATAGTGCTGTGCCGTCGGAGAACTGGACACCCGCGCGGATCACGAACTCGACGGTGAGCGGATCGATCTGCCGCCGTGACGTGGCCAGCCATGGCACCAGCTCTCCGGTGGTTTCGTCGACGTCGAGCAGGCTGTCGAAAGCCATGCGGGCGTAGGTCTTCGACATGGTGTTGTAGGCGAGTCGAGGATCCCGGGTGAGTTGTGCGGTGGGCCAACCGAACGTGATCTCGGCGCTCATCCGACCGGGGCCAACTGCGAGGAGGCCGCGCGTCGGGCCGCCTGGGCGGCAACGAATGCCACGATCCCGGCGAGCGCGATGAGCGCGGCGACGGTGCTGAACAGGTCTGTGCCATCAGCTGTTTCGCCGACGACCGTCGCGCCGATCGACACCCCGATCGCGGCGCCGAGTGCGCGCAGGTAGTGGTACACGCTGGAATCGAAGGGGATCTGTGCGGAATTGGTCAGCACGTTGGCGGCCAACGGACTCCACAGCAGGCCCATCGCGCCACCCATCAGGGCGGCGCTGACGAGCAGCGGGACGACACCGTCGCCTGGCACGGTGGCCGGGACCGTGAGACTCGCCGCGGTCACGATCAGCAGGATGGCACCGTAGCTCACGAGCCGGGTGTTCTCGTGGCTGTTGCCGGGACGTCCCCACGGCAGCACCGGCAGTAGGCCCGCGAAGAATGCCATCGGGAGCAGGACCAGTGCCGACCGATAGGAGTCGAAGGACCGTACCTGCTGCAGGAAGTACATCACCGAAAGGGTGAAGACGTTGGTCGCCATACCGGCGACGAAGACGATGAGGAAGCTCTGGTAGAGGACTGGTCGGGTTCCGTCAGACGTGCGCCGGCAGATCACGATGACCGTGGCGCCGACGGCGATTGCTGTGGTGCACAGCGCAATTCGGGTCACGGCCGTGTCGGCCAGGCTCGTCACCAGGAAGATTCCCACCTGCGCCACGCCCAGGCCGACGATCACCGCCGCCGGGCCGGGCGACCGGTTCGGCGCGGGCTGCTCCTCGGGAGCGCTGCGCCCGGTGGAGGCCAACGCCATCAGGGCAACGGCGGCAATAGTGGTGGCCACGGTCTCGTACGGGAACGAGCGCCATCCCCACGCGTCGTTGAGTGCCGCGGTGATCAGCGGTGACGCCAACGCGGAAGCGGAGACCACCAGACCCCAGGTTCCGAGCACCGCGGAGTGATGATCGGGATAGAACTGTTGGCGGATGATCCGGAAGATCTGCGGGGCCAGGGCGGCCGATGCCACGCCCTGGAGGAACCGGATGACGATCAGGACCCAGAACTGTGGGCTGAGGCTGGCGGCAATACCGAGCACGACGAGCGCCATCGAGCTCACCTGGAAGGCACGCATGGCTGGATAGCGGTGCACGGTCATCCCGGCAGGCAGCAGGGCCAGGCAGAAGCCCGCCAGAAAAGCCACGCCGACGTAGGCGGCTTGCGCGAACGGTATGTCGAAAGACTCGGAAATCGCCGAATTCAACAGCACAGTCGACGAGGAGTTGGAGTAGAGGGTGTATTCGGTCAGATATAGCGACGCCGCAACGGCGCAAAGGGACGGCTTCATGACGCCTCAGAGAACTAGCAGGGGTTAGTCGAACAAACGAAGAACTAACCCGCGATTCTCTTCAGCGGTGCCAGCCGGGCGCGGTTCCAGATCGACGCCAGCAGACTCGGTGCGCACGACACGTCGACCCGCACCACGCGTGCGGATGCGCTGTCGTCACCGGCACCCATGCCGACGACTGTACCGCGTGCGGCCGGGAATCCGGTCTGCGATATCAGCCCGGAGCTGATCCATGCTCAGCGACGGATCGTGTTTGGTGAGGTCCCATTCCTTGTGCCCGATCACATGTGATGCGGGTTGCCCGATCTTGGCGACGACCGCCGCGCAGCACTGCACGTAGGCCAGATACTGCTCCAGGGGATAGGGCTTCTTGCCGGCGCTGACGGCATGGATACCGATCGTGTGGGCGTTGGCCCTGTTGGCAGGCAGATCCGGATACGATCCGTGGCCCGCGTGGTGCGCGATGCCGGCAGCAACGACCGTGGCGGAGCCGTCACGGCCAACAAGAATGTGTGACAACGGGCCCGGTAGGTCGGCGGTGCCGTCAGCAACCAGGTCAGCGGCGACGGTGTCGCCCCCGGTGTGGTGGCACACCACGCCCCACGCGTCGTCGATGTACCCGTGGCCGCGTTGACGCCATCCGTCGATCTCGGTCACCGTGAGCCCCTCGGCCCGCAGGACGTTCGCGAGCCAACCCAAATCATCGATGGCCACAGACCCTCCCTGAAACGCTGCCCGGCGGTGAGATCGCGCATGGGTAGGCGCGATGGATTCATGCTCACGGCTCAGCGGCTCGGGAGGCCCGAGTAGTGCGGTACCTGTTTTTGCTGGGGCCGGTTCAGAAGGGGCTGCTGTTGGCCTGGAAGCGGGCCGATTCCGGCCGGGGGCCGAAGCGCCGGATGTAGTCCTCGTGAATGTGGGCTTCCTTCTTGTACTTGATCTCGTCGACGAGGTTGGGATCCAGATTGTGCTGGGCCAGCCGGTGACGGCGCCACACCTTGTTCAACGCCAATGCCATCAACAGTGCCCAGATGTAGATCGGCACCGTCATCTCCATGTGGACGTACAGCGATGCCGGCAACAACCACAGCGGGGCCAGGACGAGTAGCGGGGGGATCGCCATGCGCACCATATGGCGGCGTACGGCGCCGTAGTCGGCCAGGTCGTGGGCTACCCACTCGCGCATCGAGTCGGGCAGCCGCCGGCCATACGCGTAGGTGAGGTACTGGATTGGATTCGGGCGGTCTTTCGCCATGGTGGCTCCTAGGTTCCGGCGGTGAGTGCGTTGGCGGCCAAGGCCGCGGTGTTGATCCGGGTGAGTACCCGGTGCAGCTCCTCGAGCTCGGCCATGTCGACGCCCAATCGGGCGACGACGGCCGGCGGGATCTGCAAGGCCTGCTCACGCAGGGCGACGCCGGCCTCGGTCAGGCCGATGTCGGTCGAGCGTTCGTCGCCCGTGCTGCGGGTGCGGGTGATCAGGCCCAGCGTTTCGAGCCGCTTGAGCATCGGTGAGAGCGTCGCGGATTCGAGCTGCAGTGCCGCGGCGATCTGCTTGACCGTCAGCGGGGGCATGCCCGCGGCGTCCGACCGCTGGTGGTCCCACAGCGCCAACATCACCAGGTACTGCGGGTGGGTGATGCCCAGTGGCTCCAGCAGGGGCCGGTAGACGGCCTGCACCGCGCGGTTGCTGATGGCCAGCGCGAAACAGACCTGTCGCTCAAGGGCGAGCGGATCGACTTCCACCTCAGTTGGTGTGGGCATGATTAAAAAGTACCCTAATAGTTAGGGCACTATCAATATTTGGTGTGTCACACCTGCGGCGGCGCTACGGTTTCTGGCGACTTTCGGGCGGAATCGCGCCAAAAACCGTCGTCTCGGCGAGCGAGTGGGGGTCCTTCACTTGCGCCGTCGTGGAGCGCACCACCAGCTTGGGTTCCAGTACGACGTCGTCGGCTTCGCTGCGGCCCTCCAGCATCGCCACCGCCAGTCGCACGGCGTGCTGAGCCAGCCCTGCCGCATCCTGATGGATGGTGGTCAGATCGATGCGCGGGTTGTCCGACAGATGACTGTCGTCGTAGCCGATCAAGGACAACTCGCCGGGGATGTCGACGCCGGCGCGGGTGAACACGTCGAGCAGACCCAACGCGCAGCGGTCGTTGCCGGCCAACACCGCGGTTGGCAGGCTGCCCGCGTCGAGCATGGCCCGCGCTGCGGCCGCACCGGCCTGCTCGTTGTGGGCGCCCGGGATCACCGCGACGCGGTCGGCGAGCCCGTGACTGCGCATCGCGGCGCGATACGCGCGGCGGCGGTCGGCCGAACCGGGATCGTCGCCGCCGTCGACGTGGTGGATGTCGCGGTGGCCGAGATCGACCAGATAGTCGACGGCCAACCGCATGCCCTTGGCGTCGTTGGTGCGGACCGTCGCCAACATGGCGGCGCTGTCGACGTGGGCGAGCCTGCGGCCCACCACGACGGTCGGGGCGCGTTCGGCGAGTCTCTTCAGGTAGTCATGAGTTGACCTGGGGCCCAACAGGATCAGGCTGCCGCAGCGGTGGCTCAGCAGCGACTCGACGAACGTCGACTCGGGATGGTCGCGCAGGTTGGCCGACAGCAGCATGTCGTAGCCGCAGCTTTCGGCGGCCGGGTAGATGTTGGTCACCAGCTCGGCCTGGAACAACTGGTGCACGTCGGTGAGCACTCCGATGGTGCGACTGCGGCCCTGAGCCAGCAGTCGCGCCGCCGAGTCGGGGCGATAACCGATCTCGTCGGCGACCGCCAGAACCCTTTGCCGGGTCTCCTCGCTCGCACCCGGCTTGCCGTCGAGGATGA
This sequence comes from Mycobacterium dioxanotrophicus, assembly GCF_002157835.1. Taxonomy (NCBI): domain Bacteria; kingdom Bacillati; phylum Actinomycetota; class Actinomycetes; order Mycobacteriales; family Mycobacteriaceae; genus Mycobacterium; species Mycobacterium dioxanotrophicus. Next base: position 6,910,002 of record NZ_CP020809.1, on the reverse strand, counting down.
ACGAGACCAGCGTTCGCGACACTCCCGCGCGTTCGGCGACGTCGGCCATGGTGGGCCGCCGCGGACCGGTGCGCGGCGACGGGCTCACCGGGCTCCCGGGAAAAGTGACGGTTGACACAGTTCGGGCATGCGCACATAGTAGACCTCACGCGCGTTACTAACGCGCGTTAGTACGAAGAGGAATCGAGGCCTGCAATGTCCGGATCATCTGGCGGAGTCCGAACTGCCCCGCATGGCAGATTCCTGACCAAGCTCACCGTCATCGCCACGCTCGGTGGGCTGTTGTTCGGGTACGACACCGGCGTCATCTCCGGTGCCCTGCTCTACATGAAGGACGACCTGGGGCTCAGTGACTTCGGTGAGGCCACCGTGGTCAGCTGCCTGCTGTTCCCGGGCGCGGCCTTCGGCGCCCTGCGGCCGGGTCGCCGACCGGATCGGCCGGAAACGCACGCTGTTGGTATGCGCCGGCCTGTTTCTCGTCGGCGCGATCGGGTGTGCGCTGGCGCCCGGTGTCCAGGTCATGGTGGCCGCGCGCATCGTCCTCGGGCTCGGCGTCGGCGCCGCGGCGGTGACCTGCCCGCTGTATCTCGCGGAGATGGCGCCCGCCGACCGACGCGGACGCATGGTCACCATCAACGAGCTGATGATCGTCACGGGCCAGATGCTGGCCTTCGCGACCAACGCACTGCTGGACCGCTTGTTCCACGATCCGCACGTGTGGCGGATCATGCTCGCCGTGGCTGCTGCCCCGGCCATCGCTCTGCTCATCGGAATGCTGGTGCTGCCGGACTCGCCGCGGTGGTATGGCCTCAAAGGCCGGATGGCCGAGGCGCGGTCGGTGCTGGGGCTGAGCCGCCACCCAGGCGAGGCCGACGCGGAGTACGTCCTGATCGAAGAACACACCGCACACATGCTCAAGACCACCGCCACACCGTTCTCGGTGATCCGCGACGTGCCGTGGATCCGGCGCGTGGTGCTCATCGGATGCGGCCTGGCGATCATCCAGCAGGCCACCGGTATCAACACCGTCAACTATTACGCCCCAACGATTCTCAAGCAGAGCGGGCTGGGAGTCAGCGCTGCACTGGTGGCGACCATCGCCGTCGGCGTCACGTCCGTGGTCACCACCGTCATCGGGATCGTCCTGCTGGGCTACATCGGCCGCCGGACCATGCTGCTGATCGGATTCGCCGGCGTCGCCGGCTCCCAGGCCGCGCTGTCACTGGTATTCCTGCTGCCGGAGTCGATGACCCGCAGCTACGTGATCCTCGGCTGCATGATCGCCTTCGTCGCGTTCGTCCAGATGTTCATCGGCACGTGAGTGTGGCTGCTACTGTCCGAGATCTTCCCGCTCAGCATTCGCGGATTCGCCATGGGCATCGCCGTTTTCGTGCTGTGGTGTACCAATGCCATCATCTCGTTCCTGTTCCCGCTGCTGAACTCGGCGCTGGGCTCGACCGGCACCTTCGCACTGTTCGTGGCGATCAACCTCGTTTCGTGGTGGTTCGTCCGCCACTACGTGCCGGAGACCAAGGGCACCAGCCTCGAAGAACTCGAAGAGCGTTTCGAGGCCCACGGCACCGGCCCGATCCCCGTCGCTACTCACTGATCCCCCTATAGCCGAAAGGAATTGCCATGTCCGATCTTCGAGTTGCCGTCCTGGGCGTCGGCCTGATGGGCGCCGACCACGTCGAGCGGTTGTCGTCGCGCATCTCCGGTGCGCGAGTTGCGGTTGTCAACGACTTCCTCACCGACAAGGCCGAGAAGCTCGCCGCGGGGATCCCCGGCTGCCGGGCGATCGGCGATCCGCTGGATGCGATCGCCGATCCCGACGTCGACGCGGTGGTGCTGGCAACCCCGGGGCCGACGCACGAGAAGCAGCTGCTGGCATGCCTCGATCACGGCAAGCCGGTGCTGTGTGAGAAGCCGTTGACCACCGACGTCGAATCGGCGCTCGCAGTTGTCAAGCGCGAAGCCGAGCTAGGCAAGCGGCTCATCCAGGTCGGGTTCATGCGCCGCTTCGACGATGAGTACATGGCGTTGAAGGCGATGCTCGACGAGGGCGAGCTGGGACAGCCGCTGGTTTTGCACTGCGCGCATCGCAACCCGGCCGTGCCACACGGTTTCGACAGCGCCATGGTGGTGCGTGATTCGCTGGTCCACGAGATCGATGTCACCCGGTTCCTGTTCGACGAAGAGATCGCGTCCATCCAGATCATCAAGCCAGCACCGAATCCCGCTGGCCCAGAAGGACTTTCCGACCCGCAGATCGCCATCCTGCGCACTGCGAGTGGCAAGCATGTCGACGTCGAGCTGTTCGTCCACACCGGGGTGGCCTATGAGGTGCGCACCGAGGTGGTTGCCGAGCGCGGTTCGGCGATGATCGGCCTGGACGTCAATGTGGTCCGTAGGAGCCAACCGGGCATGTGGGGTGGGCGGATCACGCCAGGATTCCGGGAGCGCTTCGGCCGGGCCTATGACACCGAAATCCAACGGTGGGTCGACGCAGTTCGTAGCGGAGCGAACGTCGATGGGCCCACCGCCTGGGACGGCTACGCCGCTGCCGCGGTATGTGAGGCGGGCGTCGAATCCCTGCGATCCGGCCAGCCGGTCGAGGTGTCCCTGGTCGCGCGCGACTCGATTCCAGGAGCATGAGCATGAAGATCGCGTTGGATCCCACGCCGTTTCATCACTCGCACGGATTGTTGGAGTTTCCGCGGGTGGTGGCGGAGTTGGGTTATGAGTATGTGCAGTTGACGCCGCACCGGGATTTCATCCCGTTTTTCAATCACCCACGCGCCGATGACGATCTGGTCGCCAAGTTCCGCAAGGCGTGTGCCGACGCGGGCGTCGGGATCGCGTCGGTGCTGCCGGTGCTGCGTTGGTCGAGCCCTGACCCCGATGCCCGTGACGCCGCGGTGCGTAACTGGAAACGCGTCATCCAGATCACCGTCGACCTGGGCGTCAACGTCATCAACACCGAATTCTCCGGCCGCCCCGAGAAAGCCGAGGAGTCCGAGCGGGCGTTCTTCCGGTCCATGGAAGAGCTGCTGCCGATCATCGAACGCGAGGGCCTCGACGTGCGCATCGATCCGCACCCCGATGATTTCGTCGAAGACGGCCTGGAAGCGTTGCGCATCATCCGCGGGGTCAACTCGCCCAACATCGGCATGGTGTACGTGGCGTGTCACACCTACCACATGGGTGGCAACATGTCCGAGATCATTCGGACCGCCGGCGACAAGCTGCGGTTGGTGCATGTGGCCGACACCATGGACCATCACCGCAGTCACGGCCTGCGCTACATCACCAATCCGCCCGGCAACCCGGTGCGGGTGCATCAGCACCTCAAGATCGGTGACGGCGACATCGACTGGGATGAGTTCTTCTCCTGCCTGGCCGCTATCGGTTTCTACGACCGGCCCGACACCGTCATGGTCTCCAGCGTGTTCGCCGAGGACGAGACCGCGCCCGACGTGTCGCGCTATCAGCTGGCCACCATGACCGATTACGTGGCCAAGTACCGCTGAGTTTCCCGGCGAGCAGTCACTGCGGTACCGCAACCACGGCGTGTCGCGTACCGCAGCGTCTGCTCGCCAGAAGAACTGGTGGTTAGCTTCGAACATGCGCATCGACGGCCAGCAGCTCGCTGCGCTGGCCGCTGTGGTCGAGTCGGGAAGCTTCGACGCGGCCGCGGCCCGCCTGCATGTCACGCCGTCGGCGGTGAGTCAGCGGATCAAAGCCCTGGAGCAACGGGTGGGCCAGGTCCTGGTAGTCCGCGAAAAGCCTTGCGTCGCAACACCAGCCGGAGTTCCGCTGCTGAGGCTGGCAGCGCAGACCGCACTGCTGGAGTCTGAGGCGCTGGCCGAGATGGGTGGCGAAGCGGCTCCCTGGACCCGTATTGCATTGGCCGTCAACGCCGATTCGATGGCAACCTGGTTCACCACCGTGCTGGCACGGCTGCCCGGTGTGCTGTTCGACATCCACATCGAGGACCAGGACCACTCGGCGCAGTTGCTGCGCGAAGGCGTGGTGATGGGCGCGGTGACCACCGAGCGCAGGTCCGTGCCGGGCTGCCGCGTCCACCCACTGGGTGCCATGCGGTACGTGCCCGTGGCCACCGTCGACTACGTCGAGAGGTACCTGCCGCACGGGTTCACCGCGGCGGCTGCCGCGCAGGCGCCGTCCCTGGCGTGGAACCGCGCCGATGCGTTGCAGGACAGCCTGGTACGCAAGGTGTTCCGCAAAGACGTCGGCCGCCCGGTCCACTTCATCCCGACCGCAGAGGGTTTCGGCGCGGCGGTACGCGCGGGGTTGGGGTGGGGCATGTATCCCGAGGAACTCGTCGAGCCATCCTGGGTCCCGATCGCCCCGCAGCATCTCGACGTCCCGCTGTACTGGCAGTGCTGGAAACTCGACAGCGAGATGGTCTCGACCGTCACCGATACGATCCGCTCGGCGGCGGCGGGCCTACGCGCGCGCCGGTAACGGCGACGCCGTCGCTTCGTGTTCCGCCGCCCTCCTGCCCCACCGCCCCGCCAATGCCGCGCAGGTGATGAGCTGAATCTGGTGAAAGATCATCAGCGGCAACACGATCAGCCCGACCGGATGGCCGGCGAACAGTACGGTGGCCATCGGCAGACCGGTCGCCAGGCTCTTCTTCGAGCCGCAGAAGATCACCACGATGCGGTCGGCCCGGTCGAAGCGCAGCAGCCGTGCCACGCCCGCGGTGACGCCTAGCACCACCGCCAGCAGCATCACGCTGACCGCGATGACCGCGATGACGCTCGTGGCCCTCATGCCCGTCCAAATATGTTCTGCCATACCGGCACTGAAGGCCGCGTACACCACGAGATACACCGATCCCCGGTCGACGACCTTCGTGAGCGTGGTGTGTGACAGCAGCCGGTGCAGTTTCGACCGGAGCACCTGCCCGGCGATGAACGGCACCAGCAGCTGCAGGACGATCTCCAGGATGGAGGTTGCCGAGACGGTCGCGCCGCCGCTGGTCTGCATCAGCAGCGTCACCAGCAGCGGGGTGATGAAGATACCGAGCATGTTCGACGTCGACGCGCTGACGACCGCGGCGGCGACATTGCCCCGGGCGATGGAGGTGAAGGCGATGGAGGACTGCACGGTGGACGGCAGCAGACACAGGTAGAGCATGCCGAGGTAGAGCTCGTCGGTGAGCACGGACGGGACCAGCATCCGCATCGCCAGGCCGAGGAGCGGGAACAGGACGTAGGTCGCGGCCAGCACGGTGGTGTGCAGCCGCCAATGCTTCAGTCCCTCCAGGGCCTCCCGCGGTTCCAGGCGTGTGCCGTACAGGAAGAAAAGCACGGCGATGGCCACCTTGGTCGCCCACTCCAGGGCATTTGCGGCGTCGCCGCGCGCAGGTACCAGCAGGCCGACGGCCATCGAAGCGACCAGGCCGAGCAGGAACCCATCGATGCGGAGTTTGGCGAGCACCGGTTCACGGTACGGCGATCGGCACTCATAGCAGAAGTCGATGGGCTCGATAACTCTGAACGGGTATCGTGATGAATGTGTTCGACCCGGAGTTGCTGCGGACCTTCCTCGCGGTCGAGCGGGCAGGCGGTTTCACGGCAGCCGGCCGGGTGCTGGGGTTGCGGCAATCCACGGTGAGCGGTCATATCGCACGCCTGGAACAGGCTGTCGGCCGCGAGCTGATCCGGCGGGACACCCGGAATCTGGCATTGACGGCCGACGGCGCGGCGATGGTCGGATTCGCGCGTCGCATCCTCGACGTGGAAGCCGAGGCCAAGCGGCATTTCGGCTCGCGGCTCACCGGTTTCATCCGGCTCGGCGCCTCCGACGACCTGGTGACGCGCGAATTGCCCGACGTGCTGGTCGAATTCCAGCGGGCCTATCCGGGCGTGGACCTCGAGCTCGTCGTCGGCCTGAGTGAGAATCTCAAAACGCGCATGGCCGCGGGTGAACTGGACCTGATGGTGGCCAAGCGGTTGCCCGGTGAGCAGCACGGCCAGCTGTTGTGGCGGGACCGATTGGTGTGGGCCGGACGGGCAGGGCTGACCGACGTCGCCGATCCGGTTCCCGTCGTGACCTATCCGACGCCGAGCCTGACGCGCCGCGTCGCGTTGCGCGCGCTGGAACGTGAGCGGCGCACCTGGCGGATCGCATGCGTCAGCGACAGTCAATTGGGTCTGCAGGCCGCGGCGCTGGCCGGGCTCGGTATCGTCCCGCATGCCGAAACGCTGTTACCGGCAGGCCTTTTCCCGGTGGACGACGATCGGCTTCCGGATCTCGGTGAACTCGAATTCGTGCTGCTGCGTAGGCGTACCGCGCCGTCGGAGCCCGAGCAGGCGCTCTACGACGCCATCGTCGACGGTGCGAACCGCATGCACCGCTGAGCCTACCCGTTGCTGTAAACCCTTGTGGGCGCGACGAGTACGGCTGTGCGGCCCTGTTCGGCCATCACCCGGTCGTAGGTGTCCCAATCGTCGTGGGTGCCGCCGGCGGCGGTGAAGATCTCGCGCAGCAAGAGTCGCAGTCGTTCGGGATCCAGCCAGGGTTGCGGATCGTCGGGACCTGCCAGCTCGGCACGTCCCTCGACGGTGGCCCACTGCCAGCCGTTGCGGAATGTGACCGAGATCTGCGGCCTGGCACGCAGATTCGCGAGCTTCACGCGGCCATACGTGACGAACCCGAGAGCCGGTACCGATGTTGCCGGGTGCGCCAGGACGCCGGCGTTGACGAGCGTGGACTGGATGGTCGCGTCGGCGCGCAGGGTCGACACCACCGCCAGGCCATGGTCATCTCGGGCCAGTTCGGCGGCCTCGTCCAGTGTCGGCATGCCGGCGCCTCCTCGTATCAGCCCACCGGCACCACACCACGCGGCAAGATCAGCGGCAGATCGTTGTAGGTGACAATACCCGGAGCGGCCGACACGACGGCGGGGATCGCGTTGAGCGGCGGTGTGGCCGTCATGATGTGGCCGAGCACCATGAACTCCTCGAGTGTGGTGGCCTCGAAGTCGGGTGGCGGCAGGAAACCGACTTTCATGGTGACCGTCGGGCGCCCGGCCACCTCGATCACCCAGCCGTCCTGATCGATCTGCCAATCCGGTTGCAGTGCTTGCCCTTTGCGCCAACGGACGTTGATCTCCACGCGCGTCACGCCTCCGACGATGCCCTTCCAACTGGCATACACGCCGGCCACACACCCCGCCGGAATGGTCCACGAGCCGAGGTCGAGATCCTCGGTGGTCTGGGCGTACTCGGCATCACATCGGACCTCGTCGAGTTCGATGCCGAGGGCATCGGCGACCATGCGCACGGCCTCACCGAACACGCCGGTGCCGCGTGCGGTCATGGCCTGGAGATCGGGATGGTCGATGGGCTGGCCGAAGCCGACCGGCTTCTCGGTGGCGGGGGAGTCGTAGAACGTCGTATCGGCCGCCTCGTTCACGGTGATCTTGTCCACGCGGTCGCAGATACCCGCGGCCACGACGGACAGCTGGTTGACATAGCCCGGGCTGATGCCGGACCCGAACATCGTCGCGCCACCGCGCCGGCACGCGTCGGCGATACGCTGCCGCCCGTCGCCCTGGTTGTGCCCGGTGATGAACGACGCGGTGGCGACGACGTTGATGCCGGCCTCCAGGATGCGGGCCAGCTCGTCGACGTCGATCCACATCGGGTTGTAGACCACGACATCGGGTTTCAGTGCGAGCAGGGCCTCGATGTCGTTGGTCGCGTTGATGCCGAGCGGCTCGATCCCGCAGAGTTCGCCGACGTCGCGGCCCGCCTTGTCGGGCGACCACGCGTAGCAGCCGACGAGCTCGAGCGTGGGATTCCTGGCAATGGCTGCCACCGAGCTCTTGCCGACATTGCCCGTCGTCCACTGGACCACCCGATAGTTACCTGACATCTCGTCAGCCCCTTCCGTCGGCTCCAGCGGAAGTTTTCCACGGCCGTGAGAAAAAGGGAAGAGTTGGCTGCGTCCCCCTCCGGGCCACTACTGTTGCCGCAATGACCGGCCGAGCAGCTGCCCGTACGGGCGATGCCGACGAAACCCGGCGGCGCCGCGGCCGACCTCGACGCATCGATCACGAGCAGATCGTCGCCGCAGCGCGGGGCATCGCCCCCGAAGACCTGACCATGCAAGCCGTCGCCGACGCGCTCGGGGTGGACCGCACCGCTCTGCACTACTACGTCGGCGATCGGGACGGGCTGCTGGAACTCGTCGTCGCCGACCTGTTCGAGAACGAGATCCGGGCGATCGAGCTACCCGATGACGTCGACTGGCGGGAGACCCTGCGGGCCTACGCCAACGCGATCCGGCAGGGCGTCCTCAAGCTCGGTGCGACCGGAATGAGCTTCCGGCTCAGTGGGATTGGCGGAGCGGCAAGTCTCGGGCTCGCCGAGCGTGTGCTGCGGTCGCTGACCGGCGCCGGTTTCGGTGTGGACGATGCGGGACGCGTCCTCACGCTGGTGTCCGGTATCGCCCTGTCAGCCGCCCACGACGTGCTCGGTTCCGCGGAATCGCGGCGGCACCATCAGAACCCGGAGGTCGCCAGGGTCCTCAAAGAGCTACCGGCCGAGGACTTTCCGCTCCTGGGCGCAGTGAACGCCCGACGCGCCGCGGCAGCCGCCGACGACCACGACTTCGATTTCAACCTCGGCGTCATCATCGCCGGGCTCGAACGCACCCTCGGCGACTGACACAGACCTATTTGGCGCGCAGCGCCAGCCGCTCTGCGTTGTCGATCAGAATGCTCTTGCCCTGCACGCGAATCCAGCCGCGCTGAGCGAAATCAGCGAGCGCCTTGTTGACGGTCTCGCGAGACGAGCCGACCAACTGGGCGATTTCCTCCTGGGTCAGTTCGTGATTGACCCGTAGTGCATTGCCTTCGCGGCTGCCGAAGCGCTGCGCAAGGTAAAGCAGCTGCTTGGCGACCCGGCCCGGCACGTCGGTGAAGATCAGGTCGGACAGGTTGTCGTTGGTGCGGCGCAACCGGCGGGCCAGCACCCGCAGCAGCTGTTCGGCGATCTCGGGCTCTTCGGCGATCCATGACTGCAGCGCCGCACGGCTCATCGACACGGCCGACACGTCGGTGAGGGTGGTGACGGTGGACGTACGCGGACCGGGGTCGAAGATGGCGAGCTCGCCGAACATGTCCGACGGACCCATCAGCGTGATCAGGCTCTCGCGGCCGTCGGTGGTCCTGCGCCCGATCTTCACCTTGCCGGAGATGATGATGTAGAGCGTGTCGCCCGGTTCGCCTTCGACGAAGACGGTGCGTCCGCGGGGGAAGGTCACCGGTTCGAGTTGACGCGCGAGTGTCTCGATGGCTTTGGGCTGCAGGCCCTGGAAGATACCGGCACGGGCCAGGACCTCGTCCATGCCGCCCCCCTTCAACTAATCGACTCAGGCGTCACCGTCAATTTCGTACCCTACCGAGGGCGCGGATTTTCCAACGTGACGGATACCACTTTAGCTGACCGGTTTCCCGGCTCCTGTGTCACTGGGGGGGCGACGATCCCGGTGTCGTAGGCGTGGATGATCGCGGCGGCCCGGTCACGCAGGTTCAGCTTGACGAAGATTCGGCCAATGTGGCTCTTGACAGTGAGCCCGGAAATGCTTAGTTCGTCAGCGATCTCGGAGTTCGACCGGCCCCTGGCGATGAGGGTCAGGACATCGAGTTCACGCGCTGTGAGGTCGCTGACGGCGGTGGCGCGCGGTGACGTGGCGGCTTTGCGGTAGGTGCTGAGAACCCTTGACGTCACGGCAGGGTCGAGGTAGCTGTGTCCCGCAGCGACCGCCCGGACCGCCCGGATCAGCTCTTCGGCGGAGGAGTCCTTCAGGACGAATCCGGCTGCCCCGGCCCGCAGCACGCCCGACAGCAGTTCGTCGTCGTTGAAGGTGGTCAGGGCCAGCACAGGTGGACCCGACTGCGCGGTGAGCAGGCGGGTGGCTTCGATGCCGTCGACGCGTTTCATCCGCAGATCCATCACGACCACGTCGGGGCGGTGCCTGCCGACCGCGGCGGCCACCTCGTCGCCGTCGGCGCATTCGGCGATGATGGTGAACCCGTCCTTGCGGCGCAGGATCCGGCGGAGCCCAGAGCGCACCAGGTCCTGATCGTCGACGAGCAGGACCGCGATCTCGGGCGCCGGGTCGGTCATGACGACGCCAACGGGCAGGACGAGTCGGTGGTGCCGAGCGGAATGTTGGTGCGTACCGCCCAGCCGTCGGACGTCGGGCCGACGCTGATGATGCCGCCGAGTTGCCCGACGCGCTGTCGCATCCCGCGCACACCACGCCCTTCTGTACATCCGGCTGTTACCGCCACCGGCAGTTGATTGAACACGTTCAGTGTTACCGATGTGCGTGAGATCGCCAGCGTCACAGTAGATTTAGCTTCAGGCGAATGCTTGGCGATATTGGCCAGCGACTCTTGTGTGATGCGGTACAGGGCCAGGCCGACAGCGGGGGAGACCTGCGCGGCGCGTCCACTCGCGGTGAATTGCACCGTGAGGCCCGCGCGGACGAAGTCGTCGATCAGAGCGGAGATGTCGTCGATGCCCGGCTCGGGCGTGGTGCCCATCGGGGCGCCGTCGAGGAGACCGACCGTCCGGCGGATGTCGGCCATCGCCTGGCGGCCCAGGTGTTCGGCCTGCTCGAGCGCATCGACGGCATCCTCGACATCGCGGTCCTGCTGCAATCCGCGGCGAGCGCCCGTGATGTGCAGCAGCGTCACGCTGAGCGAGTGGGCGATGACGTCGTGCACCTCGCGCGCGATGCGGCGCCGCTCGTCTGCTGCGGCATGGGTTGCCAACGCTGCCTGGGCTTGCTGCTGCTGCTCCATCAATACGGTCTGCACCCGCATGAGATAGCCCACCAGCCAACCCATTCCGAGGATGCCGAGATAGAGCGGAACATTGTCGAGCCTGTGCAGAGCCGACGCGGTCAACAGCAGAGCGGCGGCGCAGAGCGAGGAAAGGCACCCGCCCGGTATCCCGGTCAGCGACGTCACCTCGCCCACCATCAGCACCACCAGCAGGGGAGCGAAATCGTTGGCGACCGGCGTGGACGTCGCGAACAGCAGCAACGCCGTCGCGGCCGTCCAGGCGGCCCACACCACCGGAGCCTTGAACTTGGCGCCCGACGCGTAGACCTGCACAAACGGCGCGACCGCCAGGGCAAGCGCGAGCAGGGACACGGCGAGGTCGGCGGCCGGACGCTGGACGGCGGCGATCACCGCGGCGCCCACCACGGTGGCGTCGACCGCGATCACAGACGCCCAGTTGTGGCCGACCGGGATCGACTCGCCTTGCCGGCGCATCTGCTCGCGCACGGAGCGCGCCATCGCACTCAGCATGTTCCGATCGTAGAAGCCCCGGTCGCCGGTTCGCATCGTTCCGCGGGGGGATGGATGTGTCCTACCACGGTCGTAGAGCTACAGCCGCAACATCTCGCGGCCCATCGCGGCGTCCTCGATGAAGTCCAGTCGGTGCGGTCGGTGGTACTCCTGCGGCGGCCTTGGTGTGAACGCAGGTGCCAGCAGCCAGGCACGTACGGCCGCGATGATTCGGTGGTGTCTGCCGGTGGTCGGACGGGGCCGGATGGCGGGTATCGCGACGGGGACGGCGCGCGGCAATGCACGTGCGACGAGCGCCATCTGGTGGGCTGGTGAACGTTGTGCTTGCGTCATGGATTGACGCTATGAAGTCGAGGGGGCCCTCCACATCGGTCTGTCGTCCGATCTTGATGTGCTACCGCGGTATGACATCGGCACCGACCGCAGCACCAGGCTCAGGAGTGCTTGTCCTTCTTGCCGAATGGCAGCACGTGCATGGTCGCGACCACGATGGCGCCGACCACCAACCCGATGACCGCCGATGCGGCGGTGTTGACCAGCCACGCCGCCACTCCGCCAAGACCCGCCGCATTCGCCAATGCGTGATGCACGAATTCTTCGGCGTGGTGCACCAGACCGTACGGGCCGTGCCAGCCAAGGGTATTGGTGCCGACGAGCAGGATGTGGCCGCCGACCCAGAGCATCGCGACCGTGCCGATGGCCGACAGCGCCGTGAGCAGCTTGGGCATACCGGCGACCAGGCCCCGGCCGATCCATTTGGCGAAACGCGAATTGCGTTGTGTCAGTGCCAGTCCGATATCGTCCATCTTCACGATGCCGGCCACCACGCCGTACACCGCCGCGGTGATCACCAGTGCGACGATGACCAGGATGATCAGCCGGGGGAAGAACGGTTGGTGGGTCACCTCATTGAGGGCGATGACCATGATCTCGGCGGACAGGATGAAGTCGGTGCGGATCGCGCCGGTCACCATGTAACGCTCGGCGTCCCCGCCGACGGCGCCGGCCGGCGCGTCGTGATGCCCTCCGGCTCCGTGCTTGGCGACGTAGCCCCAGACCTTTTCGGCCCCTTCGAAGCAGAGGTAGGTCGCGCCCAGCATCAGGATCGGGGTCAGCATCCAGGGCGCGAACTGGCTGAGCAGCAAGGCGACCGGCAGGATGAACACGATCTTGTTGCGCAGCGAACCGATCGCGATGCGCTTGATGACCGGAAGTTCGCGATCGGCAGTGATGCCGTGCACGTACTGAGGCGTCACCGCGGTGTCGTCGATCACCACGCCGGCGGCCTTCGCGGTGGCTTTCCCCGTCGCAGCGCCGATGTCGTCGATTGAGGCCGCGGCGAGACGTGCCAGCGCCGCGACGTCGTCGAGCAAACCGAACAGCCCGGCGCTCACTGCTTGCTCTCTTCGCGCAAGCGGCTCATCGGTTTGATTTCTCTTCGCGCAAGCGGCTCATCGGCGGCGCGTCTCCCATGAGCCTGAACATTACCTGTCAGTGCATGCCGATGAGCGACTCGATCCAGCCGCGAGCGAAGTACAAGATGAAGCCGGCGGCGACGATCCACAGCAGCGGGCTGATCTCCCGGGCTTTGCCTGCGGCCGACCGCAGCACCGCCCACGCGACGAAACCGACGCCGATGCCGTTCGCGATCGAGTAGCTGAACGCCATGGTCGCCACCGTGAGCACGACCGGCAGCGCGATCGAGAACTCAGAGATGTCGATGTGGCGCAAGTGCGACACCATCATCGCTCCCACGATGACCAGTGCCGCGGCGGCGACTTCCGTTGGCACGATCGAGGCCAGCGGCGAGACGAACATCGCCGCCAGGAACAGCGCACCGGTGACCAGGTTCGCCAGGCCGGTGCGGGCCCCCTCCTCGATGCCCGCGCCCGACTCGATGAAGACCGTGTTCGACGACGCGGAGGTCGCGCCGCCGACGACGGCACCCGCGCCCTCCACGATCAGTGCGGCCCGCAGCCGCGGGAAGGTGCCCTGGGCGTCGGCCAGGCCGGCTTCCCGGGACAGCCCGGTCATGGTGCCCATGGCGTCGAAGAAGTTCGCGAACACGAGCGTGAACACCAGCATGATGGCCGCCAGCGCGCCGATCCGGCCGAAGCTGCCGAGGCTGAAGGCGCCGACCAGAGACATGTCGGGCAGCGCGAACGGAGAGCCGGAGAGCGACGGCACCGACAGTCCCCAGCCGCCGGGGTGCTCGGTCGCCGACCCCAGGTGCCAGATCGCCTCGACGATGATTGCGATCACGGTGCCCGCGGCCAGGCCGATCAGGATGCCTCCGCGTACCCGCCGGGCCACGAGGATGCCGGTGATCAGCAAGGTGAACACGAACACCACGGTGGGCACGGTGTTGATCGAGCCGGTGCCGCCGCTGCCCAGGCCCACCGGCGGCGACGGGCGGCCGGTGGAACCCACGAAGCCGGCGTCGACGAGGCCGATGAACAAGATGAACAACCCGATGCCCGCGGTGATGGCGAGCTTGAGCTGGATCGGCACGGCGTCGAACACCAGCCGCCGCAGACCGCTGGCCGCCAACAGCACGATCACCAGGCCGTTGATGACGACGAGGCCCATCGCCTCCGGCCACGTCACCGACCCGACGACAGTGGTGGCCAGGAACGAGTTGATGCCGAGGCCTGCCGCGAACGCGAACGGCATCCGGGCGATGACGCCGAACAGGATCGTCATCACCCCGGCGGCCAGGGACGTCGTCGCCGACACTTGCGCGAACGCCAGCTTGTTGCCTGCCACGTCTTGAGCGCTCGACAGGATGACGGGGTTCAGCACGATGATGTAGGCCATCGCGATGAACGTGACGACGCCACCTCGTATCTCGGCGGAGACACTGGAGCCGCGCGCCGAGATTTCGAAGAAGCGATCGAGGCGGTTCATAGCTGATGACCCTAAAGTCCGCGGCTGCCGCGCGCTCAGCATCGCCCCGACTGCCATGCCCGTGCCGCGCCATGGAACGCCTTGACCTCAAGTTGACTTCAGGTGCCATGCTGCGGTCATGACAGTCGGACGGCCGCCCGTAACACTCGCGGTCGCGTCGGGAAACCAGCATGAACCCGGAGGTAAACCCCCTGGGAGCGGGCTCCGGCGCGGGATAGCTTCGGGTTACGAAGTGGCCAGGACCGGATCGACGACAAACGGCAGGAGCGGGGCCATGCCAGTCACCAAGCCAGTCCCTATGAGTGTGCGATTCGAGCGCGACGCGCTGCCCCTGTTGGATCAGCTTTACGGGGTCGCGCGCAAGTACGCGCGCAGCGCCGCGGATGCCGAGGACTTGGTGCAGGAGACAATGCTCAAGGCCTACGCCAGTTTTCACACGTTCGAAGACGGCACCAACATCAGGGCGTGGCTGTTCCGGATCCTGACCAACACGTGGATCAACTCGTATCGCGCCGCCCAGCGCAGGCCGGACGAGGTGCTGGCCGACACCGTCACCGAGTCGCAGTTGGCTGCTGTGGCAGCACGTTCGACCGTCGAGCTGGCCTCGGCGGAGCTCGCCGCGCTTGAGGCGCTGGGCGACGACGAAGTCTGTCAGGCCGTGCAGTCCCTGCCGGAGTTCCAGCGGATCGTCGTCTACTACGCCGACGTTGTGGGCTTCCGGTACAAGGAGATCGCCGAGATCCTGCAGATTCCGGTGGGCACGGTGATGTCCAGACTGCACCGCGGCCGACGCGAGTTGCGCGGCCTGCTCGCCGAGATCGCTGTTGCTCGTGGCTATGTCGGCCGCGACGGTTCCGCGGGAGCGGCCGCCTAACTCCCTTGCGTCCGGTCACGGCGAAATTGCCCGGTGAACCGGGAAGCCGGACGCGCCCGCCCGTGTTGTCACCTGATTGAGGCACGGCTCGGTGGAGCGGATAACCCCGCTTGGGTGTAAGGTCTTTTCCCGCTGTACATAGTTATTCGAACTAATTCGCTGAGCGTTCGCACAGTTCGGATGATGTCGGGAGGTATGGGTGGTGGCGAGTCGCATCGCGCGAGCGTTCAAAGTGCTGTGGATACCACTGGTCCTGATCGTCGTGTTGGCGATCTCGGGTCTGGTGGTGTCACGACTGCACCGGATGTTCGGCTCCGAAGATCTCAACGCGAATGCCGGTGCCGGCATCGAGATCGTGCAGTTCAACCCGAAAGTGCTGGTGTACGACGTGTACGGCCCGCCGGGGTCCACCGCGCAGATCAGCTACTTCGACCCGGACGCCAACATCCATCAGGTGAACACGACGCTGCCGTGGTCGGTCACGCTGTCGACGACACTTCCGACGGTCAGCGCCAACCTCATGGCCCGCAGTGACAGCGACCAAATCGGCTGTCGCGTCACGGTGAACGGAACCGTTCGCGAAGAGCAAGCCGCCGATGGCGTCAATGCCCAGACCTACTGCTTGGTGAAGTCCGCATGACACATACCGTGCCCGATCAGCCCGCCGAACCCGCGCAGCCGGCGCACGCCGAGAAAGGCCGTGGCCACCGGCCCTATTTCGCGCACGCCATGCGCATACTGGCCCTGCCCATCATCCTGTTCTGGATCGTGTTCGCGGTCGTGGTCAACGTGATCGCACCGCAGCTGGAGGTCGTCGGCGAGGAACACTCGGCGCCTATGGCGCCGGCCGATGCGCCCTCGATGATCGCGATGAAGCGCATGGGCGCGAACTTCCAGGAGTTCAACTCCAACAGCACGGTGATGGTGGTCGTGGAGGGCGAGAAGCCGCTCGGCCCCGACGCGCACCGGTACTACGACGAGATCATCCGCAAGCTGCGTGAGGATCCCGAACACATCCAGCACATCCAGGACTTCTGGGGTGACACGCTGACGGCCGCGGGCGCACAGAGCGCTGACGGCAAGGCTTCCTACGTCATGCTGAACCTGGCCGGTGAGCAAGGCCAGACCCTGGCCAACGAGGGCGTCAACAAGGTCCGCGATGTCATCAAGAACACGCAGGCCCCACCGGGCGTGCAAGCCTACGTCGCAGGCCCCGCGGCCCTGACCGACGATCTGCACGTGATCGGCAATGCCAGCCTCGGCCAGATCACCCTGTTCACCCTGGTGGCCATCGCGGTGATGCTGCTCATCGTCTACCGGTCGATCCGCACCACGCTGGTGCAGTTGTTGCTGACCGCGATCGGCCTGTTGAGCTCGCGCGGTGTGGTGTCGGTGCTCGCCACCCACGACGTGTTCGGCCTGACGACGTTCGCGGGAAACATCCTCACGATGCTCGCGATCGCCGCGGCGACCGACTACGGCATCTTCCTGTTCGGTCGCTACCGCGAGGCACGCGGTTCGGGCGAGGAACGAGAAGACGCGTACTACACCACGTTCAAATCCGTCGCGCCCGTCATCATCGGTTCCGGCCTGACGATCGCCGGTGCGACGTACTGCCTCAGCTTCGCCCGGCTGCCGTACTTCTCCACCATGGGTGAGCCCGTCGCGATCGGCATGGTCGTGGTGGTCGCATCGGCGGTGACCATGGGACCGGCGCTGCTCTTCCTCGGTACCCTGGTCGGGCTGTACGAAGCCAAGAAGCCCGACACGGGCCGGTTCTGGCGCAAGGTCGGTACTGCGGTAGTCCGTTGGCCCGCACCGATTCTGGTGGCCAGCGCCGTTGTGGTGATGATCGGTCTGGTGGCGGTACCCGGGTACAAGCCCGCCTACAACGACCGCTGGTACCTGCCCACCGATGCACCGGTGAACGTCGGATTCGCCGCAGCGGACCGGCATTTCACCCAGGCCCGGATGAACCCCGACATCCTCATGGTCGAGGCCAACCACGACATGCGCAACCCGGCCGACATGCTGGTGCTCGACCGGGTGGCCAAGAACGTGCTGCGCACGCAGGGCATCGCGATGGTCCAGAGCATCACCCGGCCGCTGGGAATTCCCATCCAGCACAGCTCGATTCCCTTCCAGACCAGCATTCAGGGTCAGACCAGCAACCTGAACCTGCCGTTCCAGCGGGCGCAGTTGGACGACCAGCTCAAGATGATCGACGCGACCAATGAGTCGATCTCCATCCTGGAGAAGCAGTACCAACTGTCCCTCGAGCAGACCAAGCTCACCCAGGACTCGGCGGCCAAGTCGCAAGAGCTGCTCGCCGTCACCGAGAAGATGCGCGACAACATCGCCAATTTCGATGATCAGTTCCGGCCGCTGCGCAACTACTTCTACTGGGAGCCGCACTGCTTCGACATTCCCATGTGCGCCGCGACGAGGTCGATATTCGATTCTCTCGATTCGATCGACGAACTGACCGACAAGACGGCCTCGGTTCAGGTCAACACCGACCAATTGGCGGACCTGGCACCGAAATTGACCGCACTCCTGCCTCAGACGATCGCCTCGATGAAGACCAGCAGAGATCTGTCGCTGGCGTCGTACAACTCGCAGAAGGCCCTGCTCGATCAGATGGAGGCGATGAACAATACCGCGCTGGCGATGGGCCAGAGCTTCGACGACGCCAAGAACGACGATCTGTTCTATCTGCCGCCCGAGGCGTTCACCAACCCCGACTTCGAGCGCGGTCTGAAGATGTTCCTGTCGCCGGACGGGAAGTCTGCGCGCATGTTCATCACCCACCAGACCGACCCGGCGACCACGGAAGGCATCGCGCGCGTCGATGCGGAGCGGACCGCCGCGCAGGAGGGCCTCAAGATGTCCTCGCTGTCCGACGCCAAGATCTATCTCGGCGGCGTGGCGGCGACGTACAAGGACATGAGCGACGGCGCGCGGTACGACCTGATGATCGCGGTGGTGTCAGCGCTGACGCTGATCTTCATGATCATGCTGATCCTGACGCGAAGCGTGGTGGCCGCATTGACCATCGTCGGCACCGCGGCCAGCTCGATCGCGGCGTCGTTCGGTATCTCAGTGTTGTTGTGGCAGGACCTTTTCGGCATCCAGGTGCAGTGGTTGGTCATGCTGATGTCGGTGATCATCCTGCTGGCCGTGGGATCGGACTACAACCTGCTGTTGGTGTCGCGGTTCAGAGACGAGATCCACGCGGGCCTCAAGACCGGCATCATCCGGTCGATGGGTGGCACCGGCGGCGTGGTGACGTCGGCCGGGCTGGTGTTCGCCGCGACCATGGCGGCGATGATGGGCAGCCAGTTGATCGTGCTGGCCCAGATGGGGTCGACCATCGCGATCGGTCTGCTGATGGACACCCTTGTGGTGCGGTCGCTGTTGATGCCGTCGATCGCGACGCTGCTGGGCCGGTGGTTCTGGTGGCCGCAGGTGGTCTACCCCCGTGGGGACTACCACTTCCGCAAGTACCGGCCGCGTCGGCAGGACCACGGCAAGGACGACGACACGGTGTCGCTGCCCGCCCAGGTGTAGCGCCGGGCAGGATGACCGCCGCGCCCTGCCGGCGTTCTGGCTGTCGAGACGTCGCGCGACCTCGTGACGACAGCCACCGGGGAGCGACAGATGGACTGCGTCGAGCAGCAGGTTGCCACGTCGGTACTGGTCATCGGTACCGGCGGCGCAGCGCTGCGGGCCGCCATCGAACTGGCCGAGCGAGGCATCGACGTGCTCGTCGTGGGGAAGAGACCGATGGCCGACGCGCACACCACGCTGGCCCGGGGCGGGGTCAACGCGGCGCTGGCCACCATGGACCCCGACGACAGTTGGCAGCAGCACGCGGCCGACACCCTGACCGAGAGCTGCCTGCTGGCCGACCCGGTCACGGTACGCATCGTCACCGAAGGGGCGGCGGAGGCGATCCGGGACCTCGAGCGCTACGGCATGGCGTTCGCCCGGGAGCGCGACGGCCGGATCTCCCAGCGCTTCTTCGGGGCGCACACGCACCGCCGGACTGCGTACGCGGGCGACCACACCGGCCTGGAGCTGCACCGCACCCTGGTACACCGGGCGCTGGAACTCGCTGTCCCGGTGATGGATTCGGTCTACATCACCAGTCTGCTGGTGCGCGACGCCGTGATTTTCGGAGCCTACGGATTCGACGTGTGCGACGGCACGCGCTACACCATCCACTCCGATTCGGTCATCCTGGCGACGGGTGGACATGCCCGGATCTGGCGCCGGACCTCGTCGCGGCGCGGGGAGAACACCGGTGACTCTTTCCGTCTGGCGCACGAAGCGGGTGCCCGAATCCGCGATGCCGAACTGGTCCAATTCCATCCGACGGGGTTGATCCAACCCGAGGAGTGGGCGGGGACACTGGTCCCGGACATCGCCAGAGCCGAGGGCGGGATCCTGCGCAACGCCCTGGGCGATCGGTTCATGCGGCGTTACGACAGCGAGCGCATGGAGCTTTCGTCATCGAATCAGGTGGCGGTGGCAGCCGACACCGAGATCCGGGCCGGCCGCGGCACGCCGCGCGGTGGGGTGTGGCTGGACCTGACTCATCTGCCGCGAACTCACATCCTCGACCGGCTGCCCCGGCTGTACCAGAGCCTGCTGGACGTGCAGTCGCTCGACATCACCACCGATCCGATCGAAGTCGCTCCCGCCGCCCATTATTCGATGGGCGGGGTCTGGGTCCGCGCCGACGACCACAGCACTGATGTCGCGGGTCTCTACGTGATCGGCGCGGCATCCACCGGCATGCATGGCGCCGGCGTGCTTGGTGGCAACCCGCTCATCGAACTGCTGGTGTATGGCAAGATCGCCGCCCGTGCCGCCGCGCGCTACTCCATTGGGCTTGGCGCACAGCAACGTTCCCGGTCCGCGGTGTCCGACGCACGCGATGCCATCGCCGGGCTGCTGTCGTCGCCGGGCTCGGAGAATGCGCACTACCTCCACCGTGCTGTCCGCGCCACCATGACGCGGCACGCCGGCGTGGTCCGCGACGAAGCGGGACTTCGCGCCGGGCTCGACGAGATCGACGACATCGAAAGCCTCACGCCGCGGCTCGCCGTCCATCCCGACATCGCCGGATTCGTCGAGCTGGCAGAGGCTTTCGATCTGCGGTCGGCGTTGTCGGCCGGGCGCGCCACGTTGGAGACGGCGCTGCAACGGCGGGAGACCCGCGGCTGCCACAACCGTTCGGATTGCCCGCCCGCCGACGAATCGTTGCGCGTCAACCTCGTCTGGTCCGGGCCGGGCAGGGTAGCCGCCGAACCTGTGCCGGACATTCCCGGGGACATCGCCGCGCTGATGCGCCCGGTGAGCACGATCGGCAAACTTCTCGAATAGTCGGTTCAGGGCGAATGCGCTGTCGAGCAAGGCTTTCCGGTCCGGTGTACGGTCTGGTTCTCCATCGGCGGGAAGAGCTCACTATTATTTCGTGATCGGACCTTCTACGGCCGCTGGTGGGCGGCTGGGCGCCACGAGAAACGGACGATGGTGCGGATGACGAGTGTGGGTGGGGGCCAACCGCTGCGGGGACGCGCCGCGGAATGCGAAACGCTACGCGGTGTGGTTGCCGATGCTCGCTCCGGCATCAGTCGGACCCTGGTGCTGCGCGGTGAGGCCGGGGTCGGCAAGACAGCGTTGCTGGAGTATGCCGTACGCCAGGCGTCGAGTTTCCGGCTCGCTCAGGTGTCCGGCGTGGAATCGGAGATGGAACTGGCCTTCGCCGGTCTGCAGCAGTTGTGCGCACCGTTGCTCGGTCACATCGACGAACTGCCCGAACCGCAGCGCAACGCACTGTCGGTGGCGTTCGGACTCGGTGTCGGGCCGACCCCCGACCGCTTCCTGGTCGGGTTGGCCGTGCTGAGCCTCATGGCGGCGGCAGCCGACGACCGGCCGCTGATGTGTGTTATCGACGACGCGCAATGGCTGGACCAGGTATCGGTGCAGACGCTGGGATTCGTGGCACGCCGAATGCTGGCTGAACCCGCGGCCATGATCTTTGGAGTGCGCGATGGTGTCGAAGACTTCTTGACCGGTTTGCCGGAGTTACGGGTCAGCGGCCTGCCCGACAGTGACGCACGGGTTCTCTTGGAGTCGGTCATGTTCGGCGGAATCGATCCGCGGGTGCGCGACCGTATCGTGGCTGAGACCAGGGGAAACCCGTTGGCGCTCCTGGAGGTGCCGCGCACCATGTCGGCGGCGGAGATGGCAGGCGGCTTTCGGCCTGCCGCCGTGCGGCCGCCGGCAGACCGGGTCGAGAGCGGATTCGTCGAGCGGATCAAGGCGCTGCCCCACGACACCCGGCGACTGGTGTTGGCCGCCGCCGCCGAACCGGTCGGCGACGCAGCGTTGTTTCTGCGCGCTGCCGAACACCTCGGTATCTCCGCCGATGCGCTGATCCCCGCCGAGCAAGCCGGGATCATCGAATTCGGTCCGCGCATGCGCTTTCACCATCCGCTCGTGCGTTCGGCCGCCTACCGCGCCGCGGACATCGCCGAGCGCCGCGACATCCACCGTGCCCTGGCGCACGCCACAGACTCGACCATTGACCCCGACCGCCGCGCCTGGCACGCCGCACATGCCACCGCGGGACCCGACGATGCCGTCGCGAAGGAGTTGGAAGCCTCGGCCTGGCGGGCCCAGACCCGCGGTGGTATCGCGGCGGCCGCGACCTTTCTGGAACGCGCGGCCATCCTCACCGCCGATCCTGAGTTGCGCGGCTCGCGCGCCATCGCGGCAGCCCAGACCAAGCGTGATGCGGCGGAACCCCAAACCGCTTATGAACTACTCGCTTTGGCTGAACTGAGCCCCCTGACGGCGCTGCAGCAAGCCGAGATCGGGCGGTTGCGGGCGCAGATGGAGTTCACCCGCAGCCGCAGCGGTGCCGGTGACGCACCGCAAGTCGACCAGGCCGCGGCGCGGCTACTCAAGGCCGCAACTCGACTGGAGAGCCTGCACGATGAACTCGCCAGGGAGGCCTATGTAGAGGCCTTCGCGGCGGCGATGTACGCCTCACGCAACCAGCCCGACGCGCTCGTCCGCGTGGCAACAGCGGCACGCAACGCCGTCGACCGCGTTACGGACCTGCGGCATCCCATCGACCTGCTGCTCAGTGGCATGGCCCATCGCGTCACGGGCGGGCTTGCCGCCGGTACCCGCCAGCTGCGCGCCGCCCTCGAAACATGGTGCACTCCAGCTGGATCCGACGACGTGCAGGCGCTGCGCTGGATGGCGCTGGCGTACCCCGTCGTCCACGAATCCGCCGCGGGTGAGATGTGGGACGACGATCTGCTCGACCGCATGTCCAGCGCGATGGTTCAGCGGGCGCGGGCAGCCGGCGCGTTGGCGCTGTTGCCCCCGGCCATCGCATTCCGGGCTGGCGTGTATGTCCTGGAAGGTGAATTCGCCGCGGCCACAGCACTTATGGAAGAGGCCGACGCGATCTCGGTGGCGATCGGACACCAGCCGATGAAATACCACAAGGTGGAGCTGGCCGCCTGGCAGGGCGACCTGGCGGTGGCGAGCGGTCTGATCGAAGCGGGTACCGCCGAGGCGTCCGCCAAGGGGGAGGGCCGCCTGGCCGGCGTGATCGGCTACACCGCGGCGATCCTCTACAACGGGCTGGGCCGCTACGAGGCGGCCCTCGCCGCTGCCACCGAAGCGTGCGGATTCGACGATCTCGGCTTCTACGGCTGGTGCCTGCTCGAGCTCGCCGAAGCCGCTGCACACACGGGCGATCGCGAAGCGCTCGCGATGGCGGTGCGACGTCTGGAGGAAGGCGCAGGCGTCAGCGGAACGGATTGGGGGCTGGGTGCTTTGGCGAGTGCCCGCGCCATGCTCGCGGACGGCGACGAGGCCGACGCGCTGTTCACCGAATCGGTCGAGCGGCTCGGACGCACCAGGGTCCGGTCGCAGCTGGCCCGTGCGCACCTGCGCTACGGAGAATGGCTGAGGCGTCAGAAGCGTCGCGGCGCCGCGCGTGAACACCTCGGCACCGCCCATGAGATGTTCACCGGGTTCGGCGCGCGGGCGTTCGCCGAACGTGCGCGCCGGGAACTCATCGGCACCGGGGAGAAAGTGCGCAAGCAGGCCATCAGTTCCGGTGACGAGATGACGTCGCAGGAAGCGCAGATCGCGCAGCTGGCCCGTGACGGCCTGACCAATCAGGAGATCGGTGCGCAGCTGTTCATCAGCACTCACACGGTCGAGTGGCACCTGCGGAAGGTCTTCGTCAAACTGGGTATCAGCTCCCGCAGGCAGCTGCGCACGGTGTCCTGGCCCCACTGAGTTATAGCTTTACAAATATTCGCGATACTGTCACGGTAGTCGGTATGGATTTCTCCCGGGTGGCGCTGTCGGCTCAGGACGAGGCCTTCCGTGACGAGCTGTGAACGTTCCTGGCGGCCGTCGTCACCGACGAGGTCATCGCGCGTGACCGGGAAACCGGCGAAAACTTCGATGAGACAGTGCATCTCGCGCTCGGTCGCGCCGGATATCTCGCCGGTGACTACCGCGGCGAGGCCGACGGAGGTTTCAGCGCCGTGCGGCGGCGCATCTGGGAATTGGAGATCGGGCGAGCTCACACTCCCTGGTTCCATTGGGGCACAACGGCGATGGTGGCGCATACGGTCGAGCGGTTCGGTTCGGCGAAGCTGGTCGACGAGGTGTTACCGGGCGTGCTCGCGGGGCGGCTGCGGCTGTGCCTGGGATACACCGAGCCCGACGGCGGCTCCGACGTCGCCACCTGCAAGACCCGGGCGGTGCGCGATGGTGACGGCTGGATCATCAACGGATCCAAGATGTTCACCTCGAATGCCCACAACGCGCAGTACGTCTTCCTGGTCACCAACACCGATCCGGACGCGGCCAAACACCACAGCCTGACCATGTTCCTGGTGCCGCTCGATGCTCCTGGCGTCGAGATCCAGGGCATCCGCACGGTCGACGGCGACCGCACCAACATCACGTACTACAGCGATGTCCGGGTGGCCGACCGCTATCGCGTCGGCGCGGTCAACGGTGGGTGGGCGGTGCTGCGCGGCGCGCTCGACGTCGAGCACGGCACCGTCGAAACCGACACCCAGGGCCTGCAGAAGATCGCGACGATGACGGAGCACATCACGCTGATGGCCGAGGCCGTCGACCACGTCGCCGGCGCCGTGTCGAATCCGGCCGGGCACGACGATTCGGTGTACTACCGGCTCGGCCGCGGTGTTGCCCGGCTGGAGGCTGCGATGAGCACACCCGAGATGTACGGGCGGGTCGCGATCGCGCAGACCTTGCGTGACGTGTCCCCGGATCTGATGGACATCCTCGGCCCGGCCGGAGTCCTCACCGGCGGTGTCGAATACCTCTTCCGGCTGGCCGGCCCCACCGGAATCTACGGTGGCACGCTCGAGGTGTTCCGCAACATGATCGCCCAGCACGCTCTCGGCCTGGGTCGCCCGGTCTACGCAGCGCCCGCGTAACCGCTGCTGCAATACCGCATCGTTTTCCCGGGAAACGGGCGTAATACGCGGCCGCTGGCGGAGGATCGGGGGCATGGACCGAGATAGCGGACGTACCAGAAGGCTGCGGGTCTCTTCGCTGGCGGCGGTGGCCAACCCGTCGTACTCGCGGATCGACACGTGGAACCTGCTCGACGATGCCTGCAGGCAGTTGCTCGCGGTGCACCGCGCGGGTCTGGACACCAAGCATGAGACGGTTCGGGTGAAACGGTTGTTGGACCGGCTCAGCGCCTACGAACGGTACTGGCTGTATCCCGGTGCTGAGAAGGTCGAGGAGTTTCGCGACTACCTGGGTGATCTGGCGACAGAGCTGCTCAGTGACGAGGTGTCGCTCGCCGTCCGGTTGCTCTCGGATTACGGCGACCGCGCGGCGCTGTTCGACACGTCCTCGTCGTTGGCCGAGCAAGAGCTCGAAGCCAGGGTCAAGCGTGCGCAGTACTACACGGTGTTGCTCGCCGATGACTCGACATCGACAGGCCCGGAGGGACTGGCGGAGAGCCTGCGTGCGCTGCGCAATCCGGACGACGATGTGCAGTTCGAACTGCTGGTGGTGCCCAGCGTCGAGGACGCGATCACCGCCGTCGCGCTCAACGGCGAGATCCAGGCGGCGATCATCCGCCACGACCTGCCGCTGCGCTCGCGGGACCGGTTGCCGGTGATGGCGCGGCTGCTCGGCGCCAACGATGTGGCCGTGGCGACCGATCGCACCCACGACTGGGTGGAGTGCGGGGAGTGGATCCGGGAGCTGCGCCCGCACATCGACCGGTATCTGGTCACCGACGAGTCGATCGCGTCACCCGGCGAGTACGAGCCCGACATCTATCACCGCACGTTCTACCGGCTCAACGACGCCACCGACCTGTACAGCACGGTGATGGCCGGTATGCGTACCCGGTTCGCGACGCCGTTCTTCGACGCCCTGCGCGAATTCGCGCAGTCTCCGGTCGGGCAGTTCCACGCGCTTCCGGTGGCCCGGGGCGCGAGCATCTTCAATTCGAAGTCACTGCAGGACATGGGCGAGTTCTACGGCCGCAACATCTTCATGGCCGAGACCTCGTCGACCTCGGGTGGCCTCGACTCGCTGCTGGATCCGCACGGCAACCTCAAGAAAGCGATGGACAAGGCCGCCAAGACCTGGAATTCCAACCACACCTATTTCGTCACCAACGGCACGTCGACGGCGAACAAGATCGTCGTGCAATCGCTGGTCCGACCCGGCGACATCGTGTTGATCGACCGCAACTGCCACAAGTCGCATCACTACGGCCTGGTGCTGGCGGGGGCGTCCCCGCTGTATCTCGATGCCTATCCGCTGGAGTCCTTCGCGATCTACGGCGCGGTGCCGTTGCGCACCATCAAGCAGACCCTGCTGGATCTGGAGGCGGCCGGTCAGCTGCATCGGGTGCGCATGCTGCTGCTGACCAATTGCACGTTCGACGGTGTCGTCTACAACCCGCAGCGGGTGATGGAAGAGGTCCTGGCGATCAAGCCCGACATCTGCTTCCTGTGGGACGAGGCGTGGTACGCGTTCGCCACCGCGGTGCCGTGGTCACGCGGCCGCACCGCGATGATCAGTGCCGAACGGCTGGAGACCATGCTCGAATCGGGCGAGTACGCCGAGCGGTACCGGGCCTGGTGTGCGGACATGAAGGGTGTCGAGCGCAGCGAGTGGGTCAACCACCGCTTGCTGCCCGATCCGAAGAAGGCCAGGGTGCGGGTGTACTCGACGCATTCCACCCACAAGTCGCTCTCGGCTCTGCGACAGGCGTCGATGATCCACATCCGGGACCAGGACTTCAACACCCAGAGCCGGGATGCGTTCGGCGAGGCGTTCTTGACCCACACCTCGA
Source organism: Mycobacterium dioxanotrophicus (assembly GCF_002157835.1). Lineage (NCBI taxonomy): Bacteria > Bacillati > Actinomycetota > Actinomycetes > Mycobacteriales > Mycobacteriaceae > Mycobacterium > Mycobacterium dioxanotrophicus. Next base: position 6,883,449 of record NZ_CP020809.1, on the reverse strand, counting down.
CCTCGCCGAATCAACAGCTGCTGGCGTCGCTGGACCTGGCTCGGCGCCAGGTCGATCTGGAGGGCTTCCAGCTGGTCCGGTACGCCTACAACATGTCGCTGGTGTTCCGGCACCGCGTCCGGATCGACCCGTTGGTGAAGAAGTGGTTCCGGATCCTCGACGAGTCCGATCTGGTGCCCGAGCAGTACCGGCCCTCGGAGGTGCGGTCGTACCGACAGGTCAGCCAGGGGGCGTTGGAGGGCTGGAACGAGGCGTGGCGGTCCGATGAGTTCGTGCTCGACCCCACGCGGCTCACGTTGTTCATCGGCAAGACCGGGATGACGGGTTACGACTTCCGGGAAAAGGTGCTGATGGAGCGGTTCGGCATCCAGATCAACAAGACCTCGATCAACAGTGTGTTGCTGATCTTCACCATCGGTGTCACATGGTCGAGCGTGCACTATCTGCTCGATGCGCTGCGCCGCGTCGCGACGGATCTGGACCGGCAGTTCAGCACGGCAAGCAAGGCCGACCGGGCACTGCTGGCGCGCCGGGTCGAGGAGATCACCGAGGATCTGCCGCCGCTGCCGAACTTCAGCGAGTTCGACATCGCGTTCCGCCCCGACGGTGCCAGCTCGTTCGGGGACATGCGGTCGGCGTTCTACGCCGGATACGAAGAATCAGATCGCGAGTACGTGCCGCTGGGGGCGGCGGGCCGGCGCATCGCGGAGGGAAAGACGTTGGTGTCCACCACATTCGTGGTGCCCTATCCGCCCGGCTTCCCGGTGCTGGTGCCCGGACAGGTGGTCTCCAAAGAGATCCTGTACTTCCTCGCTCAACTCGACGTCAAGGAGATCCATGGCTACAACCCGGATCTCGGACTGTCGGTGTTCACCGAAGAGGCGGTCGCGCGGCTCACCGCAGCCCGCCTCGGGAGCGGCACGCCCGCGGTAGACCACCTGCCCGAGACGGCGTTCGACGTCAGGTGAGTGCTCCGCTGAGAGGATTTGCGAAGTCCCGACGACGGCGTCAAATACCTGTCACGATGACAGCCATCGGGGCCATCAGTTGGACAAGTAGGAGCATCACATGGCCAAGCGCACCACGACGCTGTTGTCCGCCGGCTTATTTGCGGCCGCAACGGCATTCGTACCCCTGATCAGTGCACCAGCGGCGGGAGCCGACGTGTGTGCGGGCGCAGACGGCCGGCACTTCGCCGCGGGCGGCTGCACCAACATCGCCGGCGACGTCGCCACCGGTGCCGCCATCGCCGCGGCTCACGTGCCGTACGTGCCGGGCGAGATCCCGTGCTACACGGTCGAAGGCGTGCCGTACTACACCCCACCGGGCGACCCCTGCTGAACACGAACGGCCCCTGCCTACGCTGTCGGAGTGAATTGCTTCGACAAGGCGCTGGAGCTGCAACCGGCCGGTGACGGGCGGCTGCGCGGCCGGACGATGCCGGAATGGGCCAACATGGTGGGGCCCTTCGGCGGGATCACAGCGGCCACCCTGTTGCGAGCAATCGAACTGCAACCGGACCGCCACGGCCGGCCGATCGCCCTGACCGTCAACTACCTGGCGCCGATCGTCGACGGAGATTTCCTGATCTCCACGCGGGCGATCAAGACCAATCGCTCCAATCAGCACTGGATTCTCGAACTGAGCCAGGACGGTGACGTCAAGACTTCGGCCACAGCGGTATTCGGGCTGCGGCGGGACACCTGGTCGGCTACCGAGATCGTCGCGCCGCCGGCACCACGGCCCGAGGAGATCACCCGGTCGCGGCCCCCGTTCGACCTGGTGTGGTTCGACAACTACGACATGCGGTTCGTCGACGGTGCCTTCCCCGACCCCGAGGAGGGCGGCTCGGAGGTGTCGGTCACCACGCTGTGGGTACGGGACAACCCGCCTCGCCCCATGGATTTCGCGGCGCTGACCGCCCTCTGCGACATCTTCTATCCGCGTGTCTACCTGCGCCTCGGCCGGGCTCTGCCGGCGGGCACCGTCACGATGACGATCTATTTCCACGCCGACGAACACGAGATCACCGTTCAGGGCGACGATTTCGTCCTCGCGACGGCACGGGCGCACCGGTTCTCCGGCGGCTACCTCGACCAGACTGCTCAGCTGTGGGGCCGCGCCGGTGCGCTGCTGGCCACCACTCACCAGTTCGTCTACTTCAACGGCTGAACCTGCAACGCGATCCAGGCGCTGACCCGGGTCTGCGGATCGTCGAGCTTTCCCGGAAGCACCGCCTCGATGGCCTCGAGCCGGTTGCGCACGGTGTTGCGGTGCAGGCCGAGTTCCTCGGCGACCTTGAGCCGGGATCCGTGATGGCGCAGGAAGCAGCGCAGTGTCTCCAGTTGTTCGGAATCCAGGTCGCTCAACCATGATTCGGCGAACGCCGCGGCCCGCTGCGGGTCGATCAAACCCAGCGGACCATCGCCGATGACGCGGTCCCAGTTCACCACGCGCGCGGTGGGGGTGGCCTGGGCCAGGGCCAGACCGGCGGTGCGGTAGCCGGCGGCGGCGTCGGCCAGCGGCACGGCATGGCCGATGCCGATCAGCAGACCGGTCTGGTCCAGCCGGTCTGCGGCCTGCTGCGTCTGTTCCGGCGTCAGGACCGCGCACAGTTCGCCCGCCACCATCCCGGCCAGCATGCCGCGTCGTTCCAGCGCCGACATCGCGTCATCGGTGTCGTGCTCGGGCCCCGTCGCACGCAGAATGCGGACCCGCTCCGGCAGCACAGGCACCGGCCAGTCCACATCGAGCACCAATTGAGCTGTCCTGGAATCATTTCCGACCACGAGCTCGACGGCTCGCCCACGCAGGTGCCGCCGGGTCCTGGCGCGACTGCGGTCCTGCTCGTCGACGAGGCCGAGCACGGCCACCGCGGTGGTGACCGCATGCCGCTGCCCGTCGGACAGCCGCATCGGGCCCATCGCGGCCAGATAGGTCGATGGTCTGCCGCGCAACCCGATGGGATAGACCGACACCGACTGGCCCGGGCGGGACTGAACCGCCGCCGAGTGTCTGCCGTGTGCGTGGAGCCGACGGACATCTTCCTCGACCTCATCGAGTGGGAAGTCCGCGCGCCGCGGTCCGACCGGGCCGGTCAGTACTCGGCCGTCGGGGGCCATCAGGCACACCGCGCCGTTGACGGCCTGGGCCAGAGCCGTGATGACCGCTGTCGTCGGGTCGGGTTTGGCCGCCGCGGAGATCAGCTGGCGCTGGGTCGTGAGGGCTTCGCGGGCGGCAGTGGACTCCTGTTCTTCGAGCAGCTGCGCGATGTGCCTGCTGATCGCGACGAACGTGGTCTGGCGCGGTACCTCGAACAGGTTCACGTCGTGGATCCGGCACGCAGTGATCAGGCCCGTCGGCGTCTCGGCGTGGGTCAACCCGGTCGCCATGCCGATGGCGGCCACCCGGGCCTGCGCCAGCCGCTGCACGTACCCGTCCCACTCCGTGCGCCAGCGGCCCGTCTCAAGGCCCGTGGTCAGCAGGATCTCGCCGCTCTCCAGAAAGGGCGCCGGATCGGCCAGTTCGCTGGTGGCCACCCAGCGGACATCGGCATCGGGCCGCGGGACATGGATCCCCTGCAGCCCCAACGCTTCGGATCGCAGGATGTCGCCGACCGTGAGCATGCCGCCATTTTTGCACAGTTTGACGTTATGGAATTGTGCGTCCTTGACATGACGGAGTGACGCCGGTCTCCCTAACGTGGTCAGCAATACCGCTCAGTAGTTTTTAGGAGGAGCACGTGACCACCACGGAGCTTTCGGCCATCGCACAGGAACGCCGGCTCGTCACAGCCATTCCCGGACCCGTCTCGCAGCAGATGCACGCCCGCAAGGAGTCCGCGGTGGCCCGCGGCGTCGGAGCCACCCTGCCGGTGTACGTCGTCGCCGCCGGCGGCGGCATCCTGGTCGACGCGGACGGTAACCAGCTCATCGATTTCGGTTCCGGCATCGCCGTGACCACCGTCGGCAACAGCGCCCCGGCCGTCGTCGACGCCGTCAGCCAGCAGGTCGCGGCCTTCACGCACACCTGCTTCATGGTCACGCCCTACGAGGGTTACGTACGGGTCGCCGAGGAACTCAACCGGCTCACCCCGGGTGATCACGACAAGCGCACCGTGCTGTTCAACTCCGGCGCCGAGGCTGTCGAGAACGCGGTCAAGATCGCCCGCGCCCACACCCGCCGCCAGGCCGTCGTCGTGTTCGACCACGCCTACCACGGCCGCACCAACCTGACCATGGCGATGACTGCCAAGAACCAGCCGTACAAGAACGGCTTCGGGCCGTTCGCCGGCGAGGTGTACCGCGTGCCGACCTCGTTCCCGCTGCGCGACGGCGAGATCGACGGCGCCGCCGCGGCCGCCCGGGCCATCGACCTCATCGAGAAGCAGGTCGGCGCCGAGAACGTCGCCGCCGTGGTCATCGAGCCGATCCACGGCGAGGGTGGCTTCATCGTCCCTGCTCCCGGCTTCCTGGGCGCTCTGCAGAACTGGTGCACGACCGCGGGCGCGGTGTTCGTCGCCGACGAGGTGCAGACCGGGTTCGCCCGCACCGGCGCGATGTTCGCCTGCGAGCACGAGGGCCTCGTGCCGGACCTGATCGTCACCGCCAAGGGCATCGCAGGCGGCCTGCCGCTGTCCGCGGTCACCGGCCGCGCCGAAATCATGGACGCCCCGCACGCGGGTGGGCTCGGCGGCACCTACGGCGGCAACCCGCTCGCCTGTGCGGCGGCCCTCGCCGTCGTCGAGACCATCGAGCGTGAGCAGCTCGTCGCGCGGGCCGCGGCCATGGGGGAGACCATGATCAGCCGGCTCACCGCGATGGCCGCGGGCGATCCGCGGATCGGCGATGTGCGTGGTCGCGGCGCCATGGTCGCCATCGAGCTGGTCAAGCCCGGCACCATCGAGCCCGATGCCGATCTGACCAAGCGCGTCGCCGCCGCGGCGCATGCCCAGGGCCTGGTCGTCCTCACCTGCGGCACCTACGGCAACGTGCTGCGCTTCCTGCCGCCGCTGTCGATGCCCGACCACCTGCTCAACGAAGGTCTGGACATCTTGGCCGCCGCCTTCGCGGAGATCGCATGACCATCGCGACGGAAGTGCCGCAGGCGCCCGCGCCGGAAGCGCCCGTCGCGCTCAATCCGCTCGACGACGCCCGCTCCCAGCTGCGTGAGGCGACCACGATCCTCGGTTACGACGACGGCGTGTACAACGTGCTGGCCACCCCGCGCCGTGAGGTCACGGTCGGCATCCCGCTGCGCCGCGCCAACGGCGACATCGAGCTGCTCATCGGACATCGCGTGCAGCACAACGTTTCCCGCGGTCCCGCCAAGGGCGGTCTGCGCTACTCGCCGGACGTCACCCTCGACGAGGTGCGGGCGCTGGCCATGTGGATGACGTGGAAGTGCGCCCTGCTCGACGTGCCCTACGGCGGCGCCAAGGGCGGGGTCCGCATCGACCCGCGGCAATACAGCACCGCTGAACTCGAGCGCGTCACGCGGCGCTACACCAGCGAGATCAGCCCGCTGATCGGCCCGGCCCACGACATCCCGGCGCCTGACGTGGGCACCGACGAGAACACCATGGCCTGGCTCATGGACACCTACTCGGTGCAGAAGGGCCACACCGTCCTTGGCGTCACCACCGGCAAGCCCGTGAGCCTCGGCGGCTCCCTGGGCCGGGCCACCGCGACCTCCCGCGGTGTGGTGCACGTGGCGCTGGCCGCGATGCGCTCGCGCGGTATCACGGTCGACGGATCATCCGCGGCGGTCCAGGGTTTCGGCAAGGTCGGCCGGCATGCCGCCCGGTTCCTCTTCGACGAGGGTGTCCGGGTGGTCGCGGTGTCCGATCAGTACGGTGCCGTCGCCAATGCCACGGGACTCGACGTGCCTGCCCTCGAAGACCACGTCGCCGCCACCGGTTCGGTGGTCGGTTTCCCCGGCGGGGTCGAGATCTCGGGCGCCGACCTGTTGGAGAGCGACGTCGACCTGCTGGTGCCCGCCGCCATCGAAGGTGTGATCACCGCTGCCAACGCGCACAAGATCCGGGCGCAGGTTGTGGTCGAGGGCGCCAACGGCCCCACCACGCCCGAGGCCGACCTGGTGCTGAACGACGCGGGTCGCCTTGTGGTGCCGGACATCCTGGCCAACGCCGGCGGTGTCATCGTCTCGTACTTCGAATGGGTGCAGGCCAATCAGGCGTACTGGTGGCGGGCCGACGAGGTCGAGTCACGGCTGGCCGAGCGCATGCTCACCGCGTGGGACGAGGTCTGCGCGCACGCCGCCAAATTGAATCTTCCCCTGCGTACCGCGGCCACCTGCCTGGCCGTGGAACGCGTCGCCCAGGCCGCGCAGCTGCGCGGGCTCTACCCCTAGGGAGCCGACCGTGAACTACCAGAAAGCCATCGCCGAACTCGACGCCAAACACGGCATCCTGATCGACGGCCGGGCGCACGGCACCGCAACGACCTTCGAGGTGCACGACCCGGCGAACGGCTCCGTCATCGCCGATGTGTCCGACGGTACGGTGGCCGACGCCACGGCCGCAGTCGACGCCGCACACCGGGCCTTTCGTTCCTGGGCTGCCATGGCGCCGCGCAACCGCAGCGAAATCCTGCGCTGCGCATACGATCTCATGATCGCCGATGCCGACCGTCTGGTCGCGCTGATCTGCGCCGAGAACGGCAAGCCGCAGACCGACGCCCGCGCCGAGGTGATGTACGCCGCCGAGTTCTTCCGCTGGTTCAGCGAGGAGGCCGTGCGTACCGACGGCGGCTACGGAATCAGCCCGGCGGGCGCTGCGCGCACCTTGGTGACGCACAAGCCGGTCGGGGTGGCCGCACTGGTGACGCCGTGGAACTTCCCGGCCGCCATGGCAACCCGCAAGATCGCCCCCGCGCTGGCCGCGGGCTGCACCGTGGTGCTCAAGCCTGCCGCCGAAACCCCGTTGACCGCATTGGCGATCGCGCGGATCCTGTCCGACGCGGGTGTACCCGAGGGTGTCGTCAACGTGGTGCCCACCACCGACGCCGGGGCTGTGGTGTCGGCCTGGCTCGCCGACGAGCGGGTCCGCAAGATCTCGTTCACCGGGTCCACGGGCGTCGGCCGGGTGCTGCTCAAGCAGGCCGCCGATCGAATTGTCAAGGCCAGCATGGAACTCGGCGGCAACGCCCCGTTCGTGGTGACGGCCGACGCCGACATCGAGGCCGCCGTGCAAGGCGCGATGATCGCCAAGTTCCGCGGTGGCGGGCAGGCCTGCACCGCGGCCAACCGGTTCTATGTGCACGCCGCGGTGGTCGACGAGTTCGTCGCGCGCTTCGGCGCCGAGGTCGCCGCCCTGCGGGTCGGCCCGGCGGCGGATCCGGCGTCGCAGGTCGGCCCGCTGGTGAGCCCTCGGGCCGCTGAGCGCGTGCGTGGCGCGGTCGAGGCTGCGGTCGCCGACGGTGCCACGATCGCCGCGCAGGCCCACGTGCCCGCCGATGGTTGGTACGTCGCGCCGACCCTGCTCACCGGGGTCGCCCCCGACGCGGCGATCCTCGCCGACGAGATCTTCGGGCCCGTCGCGCCGGTGGTGGTGTGGGAGGATCGGGACGAGCTGCTGGGCTGGGTGAACGACACCGAATACGGTTTGGCGGCATACGTTTACGCGGGCCGTCTGCAGGATGCCCTGCGACTGGCCGAGTCCATCGACGCCGGCATGGTCGGTATCAACCGGGGCATCGTGTCGGACCCGTCGGCACCGTTCGGCGGGATGAAGCAGAGTGGTCTCGGACGCGAGGGCGCTCGGGAGGGCCTGCACGAATTCCAGGAGACGCAGTACTTCAGCGTGGCGTTCGACTGACCCGCGTGTCGCTTATGACGACCGTTATAGCTGCAGGTAATCTGCGCTAAACGGTCGTCATAGTGAGGGGTGCGACGCATGGTCGACGGGCTCGATGCACGAGGGCGCCTGATAGCGGGCACGGCCGACATGCTCAGGCGCCGCGGCCTGAACGCTGCAAGTGTGCGTGAGCTGGCCAAGCACGCCGGCGCCCCCCTGGGCTCGACCTACCACTACTTTCCCGGCGGGAAGTATCAGCTCGCCGCCGAAGCCGTGCGCTGGGCCGATGACATCACCGCGCGCGCACTTGTCCACGCGATGGCTGCCGGTCCGCAGGAAGGACTGCGGGCATTCCTCGGCATGTGGCGCAAAATCCTGGTGGACAGCGAGTTCCGGGCCGGATGTCCGGTCCTGGCCGTGTGTGTCGATGACGTGCCCGACGAAGATGGCGCACCGCGGGAAGCGGCGGTCTTCGCGTTCAGCAACTGGGTGTCCATCCTCGCGGCGGCCCTGCGAGATAACGGCTGTGACCGCGAACAGGCCATGGGGACAGCCACATTGATCGTCGCCGCGGTCGAGGGCGCGGTGGCGATGTGTCGTGCCGAGCGCAGCGCCGACCCGCTGGACCGGGTGGGGGAGCAGTTGCAGCGCGTGGTGGTTGGTGCGCTGCGGGGCTAACGGGTCTGCGAATTCTCCAGGTACGCGACGATCGCCTTGGACAGGCCGCGGCGCGCCTCGTCGAGGTCGATGTAGGTGCCCAGCTGCCGTTCTGAGGTGATGCCGCGCATGGCGCCCGGGATGAACAGCGCCACCTCCCGCACCCGGGCCGGATCGACGTCCAGATCGGCAAATGCCTTCTGGCAGTCCTCGATCCATGTCCGCTGCCACGACGCGAGCTCGGCAGCGGTCTGCGGATAGAGGCGTTCCAACTCAGCTCTGTCCCGGGGCAGGGCTGCGCGCAGATTCTCGATCGCGCGAGAATCCGTGGCGGTCAGTCCGTCGTACATGACATCGAGGATGCCGGTGACGCGCTCGGCCAGCGTGCCGTGCGGCACAGCGTGCGATGGCATCTGCCCCCGGCGTTCGGCGGTGTGGCGCAACACCGCCGCCCAGAGGCCGTCGATGTCGCCGAACTGGTACTTGACCGTGCCCCACGTGGCACCCGCATCCTTGGCGATGCGGTTGCCCGATACCGAGCCCGGCGCACCCGAGGCGAGCGCATGGACCGCGGCGTCCAGCATGCTCTCGCGGCTTGCCTGGCCACGCCGGTTGGTGCGCCGCTCGGTCATTTCCGGGATGCTACGCGAGTATTGACTTTGATAGAACCCTCTGTGATTCTCGAGCCATGGCAAAACCGCCGTTGTCGATGAAGCCGACGGGCTGGTTCCAGGTGGCGTGGTCGGACGAGATCGGTGCGGGCGAGGTGCACCGGATGAAGTACTTCGATCGCGAAATGGTCGCCTGGCGTGCGCAATCCGGACAGTTGACGGTGATGGACGCCTACTGCGAACACCTCGGCGCACACCTTGGCTATGGCGGACACGTCGAAGGCGAGGTCATCCAATGCCCGTTCCACGGCTGGCAGTGGAACCACGAAGGCCGCAATGTGTGTATCCCGTACCAGGACCGTCCCAACCGCGGCCGCCGCATGCGCACCTACCCGGTGGCCGAACGCAATGCGTCGGTCTACATGTGGCATGACGTCCAAGGCCGCGACCCGTACTTCGAGGTGCCCGACATCTTCGCCGACTTCGGTGCGAAGACCGACGCCGACTACTACCCGCAGCAGCGGTTGTTCCGTCAGGACCTGGAGCTTCATCCGCAGTACGTGCTCGAAAACGGCGTTGACTTCGCCCATTTCAAGTTCGTGCACCAGACTCCTATTGTCCCGGTGTTCACGCGGCACGACTTCGCCGACCCTTGGTCTTACGTCGATTTCACCATCACCTTCGAAGGTGACGATGCGCAGAAGATCGAGGACGTCACCAGCGGCGTCGAGGCCATCAACGGCGGGCTGGGCATAGCGGTGACCAAGAGCTGGGGCATGATCGACAACCGCACCATCTCGGCGGTCACGCCCGTCGACGACCGGACCTCCGACGTGCGCTTCATGGTCTACATCGGCCGGACCCCCGGCCGCGACGACGAGAAGATCGCCGCGCGGGCTCAACTGTTCGGCGACGAAGTCATCCGGCAGTTCACTCAGGACATCCACATCTGGTCGCACCAACGGTATTCGGATCCGCCGGCCCTGGCCGCCGCCGAGTACGAGGGCTTCACCGCGATCCGCAAGTGGGCGATGCAGTTTTATCCGGACGGTCTGGGCGGCAGCGCCGCGGACCTTGCCACGAAAGGCTGAGATCACATGACCATCCGCGTCTTCCAGGTGGCCACCGGCAATGTGGGCACCGAGATGATCAAGCGCATCGCCGCTCACCCCGACCTGACGCTGATCGGGTTGCATTGCTACACACCGGAAAAGATCGGTAGGGATGCCGGTGAGATCGCCGGGCTGGCACCCAACGGGGTGATCGCCACCGGATCGATCGACGAAATCATCGCCGCCAGACCGGATGTCGTCACATTCCACGGCGTATTCCCCGACGAGGACCTCTACGTGAAAGTTCTCGAGGCGGGCATCAACATCGTCACCACAGCGGACTGGATCACCGGTTGGCACCGCGACACCAACCATCCGCATGCCTCGGGCAGGAAGGTCTCGGAGCTGCTCGCGGAGGCTTGCGCGAAGGGTGGTGCGACGTTCTACGGCACCGGCATGAATCCCGGCCTGAACCAGATTCTCGGGGTGGTGTGCTCTGCCGACGTCGCCGAGATCACCAATGTCACGACCATCGAATCCGTCGACGTGTCGTGCCACCACTCGGCGGATACCTGGAAAGAGGTGGGTTACGGTCTGCCGGTTGATGATCCACGCCTGCCCGGCATGCTGGAGAAATACACCCGGGTGTTCGCCGACAGTGTGCTGTTGATGGCAGACTGCTTCGACATGCCACTGGACGAGGTCACGTTCAGCTACGAACTCGGCGCGTGCACCAAGGACGTCGACCTCGGCTGGTATCGGCTGCCCAAGGGCTCACTCGGCGGCAGCTACATCACATACCAAGGTCTGGTCGACGGTGAGCCCAAGATCGAAACGCATCTCGAGTGGCAGATGACCCCGCACACCGACCCCAGTTGGGATATCAAGGGCTGCTACATCACTCAGATCATGGGTGACCCGTGCGTCTACAACAAGCACATGATCTTCCCGAAACCGGGAGTGGACCTGTCCGACCCCAGCAGCTTCGCATCGATCGGGATGACGGTCACCGGTCTGCCTGCGCTCAATGCCATCAAATCGGTCGTCGCCGCTGCGCCCGGCCTGGTCACGAGCGCGGATCTACCACTGCGGGGTTTCGCCGGCCGGTTCAAGTAAGGAGGGGATGACCGGCTGCCACATCTGACCGTTGTTGAACGGTGTGGTGTGCAACGTCGCGCTCAACACGCACACGACCGCGGACAACAGGAACGCCAGCATGACGACAGCCATGACGACGACGACGAGTCCTTTCAGACACTCCCGCTTGGCCCGCTCGAACTTGGCCAAGAATTCGTCATGCTTGAACTCGCTTGCCCAGACGGCGAACTCGACGTCGGTCAACTCCGCTTCGGAGGCGGGGGCGCCGGTGGCGATCTCGCGAAGACGGGCTGCGGCGATCCCGACACCGACGTCCGCGAATCGACGACTCATCTGCCGTGCCTGCCGGCGACTCAGGCAGTGATCACGCATATGCACCGGATGAGGCCAATATCCCCATTCGCCGCCATGCGCGTTCGCCGACGCCATAATTTGCCCAGTTTACTTCTGAGGTGGTGCCTTCGATAGGTCGTTCATCGGATGTGCCGGTGCACGTCTTCGCCGACAGTGCCGCCTTCCTGGGCGATCCACGGTCCCTCGATGGACGGGTCGACGATCCCGCGCTCGAGCCAGGTGTAGCGACCCTCCAGCACATCTTTTGCCAGCGACCGGTCGGACTCGTCGCTGTTGTCCCACAATTGCTCGAACAGCTGATCGGCCCGGACCCGGGCCTGACGGCTGAATGCGTCGGCGAGGTCGCCGGCGCCGTCGTTCATCTCGTCGCACTGAGCCCGGACACAGGCCGCGGTGATCGCGAAGAGCTCCGCACCGATGTCGACGATGCGGCCCAGGAATCGTTGCTTGTGCTCGAGCCCGCCCTGCCACCGCGACATCGCGTAGAAGGTGCTGCGCGCGAGTTTGCGACTGGCGCGTTCGACGTAACGCAGATGTTCGGCGAGCGGCCCGAACTCGGAGTACGACGTGCGCAGCTGGCCTTTACCGGTCACCAGTGTGGGCAGCCAGCGGGCGTAGAACTTGCCGGCCTGTGCGGCCGCCTTCGCCTTCTGGCGCAGGTCGGCCTCGGGGTCGATGATGTCGCCGGCCACCGACAGGTGGGCATCCACCGCCTCCCGGGCGAGCATCAAATGCATGATTTCCGTGGAGCCTTCGAAGATGCGGTTGATCCGCATGTCGCGCAGGACCTGCTCGGCGGGCACGCCACGCTCGCCGCGGGCAGCCAGCGACTCGGCGGTTTCGAAACCGCGTCCACCCCGGATCTGCACCAGCTCGTCGGCGATCAACCACGCCATCTCCGAGCCGTAGAGCTTGGCCAGCGCGGCCTCGATCCGGATGTCGGTGCGGCCCGCGTCGGCCAACTCGCCCGCCAGCTCGACCATGGCCTCGATCCCGTAGGCGGTGGCCGCGATGAATGCCACCTTGCCGGCCACGGCGTCGTGCTCACCGACCGGACGACCCCACTGGACCCGTTCCTTCGACCATTCGCGGGCGATCTTCAAGCACCACTTCGCCGTTCCCGTGCACACCGCAGGCAGCGACAGGCGTCCAACATTGAGTGTGGACAACGCGATTCGCAGCCCTTCCCCTTCGCTGCCGATGCGGTTGGCCGCGGGCACCCGGACATCGGTCAGCCGGGTCAGGCCGTTCTCGATGCCGCGCAACCCCATGAACCGATTGCGGTTCGCCACGACGATCCCGGGCGTGTCGGCTTCGACGACGAAGGCGGTGATGCCGCCCCGATGTCCCTGGCTCGCGGGCACCTGAGCCATCACCACGAGGAGATCCGCGATCACACCGTTGGTGGTCCACAGTTTGACGCCGTTGAGTACGTAGTCGTCACCGTCGGGTGTGGCCGTCGCATGCAGCCGGGCAGGGTCGCTTCCCACGTCGGGTTCGGTCAGCAGGAACGCGCTGATCTCGCGGGTGCAGCGAGGCAGCCAGGTGCGTTTCTGCTCCTCGGTGCCGAACATCGCGACCGGCTGCGGGACGCCGATCGACTGGTGCGCCGAAAGCAGCGCGCCCAGCGAGGGATGCACGGAGCCGACCAGGGCGAGCGCCTTGTTGTAGTACACCTGCGACAGGCCGAGTCCGTCGTACTCGGTGCCGATCTTCATGCCGAACGCGCCGAGCTCCTTCAGACCCCGGATCACCGCGTCCGGGATCTGGGCCTCTCGTTCGATCACCCCCGCGTCGATCTGCGTTTCGCAGAATTCCCGGAGCCGGGCCAGGAACGCCTCGCCCCGCTGGGTCTTCTCGGCCGGCCCCCGAGGATGCGGATAGACCAGATCCAACCGCAATCTGCCGAGGAACAGCTCCTTGCCGAAACTGGGCTGGTGCCACTGCGCTTCGCGGGCCTCCTCGGCAACCTGCCTGGCCTGCCGTTCGTTGACTTCTTCGCTGACGGTCATCGCGGACCTCCATCAGTTCACGCGCAACTGGACGGCAACGCCATCCGAGGTCGGGGGTACCCGCAATCCGCGCGGTTCACGCGCCCTCTTCTCGCTACACTTACCGTAAGTCCAACGGTTGAAGGGGTGCGATGGCGACCATGGTGATGCAGGGTGTCCGGATCTTGGAGGTCGCGCAGTTCACGTTCGTGCCGGCGGCAGGTGCCATCCTCGCCGACTGGGGCGCCGATGTCGTCAAGGTAGAACACCCGCTGCGGGGCGACACCCAGCGCGGTTTCATCCACATGGGCGGTTTCGAGCTCGACCCCGACCGGCATCCGCTCATCGAACATCCCAACCGGGGCAAGCGCAGCGTCGGCATCGATGTGTCGACCCCGGGTGGTCAGGAGGTCCTCTACGAGATCGCCAAGACCGCCGATGTGTTCCTGACCAACTACATGCCGCAGGCCCGGCAGAAGAACAAGTTCGACGTCGAGCACATCCGCGCGGTCAATCCGGACATCATCTATGCCAGGGGTAGCGCCTACGGCGACAAAGGGCCGGAGCGGATGGTCGGCGGTTTCGACGGCACCGCGTTCTGGACCCGCAGCGGGGTCGGTCATGCGCTGACACCCGAGGAACTCGGCGGTGCCCTGTCGCAGGGCATCCCGGCGTTCGGGGATTCCATCGGTGGCATGAACATCGCCGGGGGCATCGCCGCGGCGCTGTTTCACCGGGAACGGACCGGAGAGACGACCGAGATCGACGTGTCACTGCTCAGCACCGCATGGTGGGCCGCCGGCGCGAGCGTCACTCAAGGCATGGAGAGCGGCGAGACGATGCGTTCGGTGATGCCGGACTCGGTCGGCCCCACGGTGAACCCGTTTCTCGGTAACTATCTGACGTCCGACGGCGGCACCATCAACCTGTGCATCGTGAGCCCCACCGGCTACATCAGGGACGCGTTCGAGCACCTCGGGCTGCCCGAATTGGCCGACGACCCGAGGTTCTCCGATGTGCTACCGCTCATCGAGAACGCGGAGGCGGCCGCGGAGCTGATCGCCGGCGCCATCCGGAGCAAGCCTTTCGAGTACTGGCGCAAGCACCTCACGACGATGAAAGGTCAGTGGGCGCCGTTCCAGAGCTTGGTCGACCTGGCCACCGACGAGCAGGCCATCGCCAACGACATGATCGTGGAGGTCGAGGGCGCGGACGGTAAGCCCTTCCGGGTGGTGCGTGGGCCCGTGCAGTTCAACCACGAGCCGCTGGAGACCACGCGGGCGCCGCAGGCCTCCGAACACACCGAACTGGTGTTGATGGAGCTGGGCATCGACTGGGACAGGATCGCCCAGCTCAAGGATTCCGGCGCCATTGCCTGAGCGCCTGATTGCCTGAGCGCCTCAAAAGCGAAACCGACGACGTGCGTGCAGATAACCTCTGCAGCACGCCGTCGGTTTCGCGGTGGTGAGTAGCCGGGTGTTCACCCGGCAGGTCTCAGTGGGCGAGCAGGTGCCGGTGGTGGGCGACCCGGCGCCGGCGACCCAGGAGCATTGTCAGCCATCGAACGTCGATCAGCATGGTGGTGGCCCTTTCTCTCAGGCACTCTTGGTAAGCAGGGGGAGCAGCCGGCGGCGAGCCAGGTTGCCTTCGGCGAAGTGGTGCAGTGCTTCGGCCACGGACGCGGTGACCGGCACGCCGATGTCGTGGAGCTCGGAGATGACGGCGTCGCTCGCGACCACGGCCCAATCGACACCGAGTGCGCCGCAGCGCTCGTCAACGTCGTAGAACAACGAAATCGACTGCGAGGCAAAGCCCGTCACGCCGCTCATGTCGACGACCAGTGGCTTCTCGGGAAGAGTGGACCGGCGCACGTATGCGGTGATGGTGTCGATGTTGAAAGTGTTGACGTCGCCCTTGATCGTCACCACCGTGGCCAGCTGTCGGCACTGTGATCGGATCGAGGCACCGTCGCAGACGAGCGCCTGGTTCACGTACCGAAAATTGCCGTCCGAAGCCGGGGTGTTGGTCGTGATAGTCATGATCAGCCTCCCTTCGGTGGTTCCTGTGCTTGCTGGGTTGTGCGTCATCGCTTCAACCTGTCCCCAACGCTAAGTGGGCAATCTAAGGCGGCTGGGTGCTGCCGTTAATACTTTGCTAAGAACCTGAATTCGTACTGGTCAGTAGCGGAATCGGTCCGGATGGGGCTGCCGGGGCCTTGACGGGGTCGCACCCGATCCTCTAACGTGACCGCCATCACGAATTGAAACGTTTCAATTTTGCGGCCCAGCGGGAGAGGCGGTCCATGAAGATCGGAGCACGCTCCACAACCGGGTGGCGGGCCACCATCGCGGTCGCCATGTCGAACTACATCGAGGCCGGGTCGATCATCGCGATCGCCACCAGTCTGGGGTTCTGGCAGGCGGCCTTCGGGATCGGAAACTTCGCAGTCGGATTGCTGGCGGCGTTGAGCGCCAACGCTTTTGGCGCAGCGATCGGTGCGATTCTGGGTGGTCCGCTGTGTGATCGCTTCGGGCGCAAGGCAATCTACACATACGATCTGCTGGTCTACATGGCCGGCGTGCTGCTCGCCGCGTTCGCGGTGAACTACGCCATGCTGCTCGCCGCATTCGTCATCACCGGTATCGCGGTCGGCGCCGGTGTCCCCGCGTCGTGGACCTACATCGCCGAACAGGCACCGTCGACCGCCCGGGCCAAGCACGTCGGCACCGCACAGCTGGCCTGGTCGATCGGACCGCTCATCGGGTTCGCGTTGGCGGCCGCGCTTGCCCCGCTCGGACTGATCGGCTCCCGCTTGGTGTTCGGCCACCTCTTCGTCGTCGCCGCCGTGGTCTGGTGGGTGCGGCAGGGCCTGGCCGAATCGCAGATCTGGGCCGACGAGGGCCGCCACGAATCGAATTCGCTGGCATCGGCGGTCGGCACGCGCGGACTGCGCGGACTGTTCTCTCGCCGGGTCAACATCACCGCTCTGTTGTTCCTCGGCGGCATCTACCTGTTCTGGAACACGGTCGCCGGACAGGCGGGCATCTTCATGCCCCGGGTCTATGACACCGCCGGGCTGCACAGCCCGGTCGCCCAGAATCTGCTGCAGGTTCTGGTGTGGGGCTGCACGGTGCTCACCACCTACTTCGGCTTCATGCGGTACGCCGACCGGATGAGTCAGCGCCTGCTCTATGTGATCGGGGCGGTGCTGGGAATCGTCGCCTGGATCGTGCTGGTGGCGTTCACCGACAGCGGCGTGCCGACCATGCTGGCCTTCGCGGTGCTGTGGGGTCTCGCCAGCGGCATCGGCGCCCAGGCCTTCTACAGCCTGTGGGCCAGCGAGCTGTTCGCCACGCCGTACCGGGCCAGCGCGCAGGGGGTCATGTTCTTCGTCGTCCGCACCGCCACCGGGCTGTTGAGCTACTTCTTCCCGACCCTGCTCGCGGCCACCGGCCTCACGGCCGTCGGGATCTTGCTCGTCGCTCTGCTCACCGTGGCGCTGCTGATCGGTGCCGTCGGCGCCCCGCGCACCCGCGGCAAGACGCTGCAGCAGATCGAGGTCGAGCGTTACGGTGCGCCCGTCGTCACCACCATGGAAAGGACCGCAGCATGAGCACCCTCGTCCTGCCCGCCGAACTGGACAACCTGGCGATCGAACTTCCATCGTGGGCCTTCGGCAACTCCGGCACCCGCTTCAAGGTGTTCGGCACGCCCGGTACCCCGCGCACTGTCCGGGAGAAGATCGCCGATGCGGCCACGGTGCACCGGCTGACCGGTCTGGCGCCGAGCGTGGCACTGCACATCCCGTGGGACACCGTCGACGACTACGCGGCACTGGGCAGCTACGCCGCCGAGCACGGCGTGCGGCTGGGGACCATCAACTCCAACACGTTCCAGGACGACGACTACAAGTTCGGGAGCCTCACCCACACCGACAAGACCGTGCGGCAGAAGGCCATCGACCATCACTTGGCCTGCATCGAGATCATGAATCAGACCGGGTCGCGCGATCTGAAGATCTGGCTCGCCGACGGCACCAACTATCCCGGCCAGGGCGACATTCGGAACAGGCAGGACCGGCTCGCCGAGTCGCTGGCATCCATCTACCAGCACATCGGTCCGGACCAGCGAATGGTGCTGGAATACAAGTTCTTCGAACCGGCCATGTATATGACCGACGTGCCGGACTGGGGCAGCGCGTACGCCCAGGTGAGTGCGCTGGGGGAGCGGGCGATGGTGTGCCTGGACACCGGGCACCACGCGCCGGGCACCAACATCGAGTTCATCGTCGCCCAACTGCTGCGGCTGCGAAAGCTGGGATCGTTCGACTTCAACTCCCGTTTCTACGCCGACGACGACCTCATCGTGGGGGCCGCCGACCCGTTCCAGTTGTTCCGCATCTTGTATGAGGTGGTGCGTGGTGGCGGGCTCGACGCCCACTCGGAGGTCGCGCTGATGCTCGACCAGTGCCACAACATCGAGGCGAAGATTCCCGGTCAGATCCGGTCGGTGCTCAACGTCCAGGAGATGACGGCCCGCGTGCTGCTGATCGACACAGACGCACTGGCGGTCGCGCAGAGCAGCGGAGACGTGTTGGGCGCCAACGGGATTTTCATGGACGCGTTCTACACCGACGTCCGACCCGCGCTGGCACAGTGGCGCGCCGAGCGGGGACTTCCGACCGATCCGATGGCTGCTTTCGCAGCCTCGGGATACCAGGACACCATCAACGCCGAGCGCATCGGCGGAACGCAATCATCATGGGGAGCATGACGTATGACGAATCCTAGTGTCGCCGAATTGATCGCCCGGTCCAACCGGCTCGGGGCCGATCCGAAGAACACCAACTACGCCGGCGGGAACACCTCGGCCAAAGGCACCGACACCGACCCCGTCACCGGGGCACCCGTGGAGTTGTTGTGGGTCAAGGGGTCCGGCGGTGACCTCGGCACCCTGACCGAGAACGGCCTTGCGGTGCTGCGGCTGGACCGCATGCGGGCGCTGGTCGATGTGTATCCCGGTGTCGACCGCGAGGACGAGATGGTCGCCGCCTTCGATTACTGTCTGCACGGACGCGGCGGCGCTGCCCCGTCGATCGACACGGCCATGCACGGGCTGGTCGATGCCGACCATGTCGATCATCTGCATCCCGACTCGGGCATCGCCCTGGCGACAGCCGTCGACGGTGAGGCGTTGACCGCCAAGATCTTCGGTGACCGGGTGGTGTGGGTGCCCTGGCGGCGCCCCGGGTTCCAGCTCGGCCTCGACATCGCGGCCATCAAGGAGCGCAACCCGCAGGCGATCGGGACCGTCCTCGGGGGTCACGGCATCACCGCGTGGGGCGCGACATCAGCTGACGCCGAGGCGAACTCGCTGGAGATCATCGAAACCGCCGAGCGTTACATCGCCGAACACGGCAAGCCTGAGCCCTTCGGCACGCCACTGCCCGGGTTCGAACCGCTGCCCGACGAACAGCGCCGGACCAAGGCCGCCGAACTCGCCCCGTTCATCCGCGGCCTCGCCTCCACCGACAAGCCGCAGGTCGGCCATTTCACCGACGACCCTCGCGTACTCGAATTCCTTTCCCGCAGTGAACATCCCCGACTGGCGGAGCTCGGCACCAGCTGCCCCGACCACTTCCTGCGCACCAAGGTCAAGCCGATGGTGCTCGACCTGCGGGCCGATGCGTCCATCGAGGACGCCAAGGCCCGGCTGGCCGAACTGCACGGCGCCTATCGTGCCGACTACCAGGCCTACTACGACCGGCACGCGACTGCGGACAGCCCGGCGATTCGCGGCGCCGATCCGGCGATCGTGCTCATCCCGGGCGTCGGCATGTTCAGCTACGGCAAGGACAAGCAGACCGCCCGGGTGGCAGGCGAGTTCTACCTCAACGCGATCAATGTCATGCGGGGCGCCGAGGCGGTCTCGGTATACGCCCCCATCGACGAATCAGAGAAGTTCCGCATCGAGTACTGGGCGCTGGAGGAGGCCAAGCTGGCCAGGATGCCCAAGCCCAAACCGTTGGCGACCCGCATAGCGCTGGTCACCGGGGCGGCGTCGGGCATCGGCAAGGCCATCGCCACGCGGTTGGCTGCCGAGGGTGCGTGCGTGGTGATCGCTGACCTCGACGCGGAAAAGGCGGAAGCGGCTGCGTCAGAAATCAACACAACGATCGGCTCCGCTGATATCGCAATCGGCATCGCCGCCGACGTCACCGACGAATGCGCGGTGCAGGCCGCCATCGACGCCACCGTCCTGGCCTTCGGCGGGATCGACATCGTGATCAACAATGCGGGCCTGTCGCTGTCGAAGTCGTTGCTGGACACCACGGTCGAGGACTGGGACCTGCAGCACAACGTCATGGCGCGCGGCTCGTTCCTGGTGTCGAAGGCGGCCGCGCGAGCGCTGATCGACCAGAAACTCGGTGGCGACATCATCTACATCTCGTCGAAGAACTCGGTGTTCGCCGGGCCCAACAACATCGCGTACTCCGCCACCAAAGCCGATCAGGCCCACCAGGTTCGGTTGCTCGCCGCAGAACTGGGCGAGCACGGTGTCAAGGTGAACGGCATCAACCCCGACGGTGTGGTCCGCGGCTCGGGCATCTTCGCCGGCGGTTGGGGCGCCAAGCGGGCCGCGGTCTACGGCGTCGCCGAGGAGGATCTGGGCAAGTACTACGCGCAGCGCACGCTGCTCAAACGCGAAGTGCTGCCGGAGAACATCGCCAACGCCGCATTCGCCCTGTGCACCTCGGACTTCTCCCACACCACCGGGCTGCATGTGCCGGTGGATGCGGGGGTGGCCGCGGCCTTTCTGCGATGAGCGCTTGGGCGAAGAGCCGAGGGCTGCGATGAGTCAGGTTGCCGCCGTCGACCTGGGCGCGACCAGCGGCCGGGTCATGGTCGCCGACATCGGCGGCGACCGGTTCGACATGCGGACCGTCGCACGGTTCGCCAATGACCCGGTGCGGCTGTGGGACGGCACACGCGACGCGTTGCACTGGGATGTGCCAGGGTTGTACGCGCACGTCATGGACGGCTTGGTCGCGGCAGGCCGGGACTGCGACAACCTGGTCGGGATCGGGGTCGATTCGTGGGCCGTCGATTACGGTCTGCTCCGCGATGGTCGGCTGCTGTCCTTACCGCACCACTATCGTGATATCCGAACCGAGCGTGGCGTCGATCTCGTCCACGCGGTGATCGGTCCAGAGCAGCTGTACCGCCGCAACGGGTTACAGTTCTTGCCGTTCAACACCGTGTACCAACTCGCCGAGGAACGGGCGCACGGAATGCTCGAGTTGGCCGATACCGTGTTGCTCATACCGGATTTGGTGACGTACTGGCTGACCGGTGTTCTCGGAGCCGAACGGACCAACGCGTCGACCACCGGCCTGCTGGGGCTGGACGGCACCTGGGACGGTGAGCTGATGGCGCGGTTGGGGCTGTCGCGTCAACTGTTCCCCGACCTCGTGGAGGCCGGCAGTGGTCGCGGGCGGGTGCTGCCCGGCGTGGCCGAGCAACTCGGATGTGCCGCCGAGGTGGTTTCGGTGGCCTCGCACGATACCGCTTCGGCGGTCGCCGCGATCCCGATGGATCCTGATCACGCCGCGTACATCTCCTGCGGGACATGGGGTTTGGTGGGTGTCGAGCTGACCGGACCAGTCGCGACAGAAGATGCGCGGCGGGCCAACTTCACCAATGAGGTGGGCGTCGGCGGCCGGATCCGCTTCCTGCACAACGTGATGGGGATGTGGTTGCTCAGTGAGACGCTGCGGCAGTACCAGCGGGAGGGACACCGCGTCGAGCTCACAGACCTGCTGGCACAAGCCGCGCAGGCGCCGGCGTCGGACGACGTGTTCGACACCAATGACCCCCGCTTCCTGACACCCGGCGACATTCCCACTCGGATCTGCCAGTGGTACACCGAACACGACCGACCCGCCCCGGCCGGCCACGTGCAGACGATCCGGGTGATTCTGGAAAGCCTGGCCGCGGCCTTCGCCGCAGCGGTGCGCACGGCCGCCGAGCTGTCCGGCGTCGACGTGCAGACGGTACACATCGTCGGCGGCGGTTCGCAGAACGAACTGCTGTGCCAGCTCACCGCCGACCGGCTCGGTGTGCCGCTGCTCGCCGGGCCGGTCGAGGCCACCGCCCTCGGTAACCTGCTGCTCACCGCGCGTGCCCAAGGGCTCATCGACGGGGGCCCGGTCCAGTTGCGTGAGCGGGTGGCCCGGTGGTTTCCGCCGCGCCGGTACGTCCCGCGCACGAAGCGGGCCGCCGCAATGGTGTGATGGTGCCGTGGTGAGCATGCGTGAGGTCGCCGCCGCGGCGTCGGTATCGGTGGGCACGGTCTCCAACGTGCTCAACGCTCCGGACAAGGTCGCGCCGGCAACAGTAGCCCGGGTGCAGGCCGCCATCGACCAACTGGGCTTCGTCCGCAACGACGCCGCCCGCCAGCTCAAAGCGGGCCGGTCCCGCAGCGTGGGTCTGGTGGTGCTCGACATCGGCAACCCGTTCTTCACCGATATCGCCCGGGCTGCCGAACGGCGCGCGGGCGAACACAATCTCACGGTCCTGCTGGGCACCTCCGACGACGACGGCGACCGGGAACGTGCCTACATCGACGCTTTCGACGAGCAGCGGGTGTTCGGCTTGTTGGTATCGCCTGTCGGTGAGGACCTCGCTCGACTGAATGCGTTGCGGGACCGCGACACTCCCGTGGTGCTCGTGGACCGCGATGGCAGCGGAACGGCATTCGATTCGGTGGCGGTCGACGACGTTGCCGGTGCGCGGTTGGCCGTGCAGCACCTCTGTGCGATCGGACGACGCCGCATCGCGTTCGTCGGCGGCCCTGCGACGCTCCGGCAGATCCGGGACCGCCGCCAGGGCGCTGCCGCCGCTGTCGCGGAAACCCCTGGCGCACAACTGGAAATCATCGACACCAGCGCCCCCAGCGTGCTCGACGGGCGGGCGGCAGGCGAGCGGCTGCGAGACCGCCGTCCCGAGGATCGCCCCGATGCGGTGTTCTGTGCCAACGACCTGCTGGCCATGGGGGTATTGCAGGCGCTGACCCTGATGGGTGAGGTGCAGGTGCCTCGCGACATCGCGTTGGTCGGCTACGACGACATCGACTTCGCCCGTTCGGCTGTCGTGCCATTGACCTCCGTGCGCCAGCCCACCGCCGAGATCGGCGCGACGGCGGTGGACCTGCTCGTCGAAGCCGCCGAAGGCCGCCCCGGCGAGCCCAAACATGTGGTGTTCCAACCGGAATTGATCGTGCGGGACTCCACGGCGGGCTAGACGATCAGCACGTCCAGGGTGCGGGGGCCGTGCACCCCTTCCACGCGTTCCAGTTCGATGTCACTGGTCGCGCTGGGTCCTGAGATGAAGGTCAGCGGGCGGGTCGCGGTGAGTGCGGCGAATCCCTGTGGCACGGTGTCGACGATCTGATCGACGCGCACGACGCAGATGTGGTGATCGGGTACCAGGGTGAGGACACGTCGGCCCTGGGTGGCGCCCGCGTCGAGCACGATGGTGCCGGTCGCGGCGATCCCGACGGCGCACCCCGTCAGGACCGCGTCGGCCGCGTCGAGGGCGTCGATTCCCAGCGGCGGATCGTCGGTGACGGTACGCACCCCGGTGACCCAGTCGGCGGGCACGTCGGCGGGGATCACCACGGTGGCGTCGGCGCCGGTCAGTTCGCGCACGGTGGCGGCAATGTCGGCAGCGGCGACGCGGTGTACCCGAGCTCGGTATTCGGCCACCGTTTCGGCGAACCGGTCCACGTTGCAGGGCCCGGTGAGCGGTTGGTGGTCGTAATCCCGGGGTACCGCAACAGATTGCGGTGGGGCGCCGGCCAGGGCCGTGCGGATCCGGCCGAGAATTTCTGAACGTGGGTCGGTCATGGCGTGCTCCCGTGCGTGCGGATCCACCACTGCCGGAAGGTCTCCTTCGGTGGCTCGGGAATGTCGCGGCTGGCGGTCCATTTCGAGGCAGGCCACGGCAGTGCGGAGATGCGGTGATCACGGCCTGCGGCCAATCGTCCAGCGGCCATGGCCTTTTCGGCCAGCGAGAAGCGGCCTGCGGAGGCCATCGCCCAGCCGGCGGCGCGCATGGCCAGATCCTGACCGGAGGGGAGGCCGCCGCGTTCGGCATCCACCTGCTCGGCGCGCAGATGCACCAGGATCGAGGGGATGTCGATGCGCACCGGACACGCCTCGAAGCAGGCTCCGCACAGCGATGACGCGTAGGGCAGGCTGGCGTTGGGATCGTCGTGACCGGTGGTCCCGGTGAGCTGTGGGCTGAGGATCGCCCCGATCGGCCCGGGGTACACCGACCCGTAGGCATGGCCGCCGGTGCGCTCGTAGACGGGACACACGTTGAGGCACGCGCTGCACCGGATGCAGTGCAGCGCAGCACGTCCCACGTCGTCGGCGAGGACGCGGGTGCGGCCGTTGTCCAACAGGACCAGGTGGAACTGCTGCGGCCCGTCGCCGGGATGCACCCCGGTCCACATAGAGGTGTAGGGGTTCATGCGCTCGGCGGTCGACGAGCGGGGCAGCAGCTGCATGAACACCTCGAGGTCGGTGAACCTCGGCACGATCTTCTCGATGCCCATCACGGTGATGAGGGTCTGCGGCAGCGTCAGGCACATCCGGCCGTTGCCTTCGGATTCCACCACGGCCAGCGTTCCTGTTTCGGCGACACCGAAATTCGCCCCGCTGATCGCGACCTTGGCGGTGAGGAACTTGCGCCGCAGATGCGCCCGCGCGGCCATCGCCAGCACCCGCGGATCGTCGGTGAGCTCACCGGCGTCGGGCATCTCGCGGGTGAAGATCTCGCGGATCTCCGCCCGGTTGCGGTGGATCGCGGGGACCAGGATGTGGCTGGGTTTGTCGTGGCCGAGTTGGACGATCAGTTCGGCGAGGTCGGTTTCGAACGCCGTGATGCCTTCGGCTTCCAGGTATTCGTTGAGCCCGATTTC
The DNA here is from genome assembly GCF_002157835.1 of Mycobacterium dioxanotrophicus. Taxonomy (NCBI): domain Bacteria; kingdom Bacillati; phylum Actinomycetota; class Actinomycetes; order Mycobacteriales; family Mycobacteriaceae; genus Mycobacterium; species Mycobacterium dioxanotrophicus. The sequence continues at coordinate 6,858,884 of NZ_CP020809.1, read as the reverse complement.
CTGGGTGGCCATCGACTTGACCTTGACGACTTCGTCGGCGCCGGTGGCGCGCACCAATTCGGCGACGATGCGGTTGGCCTCGTCGGCGGCGCGGGCCCAGTGCACCACACCCCCGCGCGCAGTGACGTTGCGTTCGAGTTCGTCGAGCAGTTCGGGGAGCCGGGCCAGCACGTCTTGTTTGAGTGCGCTGCCCGCGGCCCGCAGTTCTTCCCAGTCGGCGCATTCGCGGATTGCGCCCAGCCGCTTGGCGCGAATGGTGTGGGTGGCGTGACCGATGTTGCGGCGCAGCTGGGAATTGTCGAGCGCGCTGCGCGCTGCCTTCGGAAAGGATTCGTCGCCGCGCAGATTGCCCACGCCCGGGGTGCCCAGGAAGGTGGTCATGCTCCCGTCCCATTCCCGCCCCGGCCCGCCAGGATCTCCGCCAGATGCACGGTGCGCACCCCGCTGCGCAACCGGCTGAGCCCGCCGCCGATGTGCATCAGGCACGACGAATCGCCGGCGCTGCACACCTCGGCGCCGGTGTCGAGGATGTTGGTCATCTTGTCGGTCAGCATGGCCGTGGAGGTGTCGGAGTTCTTCAGGGCGAAGGTTCCGCCGAAACCGCAGCAGGATTCGGCTTCGGGCAGCTCCAGCAAGGTCAGGCCGCGGACATGGCGCAGCAGCCGTAGCGGCTTGTCGCCGACGCCCAGCATGCGCAGCGAGTGGCACGTCGGGTGATAGGTGACCCGGTGCGGGTAGTAGGCGCCGACATCCTCGACTCCGAGCACGTCGACGAGGAACTCCGACAGTTCGTAGGTGCGGGCCGCGATCGCCTCGGCGCGGGCGGCCAGTTCCTCGTCGCCCGCGCGGCGGGCGACCATGGCGTGCTGGTGACGTACCGAACCCACACAGGACCCGGAGGGGGCGACGACGGCGTCGCAGTCCGCGGCTTCGAACACCTCCACGTGGTTGCGCACCACAGCGGTGGCCTCTCTGAGGTATCCGGTGTTGACATGCATTTGGCCACAACAGGTTTGGCCGGGTGGAAATGCGACTTCGTGGCCGAGCCGCTCCAGCAATTCGACGGTGGCGATGGCGGCAGGCGGGAACAGGGCGTCAGCCAGGCAGGTCGCGAACAGGGCGATTCGCATGACGCCTCACGCTACCGGCGGCGCCACGGCCGCGGCTGCGGACTCGTGGGTCCACAGGGTCATGCCAGAGGCCTCCCTCGACTGAAACGTTTCAATCATCTGGGACGAACGTAGTGTGACGGCAGTCAGGTGTCAACGTCGGACTCGCGTTCGAAAGACGCCGAGGCGCCGGCAGAGTCAGCCCTGCCGCCACTGCTTCCCGGAGTAGTTCTCCCACGGGCTGTAGTCGGCGATCAGATCCTCTTGTGGCGGGCGCTCGGTTTCCGGTACGTGCTGCAGATTGATCCGGATGCGGTACCAGATGGAGCTCGGCCCGCGCATGCCGTCGACCAGGATGTCCACGGGCTCAAGCCGTTCAGCGACAGCCGGATGCCGCTCACGCCACACGTCCAGCGCCGCCATGGCCTCATCACGGGTCTTGGTGCGGGCGATCTCGATGAGCGGCATCGTAGAAACCCGCCGGCCGTCGCGGGACGCACCCTTGGGGGCCTTCTCGGCGGGGCCGAGTTCGTCGGCCAACTCCAGCAGTGCGTCCAGGCCGCCGGGTGCGTCGTCCATGCCTTCCCAGGGATCGCCGATCTCGGCGAACCGCGCGGGCACTGTGGAAATGGTGAATACCTCGGGCCGGCAGCCCGGAACCTCGTCCCAGCGCAACGGCGTGGACACCCGCGCGTCGGCCGTCGCCCGCACCGAGTAGGCCGAGGCGACTGTGCGGTCCTTGGCGTTCTGGTTGAAGTCGACGAAGACTCCTTCGCGCTCCTCTTTCCACCAGTGCGCCGTCGCAAGCTCCGGAGCGCGTCGCTCCACCTCCCGCGCGACCGTCTCGGCGGCGAGCCGGACCTGCTTGAACGGCCAGCGGGGGTGGATGCGGGCGTAGATGTGAAAGCCTCGCGAGCCGGACGTCTTCGGCCACGCCGTCAGGCCGTGATCCTCCAGCACGTCGCGCGCGATGAGTGCCACCTCGACGATCTGGCGCCAGTCGACGCCGGGCATCGGGTCCAGGTCGACGCGCAATTCGTCGGGATGGTCGAGATCGGTGGCCAGTACGGGATGCGGGTTGAGATCGACGCAGCCGAGGTTCACGGCCCACACCAGCCCGGCGGCGGTGTCGATGACGGCTTCCTTGGCCGATGTGCCGGAGCGGTATTTGAGCTCGGCGACGTCGATGTAGTCCGGGCGTTTCTCGGGCGCGCGCTTCTGAAAAATCGCTTCGGCGGTGATGCCCTTGACGAACCGTTTGAGAATCATCGGACGCCCGGAAACCCCGCGCAGCGCACCGTCGGCAACCGCGAGGTAGTAGTCGATCAGGTCCCGTTTGGTGACGTTGGCGTCAGGGAAAATCACCTTGTCCGGGTTGCTGACCGACACCTGCAGACCATCCACATCCAGTGTCACACCACCGGCCATCAGCTCATGGTAGCTATCCCGCCCGACTGCGACCCGCGTCACATATTGTGGGCCCCATGCCAAGTCTTTCTGACCTGCCTGCGCAGGTCGCGGGGAAAGCCCAGCGATACCTTGACCGCGGTGCCGCGGAGTTGCACTACGCCCGCAAGATGTTCGAAGCAGGCGCATTACGCCTCGAACCGCCGCAGAACATGGCCGCGATGCTGGCCGACATCGTGCGCTGGGGCGAGTTCGGCATGATTCCCGCGCTCAACGCGCGTCGTCACCCCAATCGCACCGCGGTCATCGACGACGACGGGGAGCTGACCTTCGGCGAACTCGACCAGGCCGCCCACGCGGTTGCCAACGGCCTGCTGACCATGGGGATCACGGGCGGCGACGGCGTCGCGATCCTGGCCCGCAACCACCGGTGGTTCCTGATCGCGGTGTACGGCGCGGCCCGCACGGGCGCCCGGATCATCCTGCTCAACAGTGAGTTCTCCGGGCCGCAGATCAAGGAGGTCGCCGAGCGCGAAGGCGCCAAGGTGATCATCTACGACGACGAGTACACCGCCGCGGTCTCGCAGGCCGAACCGGAACTGGGCAAGCTGCGCGCCCTGGGCAAGAACCCGGACAAGGAGGAACCGTCGGGTAGCACCGACGAGACCTTGGCCGATCTCATCGCCCGCAGCAGCGGCAAGCCCGCGCCCAAGGTCAGCAAGCATTCGTCGATCATCATCCTGACCAGCGGGACCACCGGAACGCCTAAGGGCGCCAACCGCAGCACTCCGCCATCGCTCGCACCGATCGGCGGCGTCTTGTCGCACGTTCCGTTCAAGGCCGGCGAGATCACCTCGCTGCCCGCCCCGATGTTCCACGCGTTGGGCTTCCTGCACGGCACCATCGCGATGATGCTCGGCACCACGCTGGTGCTGCGCCGCCGCTTCAAACCGGCCACGGTGCTCGCGGACATCGAGAAGCACAAGGTGACGGCCATGGTGGTGGTGCCGGTCATGCTGTCGCGCATCCTCGACGCCCTCGACCAGACCTCGCCCAAACCGAACCTGTCGTCGCTGCGCATCGTGTTCGTCTCCGGTTCCCAGCTGGGTGCCGAGCTGGCCACGCGCGCGCTCAAGGATCTCGGGCCGGTCGTCTACAACCTGTACGGCTCCACCGAGATCGCGTTCGCGACCATCGCGCGGCCCAAGGATCTCTCGATCAACCCCGCGACGGTCGGGCCGGTGGTCAAGGGCGTGCGGGTGAAGATCTTCGACGACAACGGCAACGAAGTGCCGCAAGGGGAGGTCGGGCGGATCTTCGTCGGCAACACCTTCCCGTTCGAGGGCTACACCGGCGGAGGCGGCAAGCAGATCATCGACGGCATGCTCTCCTCGGGTGATGTCGGCTACTTCGACGAGCACGGCCTGCTCTACGTGAGCGGCCGCGACGACGAGATGATCGTGTCCGGCGGCGAGAACGTGTTCCCGGCCGAGGTCGAGGACCTGATCAGCGGGCATCCCGAGGTCGTCGAGGCCACGGCGCTCGGTGTCGAGGACAAAGACTGGGGTGCGCGGCTGCGTGCCTTCGTGGTCAAGGCCGAGGGCGCCACCATCGACGAAGACGCCATCAAGACCTACGTCAAAGACCACCTCGCCCGCTACAAGGTGCCCCGGGAGGTGGTGTTCCTCGAGGAGCTGCCGCGTAACCCGACCGGCAAGATCCTCAAACGCGAGCTCCGGGACATCGCGGTCGGCGGAGCCGACGAATCAGACAGCGGGGACTGATCCCGGCGAGCAGACATGGCGGTACCGGAGAGCCCGCGTGTCGCGTACCCGCGTGTCTGGTCGCGCTGAAATAAAAGGGGACCGGCGAGAGGTAGTACTGCGACGTGAACATCGACCTCACCGGAAAGACCGCACTCGTCACCGGCTCGACGCAAGGCATCGGGCTGGCCATCGCTGAACACCTCGCCCGCAGCGGCGCCCGCGTCGCCGTCAACGGCCGCACCGCCGAACGGGTCGACGAGGCCGTGTCCAAACTGGCCGGCCTCGACGTGATCGGCGTGGCCGCCGACGTTACGACCGAGGAGGGGACGGCCGAACTATTGCGGACGCTGCCCGCCGTCGATGTCCTGGTGAACAACCTCGGCATCTTCGGCGCGGTGCCGCCCATGGAGATCACCGACGAGCAGTGGCGCACCTACTTCGACGTGAATGTCCTTGTCTCGGTACGACTCATCCGTAGCTACCTGCCCGGGATGGTCGAGCGGGGGTGGGGCCGTGCGATCCAGATCGCCAGTGACTCGGCGATCGTGACCCCTGCGGAGATGATCCACTACGGGGTGTCGAAGACCGCACTGCTGGCCGTATCGCGCGGTTTCGCGAAAGAGGCCGCCGGTACCGGGGTTACGGTCAACTCGGTGATCGCCGGGCCGACCCACACCGCAGGAGTCGAGGACTTCGTCTATCAGCTCGTCGACAAGTCGCTCCCATGGGATGAAGCGCAGCGGGAGTTCATGATCAAGTACCGGCCGCAGTCGCTTCTGCAGCGGTTGATCGAGCCGGAGGAGATCGCGAACATCGTGGCCTACCTGGCGTCGCCGCTGGCTTCGGCGACCACCGGCGGCGCGTTGCGCGTCGACGGAGGTTACGTGGACTCGATCCTGCCCTAGGCCGAATGGCCAGTTGTTGCACGGATTTTCGTGGATCGCGTGCAATAACTGGCCGCTGGGCACAGTCCTACGGGGACAGTATCGCTGAACCCGGCACGGCCAGGCAGACCAGCGACAGAGCCAGCAGGAACCAGCCGGCCCCATGCCAGATGGGCCAGGTCCCGCCGACCTTCCACACCTGGTAAGTGCGCACGAATGCGCCCACACCGCCGACGAACAGGACAGTGGGCACCAGGATGGCGGACAGCACCGAGTGGTCACCGATGAACGCGTACGACGCGAGCGCCACACCTGCCACCACCACGACGCACACCACGTAGGTGACGGCCGACCGGAACATCTGCGGGTCGTGCCAACGCTTTTCGACGTCGTTGGTCATCATTCTCACGGCCCGTTCACGTACCACGACAGGCATCCCGGCTTGCCGCGGCACGCGATGATGGCTCCGGCATCGGGAGCCGCGCCGCGCACCCGCGGCATTCTGGGCTGTAGGTTGCAGTTCACGATGTAGGGGTTCCACGGAATGACGCCGTCTACACATGGGTCGGCGCGAGTTTCGGTGGGCCCGGGTGAGATCTGCTCGATGACCGCCGTCGGTGCGATGACAACCGACAGCGCTGCGGCGCCCACCAACACCGGGCGCAGTACACGTTGCCTGAACATCTTCATCACCAATGCCAACCGTTTGTGACGTCCGCCTATTTCGACGGTAGCACCGGACATCCCCGGCGAGCAGCAAGAGTTACGGGTCGCGCGGCAGTCCCAGCAATCGTTCGGCGATGATGTTGAGCTGCACCTCCGAGGTGCCGCCGTAGATGGTGGTGGCCCGGCTGGCCAGCAGATACTCCGCCCACCGGCCCGGCTGCTGCGTGTTGTCCCCGATCGCCGCGGCGGTGCCGAAGGAGGCCACCGCGAATTCGGCATAGCCCTGACCGGTTTTCATCGACAACAGCTTGGAGATGGCGGCTGCGGGCATCGCGTCGCCACCGGCCAGCGTGAGCAGGGTCGAGCGCAGGTTGAGCACCTTGGCCGCGTGGCCTTCGGCGATCAACTGGCCGGCCCGGTTCTGCTCGATCTGGTCGAAGTGGCCGTCGCGCAGAAACTCCACGAACTGGTCCAGGTTGGCCAGGAACGGCGGCTCGCTGCTGCCGATCGACACGCGTTCGTTGGTCAGCGTGTTGCGGCTGACTTCCCAGCCACGGTTCACCTCGCCCAGCACCATGCTGTCGGGCACGAAGACGTCGTCGATGAACACGGTGTTGAACATCGCGTTGCCGGTCAGTTCGCGCAGCGGCTTGACCTCGACACCCGGTGACTTCATGTCGAGCAGGAAATAGGTGATGCCGTTGTGCTTCGGCGCGCTCGGATCTGTACGCGCCAGCAGCGCGCCCCACGCCGAGTACTGCGCAGCGGTGGTCCAGATCTTCTGTCCGGTGATGCGCCAGCCACCGTCGACCTTGGTGGCCTTGGTGGTCAGGCTCGCAAGATCCGATCCGGCGCCGGGTTCGGAAAACAGCTGGCACCAGATCACTTCGCCGCGGAAGGTGGGCGGCAGGAACCGTTGCTTCTGCTCGTCGGTGCCGAACGCCACGATGGACGGGATGATCCAGGCGGCGATGCCCATCTGCGGGCGCTTCACTCGGCCCGCGGAAAACTCCTGGGCGATGATGATCTGCTCGATCGGTTCGGAGGCGCGGCCCCACGGCGTGGGCAGATGCGGTTGCACCCAGCCGCCCTCGGCGATGGCGATGTTGCGTTCCTCGCGCGGAATCGCTTTGAGGGCATCGACTTCCGCCCGGATCTCGGCGCGCAGTTTCTCGGTGTCGGGGTCGAGGTCGATGTCGACGGGCCGCATCCCGGTGGTGGTCGCGGTGTCGACCACGCGCTGCGGATATTCGGCGGAGCGGCCGAAGGCCGCCGCCAGCACCAGTGCGCGGCGGTAGTAGATGTTGGCGTCGTGTTCCCAGGTGAAGCCGATGCCGCCGTGCACCTGAATGCAGTCTTGCGTGCAGTGCTGCGCCGCGGCGGGCGCGAGTGTGGCCGCGACGGCTGCGGCGAATTCGAAATGGGCTTCCGCTGAATCGTTCTCGCGCAAGTCGTCGATGGCTCGTGCGGCATCCCAGACCGCCGCGGTGGCCCGTTCGGTCTCGGCGATCATCCCGGCGCACTTGTGTTTGATGGCCTGGAACTGGCCGATGGGCCTGCCGAACTGCTCGCGGATCTTGGCGTAGGCCGCGGCGGTATCGGTGGCCCAGCGCGCCACGCCGATGGCCTCGGCCGAGAGCAGGGTGGATATCAGGGCATGGGCCAGTGGCCGGCTGAGGTGGTTGAGCACCCGCGCGGCTTCGTCGTCGGAGCTCAGCTCGACCGCGTTGGCCCGCACGTGGCCCAGCGGACGCAGTGGGTCGACGCTCTTGACCGGTTCGATCTCCAGCGAGTCGGCGTCGAGGACCACCCACTCCTCGCCGGAGTCGATCGCGACCGGGAGCACCAGGACCGAGGCCTGCGCGGCGGCCGGCACCGCCTGCACTTCACCGCGGATCACGAGTCCGTCGCCGTGCCGGGTCGCGGTCAGCCCGGAATCGATGGCGTAGGTCGCGATGGCCTCACCGGAGGCGAGCCCGGCCAGCACGTTGGCCACCGGATCGTGCGCGGCGATCAGCGCGCTGGCTATCGCCGACGAGACGAACGGCCCGGGTACCGCACCGTAGCCGAACTCAGCCAGCACGATGGCGAGCTCGAGGATGCCGAACCCTTGTCCGCCAACGAATTCCGACAAGTGCACGCCCTGCAGGCCTTGCTCGGCCGCGGCCTTCCAGAACGGTGGGGGATTGGGGATCGGGCTTTCCCAGTCGGCGTCCAACGCCTCGTGCAGCACCTCGGACGGTGCGACGCGGGCCACGAACGATCGGACCGAATCGGCGAGGTCGGTGTGCTCAGACGTGATGGCAATGGGCATGCGGTTCCTCCGTTGGCAGCATTTCCCTATTAACCGGTGGGTCGGGTTCGAGGGTACGCCGGGGTGATCGGCGCCACCGCTCCCGGGCTGGATCACTTCGCCGCAGGCAACTCCACGACACGTCGGTCCGGAGTCGGTATCACCCGGCGATGTCGATCGCGGTCACCCGTCCGTCGAGCGAGAGTTGCGCGGTCACGGTGATGGCGTCCATCGTCCAAGCGACGCGTTCGGACGACGCGTCGACCGCCCAGTACCGCTTCCCCGGCCCGAGCCGGACGACCAACTCGTCGAGCGGCGCCGGTTGCGCCAATTGCAGGTGCGCGGAACGAAGTTGCCCTGACTGCACACTGGCCTGCAGCCACTGGACTCGACCGTCGCGGGGCCGGCCCCTGACCATCGTCCCGACCTCGTCGAACGGGACGGCCAGCCAGGCTGTCAGCTCGGCCGCCGTGGCCGGCGCGCCGATTCGCGTCGACCACTCCACGATCAGGGACCAGGCGTCGTTCACTTCTCCTCCGCGAGCTGCGACAGGCCGGCTGCGCTGAGGCCGGCGGCTACCACCGCAGCGATTGCCATGTTGAGCTTTCGCCGGAAGTCCGCTCGCTCAAAGGATTGCAGCAATGCCTCCTGAGCGCCGTACGCCTGTACTTCCTCAGGAAGCTGCTCGTAGGCGCGGATCGACGCTGCGTGCGCAGCAGCCTTCTGCTGGTAATACTGTTGTGCCGTCTGGAGATCGGCGGTGGTCTTTCCTGGGCGTAGCTGGCCGGTCTGCTGGTCGACGACACTGTTGAATCGGAGTTGCTCCAGCTCGAAGTCGAGCTTGGTCAGGGTCATGGTCCGATAGATGGCGTCTCGAGCGCCCTTGTTGACTCCCCAGATGCTCTCGAAAACCGCCTTGGCGCGGGTGTATTCGGCGGCGGCGGGCAGCAGCTTGCCGCGGTTGACTGCGGCGGTGAGACCACGCTGATCGATACCCAGCAATTGCTGAACCTGGCTGGGGGTCAGGTTCTCGCCGAGCTTCAAACGGGCCACGTTGATGAAGTCTTCGAAGTGCACCGCTTCGTGGTACACGAGGCTCACGACGTCCTCCATCGAGTGCAGGCCGTCCAAAAGAGCGGGGTCGATATGCAGGCTCCACGTCACCCAGTCCGCGGCGGCGCCGCCTTTACCGGGCGTGTGGATGACAGCCGCGAAGTCGGGTATGCCTTGTGCCGCCATGCGGTCCTGAACGATCTTGACCACCTTGGCCTCCCGCTCGGCCGAGGTCATCGTCTTCCAAGCCGAGCCGATCTCCTTCCGCGCGGCCTTGACGGTGGCATCGTAGGAGGCCTTACTGCCCAGCCCATTTGGGTCGACGACGGGCGCCGCGCGCGCAACCCGCTTTCCTTCCGCCGCCTCCTGGGTTGCTTGCAACAAGCCTCGTGCTTTCTCTGAAGCCTCCTCGGCACGCTTGACTGCTGCGGCTGCGCGCGCCGATTCTTCGGGCGTCGCGGATTGCGCGGCGCTTCGCGCATCTTCCAGAGCCTTCTGCGCGTTCGCGGCTTCTGCCTGCAACGCGGGCAGTGCGGACTTCGCCTCCGCTGTCGCTTCCTTCGCCGCCTCTTTCGCCATCCACTTGTTGGCGGCGGTGGCTGCCCGTGTCGCCCCCTCGGCTGCGGCCTTCTCGAAGTGGAGAACCTCGCGCAATGCCCCGCGAACTGCGCCCGCGGCGAACACGGTGTCGATCAATGCGAACGCGGCCGTTTCGATGAGTTCGGCCTGCGCGGCGTTGACTTGTCCCTCGGTGATCAGGGACATCTCCTCGGTGGTCGTCGCACCGTATGCGCTTTGCATGGCATCGGCTTTGCCTGCCGCCAGAGCGGTGTTCATCGCACCTTTGGCCGCCAGGCCGATTGCCAGCGCGGTGCCGCCGGTGGCCAAACCCGCGACGACGTACGCACCCAACTCCGCTGCGGCGAGCCCCAGCGCTTCCCACCAGGGTCCCGGTTTGCGTTCCTCCACCATGTCGGCCGCAATGGCGCTGTAGAACGCTGACGTCTTCCAGTTGCGGTCAGGCGAGCCGGTACGGGTGCCGGCGATGAGCTGCCCGTGGATGGGTTCGAGATCGGGGGCAAGTACCGAGAGCATCGGCCGGGCCTTGCCGATGTTGTCCAGGACGCCTTTCAGCCCGTCGCCAATCGTTTTGAGCGCGTCGGTTTGTGAGCCCGCCGCCACGGCTTTGGTTTTGCTCGCGTCTTCGGGCGTGCCCCTGGCAAGCGGAAACAGCGTGGGGTTCACCATCAGGCGAGCACGAATGAGGCGGTCGAGCGCGTCGTATTGCTTTTTGACTTCCTCCCAGGTCTTCATGCCCTTCGCCAGGTCGTCGGGCTGCGGACCGGCGCCGGGTGCGTTGTCGGGATCAAACCTGGCTTGCTGGCCCACGTAGACCGGTGCGCCGGTGCCTCCGGGCGGCGATTCGATATTGGTGTAGCCGACGACAACGTTGCGCAGGTCAGCCATCGCTTCCTGGTCGGCGGCGAGTTTGGCCGCGTCGTTGCGTGTGCTTTCCAGTGCGTGGGCCTGGTCGGCCGTCGGCGGACCGATCGGGATGTCACCGCTTTCGGTCAAGCCGAATCGTCCGAACTCCGATTTGCAGTACTGCTCGTTGACATCCAAATAGTCGTTCGCGACGTGCACGACGTCGCGAACGAACATGGTGCGGGATTGGACAACGTTGTAGTTCGATCGCATGAGCGACGCCGCGACGGTGAACGATTTCTTCCACCGGTCACCATTGGCTTCGGCCGTTGCCCGCAGCTGGTCGCCGAAGGCATCCCACAGGTATGGCAACTGGATGCGCTGGAATTGGGTTCCCGACGAGTTGAGCACGTCGATCATGGCCAGCCGCTGCTCCGGGGTGGCCGCGTTGATCGCATCTCTGTCCAGGGCGGCGATCGCTTCGGGACTCCGTGCATCGGCGGCCTCTTGCGCGCGCTGCTTCGGGGTCTTCTCGTCACCACGTTGCACCGAAATCGATTGAATGCGGTCGGCCACCGCACGATTCCCGGCTTGACGTTGCAGGTCGAGAATATGGGCGGCATCGGAACGCGGCTGCGTCGACTGCTGTGGTTGTGGTGTGGGTCGTACGGGGCGCGGCGAATCCGCCTTATCCCGATGGCTGAGATCAGCGACCACTCTCGGATGCTAGCCACCCAGTGACCGGCTCGGTTGCCCGTTAGGCCCGTCTTGCGGGCGACGTCTTTGCGATGAGTTGGCCTGAGCCGGGCCGGCCTGATCCCTGGGCGGGGCCTAGGTCACGTCGTTCACCACGTTGACCAACGGCTGGCCGTCGTGGATGCGCCGGCAGTTGTCCACCGCCGCCTGCAGATAGCGCCGCATGGTGTCGACGGTGTACCAGGCCACGTGTGGCGTGAGCACCACGTTCTCCAGCCCCAGCAGCGGGTGCCCGTGCGGAATCGGCTCGACCTCGAACACGTCGAGCCCGGCCGCGGCGATCTGCCCGGTGCCAAGGGCTTCGAGCAGCGCAGTCTCGTCGATGATGGGACCGCGCGCGGTGTTGACGATGACCGAACCGGGCTTCATCGAGGCCAGAGCGTCCCGGTCGAGCAGCCCGCGCGTGGCGTCTGTCAGTGGCAGGTGCAGTGACACGATGTCGCTGGTGGACAACAACTCCGGTAGGTTGCGCCAGCGTGGATGGCCCGTGTTGCGGGTGCTGGTGTGCAGTACGTCGGCGTCCATGGCCGTGACGATCCGCTCGACTCGGTGGGCGACATTGCCGTAGCCGATCAGCCCGACCGTGCAGCCGCCGATGTCGCGGACCGTCTCACCCAGCGTCGGATCGGTCGGCCAGCCGTCGCCCTCACGGGTGTACTGGTCGAGTTCGATCACGCGCCGCAGCGCGGCCAGCATCAGCAGCACCGTGCCCTCGGCCACCGAGGCCGCGTTGGCGCCGGGCATGTTGGCCACCAGGATCCCCAGTTGCGTTGCGGTGTCCACGTCGATGGTGTTCACCCCGGCGCCCATCTTGTGCACGAGCCGCAGTCGCAACGCTCGGTGCAGATCGTCGCCGGTGATCGGCCGCAACACGTGCCAGAGCACCTCGGCCTCGGGCAGCTCCCGGTGGAACGTGGCGTCGTCGTCCTCGGCGCAGAACCGGACGTCAAGCCAATCAAGATGGGGCGCAAGGAAGTCCAGCACCTTCTCGCCTGGTTCGAAATGCGCGAGGACCCGGATCGGGCCGGGACTCACCGCCATCTCTTGCCGATCCAGCGGGCGATGGTGTCGGCCTGCTCGCTGCGGGCACCCGGCGTGGTGAAGTAGTGGTCGGTGTTGATCGAGCACTGCGTCTTGTCGGTGCCCGCGAGCGCGCCGAAGATGCGTTGCGCATCGGAGGGGTACACCCCGGTGTCCTGGTGGGCGTTGATAACCAACGCCGGGCAGTGGATGCGGGTCAGGTGCGGCTCGGCGCGGGTCTGGGCGTGGCGCAGGCTCCACATCCCGAGCCAGTTGCGCAGCGTGGTGGCCGCGGCGATACCCCGCGCCGAGCGGTTGGCCTTGACCGGAACCCCGGCGTAGCAGAGGTTGGCCTGACGTGCGGTCGGTTCGATGGTCGGATCCACCATTCGGGGATCGGCCCAGGTGCGCAGCACTGTGAACGGGCGGTCCGAATATCCGGCGGCCTGGACGTGTTCGAGTTCCTGCTCGACCCAATCCGTGATGGCGTCGTTGCGGGCGATCTGGGCGGTCCGGTAGCGGGCGACGAACTCGGGTGCGAAGGGTGGGCCGTTGCGCTGGTCGAACAGGTCCAGTGCGGGGTCGCCGGCCACCGCATCGTTCTCGTCGATCACCGACGCGTCCATCCATGCCGTGAGCACGTCGGGACGTCCCGGGTGGGCGGCGCTGGCGATGTAGCCGTCGGCCGGTGGCAGATTGCCGATGCCCGCCGCCGGGCGCATGCCCTCGGGTGGGGTGATGTGCCGGTCAACGGCCTGGGCCTGGTAGGCGGCCATCAGCGAACCGCCGCCCGAATTGCCGAGCAACACCACGGTTTCGATGCCCTGGACCTCACGCAGCCAGCGCACTCCCACACCGATGTCCACCAGTGCGTGGTCGAGCACGAAACTGCTCTCGAAGCCCCGGAACCGGGTGTTCCAGCCGAGGAAGCCGATACCCCGGGTGGCCATGTAATCGGCGAGATAGTGCTCGGAGAAGTCGATCTGGTAGTGGGTGGCGATCATCGCCACCTTGGGTTTGCGGCCGACGCCGCGGTAGTAGATGCCCTGACACGGGTGTCCGCCTGCGCCGGCGCGGCGCGCGGTGGGGGATTCCAGCCCGACGAACTCGCGGACCACACCCGCGGCCGCTGCCGACCCGGAGGTTCTGCTCATGGACGCGCGCTCTCCTTGTGGTAGATGGTCCGGTAGAAGATGTTGGCCAGGGTCGTCACGCAGGCCTGGTCGTCGACGTCGGCGGCGTTGCCTCCCGATAGCTGCGTGTAGCAGAACTGGTTGAGTGTCGACACCAGCGCGACGGCGGTCAGGTGCGGATCGTCGTCTGGGCAGAAGCCCTGTCGCTGAGCATGTTTGACCATATCGGTGATCAACCCTATGGGCAGTTCGCAGATCTCGGCCCAGTACCGGGCGAAATCCTCGTTGACCATGGCGAGTTGGTACACGCTGATGATCTCGGCGAGGCGGTGCCGGTAGGTCTGCCAGTGGGCGGCGGCGGCTTCATACGAACGTTCCCAGCCGGACAACCCAGGTTCGGCCCCGGCGCGTGCGCGGTCGCGGGCCTCGTCGCGGAAGCGCAGGGCCCATTCGCGGACCATGGCCTCTTTGGAGTCGTAGTAGTTGTAGAACGAGGCTGTGGACCGGCCCGCTTCCGAGGCGATATCGGCGATGGTCGTGGCCAGGATGCCCTTGCGCGCGATCACGTCCCGAGCGGCCGCATCGATGGCGGCCTGGGTCTGCCGACCCCGCGCGGTCGGCAGTTGCTCACGGGGGCTGACGGTCACGGGACTCCTTGTTCGAGCGTTGATCAGACCTGAATCTGATGTTAGATTCAGATTGGGAGCCACGCCAGTTCTCGGCGGGTTCGCAGCGGAGGAGTCGCGACGTGATCAAGCCCAACAATCCCAATTCCGAGTTCGAGCTCGGCGGCATCAACCATGTGGCACTGGTGTGTTCGGACATGGAACGGACCGTCGACTTCTACAGCAACGTGCTGGGCATGCCCCTGGTGAAATCGCTGGATCTGCCCGGCGGCATGGGGCAGCACTTCTTCTTCGACGCAGGCAACGGCGACTGCGTCGCGTTCTTCTGGTTCCGGGACGCGCCCGACGGCGTACCCGGGGTGTCGGCGCCTGCCGCGATCCCCGGTATCGGTGAGATCGTCAGCGCCACCGGCTCGATGAACCACCTCGCGCTGCACGTGCCCGCCGAGAAGTTCGATGAGTACCGGCAGAAGCTCAAGGACAAGGGCGTGCGGGTGGGCCCCGTGCTCAACCATGACACCAGCGCCATGCAGGTCTCGCCCACAGTGCATCCGGGTGTGTACGTGCGGTCGTTCTACTTCTTCGACCCGGACGGCATCACTCTCGAATTCGCGTGCTGGACGAAGGAATTCAGTGACGAGGACATCCATGTGCCCCCGAAGACTGCGGCGGACCGCCGGCCGGCTCAGGCGCCCTTGGCTGCCTCGACGAAGTAGCCGCGCGGGACGTTCGGCACGTCCAGCGGCACCGCGGGGGCGAACCACCGGTTCCAGCGGTTGCCGGGTTCGGCCACGTCGGTGACGACGGCCGACCAGCCCAGCCGCCCACTCAGCTCGCCGGGTTCATCGGTGCCGAACAACCACGGTGCGCTGTTGCGTGCCATGTGCTCGCGGACCGCCGTCAGCATCACGTTGTCCAGCAGGGTCTTGCCCACCACGTCGTACAGCAGTACCGACTCGGGTGCGGACACCGTATCGATGGTTTCGAACAGGGTGCGCACCGCGGATTCATCGAGGTATTGCAGCAGCCCTTCGATCAGCCAGACCGCTGGGTGCTGGGGGTCGAAGCCTGCCGCTTGCAGTGCGGCAGGCCAGTCCTCGGCCAGGTCGATGCCGATGGCGACGCGTCGGCAGCGTGGCTGCTCACCGGCCAGAGCCTCGGCTTTGGCAGCGATCACCGCAGGTTGGTCCAGTTCGTAGACCGTGGTGCCGTCGGGCCACGGCAGGCGGTAGGCCCGGGCATCCATCCCGGCGGCCAGGATCACCACCTGGTCGACCGCCGCGACCACGCGTAGCAGGGCCTCGTCCCAGAAGCGGGTGCGCACCACGATCTGCAGTGTGGTCTTGTCGCCGGCGGTGGCGATGGCCTCCTCGAGCAGGCGGTGCCCGGACTCGCCGGCCAGCTTCTCGGCGAACGGATCGGTGAACAGCCGGTCGTCGCGGCGGGATTCCTTGGCGCGGATGGCGGCCACCATCAGTCCGGTGTCGGCCACGCCCTGTCCAGAACTCATGACGTCATCATGCGGGTCGGATCGCGGACCGTCTTGGATATTTTTGCCGCACTCTCAGTCAGATAGCGGTGAATGGAAGAACCACAGTTGACCTTCAAGGTCGCGGGCTCCCCATTCACGGACGCCATAGGGCTGGTCCGTGGGTTCCTCGATGACCTGGGCGCCTGCGGCGAGGCTGCGGCGGTAATGGTCATCGGCGTTGTCGACGACGATCACTGTCATGCCGGTTGCCGCGCCGAGCGACTTGGGCGATTGATAGTCGGTCGCTGAAGGGTGCAGCCAGATCACATGATCGCCCGCACTGACCTCACCGTGAATGCAGCGGCCCTGGCCAGCGTCGGCGAACGTGCCGGCTACAGCCGGGGGTTGGCCACCCACCACTTCGGTTCCAAAGGCGCATTGATGCAACGCCTGGTCGAAACTGTCACGCATCAGTTCCGTGACGCGATGTTCGACCGGTCAGGCTCCGATCCGCTCGGTGAACTCCTGGCGTTGATCGACATCTACTTCACGGTGCTGTCGAATCCGCTTGCGGTCAACCGGGCCCGGCTCGTGCTCTGGGCCGAAGCCGTCACCAATCCGTCGGAGGAGATCAGGCCGTCGATGGTGGCGGCCGACCGGGAGTTCCGGGAAGAGATCGAGAAGCGTCTGCAGCCGGCTGTGACCGGGGGCAGGCTGCCGGGCTCGGTCGATCCGCACGGGCTGGCCACAGTCATCATCGCCATGCTGCGCGGGGTGGCGCTGCAAGCGCTGATCGACGACCACGTCGACCTTGCCGCGGCCCGCTCGGAGATCGAACAACTCGTAACCGCCAGACTGACCCAGGAGAAGCTGCAATGAGCCGAATGTTCGGCACCGTCAACCAAATCGGATATGTGGTGCGTGACATCCACGCCTCGATGGACCGCTGGGGCCATCACGGTGTCGGGCCGTGGTTCTACGTCGAGAACGTCGTCACCGACTATTTCCGGTACCGCGGTGAGGATTCCGCGATGACGATGAGTGTGGCGCTCGCCAACTCCGGGGACGTCCAGCTCGAACTCATCCAGCCAACCAACGATGCCCCGTCGATGTACCGGGACTTCCTGGAGTCCGGACGCGAAGGGGCCCAGCACATCGCCTACTGGAGTACTGACTACCAGGGCCTCTACGACCGCGCTCTGGCGGCCGGGTACACCGTGGGCCAGGAGGGCTGCATCGGAGGCGAACTGGGCCGATTCGCCTATCTGGACACCGAATTCGACCAGGGCACGGTGATCGAGATCAGTGACATCAGCGGCCCCAAAGGTCAGATGTTCGCCTATGTCCGGGACGTGGCCGCCAACTGGGACGGCAGTGACCCGATCCGGGTGCTCGGATGACCTCAGAATTCGCCTACCCCGATCCCGACACGCTGCCCGGCGAGCTGCGCGAGGCCGTCACACAACGGGCGTCGCTGAACATCTTCCGGATGATCAGCCACACCCCGAACCTGGCGCCCGGCTTCCTGTCCATGGCGGCCGATGTGCTGCAACACAATTCGTTACCGGCGACCTCGCGGGAGTTGGTGATCCTGCGGGTCGGGTACCGATACCAGGCCGGCTACGAGACCTATCAACACGTCAACATCGGCCGGGCCATCGGGATGCGCGAGGACGCCATAGCGGCCGCCGAATCCGGAGCGACCGACGGCCTCGATGAGCGCGAGGCCCTGCTGCTGCGGTTGACCGACGTGCTGTTGGACCGGCACACCCTCACCGATGCGGAACGCGATGAGGCGTTGACGGTGTTGACGGCCAACCAGCTCGCCGACTTCACGCTGACCGTCGGGTTCTACCAAATGGTCTGTAATTTCCTCAACACCTTCGGGGTCCGGCCCGAGAACTGAGAATGCCACTGGGTATCACACCCGCGCCTCGGCGGGAGCGGGCGTTGCGGTATTGGCACGCAGGAAGCTTCCGGTGCGTCGGGACCCGAGCACCTCGGTGGGCTGCCCGTTGAGGAACACCGCTTGCCCGCCGACGAAGACCGCGCTGACGGTGTCGTCGTTACGGTTGACCATCCTCGACATTCCGCCGTACTGCTCGACCGTGTCCTCTGAATAGCTGTCCAGCGAATCGTCGAGGTGCGCCGGATCGACGATCATCAAGTCGGCGCGATCGCCGATCCGCAGGTGCCCCGCGTCGATCTGATACCAGTCGGCCAGTTCGCCAGTGAGCCGGTGTACCGCCTGCTCGACGGACATGAACGGCGCGCCTGCCCTGTTGGCGTCGTGGACGTGGCGCAGCAACCGCAGCCCGAAGTTGTAGAAGGCCATGTTGCGCAGGTGGGCGCCGGCGTCCGAGAAGCCCATCTGGACACCGGTGTCGCGGGCCATCCTCTTGAGAACCTCGGGGCGGTGGTTGGAGATCGTGGTACGCCACCGCAACTCGGTGCCGTGTTCGACCACCAGGTCGAGGAAGGCATCGACGGGGTGCAACCCACCGCGGTCAATCCCGACCTGACCGAACGAATTTCCGATGACCGACGGGTCAGGGCATGCGACGATCTCGGCGTCGAAGAAGTCGCGGTGCCACACCCGGAGCCCGTACTTGTTGTCGTAGTCCTTGCGGAACCACCGCCGGTAGGACTCGTCGCGCAGTAGCTCGTTGCGCTGCGCCACTTGCTCTTTCAGATGCATGGCAGCTGCCCCGGAACCGAACTCCTCGAAGATCACCAGATCGATGCCGTCGGCGTAGACCTCGAACGGTACCGGCAGGTGCTGCCAGCGGAAGTTGCCGCCGAGCTTGTTCACGATGCGGGCCGCCGGGCCCATCGTCGCGATCAGCCACGGGTTGGCTTTGATGTCGGCGGCCGACAACAGACTGGTCTTGAGCGGACGCCGGAGGAGTCCCAACGACTGGGCCGCCTGAGAGACGATGTTGAGCGGGTTCTGGATGTCGGGCCCGGCCTGCAAGACCCTGCCGCTGCGTCGCAGCAGCGCCTTGAGTCGTCGCAGTTCCCGCGGTTTCGCGTACGTCGACGGCAAGGTGCGCGAACGGCACGTATCGCCGTCGAGTTTGTCGAAAAGCAGTTGTTGCGAGGACATTCCGACGAATCCCGCCCGAAGTGCCTCGCCGAGAAGCTGTTCCATCAGGATCTGCTCGGCTTTCGTCGGGCGTACCTCGTGGCGGGTGGCGCGATCGAGGCCCATCACCGCGGCCCGCATGTCGGAATGACCGAGGAAAGCCGCGATGTTCGGACCCAACGGCCGCTCCTCCAACGCGGTGATGTACTCCTCGCAATTGCTCCACGTCTTGTGGCGATCCACCGCGCTGATCACGTGGTCACGTGGGATGGCCTCCACGCGGCTGAACAGGTCACCGGCATCCTGGCCGTCGACGTGCACGGTCGACAGTGAACACGAACCCACCAGCACGGTCGTCACGCCGTGGCGCAGGGACTCCGAGAGTGACGGGGCGCCGAGCACTTCGATGTCGTAGTGGGTGTGGATGTCAACCATCCCGGGCAGCACCCACTTGCCGTCGGCGTCGATCACGTGGTCGCAGCCGGTTACGTCGAGCGGCTGGGCACTGACGGCCACGATGTGGCCGTCGCGGATGCCGATGTCGCGGATCGCCGACGCCGCACCCGTGCCGTCGAACCAACGGCCGTTGCTGATCACGGTGTCGAAACTCATGGAGATGGTCCTTCCTGGTTTGCCTCGTTGGCTTCAGGATGCGGCCGCGATACCGTCGCAGTCTTGACAGTTGCGGACGATTATTTGACATTAGTTGACATGTCGGTGGTGCGAGGCTCGTCCCTGTCGGGCTATCAGAGCCTGGTCGACGAGCTGGGGGGCGACTCCGTCGCGCTGCTGCACGCCGCCGGTATCGACCCCGGTGATGTCGGCGAATACGAAGTGTTCGTGCCCTACCGCAGCCTGATCGTGGCGGTCGAAACAGCAGCCGCGGCGACGACGACCACCGATTTCGGGCGGCGGCTGGCCCTGCGACAGGGCATTGAAATCCTGGGACCGCTCGGGGTGGCCGCCCGCACAGCCGCCACCGTCGGCGATGCGTTCCATATCGTCGAGACCTTCCTGGCGGCCTACAGCCCGGCCATCGCCGTCCGCTTCGAGCCGGCAGCCACCACAGGGCAGGCGTTTTACGCCTTCGACATCGTGATCGAGCGCCCGCCGCCGCATGCGCAGACCACCGAACTGTCCCTCGGGGTATCGCTGCGGGTATTGCGGTTCCTGCTGGGCGCGTCCTACGCGCCGTTGTCTGTGCACTTGACACACGAGCCGCTGACCGCAACCGAGGACTATCTGAGATATTTCGGCTGCCGGGCGTATTTCGCCCAACCCGCAGCAGGCTTCACCGTGCGCACAGCCGATTTTGCGCGTCCGCTCACCCAGGACGCACTGGCTCATCAAGCGGTCGTGCAATACCTGACCGGAATCACGGGACGCCACACGGGCATGACCCAGTCCGTGCGCACCATGGTGCGTCAGCTCCTGCCCACGGGAGCCGCCAGTCTTGAGTTGGTCGCCGCCCAGTTCGATCTACATCCGAAGGCGTTGCACCGCCGATTGTCCGCGGAGAACACCACATTCGGTGAACTCATCGACAGTGTGCGCCGCGAGACCGCCGAACACTATCTGTGCGACACCGACATCAGCCTGTCGCACCTGACCCGGGAACTCGGCTACGCCGAGCAGAGCGTGCTGAGCAGGTCGTGCAGCCGCTGGTTCGGGTGCGGTCCGAGTAGCTACCGCAGGACCGTGCGCTCCGGCTGATGGCCGAGCCCGACGTGGCTGGGCAGCCACATGCGCCGGTGCGCATATTGCGTCGGTGTCATCGCGGTGAATTCCCGGAATTCCCGGGCGAAATGGGCTTGGTCGAAGTAACCGAGGGTCGCCGCGACGTCGGCGCCGCTCGTCGCGCCGCGGTCGAGCAGGCGCAGCGAGGCCTGCAGCCGTCGCACCCGTAGGTAGGCCTTGGGCGTCAATCCCACCTCGGTGCGGAACAGCCCGATCAGTCGCTTCGGCGAAAGACCGGTCAGCGCAACGGCTTGTGCGACACGCATCGACGGATCGCGTTCGGCGGCGTCGAGCACCGCGCTCATCCCTGCATGCCGCGGCCGGATCCTGGGCAGCAAAAACTGTTCCATGAGTGCGATGCGGGACGCCACCGAGGATGCATCGAGCAGCCGGTCGTGCAGCTCGGCTCCGGCGGCACCCCAGACATCAGCCAGCCCCACGCAGCGGTTCTCCAATTCGCTCAGCTCGGCGGCGAATATCACGCCGGGACGAAAGTGGATCGTCAAAACGGTTTGCGCGGTGGCGATCTGGGTGACATAGGAGATGCTGCCCGCCCCCGCGATGAACGCCGGAGGCACGTCGAGGCGGGTGGTGCCGTCGGCGGCATAGAAATCGACCTGCTGGCGCGGGCTGAGGTCGATGATCACCGTTGCCGCCCCGCGGGGCAGCGCGCGGCTGCGATGAGTCGGGCCGCCGTCGCGATCCCAGTAGCCGAAGAAGTCGACGTGCGATGCCAGCGCTGGGCTGGGCCGGAACAGTTGGGGCCCGCTCACGGCACCTTTCGCTGCGACTCGATGCCGGCCAGCCCGTCGAGCATCGACCGCAGCTGCTCGACGAGTTGCTCTGGGCTCAGCCGTAGCTCGCCCGCGAGCCATGCGCTGATGGTCTGGGCCACCCCGCCGACCGCGAAATGGGCTGTGGCTCTCAGATGTTCGTTTTCTTCGAGGTTGAGCGCGGCCTCGGCGTGCTGGCCGAGCAGCATGGCGAAGAACGTGGTCGATTCGACCCGTTTGCGGGCCAGCATCTCGTTGGCGAGTTCGCTGCTGAACAAGAGCCTGCCCACCCGCGGGTCCTCGGCGATGGTTCGCACAATGTTGCGCATCGCGGCGCCGGTCTGTTCGGCCAGCGGTGCGGCCGCCACGACGGCCTGGGTGGAGGTGGCGATGTCTCCGATGACCCAGTCGTACACCGCGGCGACGAAGTGGTCCTTGTCGGTGAAGCTCTCGTAGAAGTACCTCGCGGCCAGTCCAGCCTGGCCGCAGACTGCGCGCACCGTCAGGTCGGTGGACTCGGCGCCTTCTGCACCGAGCAGATCGAGCCCAGCCGTCAGCAATTGACGACGACGCTGCGCGAGGCGAGCGGTTGCGTCGATGCCGCGGTAGGGCCGGACCGGTGTCACGCAGATATCGTGACACATCTTGACACCTGTCAGACGCCCCGCCAATATCAGGAAACAGACGTTCTCAACTTTGCGACAGGGGTGATCATGACGGTCGACGAGCCGATCCTGCATGTCGAGCGCGCCATGGACGAGCCGGCACGTCCCACGCACGCGGCCCGGCGACGCAGGCTTGGTGCCACCATCGACGACGGTCTGATGGGTGTCGCCCTGCTGGCCGGTCCGGCGAACGTGATCATGCAGCTCGCGCGGCCCGGCGTCGGCTACGGCGTGATGGAGAGCCGGGTCGAGAGCGGACGCGTCGACCGGCACCCGATCAAGCGGGCCCGCACCACCTTCACCTACCTTGCGGTGGCGACCCGGGGCACCGAGCAGCAGAAGGCGGCGTTCCGGCGGGCGGTGAACAAGGCGCACGCGCAGGTGTACTCGACCGAGGACAGCCCGGTGCAGTACAACGCGTTCGACAAAGGGCTGCAGCTGTGGGTGGCCGCGTGTCTCTACAAGGGGGCCGTCGACGTGTACCGGATGTTCGTGGGGGAGATGGACGACGAGACCGCCGACCGGCACTACCGGGAAGGCGTCACGCTGGGTACGACGCTGCAGGTGCCGCCCGAGATGTGGCCGGCCGACCGAGCGGCGTTCGATCGGTATTGGCAGGAGTCGCTGGAGCAGGTGCACATCGACGATGCCGTGCGGGACTACCTGTATCCGATCGCGGTCGCCCGGTTGCGCGGAGTGACCTTGCCCGGCCCGCTGCGGCGGGCGTCGGAGGGCACGGCCCTGTTGATCACCACCGGCTTTCTGCCGCAACGGTTCCGCGACGAGATGCGGTTGCCGTGGGATGCGCGACGGCAGCGCCGGTTCGACAGGCTCATCGCCGTTCTGCGTACCGTCAACCACGTGCTGCCGCGGGTGGTGCGGCAGTTCCCGTTCAACGCGCTACTGCTGGAACTGAACTGGCGCATCCGGACGGGACGGCCGCTGGTGTAGGAGGCTTGTCAGGTTCGGCGCGTACTCTCGCGGCCGTGAGCAGCCGCACCGATAAAGACACCTGGGACATCTCCACCAGCGTCGGCCAGACCGCGTTGTTCGTAGCCGCAGCAAGGGCTTTGGAAGCACAGAAACCTGATCCGCTGGCTGTCGACCGGTATGCCGAAGTGTTCTGTCGTGCCGCAGGCGGCGATGCAGCGGCGGCACTCGACGACGCCGATGCGGACTTCCCGCTGCGCACCGAGTGGGGCGGACACTTCGTCAACTTCCAGGGCGCCCGCACGCGGTACTTCGATGACTACTTTCAGGGCGTCGCGCAGGCCGGTGTCCAGCAGATCGTGCTGCTGGCGGCGGGCCTGGATTCCCGGGCATACCGGTTGTCCTGGCCCGCGGGCACTGTCGTCTACGAACTTGACCGGCCACGGGTGCTGCAGTTCAAGCGCGAGACGATGGACAGCCACGGTGACACTCCGACGGCCGAGCGCCGCGAGATCGCGATCGATTTGCGCGATGACTGGCCGCAGGCGTTGCGCAGCCACGGCTTCGACCCGTCGAAGCCGTCGGCGTGGATTGCCGAGGGTCTGCTGATCTATTTGCCTGCGGCCGCGCAAGAACAGCTGTTCGCCGGTATCGACGCGCTGGCGGCCCCAGGCAGCTTCGTCGCCGTCGAAGAGGCGGTGCCCATGGACCGCGAGGTGTTCGAGGCCAAGCGTGCCGAGGGCCGCGTCTCTGGTCAGGAGACTGAATTCTTCTCGCTGGTCTACAACGAACAGCACGCTCCCGCCGAACAGTGGTTCTCCGAGCATGGCTGGACTGCAACCACTACCGGCCTTTCGGGTTATATCCACCAGCTCGGTCGCGAACTCCCTGGTCCCGGCACTGATGCTCGGCACATGCTCGATTCGAACAGTTTGGTTACCGCTCGCAAGGAGTGAGCGGGCTCACGCCTCTTCCCGATACCGTGCGTCTCGACACTTAAGTTATGCAATGCTAACTTCAGCCGAAAGTTAGCTTAGGCATACATAAGGGAGAGAGACGGGGGCGGATGTCGCTTCCGTGCACGCATATGGGTAGTGACACGCTCGCCGCTCCAGTTCAGGGAGCGCCCAGGCTCGACCGCGATGTGGTCAGCCGATTTGCCACATGCTGTCGAGCGCTCGGCCTGACGGTCAACGACCGGCAGCGCCCGGCCGATCTGGCTGCCGCCCGGTCCGGGTTTGCCGGGCTGACGCACATCGCGCACGACCACTGTGACGCCTGGATCGGGCTCGCCGCCGCGGGCGACGTGTCGGCTCCCGTCATCGACTCGGTGTGGCGCACGGTGGCGAGCGCAGGCCGACTGCAGCGTGAGATCGATCTCGCCGCGGGCGACCTCGGATTCACCTACGACACCGGGCTGTATTTGGCATTCCGGGCCATCGACGCGGACGACTTCCAGCTCGCGTACGCCGCACTGCGCTGCGAGGCCGGTGACTTGGCCGAGGCCGACGCGCTGGTCGACGAGGTGCTGACGCGACGGCCGGGCTGGTTCAGCGCGCGCTGGCTACGGGTCGCGATCAACCACCGCGCGCAGCGCTGGTCTGACGTCGTGCGCCTGCTCACCCCCGTGGTGACCGACGAGTCCCTCGATGACGTGACCGCGCATGCGACCAGGACCACCTTGGGTATCGCATTGGCCCGGCTGGGCATGTTCGCGCCCGCGCTGTCGTACCTGGAGGATCCGTCCGGCCCGGTCGCGGTGGCCGCCGTCGACGGCGCGCTGGCCAAGGCCCTGACCTTGCGCGGCCAGGGCGAGGACGAGGACGCCAACGATGTCCTGCAGGATCTGTTCGCCGCGCACCCGGAGAACACGCAGGTCGAAGAGGCGCTGCTGGACCCGACATTCGGTCTGGTGACCACCACGTCGGCGCGCATCGACGCGCGCAGCGACCCATGGGATGCGGAGACCGAGCCGACCGAGGATGAGTTCGTCGACCCGGGCGCCAAGGAACGCAAGGCACACCTGCTGATCGAGGCCGAGGCCGAACTCGCCGAATTCATCGGTCTGGAAGAAGTGAAGTTTCAGGTGGCCCGGCTCAAGAGTTCGGTGGCCATGGCCATCCGGCGTCAGGAACGGGGCCTGGCTGTCGCGCAACGCACCAATCACCTGGTGTTCGCAGGCCCACCGGGAACCGGTAAGACCACCATTGCCCGCGTGGTCGCCAAAATCTATTGCGGCCTCGGTCTTTTGAAGAAGGAAACCGTCCGCGAGGTGCACCGCGCCGACCTGATCGGCCAGCACATCGGTGAGACCGAGGCCAAGACCAACGCGATCATCGACAGTGCTCTGGACGGCGTGCTGTTCCTCGACGAGGCGTACGCCCTGGTCTCCACGGGCGCCAAGAACGACTTCGGCCTGGTTGCCATCGACACGCTGCTGGCCCGGATGGAGAACGACCGCGACCGCCTGGTGGTGATCGTCGCGGGTTACCGCAAGGATCTGGACAACTTTCTGGACACCAACGAGGGTCTGCGGTCGCGCTTTACGCGCAGCATCGACTTCCCGTCGTACAGCTCGTCGGAACTGGTGGAGATCGCCGTCCGGATGGCAGAGAAGCGCGACAGCCTGTTCGAGGCCGCCGCCCACGACGACATGGAAAAGCTGTTCGGCCACCTGGCCCAGGCCACCACGCCCGACGCCAACGGCGTGCCGCGACGCAGCCTCGACATCGCGGGCAACGGCCGCTTCGTCCGCAACCTGGTCGAACGTTCCGAGGAGGAACGCGAATACCGGTTGGACCACTTGGAATCCGATGACTTCACCGACGAGGAGATGATGACGATCACGGCCGGTGACGTCCGTAACTCGGCCGCCCCGCTGCTGCGTGGCCTCGGTTTGACGGTGCCCGAATGACCGCGCCAGGTTCGGAGGATCGACGTTCGTTCAGTTCCCGCACCCCGGCCAACGAGAACCCCGACCGGGTGCAGTATCGCCGCGGCTTCGTCACCCGCCACCAGGTGACCGGATGGCGATTCATCATGCGCCGCATCGCATCCGGCGTCGCGCTGCACGACACCCGCATGCTGGTCGACCCACTGCGCACGCAGAGCCGGGCCGTGGTGACCGGCGCGCTGATCGTCGCCACCGGCCTGATCGGCTGTTTCGTCTTCTCGCTCATTCGTCCCGGTGGGGTCGCGGGCCACGACAAGGTGCTCGCCGACCGATCCACCGCGGCGCTCTACGTGCTGGTCGGTGAGCAACTGCATCCCGTGCTGAACCTGACCTCGGCCCGGCTGATCGCCGGCGCCGCGGACAATCCCACCACGGTCAAGACCAGCGAGATCGACAAGTATCCGCGGGGCAACCTCCTCGGCATTCCGGGTGCTCCTGAGCGGATGGTGCAGACCACCGCCAAGGATTCGGATTGGACTGTGTGCGAATCAGTTTCAGGCCTCAATACCGGTGTGACGGTGCTGGCCGGTCGACCCGACGCCGGCGGTGAACGCGCGGTGTCGCTGCCTGCCGACCGGGGTGTGCTGGTGCACAACAGCTCCGGTCCGAACCCGGGGGACTGGCTGCTGTGGGGCGGCAAGCGCAGCCCGATCGACGTGGGAAACCGTGCCGTCACCGAGGCGCTGGGCCTCGGCGCCGACGTCGCGGTACCTCGCCCGATCGCGGCCGGACTGGTCAACGCGATCCCCGAGGCTCCTACGCTCGCCGCACCCGCCATCGCCGATGCCGGTGCAGCCCCGCACTTCGAACTGCCGATCCCGGTGCCGGTCGGCGCCGTGGTGACCGCGTTCGCCGCAGACAACAGCCTGCGTTACTACGCGGTGCTGGCCGATGGCCTGCAGCCGGTGTCGCCGGTACTGGCCGCGATCCTGCGCAACACCGACTCCTACGGGCTCGAACAGCCGCCACGGTTGGGCGCTGACGTGGTCGCCGCGGCGCCGGTTTCCCGCGCCATCGACACCGCAGCCTTCCCCGGGCAGCCGATCCATCTGGTGCAGGCCTCAGCGGATCCGGTCACGTGTGCCAAGTGGACGAAACCCGCTGGGGCGACCGAGAGTTCGCTGACCCTGCTATCGGGTGCGACGCTGCCGCTGCCCGACGGGCTGCACCCCGTCGACCTCGTCGGGGCAGGAAACAACGGCGCGGCCGACCGCGTCGCACTGACCCCGGGCACCGGCTACTTCGTCCAGACCGTGGGCGCCGAACCGGGCTCACCGACGGCAGGCTCGTTGTTCTGGATCAGCGATACCGGTGTGCGCTACGGCATCGAAACCGCCGGTGACGACAAAGTCGTTGGCGCACTGGGCCTGCACAACCCTGCCCTGCCCATCCCGTGGTCGGTGCTGGCCCAGTTCGCGGCCGGCCCAACCCTGTCCCGCGGCGACGCGCTGGTGGCACACGACACCCTGTCGCCCGACTCCAATTCCGCGCGCCAGGAGGCGACACGATGAGCAGGTTGATCTTCGAGCACCGGCGCCGCGTCGCGCCGCCGACCACCCGCAAGGGCACCATCACCATCGAGCCGCCGCCGGAACTACCGCGGGTGGTTCCGCCGTCGTTGCTGCGCCGGGTGCTGCCGTACCTGATCGTCATCCTGATCGTCGGCATCATCGTGGCGCTGGTGGCGACCGGCATGCGGCTGATCTCGCCGACCATCTTGTTCTTCCCGTTCGTGATGTTGTTGGCGGCCACCGCGCTGTACCGCGGCGGCGGCGACAAGATGCGTACCGAGGAGGTGGATGCCGAGCGCGCCGACTACCTGCGCTACCTGTCGGTGGTCCGTGACAACGTCCGCGCCCACGCCGCCGAACAGCGTGCGGCACTGGAGTGGTCGCATCCGGCGCCCGACGTGCTGGCCACCATCCCCGGCACGCGCAGACAGTGGGAGCGCGACCCCCGCGACCGCGACTTCCTGGTGTTACGCGCCGGATTGCACGATGTCCCACTGGATGCCGCGATTCGGGTCAAGGACACTGTCGACGAGATCGACCTGGAACCGGTGTCGCACAGCACCCTTCGCGGTCTGCTTGATGTGCAGCGCACGGTCCGTGACGCTCCGACCGGCATCGACGTCACCAAGCTCGCCCGCATCACCGTCATCGGCGATGACGAGGACGTGCGCGCGGCGGTGCGAGCCTGGATCGCCCAGGCCGTGACCTGGCATGACCCCACCATGCTCGGTGTCGCGCTGGCCTCGCCCGGCGTCGACTCCGAGGACTGGTCGTGGCTGAAATGGCTTCCGCATGTCGACATTCCGGGGCAGGCCGACGGTGTCGGCCCGGCCCGCTACCTCGCCGACAACGCAGCCGAGCTGCGTGCCCTGCTGCAACCGGCCTTGGGTGACCGGTCGCCGTTCCCGGGGGAAACGGACCTGGCCGCCAAGCATCTGCTGGTGATTCTCGACGATGCTGATGCCGATCCGGACGACATCGCCCGGCGTCCCGGCCTCGCGGGCGTCACGGTGATCCACCGGTCGGCAGAGCTGCCCAACCGCGAGCAGTATCCGGACCCCGAACGGCCCGTCCTGCGGATCGTCGACGGCCGTATCGAGCGCTGGCAGAGCAACGGATGGCAGCCCTACGTCGACCGTGCCGACAAGATGCCCGCCGCCGAAGCCGCCCATATCGCCCGCCGGTTGTCGCGGTGGGACTCCAACCCCGGTTACGTGCGGTCCACCTCGACCGGCGGTGCCACGTTCACCACCCTGCTCGACATCCCCGACGCCTCCGCGCTGGATGTGGCGGGCCTCTGGGCACCCCGGCCCCGCGACGAAGAGTTGCGGGTCCCGATCGGCGTCACCGCCACCGGTGAGCCGTTGTACTTCGACCTCAAGGACGAAGCCGAGGGTGGCATGGGCCCGCACGGGCTGATGATCGGTATGACCGGTTCCGGCAAGTCGCAGACCCTGATGTCGATCCTGTTGGCGCTGTTGACAACCCACTCTGCGGATCGGCTGATCGTGATCTACGCCGACTTCAAGGGTGAGGCAGGCGCCGACATCTTCCGCAACTTCCCCCAGGTCGTCGCGGTGATCTCGAACATGGCCGAGAAGCGGTCACTGGCCGAGCGGTTCGCCGATACGCTGCGCGGTGAGGTGGCCCGCCGTGAGCAGATGCTCAAAGAAGCCGGGCGGCGGGTTCAAAACAGCGCCTTCAACTCGGTGACCGAGTACGAGGCTGCGATTGCCGCCGGCCACGATCTGCCGCCGATGCCGACGTTGTTCGTGGTGGCCGACGAGTTCACCCTCATGCTCGCCGATCACCCCGAATACGCCGAGCTGTTCGACTATGTTGCGCGCAAGGGTCGTTCGTTCCGGATCCACATCTTGTTCGCGTCGCAGACGCTGGACGTCGGCCGGATCAAGGACATCGACAAGAACACCTCGTACCGCATCGGTCTGAAGGTCGCCAGCCCGAGCATCTCGCGCCAGATCATCGGCGTCGAGGACGCCTACCACATCGAGTCGGGCCGCGACCACAAGGGCGAAGGCTTCCTGGTACCCGCGCCCGGTGCGGTGCCGATCAAGTTCCGCAGCACCTACGTCGACGGTATCTACGATCCGCCGAAGGTCGAGAAATCAATTGTGGTACGGGCACTTCCGCAGCCTGCGCTGTTCACCGCCAGCCGCGTCGAGCCGGAACCCGACACCGTCGTGGTGACGGGCGGCGACACAGACGAGCTCGCCGCACTGCCACCACGCAAGCTGATCACCACCATCGGCGACCAGCTTGCGCAGTTCGGTCCGCATGCACCCAAGCTGTGGCTGCCGCCGTTGGATGAGGCCATCCCGCTCGATGATGTGTTGGCCCGCACCGGAATCGACGCCGGTCAGCTGCGATGGCCACTCGGCGAGATCGACAAGCCGTTCGAGATGCGGCGCGATGCACTGGTCTTCGACGCCAACTCCTCGGCGGCCAACGTGTTGATCCATGGCGGTCCCAGGTCGGGTAAATCGACTGCGCTGCAGACGTTCATCCTCTCCGCCGCAGCGCTGCATACGCCGCGTGAGGTGACGTTCTACTGCCTTGATTACGGCGGTGGCCAGTTGGCCGGCCTGCAGGACCTGGCCCATGTCGGAAGCGTCGCCACGCCGCTGGAGCCCGAGCGGATCCGCCGGACCTTCGGCGAGTTGGAGCAGCTGTTGCGGGCGCGGCAGCAGCAGGCTTCGGTGAGCCGGCAGGGCGCGTATGCCGACGGCTACGGTGCCGTTTTCCTGGTCGTCGACAATCTGTACGCCTTCAGCCGTGACAACACCGACACGTTCAACACCCGTAACCCGTTGCTGGCCAAGGTCACAGAACTGGTCAACACCGGTCTGGCCTATGGCATCCACGTCGTCATCACGACGCCGAACTGGCTCGAGGTGCCACTGGCGATGCGCGACGGCCTGGGGCTGCGGCTCGAGCTCAAACTGCACGACGCGCACGACAGCATCGTGCGCGTGGTGGGTGCCCTGCGCCGCCCCGCGGAATCGGTGCCGGCCGACCAGCCCGGTCGCGGCCTGACCATGGCGGCCGAGCACTTTCTGTTCGCGGCGCCGTCGCTCACTGACA
The DNA here is from genome assembly GCF_002157835.1 of Mycobacterium dioxanotrophicus. NCBI lineage: Bacteria > Bacillati > Actinomycetota > Actinomycetes > Mycobacteriales > Mycobacteriaceae > Mycobacterium > Mycobacterium dioxanotrophicus. The sequence goes on along the minus strand of NZ_CP020809.1, from coordinate 6,828,519 downwards.
TCGCTGTCATCAATGCGCGGCACCCAGGTGTCAGCGCCCCACCGGTGCGGCTGCTGCCCGCAGAGCTGTCCCCGGCGGCGGTGGCGCCGCTGTATCCGGCGCCCGAGACGGTGGTCATCGGCCAACGCGAAGAGGATCTGGCTCCCGTCGCCATCGACTTCGCGAACAACCCGCTGCTGACCGTGTTCGGCGACTCCAAGTCGGGCAAGACGACACTGCTGCGGCACATCATCCGGACCATCCGGGAGAACTCGCAGCCCGACGAGATCGCGTTCACGGTGGTCGACCGCAGGCTGCACCTGGTCGACGAACCACTGTTCGCCGACAACGAGTACACCGCGAACATCGACCGCGTGCTGCCCGCGATGCTGGGACTCTCGGCCCTCATCGAAAAGCGCCGTCCACCGGCCGGTTTGAGTCCGCAGGAACTCAGTGGATGGGGTTACACCGGGCACACGCATTACCTGATCGTCGACGACGTCGACCAGATTCCCGACGCTCCGGCCGTCAGCGGCCCGTTCGCCGGGCAACGGCCGTGGACCAACGTCGTCGGTCTGCTGGCCGAGGCGTCGGACCTCGGGCTGCGGGTCATCGTGACGGCCAGGGCCACCGGATCGGCGCACGCGGTGATGACGGCGCCGCTGCTGCGCCGGCTCAACGACCTGCAGGCGACGACGCTGATGTTGTCGGGTAATCCGGCCGACAGCGGCAAGATCCGTGGCCACCGGTTCGCCCGGTTCCCCGCGGGACGCGGCATGTTGCTCGGTGACGGGGACGCCCCCGAATTCGTGCAGCTGGTCAACCCGTTCGGTGCCGATTCGGCGCTGTCGGCGAACAACGGAACCACCACCAGAGGAAAGGAATACCGATGACATTGCGGGTAATCCCGGAAGGGTTGACCGCGGCCAGTTCGGCTGTGGAGGCACTGACCGGGCGGCTGGCGGCTGCCCACGCGGCGGCCGCACCGGTGGTCTCCGCGGTGGTTCCGCCTGCCGCCGATCCCGTCTCGCTGTTGACCGCAACGGGTTTCAGCGCCCACGGTGCCGAGCACAACGCGGTCGCGGCCCACGGCGTCGAGGAACTCGGCCGGTCCGGTGTCGGTGTCGGGGAGTCCGGTGCGAGCTACGCGACCGGTGACGCCATGGCGGCGTCGTCGTACCTGATCGCCCGCGGTATCTGAGATGACAGCCCCCGTGTGGATGGCCCTGCCACCCGAGGCGCACTCGGCGCTGCTCTCCAGCGGTCCCGGTCCCGGGCCACTGCTGGCCGCCGCGGGGGCATGGCAGGCGCTGAGCACTGAATACGCCTCTGCGGCAGCTGAACTCACCAGTGTGCTGAGCGCCGTGCAGGCCGGCGCGTGGGAAGGTCCGAGCGCCGAGCAGTATGCCGCCGCGCACGGGCCCTATCTGGCATGGCTTGCGCAGCAGAGTGCCAACAGTGCCGCCGTGGCGGTGCAGCACGAAACAGCGGCCGCGGCGTACACCACCGCGTTGGCGGCCATGCCGACCCTGCCGGAACTGGCACTGAACCACGTGGTCCACGGCGTGCTGATCGCGACGAACTTCTTCGGTATCAACACGATTCCGATCGCCGTCAACGAGGCCGACTACGCCAGGATGTGGATCCAGGCGGCCACCACCATGAGCACCTACGAGGCCGTGTCGGGTGCCGCGGTGGCGGCCGTGCCGACCAGCACACCGGCACCGATGCTGCTGGCGCCGGGGGTGGGCGAGGCCGGGGATGCCGCCGCGACGGCACAGCAGCTGGCCACCCAGGCCCAGGCCACCGATTCCGGTTCCTCCCTGAGCATTTCCGACTGGTTGTCCGACCTGCTCGAGCAATACCTCAAGAACGTCCCGGGCGGGCAGGAGATCATCGACTTCCTCAAGGATCCCATCGGTAACCTCGGGAAACTCATCACCGATTTCCTGACCAATCCGTCGGGAGCCCTGACCACTTGGGGGCCGTTCCTGTTCGCGGTCGCCTACCAGGTGTTCTTCAACCTGGTGGGCTGGCCCACGTGGGGCATGATCCTGGCGTCGCCGTTCCTGATCCCGGCGTTGGCAGCGCTCGGGATCACCGGGCTGGTACTGCTGATCGATCACGTCATGCAGCCGGCTCCGGAAGTCGCGCCCGAGGAGACGCCGCAGGACGCGGCCCAGCCCCGAGCCGAACAACCGAACGTGTACAGCCTCGCCGGTGTGCCGTCCGGTGGTGGCGCAGCCACCGGCGCCGCGGGTGCGCCGGGCGGTGCCGCGTCGGCCGCAGGCGCTCCGGCGGCTCCCGCGGCTCCGGCCGCGCCGCTGGCGATGTACGCCGTGGCCGGTGGTGACCCGGGCGAAGGATTCACGCCGACGTTGCGCGACAAGACCAGCGCCCAAGCGCCTGCGTCGGGCATCCCGGCCGCTGCCTCAGGAGTCGCCGCTTCGGTGGCGGCACGGCGTAAGCGCCGGCGCAAGCGGGCCGCGGAGCTCGAGGACTACGGCTACGCCGACGCTTACATGGACTACGAGGAGCCGGACCCGGATCCAGATCCGCGGCGCGAGGCCTCCGTGAGCGCCTCCACACGCGGCGCAGGACAGCTGGGATTCACCGGGACCGCGACGCGATCCGATGCCGTCGCCGGCGGGTTGACCACGCTGGCCTCCGACGGTTCGGGGCTCGGCGACGGTCCTGTCGCGCCGATGCTGCCGGGCAGCTGGGAGCCCAGCGATACCCCGGACACACCGGAGGGGGGTCCGCGCCGCTGATCACACCGCACTCGCATGTTCTGACCACCACGCACCATCACGAAAGGAAAATCCATGAGTCTGTTGGACGCTCACATTCCCCAGCTGGTTGCCTCCGAGGCCGCCTTCGGGGCCAAGGCCGCGCTGATGCGCACCACCATGGCCCAGGCCGAGCAGGCGGCCATGTCTGCCCAGGCATTTCACATGGGTGAGGCGTCGGCCGCTTTCCAGGCCGCGCATGCCCGGTTCGTCGAGGTCTCCGCCAAGGTGAACGCCCTGCTGGACGTCGCACAGCTGAACCTGGGCGATGCCGCGAGCACCTACGTCGCGCAGGACGCCGCCGCGGCGAGCACCTACACCTCCGTCTGATCACCAAGCCGAAGAGTCACAGGAGTTTTCATGTCACAGATCATGTACAACTACCCGGCGATGCTCGCGCACTCCAGCGAGATGACCGGCTACTCGGGCGCCCTGCACGCCGTCGGCGCCGACATCGCCAGCGAGCAGGCCGCTTTGGCCAGCGCCTGGCAGGGCGACACCGGGATGACGTACCAGGCCTGGCAAGCCCAGTGGAACCAGGCCATGGAGGAGCTGGTTCATGCGTACCGGTCGATGGCCGGCACCCACGAGATGAACACCATGTCGATGAGCGCACGCGACCAGGCCGAGGGCGCCAAGTGGGGCTGATGCCCGGCCGCCGGTGCATGTCCAGTGGTCGCTAACGCCGTCGAGCTGACCACCGAGCAGGCCTGGTATCTCGCCGACGCGCTCGGCGCCGGGGCGTACCCCTGGGTGCTGGCGATCACGCCGCCGTACAGCGACCCGGCGCAGCGCCCGGCGTTTGTCGCCGAGCAGACCGCCGAGCTGACCCGGATGGGTGTGTTGGGTGCGGATGGCGAGGTCAGAACTGAAGTGGCCCAATGGGTTCGGTTGGCCTGTCGGCCGGTCCAGTGGCTCGACCTGAGGTTTGTCTCGGGACCGGGTGACCTGTTGCGCGGTATCGTGGCCCGCCGACGAGCGCTTGCACGAGGAGCCGATGAACACCGCGACGGGCGCAGCGTCGTGGTGTTGCGCAACGCGCAGCTGGTCACCTTCACCGAACTCGACATCAGCCATCCGCATGCGTTGGTGCCGGTACTGACCGCCGGACTGGCACACCGTAAACCGGCGATCTTCGAGGAGTTCGCGATGCCGGCGGCAGCGGGTGCCCGTGCCGACGAACAGATCCGCTCGGGCACGCCGCTGGCCGAGATACTGGGATTCCTGGGAATCCCACGGTCGGCGCACGCCGTGGTGGAGTCGGTGTTCGAAGGCAGGCGTACCTATGTCGAGATCGTTGCGGGTGAACACTGCGACGGCCACCGCGTGACCACCGACGTTGGGGTGAGCATCGTCGACACCAGCGCCGGCCGTATTCTCATTGCTCCGACCAAAGCATTTGACGGGGAATGGATTTCGACGTTCACCCCGGGTAGCGCCGATGCGATCGCCGTCGCGGTCGAACGGCTGATCGCGGCACTGCCCAGCGGGCGTTGGTTCCCTGACCATCCGCTCACGCGCGACTTCGACGAAGCCGCGCCAACCTATCGAGAAAGACCCAGAGAGAACGAATGCCCGACAACACTGTGATGCCGATTGTCCGGGTGGCCGTGCTGGCCTCCGGAGACGACGGTGGTCGGCTGACCGAGATGGCACTGCCGTCGGAGCTGCCGCTGCGCGAGATTCTGCCCGCCGTTCAACGGATCGTCCTGCCCGTGCGCGAGGACGGAGCAGCGCCGGACCCGGTGCGGCTGAGCCTTGCTCCGGTGGGTGGGGCACCGTTCAGCCTCGACGCCACGCTGGACACTGTCGGCGTGGCCGACGGTGATCTGCTTGCGCTGCAATCGGTTCCCGCCGGTCCGCCCGCGCCACGCATCGTCGAGGACATCGCCGATGCCGCCGTCATCTTCTCCGACGCGCGCCGGCGGCCTTGGGGCCCTGCGCATATCGCTCGCGGTGCGATGCTGGCACTGATCGGACTCATCCTGGTCGGAACGGGTCTGGCTGTGGCCCAACGCATCGGCACCGGCCAGTGGCTGGGTCTGGTCGTCGTGGCGGGCATCGCCGTGGGCACGGCGCTCGCCGCGCTGTGCACCCGCGGGCATGCACCTGTGCTCTCGACCGCACTGTCGGTGACCGCGTTTCTTCCCGTCGGGGCCACCCTGGCTCTTGCGGTCCCTGGCGGCTTCGGTGCGCCCAGTGTGGTTTTGGCCGCTGCCGGTGTCACTGCATGGGCGTTGATCAGCATGGCCGGTTCGCCCGATGATCGCGGTATCGCGGTGTTCACCGCCGTCGCGGTCGCCGGAGTGGGTGTGCTGCTGGTCGCCGGCGCCGCGTCGCTGTGGGAACTTTCGGCCACGGTTCTGGGCTGTGCCCTGGTGCTCGTCGGCCTGTTGGTGACCGTGCAGGCGCCGCAACTGTCGGCCATGTGGGCACGGTTCCCGCTGCCGGTGATTCCCGCTCCCGGCGACCCGACTCCGTCGGCGTTGCCGGTGTCGGTGTTGGCCGACCTGCCGCGTCGAGTCCGGGTGAGCCAGTCCCATCAGACGGGTGTTGTCGCCGCGGGCGTGTTGCTCGGCGTGACCGGATCACTGGCTCTGGTGGCGGCACCCACCGCGTCGCCGTGGGCCTGGTATCTCGTCGTGGCGGCTGCGGTCGGCGCCGCGTTGCGCGCCCGCATCTGGGATTCCGCGGGATGCAAAGCCTGGCTGCTCGGGCACTCATACCTGCTGGTCGTGGCGTTGTTGGTGGCCTTCGCCGGCCAGGGCCGCCACCAGGCGGCGTGGTGGGCGCTCGCGGCACTTGCCGTGCTGGTGCTGACCTGGGTGGTGGCCGCGGTCAGCCCACGGGTCGTGTCGCCGGACACCTACTCGCTGCCGATGCGGAGACTGGTCGGGTTCCTGGCCACCGGTGTCGATGCCTCGCTGATCCCGGTGATGGCGTATCTGGTCGGGCTGTTCAGCCTGGTACTCGACAGGTGACGCAGTGATCCGCAAGAACCTCGGCGTCGCGGCGGTGGCCGCGCTGGTGACGCTGATCGGGTGCCCGTCCGCGGGCGCCATCAGCCCACCGGTGGTCGATCCGCAGGCCGGCCCACCACCGGGCAGCACCGGTCCGCTGCAGCCGATGATGCAGCGCACCGCGTGCAGCACGACCGCGGTGTTGCCCGGCAGTGATCCCGGTGCAGTCAGCGCAAACCAGTTGGCGCTCAATCTTTCCGGGGCCTGGCAGCACAGCCGCGGAGAAGGCCAGACCGTCGCCGTGATCGACACCGGCGTGCAGCCGGGGCCACGGCTGCCCAACGTCGAGCCCGGCGGGGACTACGTTGAGTCGACGGACGGGCTCACCGACTGCGACGGGCACGGCACCGCCGTGGCCGGACTGATAGCCGGACAGCCTGAGGCCGATGGCTTTTCGGGCGTCGCTCCGGCCGCACGGCTGATCTCGATCCGGCAGAACTCACCACGGTTCGCGCCGCGCACGCCGGGCACCGATGCCGTCGTCCGCGCAACGGCTGACGTCGCAACCCTCGCACGCGCCGTGGTGCGGGCGGCCGATCTGGGCGCCCGCGTCATCAACATCTCGGTGGTCACCTGCCTGCCCGCCGACAAGCCCATCGACCAAACGGAACTCGGTGCGGCACTGCGGTATGCGGCCGTCGAGAAGGACGCGGTCATCGTCGCTGCCGCGGGCAACAACCGCGGCGGGGTGAGCACCGGGTCGGCGTGCGAATCCAACCCGCTGTCGACTGCGGGCACCGGCGACCCCCGGAACTGGGGCGCGGTGGCCTCGGTTTCGATACCGTCCTGGTGGCAGCCGTACGTGCTGTCGGTCGGATCGCTCACCGCGAGTGGGCAGCCGTCCGGGTTCACGATGGCCGGCCCGTGGGTGGGCATCGCAGCGCCGGGGGAGAACATCGTCTCCGTGAGCAACGCGCCCGGCGGAGGGTTGGCCAATGCCGTGCACACCGAACAGGACAAGCTGAACCCGTTGAGCGGCACCAGCTATGCGAGTGCGTATGTCTCCGGGGTGGCCGCGCTCGTGCGCAGCAAGTATCCGGGTTTGACTGCTCGGCAGGTGGTGCACCGTCTCACGGCCACCGCGCAAGGTGCAGCCCGGTCGCCGTCGAACCTGACCGGTGCCGGCGGGGTCGACCCGGTGGCCGCGCTCACCTGGGACGTTGCCGACCTCCCGGCCGATGGGCCTGCCGCTCCGGTCGCCAAACCCATTGCCGCTCCTCCAGAACCCGCACCGCGGGACAACACCCCCCGCACCATCGCGTTCGCAGGCACCGCGGTACTCGCAATCGCAGCTCTGGTCGCGCTGGTGGCGCACCGACGGAAGGACAACACCACATGACCGCCCGCCTCGCGTTGGCGTCCCTGTTCGTCGTGGCGGCGGTGCTGGCCCGCCCCTGGCAGAGCCCGGTGGAACGCTGGGTGCTCGGCGTCTCCGTCGCTGCGGTCCTGGTGCTGATCGCCTGGTGGGGCGGGTTGTTCCTGAGCACTCGGATCGCTCGACTGCTGACGATGTGGTGGCGCAATCTGTCGAAGAACAAGGGAGACAGCGGTTTCTCTCCCACAGTCGAGACCGTCGTGCTACGCGTCGACCCCGCCGCCGAGGCGCAGCTGCCGATCGTCGTCGGTTACCTGAACCGCTACGGCATCCGGTGCGACAAGGTGCGGGTCACCCACCGCGACATGGACGGCACCCGGCGCAGCTGGATCAGCTTGACCGTGGCCGCGACCGACAACCTCGCCGCGCTGCAGGCCCGTTCATCGCGGATTCCGCTGCGCGACACCGCTGAAGTGGTAGGCCGTCGGCTGGCCGACCACCTCCGCGAGAACGGCTGGACCGTCACCGTCGTCGACGGGGTCGACACCCCCTTGCCGGACCCGGCGAAGGAGACGTGGCGCGGGGTCAAGGACGAATCAGGATTCGCCGCGGCCTACGGTGTCGCGGTCACTGACTCACTGGCCGACACCCTTGCGGCGGTGCGCGGGCTGCCGGCCCGGCAGATCTGGACCGTGCTGGAGTTCACCGGAGAACCGTCGCAGCCACAGCTCGTCGTCGGCTGCGCGGTGCACACCGACGAGCGTCCCGGCGCCAAGGCCCCGGTCCCGGGACTCATCCCGCAGCGGGGACGGCACCGCCCTGCCCTGCGGGCGCTGAGCCCACTGTCACCGGATCGGTTGGATGACCGGCCGGTCGACGCTCTCGACGTGCTGTTCGAGGGTCCGGTGGTCGAACCTGACGTGCTCGCCCCTGCGACAAAGGAAAAGGCCACGACCTGAGGGTCGCGGCCTTCGCCGTTGCTGTGCCGGTGCCCCCCAGCTACAGCTGCATCTTCGATGCCGGTGTCCACTGCGAGTGTGCAGACCCGCTGGACGAGGCGCTTGCCATGCTAGGAGGCCCCGCGACGCCCGGTCAAGAAGCAAACGTCAAGCAAACTCACAGGAAATTTGCAGGTGGTCTTGAACGCGCGTCTCTGTCGGAATCGCCGCGCACAGCAAACAGCGACACCTGAGGATGGCGGGTTCGTTCCGTGATGTCGGGCCTGGCGGATGCCGGGAAGTCATGCGCTGTTGCGGGTTCATATCTTCGTCGCCACAACTACCTGCCGTCGGCCGTCACGGACCCCGTCGTCTTCCGATTCCTTGTTCCGCAGCACCGGCGGTCCACTCTCGCTCTGCCGGTCGTCGGGACCGGGACGATCTCGCCGGCCGCGCCGTATACCGCCGTATAGAAAATGACCGATCGCACGGCGGATTGCGTGGATGTCAGTCGGCGTGGCCACCCGGAAGGGTAGGTGAGGCGATCGTCTCTTTCCGCTCCCACGCCGAAATCCCCCCGTTTCCAAGGCAACTGGATTGGCCTGTTTTGAGCCGCGCGGGCACGGTCACATGGCATGATCAACCTTGACGGACAACATGATTAGCCCCAGCCTGAGTGGAGCGCACCATGACAGATTCTGACGCCAAGCCCGTTGTTGTTGTGGGCGTTGATGGTTCGCAGAGCAGTAAGGATGCGCTGCGATGGGCCGCCAACTATGCCGAATTGACCGGTGCCGAAATTCGCGCGGTGATCTCCTACAAGACCGAGCTCTTGATCACCAGTTCGCCCAATGCCGGGCTGGCTGCGCAGGCTCGCGAAACTGTCGAAGAGGCGATCAGCGATGTCCTCGGGGCAGAACCGTCGGTGTCGGTAACCTCCGACGTGGTCGGGGGCCATCCCGCCCAGGTGCTTGTCGAGGCGTCCCGCTCGGCCGACCTGCTGGTCGTCGGAAGCCGTGGGCACGGTGCCTTCGTCGGCATGTTTCTCGGATCGGTCAGCAACCACTGCGTCCACCACGCGAAGTGCCCTGTGCTGGTCATCCACCATGACGACGACCACGTCTGAGTAGAAAAGCCGGCTTGATCGGCTTCGGCGCTCTGCGCCGGTCCCCGGTGCTGGGGGCGCGTATGTCGGTGTGACGTCGACATCGATTTTCCGCTGTGAACCCGGCTGTAGATGTGTGCTGGCTGACCGGCGCCGACAATCTCCACGCCGGGCAGTCCTGGCTTCAGCCGTCATCGCCGTCGCATGAAGCTGCGCGACTCCGAAAACATGGACAGCCGGGTTGACGTGCGCGTTCGGGGCGAGATCGCGGTGCGCGTTGCTCAAATTGCCGGTCCGGTGATGTGCAACGTGTTCCATCAGCGGGCTCTGGGCCTGGGCTTTCAGGTTTTTACCAGCCTGCGGTAGGCGCGGTTGGTGCCGTTGAGACCGGTGATCAGTGGGGTGGGCAGTATGCCAGGGACGAACACCGGCATGCCCGAGCGGGCCGGATGGCGGCTGGTATCGGAAACGCCGACAGGCGGGCGGCGCACCCTGAAAGTCGTTGTGCAACAAGCAGGATGCGCTGCTCGCAATGGCCACTCCGGTATACCTCGAGGAGCTTCTTGAGGTCACCGAAACCGCTAAACAGTGGTCCCTATTGACACACCAATAAGAAACGTTGTTTCCTTAGAGGAACCTTGCCGTGACCTGTGCCACAGCCAAGGTAGGGGGTGAGAAGTCTCTCTCTCACAGAAAGCTGGAAGAAGGATCGAGTTGAGCAACAACGACGTAGCTACAGACGATTTCCTGGACTATGAACACGGAAATCTGCAATCCGGGACGAACTGGTGGGGCGCCTTCGTCATCGGTCTCGCCGGCACAATCCTGGTCACGGGTGCGGCGCCCGCGTTTCTGACTGTTTTCGGCGCCTCTTACATCCCCTTCATCACCTTCTTCACCCTCACCGGTGTGGTGCTCTGTCTGCTGTTGGCCGAACTGTCCGCCATGATGCCCGGCCGAACCGGCGGATCGCCGTCCTACGCCTATCCGGCGTTCAAGATGCGATTCCCGCGACTGGCACCGCATGTCAACGGCATGACGGCCTGGATGTACTGGGTGGGGTGGATGCCCGTCGCACCCCTGAACATGATCCTGGCCTCCTTCTACATCACCCATCTCCTCGGTCTCGACGCCACCAAGGGCTTCACCCCGATCAGCACCTTCATTCCCTGGTGGACGCTGGTGATCACGATCGTCGGCCTGCTCATCCTGTCGATTCCGGCCTACCTGGGCATTCGCTTCGGAACCTCCATGGCGACGGTTCTGGCGATTTTGTCGATGATTCCGCTGACCTTCCTGTCCATCGGCTTCATCTTCAAACCGAGCAAGACCAACTGGAACGAGCTCGCCGGGTTCCCGCATCTCGATGGTTCAAGCTTCTCCAGCCCGATCCAAGGTCACTCTTCCTGGGTCATGTACATCGCCTACGCCTTCCCGCTGCTGTGGACAGTCATCGCCTACGAAGCGGCTGCCTGCTACATCGGTGAGTGCAAGAACCCGCATCGCGACGCCAAGATCGCGATGACCCTGGAAGGTGGATACGGGGTGTTCGTCTACACCCTGCTGCCGATCTCGTTCGTTGTCGTTCTCGGCGCGGGTGCCCTCTCCAACCCGGACCTCGTCGACCCGAAGACGATGTTCGTCACGTTCGCCAGCACCATCTTCCCGGGTGTGGCCGGCGCGGTGATGGAGTGGCTGATGGCAGGCATGCTCATCGTGGCGCTCGTGCTGTCGGCGCTGAACTCCCTGATGGGTTGCTCGCGGTCGCTCTACCAGATGTCGCTCGACGGTCAGTTCCCGAAGTTCTACCAGCACCTCAACAAGCACCATGTGCCCGACCGCGCCATGATGACCAACGTCGTTGCGAGCATGCTCATCGCCTTCATGGGTGGCGCCATCGAGATCTACGCGTTCTCCAACGTCGGCTACCTCGGCTCCTTCGTGCCGGTGCTGATCGGTTACTACCTGCTCCGTAAGGACCGGCCGAACCTGCCGCGTCCGTTCCGGTTGCCGGAGCCGTTCAAGTACCTGGCGCTCGCGTTGGCCGCGCTGTACTTCTTCGTGTGGCTGGTCGGCGGCATCATCTACTCCAACATCGGTGGTCAGGCCATTTACTACTACCTCGGCGTCGCGGCGATCTTCCTCTACCTTCCGCTTTACTGGTACCGCAAGCACGAGGATCGTAAGAGCATGGTGAACCAGCCCGTCGGGCCGGATCAGGCACCAGAACCGGAGATGGTGAAGTAGCAGTGTTTCGGAACCGCCAGAATCGCCCACGTCGCTCTCTGCCGCCTGTGGCACCGGAGAACGCGGCTGAGATCCTGCTCGCGTCCGAGGGGCGTCCCTTCACCGAGGATGCTCTGAAGCTTGCGGCGCGGATGTCTAAAGAGGGGCGTGGGCGGGCGATGGTGATCACCATCGCGCGGTTGCACGGCACAAGTTTCGGCCTGCCCAACCCGGGGTTGCAGCCCAACCGGCGGGAGATGGCAGAACAGGAGGAGATCGTCGAGAGCGCCATCGCCAAGCTCAAGAAGCTCGGCGTCCCCGCCGACGGGCACATCGCCATCACCCGCAGCCCCCGAAAGAGCATCCTCAAGGAGGCTCGGCGGTGCCACTGCTCCGCGATCGTGATGGGGGCTGATCCGAAGCGCAACCCCATTGTTTCCTCACTGATGTGGAGTCAGGAACCGTATCGGGTCCGGAGACGGTCCGATATCCCGGTCCATCTCGTGGAGACATCGCCGTAGCCGTCCGGCAGTAACAACCACCACGATGCGGGGTGGTCTCAACTGAGAATGTTGAGACCACCCTGCATCGCCATGTCCGCCGTCTACCGGATCAGGTCAACCCGAACAGGCGCGCCGCGTTGTCGTGCAGCACGTTGCGCAGCCACGCGTCGTCGATGCCGGGCAGATCGGTCATGGTGCGGATGGCATCGACGTAGCTGTACGGGATGTTCGGGAAGTCACTGCCGAACAGGATCCGGTCGCCCATGGCCCGCAACCGGTTCTCATCCGCGCGGGGGAACGGCATGGTGGATTCGACGAACGGCGTGAACGCCATCGTCGTGTCGAGCCGCACGTTGTCGAAGCGTTCGGCGATATCGAGGAATTCGCTGTACTCGGGCATTCCCATGTGCGCGACGATCAACGCCAACCGGGGGTGGCGGGCCAACAACTTCTCGATCCGCAGCGGGCCCGTGAATTCGCCGGGCACCGGTCCAGATCCGCAGTGGATGATCACCGGAACCCCGGCGTCCTCGATGACTCCCCATACGTCGGTGAGTAGAGGATCGTTGGGGTCGTAGCGGCCAACCTGAATGTGGGCCTTGAACACTTGCGTGCCGGCTGCGATGGCACGTGCGACGTAATCCGCGGCACCGGGTTCGGGGTAGAAGGTCGCGGTGGCCAGGCAGTCCGGGGTTTCGGCGGCGAAACCGGCGGCCCACTGATTGAGCCACTCCGCCATGTGGGGCTTGTGCGGATACACCAGCGAGGAGAACCGCCGTACCCCGAACGACCGCAGCGTGGCGACACGCTCGGCTTCCTCGGCCCGGTAGGTGATCGGCCATTCTCGACCGATCATCGGACCCTGCGCGTCAAAGTACTGCCAGACCTTGTCCATGACGTTCTTCGGCATGAAATGGGTGTGGACGTCGATCATGCCGGGCAGGCCCAGTGACTCCCAGATCTGACGTACTGACTCTGACTCGCTCATCGTCAAGCACCATATAAAACCCCGCACGTTGGCTGCCGCACGCCAGGAGGACGATTGGCTGGAGCACGTGAGGAGGACGATTAGCGCATGTGGAACCCCGATACCTATCTGGCCTTCGCCGATCACCGCGGCCGACCATTCTTCGACCTGGTCGGGCGGGTAGGTGCGGACAATCCCCGTCGCGTCGTCGATCTGGGCTGCGGCCCGGGCAATCTCACCGTCACGCTTGCGCAGCGCTGGCCGGGCGCGGTGGTGGAAGCCTGGGACAGCTCGCCGGAGATGGTGACCGCGGCGCAGGAGCGGGGCCTCGACGCCCGCGTCGGCGGCATCGAACAGTGGTCGCCTGAACCGGACACCGACGTGGTGATCTCCAACGCCGCGCTGCAATGGGTGCCCGCGCACCGCCAACTGCTGGTGCGGTGGGCTGCGCAGTTGGCGTCGGGGTCGTGGATCGCGTTCCAGGTGCCCGGCAACTTCGACTCACCGTCGCATCAGGCGGTGCGTGAGGTGGCGCGTCGTCCGAATTTCGCAGATGCCTTGCACGACATGCCGTTCCGCGAGGCGGACGTGGTTGATGCGCCCGAGCGGTATGCCGGTCTGCTGACCGACGTGGGATGCGTGGTCGATGCCTGGGAAACCACCTACACCCACCAATTGACCGGTGACACACCGGTACTGGACTGGATCACCGGGACCGCCCTGACCCAGGTCAAGGGCCGTCTCACCGACGAGGGCTGGAAGCAGTACCAAGAGGAGATCATCCCGCTGCTGGCCGAGGCCTACCCGCGACGCGCTGACGGCATCACGTTCTTCCCGTTCCGGCGGGTGTTCGTGGTCGCGCAGGTGGGCTGATTACCTCCGACGTAATCGACAGGCATACGTACAGGTTCGACGATGGAGGCATGCCGACACTATCGACCGCCGATCGCACCGACATTCACTACACAGACGCCGGAACGGGCCCGACCGTGGTGTTCACCCACTCGTGGGGCCTCAATTCCGGACAGTGGGCAGACCTCGCCGAACGCCTTGTGCAGTCGGGGCTTCGGTGCGTGCGCTACGACCGCCGCGGCCACGGCGCGTCCGGTAGGTACGACGGTGAGTGGACGCTGGATCTGCTCGCCGACGACCTGGCCGCCCTGCTGGCGTATCTCGACGTCAAAGATGTGACACTGGTCGGCCATTCGCTGGGATGCGGCGAGATCGTGCGGTACCTCAGCCGGCATGGCAGCACTCGGGTGAGCGGCGCCGTGTTCGTCGCACCGCAGTTGCCGCTGCTCATCAAGACCGCCGACAATCCGGATGGCGTCGAGGAGGCCATGCTCGACGCGATGCTCGCGCAGCTCGAGGCCGACGTGCGGCAGTGGTGCATCGACAATGCGGCACCGTTCTTCGGAGCCAATCACCCTGTACCGCAGGGAGTTCTGGCTCAGACCATCGAGCAGATCGTGGCGGTCCCGGTGCAGACCCTGGTCGCCACTCAACGGATGGGCGCCCGTACCGATTACCGCGCCGAACTCGTCGACCTGGATCTGCCTGTGCTGGTGATCCATGGTGACGCCGACGTCTCGGCACCCATCGAGCTCACCGGCCGGCGCACGGCAGCGCTGCTGCCGCAGGGCGAGCTCATGGAGATCTCCGGTGCCGCGCACGGGCTCTACGTCACCCACGCCCACACGATTTGTGGTGCTTTGGCCGCATTCGCCACGGCCAAAACACCGCAAATCACAAGTCAGCGGTGGGAATTCAGCAGCTCGACAACCTGAGCGACGAGTGCGTCGATGTCGGCTTCGGTGGTGTCGAGCACCAGGTCCGGGTTCTCCGGCGCCTCGTACGGTGCGTCGACGCCGGTAAGCCCCCGGAGTTCACCGGTGCGGGCCCGGGCGTAGAGCCCCTTGGGGTCGCGCCGTTCGCATTCGGCCAGCGAGGTGGCTACGCGGATCTCGATGAACGGCAGCTTCGCGGCATCATTGAGCGCCCGTGCGGTGTCGCGATCGGACTTCAGGGGCGACACCAGAGAAGCCAACGCCACCACACCGGCGTCGGCCAGCAGCCGGGTCAAATGTCCCACGCGACGGATGTTCTCGGTGCGGTCACCCGCCGAGAAGCCGAGATCATCGGAGAGGCCGTGACGCAGGTTGTCTCCGTCGAGCAGGTAGGCGACCTGGCCGGCCTCGACCAGCGCCCGCTCGACAGCCACCGCCAGCGTGGACTTGCCCGACGCGGGCAGCCCGGTGAACCAGATGGTGGCGCCGCGCTGCCCGGTCTTGCCCCAGCGGTAGGAGCGGTCCAGTGATGAGGGATGCCACTTGATGTCGGATCGGTTGTGCCCGCTGGGCTTTACCTCACGCGCTTCGAGAATGATCCCGGCGCCGACGGTGTCGTTGGACACCTCGTCGATGAGGATGAACGCGCCGTTGTCCCGGTTCTCGGCGTACGGGTCGGCGACGACGACGGAGCTGGTCCGCAGCGTCACCGAGCCGATGTCGTTGAGCGCCAACTCGACTGGACCGTCAACCTCGTCGAGGGTTTCGGGGTCCAGCTTGGTGTGCAGCTCCTGGACGGTGGCCCGCACCGTGCGCGTGCCCTGCTTGAGGGCCAACCGGTCCCCGGCCCGCAGGGGCGCGTCGAAGAACCAGCACACCGTGGCGTCCAATTCCCGGGCCAGCACAGGCAGTACGGCGTGTTCGGAGCCGCTGACGAACACGTCGCCACGCCCCACGTCGATGTCATCGGCCAGTTCGATCGAAACCGACAGCGGCGCAACACCTATCGAGCGGTCGTCGTCGAGGGTGTCCAGGGCGGTCACCGTCGAGCGGTTCCCGGCCGGCAGGCTCACGATCGAGTCACCGACACTGAGCGTGCCGGCCGAAAGCCGCCCTGTATAGCGCCGCCGCTGCTCGGAGGTGGGGCGCGAAACCCATTGCACCGCCAGGCGAACGCTCGCCGGATCCGGGTGTGGCGCCGACAATTCGATGTCCTCGAGGTAATCCAGCAGCGTGGGACCGTCGTACCACGGCGTGCTCTCGGACCGGTGCACCACGTTGTCGCCGTGCTTGGCGGCGATGGGGATGACGGTCAGATCCGCACCGCCGAGCCGGTCGGCGACCTGATGCAGTTCACGCTCCACCTCGGCGAACCGTTGCTTGTCGAAATCGACCAGGTCGATCTTGTTCACCGTGGCGACGAAGTGCTTGATACCCAACAGTTTCGCGATCCGCGCGTGCCTGCGGGTCTGGCGCAGCACCCCGGCACGGGCGTCGACCAGCAGGATCGCCACATGGGCGTTGGACGCACCGGTGAACATGTTGCGGGTGTAGCGCTCGTGGCCCGGGGTGTCGGCCAGGATGTAGCTGCGGGTTTCGGTCGAGAAGAACCGGTACGCCACATCGATGGTGATGCCCTGCTCACGCTCGGCGCGCAGGCCGTCGGACAACGCGGCCAGGTCCGCCACGCCCTCGGAGTCCGTCACCGCTTCCAGATGGTCCAACGGCAGGCTGTCGGTGTCGTGCAACAACCGGCCGATCAGGGTGCTCTTGCCGTCGTCGACCGACCCGGCCGTGGTGATGCGCAGTAGTTGCCGGGTACTCATCAGAAGTACCCTTCCCGTTTCCGGTCTTCCATCGCCGCCACCGACGTCCGGTCGTCGGCGCGCGTTTCACCGCGTTCCGACACTGTGGCAGCGGAGATTTCGGTGATGACACCGTCGATCGTGGTGGCCGTCGAGCGCACGGCGCCCGTGATCGTCAGGTCACCCACGGTGCGGTACCGGACCCATTCCACGGCCGCGTTCTCGTCGCCGGTCGGCTGTGCGTACTCCGACACCGCGAGCAGGATGCCGTCACGTTCGAACACCTCACGTTCATGTGCGAAGTAAATCGACGGCAACTCCAGGTTTTCCAACTCGATATAGCGCCAGATGTCCAGCTCGGTCCAGTTCGACAGCGGGAACACCCGGACTTGCTCGCCCTTGCGGATCCGGCCGTTGTAGAGCGACCAGGGCTCGGGCCGCTGGGCCCGGGGATCCCATTGACCGAACTCGTCACGGAAACTCAGGATGCGTTCCTTGGCACGGGCGCGTTCCTCGTCGCGACGGGCACCGCCGAACGCGGCGTCGAATCCGCCGGCCTCCAAGGCGTCCAACAGGGTTCGGGTCTGCTGCCGGTTACGGGAGGCGCCGGGGCCCGGGTCGGCCACCCGGCCGCTGTCGATGGTTTCCTGCACCGAACCGATGATCAGCTTGTGTCCGACGCCGGTGGTGCGGCGGTCACGGAACTCGATGACCTCGGGAAAGTTGTGGCCGGTATCGACGTGCAACACCGGGAACGGCAGCGGTGACGGACGAAAAGCCTTCTCCGCCAAGCGGAGCAACACGATCGAATCCTTGCCCGCCGAGAACAGCAGCACGGGCCGCTGTAACTCGGCGACCACCTCGCGGATGATGTGCACGGCTTCGGCTTCCAACAGCCTCAACTCGTCGACCTGGGTCAGGGCGGTAATCGTGCTCGTCATACCGGGAGCCCCTCCTTCTCGGCATCCGAGCGGTAGCGGTCCACCCACTCGTCGGAACGTTGATCGGCCTGACGCTCCAGCACTGGCGGGGGAGCGAGCCGCGGGTCGAGGTCCAACGCCTCCAGCACCGTGGCCACGACCTCGGTGAGATTGCGCCACAGGTACGGATACGAAATGTCGATCGGTTTGATGTCTTCCTCGGCGAACCACGAGCGCCAGCCCTCCTCCTGCGCACGCAGCAGGGTGACGACGTGCGCGATGGCGCCTGCGTGGTACTCGGCGCGGGCGTCACGCACCGGGTCGGGCCTGCCGCGCCACACCCGGGTCTGCACGGCCCGCCAGAACGACACGGCCTGGGAGACCACGTCGGGGCGGTACACGTGGATGAGCACGGGGTCGCTGCCGACGACATCGCGGATCGCCGAGAGCAGTCCGGGTCCGGACCGGTCCGGCAGCCCCTGGGCGCGGTCCAACAGCAGCGGTGTCTGGTTCCACATCAGCTTGCCGCCCCACACGCCGTTGGGGGTGCGGCCCACGGTCTGGATGTAGTCGCGCCAGATCGCTGCCGGAGCCAAGTCGGGCTTGCCCTCGTCGAGTGGATCCAGCAGACGCAGGATCGACTCGTCCTCGACGCCGGCGAACCACTGCCGCGGCTGGGGCGACTGGCTGGTGGTCGGCAGGTATTGGAAGAACTCCTGCGGCTCCCCGGCTACGCCGGTGGCGCGTAGAGATTCCACGAGCAGCGTGCTGCCGCTGCGCTGCGATGCGAGCACCAGGTACGCGGTGGGATGGTCTGGCATGGGCGAGACTCTAATCCCATTTTGTTTGCGGCGCCTATTGGAGACGGTGACTGATATTTATATTCACCGTGAACGAAACTATTGTTCGTCCTGTCGTGTTTCGGCCAGGTTGCGATCAGTGGCGATGGCCGATCTGCTGGTGGCAGGACGGCCATGAATATGAAGATATGTCTCGGTATATCGCTCGGATATCCGGGTGCCGGCGAAATCCGAGGGAATGACGTCGTGGGTCTTGTGTCGCCAGTCGTTCAACTGCAGGGCCAGCTCGTCGGCAATTGCCTCGTCCTTGTCATTGACACCGGGTCCGAGCAGGTTATTAGACTCAGTCGGGTCGTCGGTGAGGCGGTAGAGCTCGCGGGCCGGGCGGGGCGTGCGGGTCAGGGGCTCGAGGATGCGTCCCGGCGGGCTGTCCGCGATATCCCACGGGAGATCCAACAACGGCCGTTGCGCATAATTCTCGATATAGCTGTATTCCTTGGTACGAATCGCGCGAATAGGATCGAAAGAATCGTGAAAAGTTTTTGTGGTGTAGACCGCGGCACGCACCTCGTTGCCGTTATCTGAATTCTCACGGAGATTGCTGGCGTGGGACAGCCCATCCACTTCCGCGGGAATTTCCACGCCGAGCAGATCCAGCAGGGTAGGCAGCAGGTCGACCCCGCTGAACAGATCTTCGTAGCGCCGCGGCGCGATACCCGAGCCGGTCGGCGGCCGCGCGATGAGCGCGATGCCGGTGCCCGCGTCGTACAGCGTCGATTTGGCCCGCGGTAGGGCCGGGCCGTGGTCGGTCATGAACACCACCCAGGTGTTGCGGTCGAGACCGCTGGATGCCAGCGCGTCGAGCAGTTCACCCACCTTGGCGTCGGCCAGCGCGATCGAACCGTAGAACTCGGCGAGGTCTTCGCGCACCTCGCCGGCGTCGGGAAGATAGTCCGGCACGCTCACCGCGTCCGGCTCGGCAGGGACGTAACGCTCACGCGGGTAGGGGCGGTGCGTTTCGAAGAAGCCCGTCGTGAGCAGGAATGGTTCGCGCGGGGGCTGGGCCAGCCATGCGATGGCTTTCTCGGTGACGTACTCACAGAAGGAGTTCGACACGTCGAACTGCTTGTAGCCGAGTGTCGTCGGATAGGAGGTTTCGTGTTGCATGCCGAACAGCGCTGTGTACCAGCCGGATTCCGCGAGCAGATGGGGCAGGGTGCGGACACCTGCGTGGTATTCCCAGCCGTGGTGGGCCAATCCGAGAATGCCGTTGCTCTGCGGGTAGCGGCCGCTGAACAACGAGCCGCGCGACGGCGAACACAGCGGCGCGGTGGCATGCGCGCGGGTGAACAGGATGCCCTCGGCGGCCAGCGCATCAAGTCGTGGGCTCGACACATCGGGATGTCCGTAGACACCGAGATAACGTCCGAGATCGTGCCAGTGCACGATCAGCACATTGCTTTTCGAGCTCACGTCCGCCTCCTCATCTTTCGAGGCAACCATCCCACAGCGAGAATTTCATCTGTTGTTGGCTTTTGCTCACCACGATCGAAGTGCTGTACATCGCGGACCCGTCCGCGTTCGCCTTACTTCCAGGCGAAGACGGGTTGTTCGAGCTCATCCACCCGGTCATGGCGTCCTTCCAGACACAGCCACCGCAACTGCAACAGCACAGCGCCCGTCGGAGCGTGGATCAGATCGTTGCCGAGCGGGATCTGCACGACCGGCTTGGGGCTCTCGGGGATGGTGACGTAGCGCGGAGAGTCTTCGCGTTGCAACTGGTGCAGACCGACGCGGTAGGCCGCGACCACCTCGGCGGGGGACGGGCGCGGGTCCAGCCGGCCGCCACCCCAGATCACCACCGGGGTGATGACGTAGCCGGACCGGGTCGGGTAGTCGTCGAGCTGGCCCAGCACGGCGCTGCCGGGCAGGTCGATCCCGACCTCCTCGTGCAATTCGCGCAGCGCCGCGTCGACCGTCGTCTCACCCGGATCCAGCCGCCCGCCCGGCAGTGCCCACTGGGCGGCGTGCGAGTTCATCCGGATCGCCCTGCGGCACAACAGGAACGCCGCACCGCCCGAGACGTCGACCATGCGGCCGTCGAGGTTCGCCTCGGGCATCGGCCGGCCCCCGATCCAGTCGTCGACCGGTGCCGGGTCTACCCGGTCCTCCCCGACGGCCGAATCCACCAGCACCACTGCCACCGCCGCGTGCCTCTTCGTCGGGTCGGTCACGGTGTACCGCTCGTGACTGGCCAGGTTGGCCTGGATCCGCCGGCGCAGCGCCTCGTCGTAGCTGATGGTCATCGTCTGACCATAGGCGCCGTTCATCGGCGGCCCGGTGGCGCGCTTGAATGAAACGGTGACCACACGAACCGGATGGCTGATCGCATCGGCGGTGATCGCCGTGGCGCTGTACGCACTGATGTGGATCGGCTACGGGCAGCAGTGGACCTGGCTGGCTGACTTCGACGATGCCGGGCTGAGCGTGCCGTACCGGTATGGGGCAGCCCACCCCGCCTGGGTCGCGGGCTGGGACGTCTTCTGCACGGTGCTGAGCCCGGTCACCTTCCGGATCGTGACGCTGGTGCTCATTGCCGTCGCCGTGATGCGGCGGCAACTGCGAATCGTGCTGTTCCTGCTGTTCGCCGTCGAGTTGAGCGCTCTCGTCACCGAGGTGGCCAAGAACCTCGCCGACCGGCCCCGCCCGGTCACCGCGCTGGCCTACGCTCCGTCAACGTCGTTCCCGTCCGGGCACGCGCTAGGTGTGATGGTCGGCGTGCTGGCGTTGCTGGCCGTGGCCTGGCCGCTGCTTCGGGCACCGCTGCGCACGTGGCTGGCGGTGCTGGGCGCGGTGGTCATCGTCGCGATCGGGGTGGGGCGGGTGGTGCTCAACGTGCACCACCCGTCCGATGTGGTGGCCGGTTGGGCGCTGGGGTACGCCTACTTCGTCGTCTGCTGGCTGGCGCTGCGGCCCTATCCGACGGTCACGGAAGCGGACGGAACACCGGTAGCGCCCGGTATCGCACGCTGAAATCTGCTTTTGTGCAGGATTCGCCGACTTCGCCGTCGTGGGCCAGCACCGTGGGCCCGTCCAGGGTGGTGAAGCGAAATTCGGGCACCTGCAGTTCGTGGTAGAGCGGGCTGCGCACGAGGCGGCCCAACGCGATCGCCGTGGCGATCCGCAGACCGCTGAATCGCCTGCCGCTCTCCAGAATCCGCACATCGAGCAGCCCGTCGTCCATGCGTGGGCGTACCGACGGCGCGAATCCTGACGGCAGGTACGTCGAATTGCCCAGGAAGAACAGCGAAGTCTGCAACGTCTTGTCGTCGTAGGCAATGCGGACCGACTGGTCGCGGCGCAACGTCAGATACGCCGCGTACGCCCCGGCCAGCCGCTTGCCGATCTTGCCTTCGAGCTTCTCCCGCACCCGGACATAGTTCGGATAGGCACCGATGCTCGCGGTGTTGATCACCGTCTTGTCGTCGTTGAGGCGAACCAGATCCACATACGCCGCGCTGCCGTCGCGGATGGCGTTGACCGTCTGTGCGACCGTGTCACACCCGATGTCCTTGGCGAAGTGGTTGAATGTGCCGCCGGGGAAGACCGCCAGCGGGACCCCCGCGTCGAATGCCACCCCCGCGGCGCAGGCGACGGTGCCGTCACCACCACCGACAGCGAGCACCTCGCCGCGGGCCGCGGCCTCGCGCATCACCTGCACGACATCGTCGTCTCCGTCGAGTTTGACGATCTCGATGTGCGGCAGTCTTTTTCGGACCTCATCGATGACGCGACCGCCGGTGCCCTCACCGGAATCGGGGTTGATCACCAAGACCACGCCGTCGCCGTCCGGCCGGGGATCGGTGTGGTAGCGCAGCGGGTCGGCCGTCGGGATCGCCGAGGTGGGGATGGTGGGCACGACCCTGGCGCCCAGGATGGCGATACCGGCTCCGATGCCGAACCCGGCGAAGACATCTCCGGGATAGTGCGCGCCGGTGGCCACCCGGGACAGCCCGACCAGACCGGCGAGCAGGGCCAGCGCGAGCCCGACGGGCGGGCTTTCCAGGCCGACGCCCACCGCGAACGCCGCGGCGCTGGCCGAGTGGCCCGATGGCAGGGAATGCGAGGTGGGGACGCGTCGCGAGCGCCGGGCCAGGGGGATCAAGGTCCGGTCCGGCCGGGGCCGGTGCCACAGCCGTTTGGCGATCTGGTTGGTCACCAGGCTGGTCACGGCCAGGCTGGCCACGCCCCGGACACTGCCGCGACGCACCGACGAGCCGCCCAACGCGCCCAATACGGTCGCGATACCCAGCCACAGCTTCGAGTGGTCGGCGGCATTGGTCAGCCGCGGCATGGCTGTGTCGAGCAGCGGGCTGGGGGATTCCGCGACAGCTTCGAAGACTTCGCGGTCCAAGGTCCCCAGGTCGCGGGCGATCTTTCGCACGTCCATCAAACCAACTTACCGACCGTCCGCGACCCGATCGTGTCCAAACCTTTACGGCGACGATAGCGTCGCCAGCGACGATGGTTGGGTGCGACGACTGGGAGCCCTGCTGTGCGCCGCGGTGTTGGCGCTGGCGGGCGCGCCGGTGGCCGGCGCGGTCGAGCCGTGGTTCGGCAACTCGGTGGGCACCGCCACACAGGTGATTTCCGTTGTCGGCGTTGGTGGTTCGAAGGCCATGATGGACGTCTACCAGCGGGATGCCACCGGCTGGCAGGCCGTCGCCGCCGGCATTCCCGCCAGCATCGGCGCCAACGGCATGGCTGCCGAAACCCACGACGGCAACATGGCCACCCCGATGGGCGTCTTCTCCCTCGACTTCGCGTTCGGCACCGCGCCGAATCCTGGTGGTGGGCTGCAATACGTGCAGATCACCGACAACAACCACTGGTGGGACGGCGACGTCAAGAGCCCGACCTACAACACCATGCAGGTGTGCCAGAAGGCGCAGTGCCCGTTCAACACCGACCCCGCCAGCGGTACCGAGAACCTGAACATCTCGGCCTACAAGCACGCAGTGGTGATGGGAGTCAACAAGGCTCGGGTACCCGGCAACGGTGGGGCGTTCTTCGTGCACACCACCGATGGCGGACCCACCGCGGGGTGTGTGGCGATCGACGATGCCAAACTCGTGCAGATCATGCAGTGGCTGCGGCCCGGTGCGGTGATCGCCGTCGCCAAATAGGCATCAAATATGCAGGGCGGTACCGGGTTTCAGGTTGAAGTTCAACCCCTCCAGCGACATCGTGGCGTCGTAGGTGCGGTCGTATCCGGTGCCGCTGATCTTCCAGCCGTCACTCGTGCGGCGATAGGTGTCGTGATAGAACGCCGCGCCGATGAGCATGAAGTTGAAGGCCGGTGCGATCACCCGGTCCTGTAGGTACCACGTCGCCGTGGCCTCGTCACCGGTGACCGTGATCTCGGGGTGGGAGACGTGATGCTCGGTGATGGTCTCCGGGCCCAGTGACCGCCGCATGTAGTCCACGAGGGCGTCGCGGTCGGTGAAATGCAGCGACTCGCCGAGCGACTGCCCGTAGTCCGCGACGACGTCGTCGGTGAGAGTCTTGGCGAATTCGTCCCAGTTCTTGGTGTCCAGCGCGCGCAGATAGCGGTATTTGACCTGCTTGACGTCCTCGATGTCGCTCATGCCCGTCATTGCAACACAGTCGCCTGGGGCGGGTACAGAGCCGGCATTGTTAGGGTCGTCAGTGCGCAGCGCGCGGGGGCTATGCGGCATGTGGGCGTCGGTATAGAACGCGCTGTGAATGGCATGTGGAGTCCAAAAGTGCGATGGCGGAACGTGTTCGATTCGATTACGAAAGTGTGTCAGGGGTCTGTGTGCGTGCCGAACCGACTACTGTGATTCCCGTTATGAGCGACCCGCTTGGGTTGTCGATCGGGACCACCAACCTGGTTGCGGCGCGCGTCGGCAATCAACCTGTGATACGGCGATCGGTATTGACCTTGTCGGCAGACCGCACGCCGCAGGTCGGCGTGCCCGCCGACGCGCACGGTGTGACGTTGGCCGGATTCGTGGAACGGGTTGGTGACCCGGTACCGCTGGTGGCGCCCGACGGGGCGTCGTACCCCGCCGACGCCCTGCTGGTCGAGGCGCTCGACGCGATGGTCGATGCCGCAGGAGGCCCGTCGCCGCAGCTCGCGATCGCGGTTCCCGCCCACTGGGGCGCGCCGACGCTGCGCGCGTTGCGCAGCGCCATGCGCACCAACCCGAACCTGTCCCACGACGGGATGCCCGCCCGGCTCGTCTCCGACGCGGTGGCGTCGTTGACGGCGCTGCGGGCAAACCCGGGGCTACCGCTCAGCGGCGTGGTGGCGCTGCTCGATTTCGGTGGCGGCGGCACCAGCATCACCCTGGCCGACGCGGGAGCGTCGTTCGCGCCGATCGACGAGACCACCCGTTATCCGGACTTCTCGGGTGACCAGATCGACCAGGCGCTGCTGACCCATGTGCTCGACGGTGTCGCGCAGGCCGGTGGTATCGATCCCGCGGGCACCGTGGCGGTGGGATCGTTGGCCCGACTGCGCGAGGAGTGCAGGCAGGCCAAGGAGCGGTTGTCGGCGGAGACTGCCACCGACCTCATGGTCGAACTGCCGGGATACTCCGCGACTGTCCGGGTGACCCGTGCCGAGCTCGAGACGCTGATGCGGCAGCCGCTGGCCGGTGCCTTGGCGGCGCTGGAAACGGCCCTGGAGCGCAACGGAATTGGCTGGCCCGCGGTGGCCGCTGTGGTCACCATCGGCGGCGGTGCGAACATTCCGATTGTCACCCAACAACTTTCGGAGCATTCGCAGGCCCAGGTGGTGATGACGCCGCAGCCGGCCCTGGATGCCGCGATCGGTGGCGCGCTCGCCGCGGCGTATTCCGCGGACGCCGACGTCCAGACCGGAGTGGCTCCGACGCTCGAAGCCACCGCCGCGACCCCGATACCGGAAATGACGCCGCAGGAGCCGGATTCGTCGACCTTCCGGGCGCTGGCCTGGTCTCAGGACGACACCGACGACGACGTGGTGCCCTACACCGGGCCGGATCTGGAGTCGTTCGGAACGCAGACCGCTGCGCGCCCGACCGTGCACTACGTACCGCGGACCGGTCCGATCGAAGAACCCCGGTCGGCGTGGCAGAAGCTGCCCGTGGCAGTGTTCGGCGTCGCCGCTGCGTTGGTGGTAGTCGCCATCGGTGGGGTGACCTATGCGCTGACCAGTGCCACGGACACCGCCACGACATCGGTGGCGCCGCCGCCTCCACCACAACCCGTGACCCAGAAGCAGGCCGCACCGGTAGAACCGCCACCTCCGTCGGCGGCACCGCCGCCCCCGCCAGCACCCGTGACCGAGGCGGCCCCGCCACCGGCCCCGGTGACCGAAGCGCCCCCACCACCCCCGCCGCCGCAGACGGAGACCCGGGTGGTGACCGTGACGTCGACGCCGCCACCACCACCGACGCACACGACGACCACCACCACGACCACCGAAACGACGACGACCACGCCGCCGACGACGACCACCACGACACCGACGACGACCACCACGACGACGAATCCGATGACGACGACCTACATCACGGTGCCGTTCGTCCCGGTGCCGATTCCGATTCAGGTGCCCAACACGAACCCGACCACCCAGCAGCCGCAATACCCGTATCAGCAGAACCCGTATCAGCCGCAGTATCCGTATCAGCAGCAGAACCCGTACGGGTCGCCCTATCAGCCGTAGCGGGTGGAGCCCCTGCGCCGAATTCGACGGAAACGTCGTTCGCCGTCGCGATCGACAACATTCACGTCGAATTCGGCGTGGAGTCGAGACGGCTGATTTGGATTCGTTCGGGTCAGACGGCTCGATTGGGCCGGGAGCTGCAGGTTTACCTCAATGGCCGCGATGTCGCCGCCGGACGCGAACACGTTCACAGCACCTAAGTACGCAGGAGCGTGCTTAGCCCCTCTATTGTGTGCCTGTGCCTGATATGGATCGTCGCAGTGTGATGTTCATGATGGGTCTGGGGGTGGCAGCCGCGGCGCTGCCTGCAGGGGTCGCCAACGCAGACCCCGTGGGGGGAAACCCGCCCGGACCCGCCGCGCCCGGAGCTCCGGTGCCGGCTGCTGCTGGAACGCCCAACTACCTGTTCCAGGATGAATTCAACGGACCTGCCGGAACTCCGCCGGATCCAGCGTGGCGGCACCTGGTGCCTGAGCGCGAGACCATCAAGAACCCGGTCGAATGGGACAAACCGTTCAACATGGGGCGGTACGTGACCGACACCGACCACGTGTTCCAGGATGGCAAGGGCAACCTCGTCATCCGTGCGACGCGCGGCCCTGGCACGACGATCCAGGAGAAGTACGCGAGCGCCAAGGTCATCGGGAACTGGCGGGGCGGCATCGGCACCACCTGGGAGGCCCGCGTCAAGCTCAACTGCCTGACCGACGGTGCCTGGCCCGCGTTCTGGCTCCTCAACGACGATCCGGTTCGTGGCGGCGAGGTTGACCTGGTCGAGTGGTACGGCAACCGCGACTGGCCTTCGGGCACAACGGTGCACGCCCGGCTCGACGGTGAATCGTTCGCTACCGATCCTCACCCGATCGACGGCGGGTGGCACACCTGGCGCATGTCGTGGACGCCGCAGGGCATGTACTTCTGGAAGGACTACGCGGCAGGCATGGAGCCGTTCTTCTCGGTTCCGGCGAACTCGTTGGACGACTGGCCGTTCAACGATCCGGGCTACACCCTGGTGCCGGTGTTCAACATCGCTGTCGGTGGCTCGGGCGGTCGCGATCCCAGCGGCGGGAGCTACCCGGCCGAGATGCTGATCGACTGGATCCGCATCTTCCAAGGCTGATCGTTCGCCCGCGGGGTAGACGTTCTAGAACGACCGGCTGCCCTGCGGGCTCAACACGAATCCGTATTGCCATGGCCCGTCCTGGCCGGTTCCTGCCACTGTGCACACCACGTTGTGGTCGCTCGGCACACCGCAGGTGACGGACGAACTATCCTCTGGCACCACAATTTTCGAGCCGGTCGGCAGCAGGTGATACGACGCCGGATCGACCCGGTCGACGTCGGGGCCGCTGCGGTGCTCGTAGCTCCGGTAGGTTTCGAAGTCCTCGAGGTTCGCGGTGCCGAGCCCTGATCTCACATCGTCCGTCGGGCCGAACCATGGCCCTTTGGCGAAGGCATAGTTGGTGCTCCCAGTGACACCTGGCAACGAACCCCAACAATCTGCCGTCGGCGGGCTCTGCCAGCGGGTGATCGTCATGATGCGGCAGTGGATGCCGTCAGCGGTGGTGAACTGCCAGCCGCCGGCGCCGTACGTGCTGTAGGTGCCATAGGTGCTGGCGTCCACCGGTGTGAGTGCGGCCAGCGCGCCGGCATCGGGCGACGCACTCGCCTGCGGTGCCGCGAGCAGTCCGGCGGACACGGCCGCCGCGGCGATGACGCTGATCCGGTGCATCTACCCATTGTCAGTGACCCGTCGGTGGTCTTCCCGCACCAAAAAATCGGTCCCCTCCCTGGCTGCGAGGGGACCGATCACGTCGGTGCTGTTCGGCGTCCCCCGAACCGCCTGCACCGGCGTCGCTCTTGTTTGCTTGGCTGGGTTTGTCTGACTTGGCCGGTTTGGCGAAGGCCTTCTTGAGTCCTTGGCCGATCTTGTTGATGCTGCCGCAGATTCGCTTGCCGACGTCTGAGAGTCGTTTGGTGGCTGTCGAGTTCGCTGTGGTGCCCGGCTTGCCCGGCGTGGAAACCGCTGCGTGGGTTTGGATTGCGGGTGTCGTCGTGGCAGCACCAGTCCGTCGATGAGCGGATCTGCTCGGTGGCGTACCGCAACGAAAGGCCGCGCGTCGCGACGGCTTTCTCCCCGAGGATGACGCGGCGGGTCTTCGGGCGCCCGCCATCCCACGGCTTCATGGACCGGCGCCCCCCGCGATGTACGGCTGCGTCAATTTTGGGTAGGAGCGTAGCGGGCGGCACCTGACCGGGATGACATTTTCAATTCGTTTAGTCGCCTAGGTGGCACGCCGCGCGGCGAGCGAATCGGCCGCTCACAGGTCACGATTGCGTGTCGGTGCGCACCAAAAAGTCGATTGTGTGTTATCTGGCGAGACTCTGAGGAAACTCCAAGATCGGCTGGGGGGTTGCTGCACGGATCCTGAGCCGCTCGTATGGTGCTCCGTGTGGGTCGGCACGCATTAGCCAGTCGGCGGCGGGTATCACCGGCCGTCGGCGCTACCGTGCTCGCCTCGACCGCGGTGTTCTTCGCCGTCGGCGGGAGCGCCGCTGAACTCAGCTCCGGGCAAGCCGCCAAATCGGTCATCGAGGGTGATGTCGCGAGCGGTCTGCAGGTGGTCACGCCGGTGCGGAGCAAGTTCTCGTCAGCCCCGTCCGAGGAGGACTCGGGCATGTCCGTCGTCTCCCTGCAGGCGGCTTCACGCTCGCACTACCGCGTCGTACCCGTCGCCGTCGTCCCCCGCTTCCTGCCGGTCGGGGTCGCGCCCGAACGGGGCCTACAGGTCCGGACGATCCTGACGGCCCGAGCCGTCAGCGCAGCGTTCCCCGAGATTCACCAGATCGGAGGGGTTCGACCCGACGCGCTGCGCTGGCATCCCGACGGGCTGGCGCTCGACGTGATGATCCCCAACCCCAGCAGTGCCGAGGGCATCGCGCTGGGCAATGCGATCGTCGCGTACGCGCTGAAGAACGCGGACCGGTTCGGGCTGCAGGACGCTATCTGGCGCGGCACCTATTACACGCCGAGCGGCCCGCAGAGCGGCGGCTACGGCCACTACGACCACGTGCACCTCACCACCACCGGCGGCGGTTACCCGACCGGCGGCGAGGTCTATCTGCGCTAGCTCGCCGGCTGCGGCGGTTCTTCGAGGCTGACAGCTCGTCCACAGCTTGATCGAGGGCACGACGATGCCGACGTGCGCATACTGGGCGCGTGCGTCTGAATTCGTGGCTGACGGCGGTGTGGCGGTATGTCCGCAGCGCGCCGCTGACCTACACCTGGCTGGCGGCCCTGCTGGTCACCACGATCATTCAGCACCAACTGCACGGGCGGGACCTGCACGTCCTGCTGATCCAGAGCTCGACCAACATCCACCACCTGGAGACCGACCCGCTCTACGTGCTGGTCACCAGCCTCTTCTGGATCGACGGCCGCTTCTGGACGCCGTATCTCGTACTGTTCAGCCTCATCCTCGCGCCCGCCGAACGCTGGCTCGGACAAATCCGGTGGCTCAGTGTCGGCTTGATCGCCCACGTGCTGGCCACCTACATCAGCGAAGGCCTGCTGTACCTGGCGATCCACGATCACGTCGCGCCAGAGCGTCTCGTCCACGTGCGCGACATCGGGGTCAGCTATTTCCTGGTCGGGGTGGGCGCGGTGCTGGCATACCGCATCGTGCGGCCCTGGCGGTGGGTGTATCTGGGGACGGCGTTCATCTACTTCGGGGCCGCGCTGGTGGGCAACATCAACTTCACCGCTATCGGGCATCTCTGCGCTCTGCTGATCGGCCTGTGCTGCTACCCGTTCACCCGGCCGTCGCGTGATGCGGGCAGGACGACCGACTCCAGCATCAGGTCCCGGACCACCGTCTGATATTCGCCGTGGGTGTTGTGCTCGATGGTGTCGAACGTCGTGCCCTGCTGCTGGCGCATGTATTCGCGGTACTTCGGGGCGCCCGGGATCTTGACGTTGTCGGCGACGACGATCGAACCGGGATGCAGCCATCCCCGCTCGACGATGCTGTGCAGATCTGGCAGGTATGCGCTCTTGACGTGGTCGAGGAACAACAGGTCCAGGGCGCCGGCCCGGAATCCGTGGTCTTCGAGTGCCTGCAGAGTGCGCCCGCCGTCGCCGATCATGCCGACGACGCACGTGATCCGGTAGTCCACGCCGGCGTGTGCCCAGATCCGCCGGGCGATGTCGGCGTTGGCCTGCGCCCACTCCACCGAGAACACCTTCGCCGTCGGCGCGGAACGGGCGATTCGCAGCGCGCCGTAACCGCAGTAGGTACCGAGCTCGAGTGCCAGACGGGTGTCGGCGCGTTTGACCGCGGCGTCGAGCAATTCGCCCTTCTCGTCGCCGACGCTGATCAGGAAGGTCTTGTCATAGGCGAATCGGTCCATGGTGGCCAGCACGTCGTCGACGTCGCCTCGGCGGGCGTTGGCCAGCACGTACTCGGCGGCCGCGGCCTCCCGGCCGTCACCGAACTGGCCGGTCCGCGCGAATGTCCGCGGCAGCAGGAACGTGTTGATGACCGACCAGCGCAGCGGCGCCAGGAACCGTTTGAGCGTCATCGGAATCGGCCCTGCTCGGCGGCGCGCCTGCCGCGGGTCCCCGAGACAGGCTGTGGCGCTTCACTTCTGATAGATAAATCCCTCAGATACCGGGCAATGTCGCGGGCCAGCCGCGTCGCGTGCCGACGGATCGACCGCAGCGGACTGTTGGGGGGGATGCCGTAGCCGATGGTGAAGAGACCGTCGCCGAGGTGACCCGAGAAGCCGCCGCGGGGATTGCCGCGATCGTCCAGGACGCCGAGATGGCCGACCAGGTCGTCGAGATCGGGACTGAATCCGGTGGCGGCGATGATCACATCGGGTGCGACGGACGAGCCGTCGGCGAGCGTCACGCAGCTGGGCCCGACCGCTTTCACCGCGGGCACCACTTCGATGCGTCCGGCCCGAACCGCAGCGACGAGTTCGTCGGCGAATGTTGGGATGCGGCCGCGTTGTTCGACAGTTGCCTTCAGTCCCAACGGTGGCCGCTGAAAACCGTAGACGGACAGATCGGTGCCCCACACCAGCCGGTGGGTGCGCGCGATCAGTGGGTCGACCACACTTGCCGGTATCCGGGCGGACAGCTCGAGAAACACGTCGGACGGAATCGGGCCCAGCGCCCGGCGCACGAGATGCGGGGGAGTGCGCACGGCAAGCCAGATCCGGTTGGCGTCGTCGTCGGCGAGTTGGACCGCGATGTCGGCGGCCGAATTCCCGGCGCCGACCACCAGGACATCGCGATTCCGGTACGGCCGTGCATTGCGGAAGCCCGCGGAATGCGTGACCTCGCCCGTGAAATCGTTGAGGCCTGGCCAGGCCGGGATGACCGGCGTCCGGTAGTTGCCCGTCGCGAGTACGACCGTCGGTGCGTGGATCTCGCCCGCCGACGTGTCGAGTTGCCAGCCGTCGGCCGTGCGATCGACCCGGTTGACCTCGCATTCGAAGCGCAGCGAGATGTTCTGACGTTCGACGTAGCTGTCGAAGTAGGCGACCATGTCCTCTCTGGTCGGCCAGCGTCCGGCCGCGACGGGGATTCTCTGCCCCGGGAGATGGGAGAGGAAGCCGGTGGTGTTCAACCGGAAGTTGTCATACCGTGTTCGCCACGAAATTGCCGGTGCCCCAGCACGATCGAGGATCAACGCCTTGATGCCGTGCCGATGCCGCAACTCGCGTGTGACGGCGAGGCCGGACGGACCTGCGCCAATGACGATGGCGTCAAATAGGTTCCGGGCCTCGGTGGTCATCCACCGCCTCCGTTCGCTCAGCTATCACTGCCGGGCCCAAGGGGGACTGGCCTGTGGCGTCGGTCATTTCAGGCTAACTGAAAACAGCGTCGGCGCAGTGCTGCCGATGGAATTTGGCGCACCGCGGCCCCTATGATCCGTCCTCTCCTGGAGACCATCTCCAACACCGTGAATTATGGATGCCGTGTGGTGCGGCGAGATTGAGTAACGCACTACTGCAGTCTCGTCCCGTGGGCCAGGTACTACTGGTGATCGTTGATCAGCTTCGGTCGTCAGCGCTCCAATCTGGTCGTCACTGATGACACGGTGCCGACCGCGCCACGGTTCAACGTTCGCATGCTTAGAAATGCCCGGCATCCCCTGTCGTCCTTGATTTTTGACTCCGCAAAAAGGCCGGCCTCAATCGCGCTGTGCCGGTGGCTCTCGGATCCGGCCAAGGGCTCGCAGAACCTCGATCTGCCGCTGTAACATCGCAAGTCGTCAAGGTAGCTGGAACTGTCGTCCGCAAAGGACACGAACTTGCTGCACCGCATTGCTCGCCTCGCCATCGCGGCACCACGACTGACCGTCTCCGTCGCGGCGCTGGCGATGGTCGTCGCCGCTGTCTTCGGTATCCCGGTGGCCAACAGCCTTTCGCCGACCGGGTTCGAAGACCCGGCATCCGAATCGGCGATCGCGACGCGAATGCTCGCCGATCGATTCGGCCAGGGCGACCAACAGCTCGTGTTCGTCGTCAGCTCGCCGGACGGTGCCGACAGCACAGCGGCCCGCCGGACCGGCACCGCGATCGTCGACGAACTGCACCGCTCACCGCATGTGGCGAACGTGACGTCCGCATGGACCGTCCCGCCGGCCGCGGCCACCCAGCTCGTCAGCAGAGACGGCAGGTCGGGACTGATCGTGGCAGGCATCACCGGCGGAGAGCGGGACGCGCCCAACTACGCAAACACGCTGTCCGAGCAGATATTGCGGAACCACGACGCCGTCACGGTGCAGACCGGCGGCCCGGCGATGGTCAACGCGGGGATCACCCAGCAGACGCAGAAGGACCTGCTGCTGATGGAGTCGATCGCCATACCGCTCAGCTTCCTTGTTTTGGTGTGGGTCTTCGGTGGATTGTTGGCCGCGGCGTTGCCCGTGATGGTCGCGGTGATGGCGATCGCGGGCGCGCTCGCCGTCCTGCGGCTGATCACGTTCACCACCGACGTGTCGATCTTCGCGCTGAATCTGAGCACCGCGATGGGCCTCGCGCTGGCGATCGACTACACGTTGCTGATCATCAGCCGGTACCGCGACGAGTTGGCGGACGGCGCCGGCCGCGACGAAGCGCTCGAGCGCACCATGGTGACGGCGGGCCGCACGGTGTTGTTCTCCGCGACGACGGTCGCGCTCTCGATGGCCGCGCTGATCTTGTTCCCGATGCACTTCCTCAAGTCCCTGGCGTACGCGGGCGTTGCCACGGTGACCTTCGCCGCGAGCGTGGCGGTGGTGGTGACACCGGCAGCGATCGTCGTGCTCGGCACCCGGCTGGACGCGCTGGACGTTCGGCGATTGCTGCGTAGATCGCCACCGGTGCCCCGTCCCGTCGACCAGCAATTCTGGTACCGCTCGACCAGATTCGTCATGCGCCACGCGGTTTCGATCGGACTGGCGGTCGTCACGCTGCTGGTGCTGCTCGGTGTGCCGTTCCTCGGCGTCAAGTGGGGCTTCCCCGACGACCGCGTGTTACCCAGTTCGGCGTCACCGCATCAGGTCGGGAACCAACTCCGCACCGGGTTCGATGCCGACCCCGCCACGTCGGTGTCGGTGGTCATCCCCGACGCCGACGGGCTGGGGCCCCAAGACATTGCCCGCTACGCGGCCGACCTCTCGCGGGTCCCCGGCATCACCGCGGTGTCCACCCCGATGGGCACCTTCGTCAGCGGTGTGCAGACCGGCCCGCCGTCGGCGGCGACCGGCGAGGCACAAGGCAGCATGTTTCTCACCGCATCCAGTACGGCACCGCTGTTCTCGTCGAGTTCGGAGACCCAGCTCGACCAGATCCACGCCCTGGCAGGTCCAGGCGGCCGCAACGTCGACATCACCGGGACCGCGCAAACCAACCGAGACACCGTGAACGCGATCATGTCTCGACTACCCATGGTGCTCGGGGTGATCGCGGTGATCTCGCTGCTCCTGCTGTTCATGCTGACCGGCAGTGTGTTCCTGCCGCTGAAGGCGTTGGTGCTCAACGTGTTATCGCTCAGCGCCGCGTTCGGCGCCATGGTGTGGATATTCCAGGACGGCCATCTCTGCGGATTGGGGACGACGGCGACGGGCACGCTCGTCACCAACATGCCCGTGGTCCTGTTCTGCATCGCCTTCGGCTTGTCGATGGACTATGAGGTGTTTCTCGTGTCCCGGATCAGGGAGTTCTGGCTGGCGTCGGAACGAACCCGCGCCGCCGCCGACGAGAGCGTCGCCTTGGGCGTCGCGCACACCGGGCGCGTCATCACCGCAGCCGCGCTGGTGATGTCGATCTCGTTCGCGGCGCTCACCGCTGCCCACGTGTCGTTCATGCGGATGTTCGGCCTCGGCCTGACACTGGCCATCCTGGTCGATGCCACGCTGGTGAGGACGGTGTTGGTGCCGGCGTTCATGCACCTGATGGGTCGGTGGAGCTGGTGGGCGCCGGCGCCGTTGGTCTGGCTGCACAAGCACATCGGGATCACCCACGGTGAGCCGGCCTCACCCGCACCGAAGCATCGATGGGTGCCCGCGCAACGACGCGACAGCGAGGAGGTGCAGTAGCCGTCATGCCCCGACGCGTCGTGTGCCTCGGCGACAGCATCACCCGCGGCCAACTCAGCGCCGACTACGTGGCGATGCTGTCGGAGCGAACATCGTTGGCGCCGTTGGAGTTCACCAATGCCGGCGTCAACGGTGAACTCGCTGAGAACGTGCTGCGGCGTCTTGCGGGAATCGTCGAACTGCAGCCCGACGTGGTGACGGTGTTGATCGGCAGCAACGACGTGGTCGCAAGCATGTCGGCGAAAAGCGGTGCCAGAGCGCGGCGGATGAACAAGCTCACCGGGCGGCCCGGCATCGAAGGGTTCGCCGACAACGTTGCCGCGATCGTCGAGCGGTTGACGCGAGAAACGTCGGCTCGCATCGGGCTGCTGTCGCTGCCGGTGCTCGGCGAGGACCTCGGGTCCGCATCGGTGCGACGCTCGCAGGAGTACAGCGCGGTGCTCAAGAAAATCGCTGAAAGCGACCGTGTGACATACCTTCCGCTCAACGAACGGCAGGTCGAGTATCTGACCGTGGGCGGGTTCCAGCCATGCACCCACTACCGCGACAACCTGGCCCTCATGGTCGGCGGGGCGATCCAGCACTTTCTGCTGCGGCGATCACTCGACGACATCTCCCACCGGCGAGGGCTGCAGCTCACCACGGACCTGCTGCACCAGAACACTCGAGGCGCGACGATGATCGCGGATCTGATCGAGGAGTTCGTGGCCGGATAAGGATCGCCACGATTCCATTACTTCCGGCATCCGAGGGATCGCGGGATTGTTTCTGGGCCCTGTCCGCCAGAACCACCCGATAACACAACACCAGCGCCAGACCGCACGCCCGTCTCCGTGGGGCGTGCGGGCCGTCTGGCGTGGCGTTGATCGCTGCACCGAAAGACCAACCACCGATGCCAGATTCCTTCCTCTCTCGTCGCGCTGCCGCAATGACCGCGGTGGCCCTCGTCGCCGGCCTGGCGCTGTCCGGCTGCGGTGGTTCGAGCCAGACCTCATCCGATGGCGGCGGTACACCGGTCAGTGGCGGCTCGATCGTCTACGGCGCCGACCGCGAACCGCTGTGCCTCGACCCGCACAACAACGGTGACATGCCACAGACCTACGTCGCCCGGCAGTTCTTGGATTCCCTGGTCTCCGAACGCCGCGACGGCACGGTGGTGCCGTGGCTGGCCGATTCCTGGACGGTCTCATCTGACGGGTTGACCTACACGTTCAAGATCAAGCAGGGCGTCAAGTTCCACGACGGTGAGCCGCTCGACGCCGCCGCGGTCAAGGCCAACTTCGACCAGATGCTCGACCCCGCAACACAATCGTTGACCGATGCCGGCTATCTGAAGCCGTACTACCAGTCCTCGCGCGCGGTGGACCCGGCGACGTTCGAGATCAAGCTGTCCAAGCCGTATTCGGCCCTGCTGCCGGTGCTCTCACAGGCCTTCTTCGGCATCGAGTCGCCCAAGGCGATGGCACGCGGTCTCGGCGCCAATTGCCAGAGCCCCGTGGGTACCGGCCCCTTCAAGGTCAAGGAATGGGTCCACGGCCAGAGTGTCGAACTCGACCGCAATCCCGACTACAACTCCGCACCCGCCGACGCCAAGCACCAGGGCCCCGCCTACCTCGACCATGTGAGCTGGAAGTTCCTCGAAGACGGGTCCGTGCGGTTCGCCGCCGTGCAGGGGCAGGGCGCCGACCTCATCTTCAACCCGCCGCCGCAGCAGAACGCCGCGCTCAAGAACGACCCGAACCTGGCCTTGCAGGAATTCACCCATACCGGGCAACCGAACGGGTTCGCGCTCAACACGACTCGGGCACCGTTCACCGACACCGCCGTCCGCCAGGCCTTCATCCACGGGGCCAACGCGGAAGCGGCCGTCAAGAGCGCATACCTGGGCGTCTTCAACTGGGAGCACGGCCCGCTGTCGTCGACCACGCCGTTCGTCGACGACAGCCTCGGTGACTTCTACACGCACGACCCGGGCAAGGCCAACCAGCTGCTCGACGCGGCGGGATGGACGCAACGTGACGGTGACGGCTTCCGGACCAAGGACGGTAAGCAGCTCACCGCAACGGGCGTGTACTCGTCCGACCCCGGCGACACCCCACCGGCGGACGTCACGCTGTACCAGGACATCCAGGCCGCGGAAAAGGAAATCGGCTTCAATCTCGTCCTCAAGCCGATACCGCAGGATCAGTACTACGCAGCGTTCACCGACCCCAATGCGTACGACGCGTTGGCCGGGGCCTACTGGAACAGCCCGACGCCCCTTGTGTTGTCGATCGTGTACTCCACGGACTCGCTGAAACTGGCTCCCGGCAACAACATGTCGTGGGTGCAGAATCCCGCCATCGACGGACCACTGCACGAGGTTGCGGCATCGAACGACGTCGAGCAGCAAAAGCATCTGTACGACACCGTGCAGAAAGTGGTGGCGGAGAACGCCTATTTCCTGGGCCTGTATCCGCAGACCACCCGGTTGGTGAGCAAGAAGCGGCTCAAGGACGTCTGGATCGAACCGTCCGAAGGCGAACCCGTGCTGCACGACGCGTGGCTGGCGCCGTGACAGACGTCGCCGTTCCGGCGCGCCGCACCCCGATCCGGGTGCGGCGGCTGGCCGGTCGGGTCGTCGGTGTCGTCGGCGTGCTGTGGGGTGCGGCGACCCTGACCTTCTTCGCGCAGAAGCTCATGCGCACCGACCCGGTGCTGGCGATCCTGGGCGGCGCCGGTGCCAAACCCTCCCCCGAGCAGATCGCCGCGGTGCGCGTCCAGTACGGGCTCGACCAGCCGGTGCTGGTCCAGTATCTGCACTATCTCGGTGGATTGGTGCGCGGTGATCTCGGCACGTCCTACAGCCGCAAACAACCGGTGACAGACATGATCGTGCAACAGATCGGTCCCACCCTGACACTCACCGCCGTGTCATTGGCCGCGTCGTGGGTGATCGCCGTTACCGTCACGTTGCTGACGGCGCACCGGAGTCGTCCGGTCGCCGCGATCGGCTCGGCGCTGGAGACCTTTCTGGCCGCCCTGCCCCAATACTGGCTCGGCATCGTACTTTTGGTGATCTTCGCCTTTCAGCTGCATTGGCTTCCCGTGGTCGGTGACGGCGGTGTCGACGCGCTTGTCCTGCCCGCGTTGACCCTCGCGCTGCCGCTTGCGGGGTTCCTCGGACAGGTGACCCGCGACGAATTCTCGTCGGCACTGGAACAACCGTTTGCGGTCTCGGCCCGCGCCCGCGGGATGAGCGACTGGGGAGTGCGCTGGCGGCATGCCCTGCGCCATGCCGTGCTGCCCGGCCTCACGCTGTCCGGGTGGGCGTTGGGCTCGTTGTTCTCCACGGCGGTGATCGTCGAGACCATCTTCGTCCGACCGGGTCTGGGCCGCATGCTCGTCGACGCCGTCATTGCGCACGACATGCCGGTGGTGATGGGCGTGACGTTGTTCGTCGCAGCGGTCTATGTGATCGCCAACGCCGCGGTGAACGCCGCCTTCGGGCGGATAGATCCGCGCTTGCGAAAGGCCGGCCGATGACCGTCAACATCGCGGACCCGACCGCCGTACGGTCCACGCTGCACGTTGCGTCGGCACGTGGGTTCCGCCCGGCGGTGTGGCTCTCGGCGCTGTTCCTGCTGCTGGTGCTGGCGTGGGTGGTTGCACCGGGTCTCTTCACGCACGAGTCGCCATTCGACACCGACATCGCTGCTGCCCTGCAAGGTCCGTCGCCGCAACACTGGTTCGGCACCGACGCATCGGGCCGCGACATCTACACGCGGGTGGTGTTCGGCGCCCGCAGCTCGCTGCTGATCGGCACCGGCGCAACGGCTCTCGCGCTGCTCTTCGCGATCGTCTTCGGGTTCGCGGCGGGGCTCGGCGGACGGATCACCGACGGTGCGATCAGCCGATTCCTCGAAGTCGTCCTGTCGATACCCGGGCTGCTGATCGCGCTGTTGTTCATCGCGGTGTTCGGGCCGGGCGTGGCGACGGAGATCGTCGCGGTCGCACTCGGATCCGCAGCCGGCTACGCGTGGATGGTGCGCGGTCAGGTGATCGCCGTCAAGGATTCCGGATACGTCGATGCCGCGATCGTCCTGGGGCACACCCCATTGCGGATCATCGGAAGCCACGTGTTCCCCAACGCCATGCGGCCGCTGGTGGCGTTGGCGACATTGGGTGTCGGCCAGTCCATCGTGTGGGCGTCCTCGTTGAGCTTCCTGGGGCTCGGCGTCGCGCCACCGGCGCCCGAATGGGGCGCGATGCTCGACGCCGGACGCGATTTCGTGTCGACGGCGTGGTGGCTGGAGCTGTTTCCCGGCCTCGCGATCGTCGGGTGCACCTTGGCCGTCACGGTGCTCGGCCGTCACCTGCAACAGCGACTCGAAGGACGTCTGACATGACCACACAGCTCCTGCGGGTCGAAGACCTGGCCGTCGCCTTCGGTGCCCGCGACCCGCAACCGGTCGTGCGCGGAGTCTCTTTCGACGTCGCACCGGGTGAGTGCTTCGCGATTGTCGGCGAATCCGGTTCCGGCAAAAGCGTCACCGCCCGCACCCTGCTCGGATTGTCCGGCGCCACCGCGCAGGTCACCGCGACCCGACTCGAACTGCAGGGTCGCTCCGTACTGGGGAACCGGGACCGCGACTGGCGCCGAATCCGCGGCAGCCAGGTCGGTTTCGTACTGCAGGACGCGCTGGTATCGCTCGACCCGCTGCGGACCGTGGGCAGTGAGATCGCCGAGACGCTGCGGCTGCACCGGTTCGGTGGGCGTGCCCGGCGTCGAGAGCGGGTACTCGAACTACTCAGTGCGGTCGGCGTTCCCGAACCGGAGCTGCGGGCCCGCCAGCTGCCGCATCAGCTCTCCGGCGGGCAGCGCCAACGCGCCCTCATCGCCTCGGCGATCGCACTCGACCCGCCCCTGCTGATCGCCGACGAGCCGACCACCGCACTCGACGTCACGGTGCAGGCGCAGATCCTCGATCTGCTGCAGAGCATGAAAGAGCGTGGTACCGGGCTGATCCTGATCAGTCACGACCTGGCAGTGGTGACCCGATTGGCCGATCGCGTCGCGGTGATGCGCAACGGCCTACTGGTCGAACAGGGCCCGGTCGCGTCGGTGCTGCAGCAGCCGACCCATCCCTATACGCGCACCCTGCTCGACGCCGTGCCGGCCGCTCACCGCAAAGGCACCCGGCTGTCGGGTACGCCCGCACCGGAGGTGGTAGCGGCGCCGCACCGGGATGAGGTGCTGTTGGCCGCCGAGGGGCTACGGAAGGCGTTCACCGGACCCGACGGCGTGCAACGTGCCGCCGTCGAAGATGTTTCGTTCGCACTCGGGGTGGGGGAGACGCTCGGCATCGTGGGCGAGTCGGGCTCCGGGAAGACGACGACGGCCCGGCTCGCGCTGGCACTGCTGGAACCCGACGCCGGGACCGTGACGCTGGCCGGTGAACCGTGGAGCGCAGTGCCCGAAGCGGCGCGCCGCTCCCGCCGCCGCCGGATCTCGGTGGTGTACCAGGACCCGCTCGGATCGTTCGACCCGCGCTGGACCGTGCGGCGCATCATCGAGGACGCGCTGCCCGTGGAGGTATACGCGGACCCCGAGGCGCGGCAGGACCGCACAACCGAGTTGATCGCCGACGTCGGGCTGCCCGCCGAACATCTGAACCGGCGCCCACTGTTGTTGTCCGGTGGTCAGCGTCAGCGCGTGGCGATCGCCCGGGCCCTGGCACCCGAGCCCGATGTGATCGTCTGCGACGAGCCGGTATCGGCGCTCGATGTGACGATCCAGGCTCAGGTGCTCGACCTGCTGACCGACCTGCAGCAGCGGCTCGGCTTGTCGTATCTGTTCATCTCACACGATCTCGGGGTCATCCATCACATGGCTGATCGGGTGCTGGTGATGCGTGGCGGTCGGATCGTCGAATCCGGCACTGCCGCAGAGATATTCGACTCGCCGAGCGACTCCTATACCCAGCAGCTGTTGGCGAGCCTGCCCAGCGCCGCCGAACCGCAACCCGTCTCCGGAGGCTGACATGACCCGACAGATCGTTCTCAACGCGTTCGACATGAACTGCGTGGCACACATCGTCGCGGGCACCTGGCGACACCCCGAATCGCAGGCCGCGCAGTACAAGGATCTTCGGTACTGGCTGGACCTGGCGAAGTTGTTGGAGCGCGGACTTTTCGACGGGCTCTTCATCGCCGATGTGCTGGGTGTCTACGACGTCTATGGCGGCGGACCCGAGGCCGCACTGCGTTCCGGCGCCCAGGTCCCGGTGAACGATCCGCTGCTGGTGGTACCGGCCATGGCCACGGTCACCGAGCATCTCGGATTCGGCGTCACCGCCGCGACGTCATTCGAGCACCCGTACTCGTTCGCGCGCCGCATGTCGACGCTGGACCACCTGACCAAGGGCCGGGTCGGCTGGAACATCGTCACCGGCTACCTGGAGAGCGCCGCGCGCAACCACGGGCTGGACACCATCACGCCGCACGCCGACCGCTATGACATCGCCGACGAGTACACCGAAGTGCTCTACAAGTTGTGGGAAGGATCGTGGGACGACGATGCCGTCGGCACCGACCCGCGCCGCGCCGAGTACGCCGACCCGGCCAAGGTGCATCCGATTGGCCACGAGGGCAGGCATTTCCGCGTTCCGGGCATCCACCTGTGCGAGCCGTCCCCGCAGCGCACCCCGGTGCTCTACCAGGCCGGCGCGTCCAGCCGCGGCAAGCAGTTCGGCGCCGAGAACGCCGAAGTGATCTTCGTCGGCGCGCCGACCAAGGAGGCGTTGCGGGAGACCGTCGCCGACATCCGGCGCCGTGCCGAAGCCGCCGGCCGCGACCCGTACGACGTCAAGATCGTCAACGGTCACGTCGTGGTCACCGGTGCCGACGATGCCGCCGCGCAAGCCCGGTACGCCGACTTCCGACGCTACATCGACCCCGAGGGCGCGCTGGCATTGTGGTCGGGCTGGCTGGGAACCGACCTCTCCCAGTTCGATCTCGATGATCCGGTTGCGGTGACCGACAACGAATTCCTCAAGTCGTCGGTGCAGAACTACGGCCAGGGCCAGTGGACGCTGCGCGATTTCGTCGATGCACACGCCATCGACGCCGAGGGCGGGTTCAGCGTCGGAGGCCCGCAACGGGTCGCTGACGATCTGCAGGAGTGGGTCGAGGAGACCGACGTCGACGGGTTCAACATCACCAACGCCATCACACCGGGCTCGTTCGTCGACTTCGTCGATCACGTCGTCCCCGAGCTGCAGCGCCGCGGGGTGTACAAGACGTCGTATGCCGAAGGGACATTGCGGCACAAGCTGTTCGGTCAAGGGCCGCGACTGCCCGAGACACACCGAGCGGCGGGTTACCGCCGCGTGACCCAGGAGGCACACCGATGACCGTCACGACCGTCGATTTGGGTGCGGATCGGCTCCAAGAGCTGTTTGCTCTTATCAGCGCGGGTGCGCTGGAGCGCGAGCTCACCGGTGAACGACCCTTCGCAGCAATCGATCTCATCCGAGATGCTCGC
Organism: Mycobacterium dioxanotrophicus; assembly: GCF_002157835.1. NCBI lineage: Bacteria > Bacillati > Actinomycetota > Actinomycetes > Mycobacteriales > Mycobacteriaceae > Mycobacterium > Mycobacterium dioxanotrophicus. Next base: position 6,786,511 of record NZ_CP020809.1, on the reverse strand, counting down.
CTCGGTGCATTGCGAGTACCCGCCGAAGACGGCGGAGGTGGCGCCAGCCTGCGCGAATTGTTCGCCACGGTGATCGCATTGGCCCGCGTCGACGTCAACGTCGCACACATCCTGCGTGGGCATTTCGCGCATGTGGAAGAGCGGCTGCGGCTCGGGGGCGACGAGCGCACGCGCGTCATCGATCTCGCGCTCAGCGGCAGGCTCGTCGGCAACGCGTCCACCGAGTTGGGCACGACCACGGTGGGTGAATTCACCTGGCAGACCCGGCTCGCACCACATGGCGATGAGTTGCGGCTCAACGGAACCAAGTACTTCACCACGGGCACCCTCTACGCCGACTACACCGAGGTGCTGGCCAGTGACCACACCGGTGCGACCGTGCTGATCCTCGTGCCGACCGATCGCGCCGGCGTCACGGTCGTCGACGACTGGGACGGTATGGGCCAGCGCGCCACCGGAACCGGAACCGCGGTATTCGACGACGTGGTGGTGTACCCGCAGGAGGTACTGCCCCTGCCACCTAACGCAGACGGCAGCGACCCCGCGCCGATGTACCTGTCCGGAGCCTTCTTTCAGCTGTACGTGACCGCTTTGATCGTCGGGGTGCTGCATGCGCTGCGCGACGATGCCGTCGCGCATGTGCACCAGCGCTCCCGCAGCTTCGCCTGGGCGCCCACGCCGTCTGCCCCCGACGATCCACTGCTGCAACGCGAAGTCGGTGAGATCGCCGCCGCGGCCTATGCCGCCGAAGCGACGGTGCTGCGCGCCGCCGATGCCCTGGAGTTGGCGTTCGACGCCGACACCGCGGGCACCGATCCCGATCTGCGGCTCGCGCACGAAGCGTCGCTGCAGGCGGCGCATGCCAAGGTGGTCGTCGACGCACTGGGACAGAAGGCAGCGTCGCAGATCTTCGACGTCGGCGGCGCATCGGTCGTTCGCAACGCGCATCTGCTCGATCGGCACTGGCGCAACATCCGGACCCTCGCGTCGCACAATCCGACGTCCTACAAGGCGCAGGCGATCGGCGCCTACTACGTCCGCGGTACCGCGCTGCCGGGAAGTGGCTACTTCTAACTGGTGCTTCTAGCTCAGCCACACCCAGAGTTTCTGCAATTGCCACCACATGTTGACGCGTGCCGTGCAATCCATGTCGGTCACGTCGGTGTGGATCACGGTCTCGCAGCCGCCGAGGATCTGCACCTTCTCGCCGGCGTGCAGCGCGTCGGCGAAGTCGGTGGCGAACACCGCCGGGCCCGCGGGGATCGGCGGGAACGTGAAATTGAAGTCGTCGCCTTCGAGTTGGACCCAGGTCTGGCTGAAGACGGTCTTGAATGACGTGACGCGCTGATCGCCGCGGAGCACCCGCACGAATACGTGGTGGTCGAGTGAGATGTTCGCCGAAGACAAGCCGAAGTTGTCGGTTCCGCGCACCCAGATCTGGTTGACCAGATTCTTCATGCTGATCGCGACGTTGAGGAAGCCCGAGCTCGGCGACTCGAAATCGATGCCCACCGACACGTCGCAGCCGGCCCAGCGGTTGAAGTCGTTGATCTCGCCGAACGTGTTGTCATCGTGCCAGGTGACGTCGTTGATGATCAGGCCTTGAGGCGGTGACGTCGCGGACTGATTGGATTTGATCGGATCGGTGCCGGGGATGTCCGGGAATTCCACGATGTCCGACGCGGTGAACGGCGGCTCGAACGTTTGCATGCCGAAGGTGTCGAGGCTTTCGGCCCAGGACTTCGCGTGCACTTGGAGCCGATCTTTGCGGTGGTCTGTGAGGCGCTGGTAGTCACGCGAAAACTCTTGCTGCAGTTGCCGTATCGCGTGGTAGTTGGGTAGGTGTTGGAGGGCCTCGCGCTTGTCGGCGAGTAGCTTGGCGCGGGTTTCGGCCATCGCGGCGGGGTCGCCGATCGTCGTCGCCAGCGAATCCGCCCACGCCGACCGGTGGTTGGTCCGGAGCTCGGCCAGCTTGGTTCTGCTGTCGGCGTTCAGGAGTCCCCGGACGCGATCGTCGAACCCGCGCCGCAGCCTGGCGATTTCCTGCGTCCGCTCCCGCATGACTGGAGTTCGTACCACAGAGCGGGACGCGATTTGTGACGAATGTCACGGAACCGCTAGGCTCTGACGTTCTTACGTCCACGTCAATTCAAGGTCAGGTTGCCATGCTCGTCCGTGCGTTCCTCGTCGTTGCCGCCATCGCCGTCGCCGGCACCGGTCTCGCGCCCATCGCCGCCGCGCGGCCCTACGCCAACTGCACCGAGGCGCACAAGGACGGGCGATGGAACATTCCGCAGGACGATCCGGCCTACTGGTCGGGCGGCGACCGTGACGGAGATGGACTCGCCTGCGAGTAGTGGGCGCGCTTTCACGCGCCTTCGTGGAAGATGCCACTGAGCAGTAGAGGCTGCTCTCGCGTCGTACGAAGGGCGGAATCCATTGGCCCGATCTCGCCATCTGGTGTGGCGCAGTCTGCGCATGCTCCGCCCGGTACGCGGGCTGCTCGTCGTGCTCCTGCTGCTCGGGGTGGTGGCGTCGGCGTTGCCGTACCTCACCGTCGCGGCCTTCGGGCCCATGATGCAGGTGGTTGCCGACGCCGGTCGCAGTGGAAACCTCAGCGGGGTCTGGGATTTACGCGGGCCTCTGGTCGCCCGCGACAACGGTCTGCTGCGGTCACTGGCGGGTTCGGTGCCGTTCGCGGTGATGCTGGCGGTGTGGGCCGGTTCGCTCCTACTGGCCCAAGGCATGTACTTCGTCAATGCGTGGGTCGGCACCAAGGTCGAGCGGGCGCTCGTGGTCGACATCCGGCAACGCGTGCACGACCACATGCAAACCCTGTCTCTCGACTTCTTCACCGGGTCCCGCAGCGGTGAGCTGATCCAACGCGTCACGACGGAATCTGCTGGTGTGCAACGTCTTCTGACCGACTGCCTGCTGCCACCCGTCATCGACGCCGTGGTGCTCGTGGTGGTGATCGGGTACCTGTTGGCCATCTCATGGCAGATGACCGTTGCCGCATTGCTTCTCACGCCGCTGGCCCTGCTCGTCCTGAGATTCGCCGGCCGCCAGGTGCAGGCCGTGATGCGCCGAGTGATGAACGCCAACCGCACCATGGCCTCCGAGGTCGAGCAGACCGTCAGCGGTATCGCGGAGATCCAGCTGTTCAACGCTCAACCGGTGCGCAGCAGAAGGTTTCGTGCCGCGTCGCAGGATGCCGCCAAGAGCGACGCCGATTCGGTCGTGTGGATGCAGGCCACCGTGAACGGATCGCAGATCTTCGTCGCCCTCAGCACGGTCGTCGTGCTGATCATCGGCGTTGCCTACAGTGCGACGTTCGGCCTGACATTCGCCGGGCTCTTGGTGTTCGCGGGCATGGTGCCGACGATGTTCGGTGCGGCGCAACGGGTTCTGGGTGCCTACACCACCTACCAGTCCGTGGCGCCGAACGCCGCGGCAACCTACGAGTTGCTCGACACCCAGCCCACGGTGCACGAACCCGCGGACGCCGTCGACCTCGGGCACGTGCGCGGCAACGTGGTCTTCGAGGACATCGCGTTCGGCTACACCTCGGATCGACCGGTGCTCGACGGATTGTCGTTCTCCGTCGCCGAGGGCGAGACCGTGGGCATCGTCGGTGGCATCGGGTCGGGCAAGTCGACCGTGTTCAACCTCGTGCTGCGGTTCCTCGACCCGCAGCGCGGGCGGATTCTGCTCGACGGTCATGACATCACCGGCGTCACGATCGCGTCGTTGCGCGACGAGGTGTCCAAACTCGCGCAGTTCCCGTTCTTCACCAAAGACACCATCCGCGAAAACATTCGGCTGGCTTCTCCGTCGGCAACCGATGCTGAGATTCGGGCGGCATGCACGCTGGCCCACATCCACTCGGTCATCACCGATCCCACGAAGATGGCCGACGGATACGACACCGTCGTCGACGTGCAGGTGCCGTCCGGCGGGCAGAAGCGCCTCATCGCGCTCGCCCGCTGTCTCCTGCGCCGGCCTACGGTGCTCCTGCTCGACGAGCCGACCGAGAACCTCGACGCCGACGAGCGCGCCAGACTCATCGGAGTGATCCGTGGCTACGCGAAGGAGCGCACGTGTCTGGTGATCAGCCACGACATGGACTTCATCGCGGGCGTCGCCGATCGCATCCTGGTCCTGGAGAGCGGCCGAATCACGCAGTCGGGGGACCATCAGTCGCTCTTGGCGCAGGGAGGGTTGTATCGGCGGTTGTATGAGGCTGGTGCCGTTGTTGGGTGAGGCCTCAATGTCTCCGCGGTCTCACGGTCGGCGCGGTCTCACGGCCGGCGCCGGGCGAAGGTCATCACGATGTCGCGGATGGGCTCCTCTCTAAGAGCTCCCCAGTGCGGGCCGACCGCGAAGCCGGCATCGGTGGCGACGAACCGATAGCCCGGCAGGTCGCGGCGCGGGGTGAACGGAAACTTCATGTGCCACAACCGTTCTGCAACCGCCACGGCCGCCTCGGTGGGCATCGGCCGGTCAATTCCCAGCGGTATGCAGATGTCCTGGGTGTGCACCAGGATGTCCATCAGCGGATCGACTTCGGCCGTCAGCGGTGGTCGTTTTCTCGAACCGGCCATGGCGCGCAGTCTTGCGGTGATCTCTTGTGGGCTCTGCGGGTCATTGATCGCCGCATTCCGGACCATGGCATCGAAACGGAAACCCGACTTCAGCGCCCCCACCACCAGCTCCTTGCGGCCGACGTGTGACTGCGTGATGTGGACTGCGACATCACGCACCGTCCAGCCGTCACACAGCGATTGCGTCGCCCACTGTTCCGGGGTCAAAGTGTCGAGCAGATCGGCAAGTGCAGTCCGCTGCTCATCGATCGTGCGCCAGATCGCGTCGGAGTCCATGGAGCCGATGACGGGAATCGAACCCGCGTATTCAGCTTGGGAAGCTGATGTTCTGCCATTGAACTACATCGGCGGTGTGGCTAGGAAGATTAGCATCCGCGCCCTACCTATACGCTCGTCGGGTGCTGCTCTCTGACCGCGATATCCGAGCCGAGATCGCCGCGAAGCGCCTGTCCATCGAGCCGTTCGACGACACGCTGGTGCAGCCGTCCAGCGTCGACGTCCGGCTCGACAGCTTGTTCCGCGTGTTCAACAACACCCGGTACACCCACATCGACCCGGCGCTTCAGCAGGACGAGCTGACGTCGTTGGTCGAACCCAAGCAGGGGGAGCCGTTCGTCCTGCACCCGGGGGAGTTCGTGCTGGGGTCGACGCTGGAACTGTGCACGCTGCCCGATGACCTGGCGGGCCGGCTCGAAGGCAAGAGCTCACTGGGCCGGCTCGGCCTGTTGACGCACTCGACGGCGGGCTTCATCGATCCGGGTTTCTCGGGCCACATCACGCTGGAGTTGTCCAACGTCGCCAACCTGCCGATCACGCTGTGGCCGGGGATGAAGATCGGACAGCTGTGCCTGCTGCGGCTCACCAGCCCGGCCGAGCATCCCTACGGCAGTGCCAAGGTCGGCTCCAAGTACCAGGGTCAGCGCGGGCCGACCCCGTCGCGATCGCATCTGAACTTCATCAAGTCCTAGCGCCTGGCGAGTGGCCAGTTATGTACGTCAGACGCGTCAAATGCGTGCATAGGTGGCCAGTGGGCGCCACCGAGCTCAAACCTCACTCCCCGGCCCCACGAGCGTGCACAAAGTGCTGGTCAAACACGACGTGGCGGGCAACAGACACGCACGCTCGCGGAGCCAACCCGAGCCCAGGACACACGTGAGCTTTCAGTAACCCCGAGGCAACACGAAACATCCCGGAAACACCTTTGCCGCGTGGCTGAAACGCGGGGCCGACATTCTCGTCGGAACCGAAGGAGTCCGAGTTGTCTCACATCGACCCCGCCGCGACCGCCTGGTTGTTGGCGAGCACCGCATTAGTCCTGTTGATGACGCCAGGCCTGGCGATCTTTTACGGCGGCATGGTCCGCACCACCGGCGTGCTCAACATGATCATGATGAGCTTCATCTCGATCCCGCTGGTCACGGTGGCGTGGCTGGTGGTCGGCTACACGCTGGCGTTCTCCGGCGGGGGCGGTTTCATCGGAGACCTCGAACACATCGGGATGGCCGGCATCAACCCTGACACCGCCCATGGCGCGGTCCCTGAGTTGTTGTTCGCGACGTTCCAGCTGACCTTCGCGATCATCACCGCGGCGCTGGTCAGCGGGGCGATCGCGGACCGGGCGCGGTTTGCCGCGTGGATGGTGTTCGTGCCGGTGTGGGCGATCGTGGTGTATGCGGTCGTCGCCCACTGGGTGTGGGCCCCGACAGGCTGGCTGGCCCGCCTCGGCGTGCTCGACTACGCCGGCGGACTCGTCGTCGAGATCGTCTCCGGGTCGTCGGCCCTGGCCCTGGCGATCGTGCTGGGCCCGCGCATCGGCTTCAAGAAGGAAGCCATGCGCCCGCACAATCTGCCATTCGTTCTCCTGGGCGTCGGGCTGTTGTGGTTCGGCTGGTTCGGCTTCAACGCGGGCTCGGCGCTCGCGGCCAACGGCACGGCCGCCGCGATTTTCCTCAACACCCTCATCGCCGGCTGTATGGGCATGTTGGGCTGGCTCACGGTCGAGCAGATCCGGGACGGCAAGCCGACGACGTTCGGCGCGGCCTCGGGTGTGGTGGCCGGTCTGGTTGCGATCACGCCGTCGTGCGGCACGGTGAACACCCTCGGCGCGGTCGTGGTGGGGGTGGCCGCAGGCGTGGTGTGCTCGTTCGCGATCGGGCTGAAGTTCCGTTTCGGGTACGACGACTCTCTCGACGTCGTCGGCGTGCACTTCGTCGGCGGCGTGGTCGGCGTGCTGCTCATCGGTTTCCTGGCCACCGAGGTGATGACGCAGGGTCCACAGGGCTTGTTGTACGGCGGGGGTTTGGTCCAGCTGGGTAAGCAGTTGTTGGCGGCGGTCGTGGTCGCGGCCTACGCGTTCGCGATGTCCTACGGGCTGGCCAAGCTGATCGACCGGTTCATGGGTTTCCGCCTCAGCCCCGAGGACGAAACCACCGGCGTCGACTTCACCCAGCACGCCGAGACCGCGTACGCCGAGGGTGTGCACGGGCACCTGCCGCCGCGTCGGCCCGGACCGTTCGGTCCGACGTTGGGACTGCGGCCGGAGTCTGCCGAGGACGAGCAATCCGGCTGATCTGCCGGGCCAGAAACGAGCGTGCGCAGACTGCTGCTGAAACACGGCGTGTTGGGCAGCAGACACGCACGGTCGCGGAAATGAGGCAATCCGGCGCGAACTGGCTGGCGCCGTCCGCCGTAATACCGAGTAGGGTCTAACTAACCGGCGTCGGCGGGCACCGTGTCGTCGCGGTCCGACCAGAACAAGAGCCATCAGCTAATGCGTTCGGGTGTAACGATCGAGCTGTTTGCGTCGATGAAAGTTCTAGTTGTCGGCTCGTGCGGGATGTGTGCGCAATGGCGACTCACGTAGTGCAGCAAACACTTTGGAGGGCTTGGTGGACATCGTATTAGGTGTGTCGATGACACCTACGACGGTCCGCATGGTGCTGGTCGAGGGGGAGAAAGCCGACGGCGTCACCGTCGATCACGACGTCTTCGACGTCAACGGCGGCGACGGCTCGGCAACCATGAGTGCGGCGGATCAAGTGGTCGCGGCGGTGCTCGGAACCCAAGAGAGCGCCGTGGCGGGCGGGCACCAATTGAAGGCGACCGGGGTCACGTGGACCGACCATTCGGACGCCTCCGCGTTGCGCGACGCCCTGACCGCACACGGGATCGACGACGTCATGCTGGTGTCGGAAGGGCACGCCGCCGCGGCCTTGGCCCAGGCGGTCGGTCACGCGGTCGGCTATGACACCACGGCGCTGCTGTTCATCGACCGCGACGCGGCGACGCTGTCGGTGGTCAAGACCGACGACGGTTCCGTGGTCAAGGTGCTGGGCCGCAGCCTGCACAGCAGTGACGCGATGGCCGTGCTCAGTGAGCTGGCCGCCGCCGTCGACGCGCAGGACGCCGCGCCGCAGGCCATGTTCGTGGTCGGCTCGGGCGTCGACGTCAGCTCGGTCAAGGCCCAGCTGGAGAACCTGGTGTCGCTGCCCGTCAGCGCGCCCGACGAACCCGAACTCGCGCTGGCCCGGGGCGCTGCCCTGGCGGCGGCGAATGCGCCTGCGCTTGAGGCGTCCACCGTCGGTCTGGCCTACTCGCAGGATCCTGACGGCACCACGGCCGGTAGCGCATACGCCGGCCTGGCTGCATTGCCCACCGAACTGGCGCCCGTCGGCACCGAGTTGGATGCGTTCGAATCCGTTGCCGACGACGTTCCGGTCGACGAGGGGCGCAAGCCGTTCCTGCTGGTCGGTAGCGCATTGACCTCCATTTTCGTCATTGGCGTTGTCGCGCTGGTCATTTCGCTGGCGGTCAGCATCCGCCCGACCGTCGACCAGCGGCCCGCCCCCGCGCAGGGCGCGGTGATCCCGGCCGCCCCGGTCAAGCCCGCGGCACCGGCCCCCGCGCCGGTCCCGGAGGCGCAGCCCGCGCCGCAGGCGCCGCCACCCGCACCGCCGCCGGAGACCATCAAGGCTCCGATTCCGGTGGTGCAGGAGGCCCCGCAGCCGCGCACGGTCGTCGTCGACCAGCAGCCCGCGGCCGTCCCGCAGGCCCCGCCTCCGGCGGCGCCCGCCCCCGCACCCGAGGCACCGCCACCACCGCCGCCCGCGGCACCGGTGCCGGTCCTGCCCGCCCCCGCGCCGATCTACAACCCGCCGGGCTACATCCCGCCGGTGGTGGTGCTCCCGCCGCTCCTGCGTCCCCCGGTGATCGACCCGCCGCGGCGCTCACCGTGGCAGCCGCCGTGGCAGCGTCAGCCCGTCGACGAGCCCGACTATCCGTGGCAGCCGCCGTCGCGGCAGAACCCGGACTACCCGTACCCGGGCAACTCCGGTAACGGCTCCGGAGACTGGGGCCCCGGTTCCAACTCCGGCGGAGGCTCGGGCGGCTGGAACCCCGGTTCCGGTTCCGGCGGACGCGGTGGCGACAACGGCTGGAATCCTGGTTCGGGTGGTCACGGCAATGACGGCGGCAGCCGTGGCGGTAACGGCGGCGGCTCCATCTGGCCGTGGCCGTTCGGTGGCGGACACTAGCCACCACCAACCGTTACCTGACGTTGGTTTGCCGCTCAGGGTGACGTAGCGGCTCGCTCATTCGCGCGGCCTATTCAGGCAGTATGCGATGCACCGTATTCGGAACCGGTTACCTCGGCGCCACCCACGCCGCCGGTATGGCAGAGCTCGGCCACGAGGTCGTCGGGGTCGACATCGACCCGGGCAAGGTGGCCAAGCTGGCCTCCGGCGACATCCCGTTCTATGAGCCCGGGCTGCGGAAGGTGTTGAACGACAACCTGTCCGCCGGGCGCCTGCGGTTCACCACCGATTACGAGGAAGCCGCCGACTTCGCCGACGTGCACTTCCTCGGCGTCGGGACACCACAGAAGAAGGGCGATTACGGGGCCGACCTGCGTCACGTGCACGCCGTCATCGACAGCCTGGTGCCGCGGTTGCGCCGCCCGGCGGTGATCGTCGGCAAGTCGACCGTTCCGGTGGGTACCGCCGCGGACCTGTCCAAGCGGGCCCGCGACCTGGCCCCCGAAGGTGTCGACGTCGAGGTGGCCTGGAACCCCGAGTTTTTGCGGGAGGGCTTCGCCGTGCACGACACGCTGCATCCCGACCGCATTGTTGTTGGGGTGCAGGCGGATTCGGTACGGTCTGAGGCCGCGGTGCGGGAGCTGTACGCGCCGCTGCTCTCGGACGGCGTGCCTTTCCTGGTCACCGACCTGCAGACCGCCGAGCTGGTCAAGGTTTCGGCAAATGCCTTCCTTGCCACCAAGATCTCGTTCATCAACGCGATCTCCGAGGTGTGCGAGGCCGCCGGCGCCGACGTCACGCTGCTCGCCGACGCGCTCGGCTACGACCCGCGCATCGGGCGGCGCTTCCTCAACGCGGGCCTCGGTTTCGGCGGGGGCTGCCTGCCCAAGGACATTCGCGCATTCATGGCCCGTGCCGGTGAGCTCGGCGCCAACCACGCGCTGACCTTCCTGCGCGAAGTCGACAGCATCAACATGCGGCGCCGCACCGCCATGGTGGAGCTGACCACGCGGGCGTGCGGGGGATCGCTGCTGGGCGCCAACATCGCGGTACTGGGTGCGGCGTTCAAGCCCGAATCCGACGACGTGCGGGATTCACCCGCGCTCAACGTGGCGGGCATGCTGCAGCTCAACGGGGCCACCGTGAACGTCTACGACCCCAAGGCGATGGAGAACTCGCAGCGGGTCTTTCCCACACTGAACTATTCGACGTCGGTTGTCGAGGCCTGCGAGCGGGCCGACGCGGTGCTGGTGCTGACCGAATGGCAGGAGTTCCTGGACCTCGATCCCGACGCGTTGGCCGGTACGGTACGCGCGAAAGTCGTTGTCGACGGCCGCAATTGCCTGGACGTGCAGCGATGGCGGCAGGCCGGATGGCACGTGCATGCGCTGGGCCGCGCGACCAGCACTGTTTGACACTTGTCCAACAATCCCGCCGGTCGTAGGCTCGGGGCATGCGGGAACGGATCCGTTGGTTTGCCCTGCACGGCGTCATTCGCGGCATGTCCGCGATGGGACTGCGGGACGGGGACCCTCAGGCCAGGCTGATCGCCGATCCGCAGGTACGCGCGGATCCGACGGCCTTCGCCGACGAGATGCGCGTGCGTGGCCCGGTGATCCGCTGCCGCAAGGTGTTGTTGACGTTCGATCACACCGTCGGGCACGAACTGCTGCGGTCAGAGGAGTTCCGGGTCAGCAAGCTGGGAGCGAATCTGCCGAAACCCTTGCGGTGGATCGTCGACAAGACCGACACGGGGCTGCTGCACCCGATCGAGCCGCCGTCGCTGCTGTCGATCGAACCACCCGACCACACCCGGATGCGCAAGCTGGTGTCGTCGGTGTTCACCACACGCGCGGTGGCCCGACTGCGCGAACGCGTCGAGGAAACCGCGGCCGAACTGCTTGACGGACTTGGGAACACCGGCGCACCCACAGATGTCGTCGGCCGGTATTGCGCCAAACTGCCCGTCGCGGTCATCGGCGACATCCTCGGTGTCCCCGAGTCCGACCGCCCCAACATCCTGCACTTCGGTGAACTGGCCGCACCCAGTCTCGACATCGGCCTGTCGTGGCCGCAATACCAGCGGGTCAACGAGGGCATCGCGGGCTTCGATCACTGGCTCACCGGTCACCTGCGGCACCTGAGGAGCGATCCGGGCGAGGATCTGATGAGTCAGATCATCGCCGCGTCCGACAGCGGGCAGGCAGGCGAACCGCTCACCGAGCACGAGTTGAAAGCCCTGGCCGGGCTGGTGCTGGCGGCCGGTTTCGAGACCACGGTCAACCTGCTGGGCAACGGGATCCGGATGCTGCTGGACCACCCCGAGCATCTTCAGACGCTGGCCGCGCGACCCGAATTATGGCCCAACACAGTCGAAGAGATCTTGCGGCTGGATTCGCCGGTGCAGATGAGCGCGCGCATGGCAGCGCGCGACACCGATGTCGCGGGTACCGCCGTGCAGGCCGGCGAGCTCATCGTCATCCACCTGGCCGGCGCCAACCGCGACCCTGCGGTGTTCGCCGACCCGCACCGGTTCGACATCGAACGTGAGAACGCCGGGCGGCACCTGTCGTTCTCCGGTGGCCGACATTTCTGCCTGGGCGCCGCGCTGGCCCGCGCCGAGGGGGAGGTAGGCCTGCGCGCGTTCTTCGAGCGCTTCCCCGACGCCCGGTTGGCGGGCGGAGGCGTTCGGCGCGACACCCGCGTGCTGCGCGGATGGTCGACTCTGCCGATCGCGCTCGGCACCGCGCGTGCAGCGGTAAGTTCGTAATGTGGACTTCCGAGCCGCTCTGCTCGATCAGACCCGCGCCTTCGGGGAATTGGTTGCCACCGGCGATCCCGAGACGCACATCCCGACCTGCCCCGACTGGACGCTCAAACAGCTCTTCCGCCACGTCGGTCGCGGAAACCGTTGGGCAGCACAGATAATCGCCGACCGGAGAACCAGCGCACTGGATCCTCGTGAGGTCCGCGACGGCCGTCCACCCGACGACACCGCTGAGGCGATCACCTGGCTCAACGACGGTGCGGAGCTGATCCTCAAAGCCGTCGACCAGGTCGGTACCGACGCGCGCGTGTGGACGTTCCTGGGGGCCAAACCCGCCGGCTGGTGGATCCGCCGTCGCGTGCACGAGGTCGCCGTGCACCGCGTCGACGCCGCGCTGGCGTTGGGGGTGGCCTTCGACCTACCGCCGGAGCTGGCCGCCGACGCGATCAGCGAGTGGCTGGACCGGACGTGTGTGGAGGCGACGAAAGCGCACCACACGCCACTGCACCCCGGACAGACGCTGCACCTGCACGCCACCGATGACGGATTGGGGCCGACCGGGGAGTGGACCGCCTACAACGAGGACGGTGAGATCTCGTGGTCGCACGACCACGGCAAGGGCAGTATCGCGGTGCGCGGGAGCACCACGAACCTGCTGCTCGCGCTCACCCGCCGGGGTACGGTGGCCGACCTCGGGCTGGAGACCTTCGGCGACACCGCCGTCTGGGACCGGTGGCTCGAGCACACCCCGTTCTGAGTGGCGTACGTTTCGTTCATGACCACATCCGAGATCGCGACGGTTCTGGCCTGGCATGACGCGCTCAACGCGCGGGATTTCGGCACCCTGGACCGGCTGTGCAGCGACGATATCGAGTTCGGTGACGCCCGAGGGGCCGCACAGGGTCGTGCTGCGCTGCGGCAATGGGCCCAGGAGCTGGGCGAAACCGTGACGGCCGGGCAGATGTTCGTGCACGACGGCGTGGTGGTCGTCGAGCAGACCATCGCAGACTCCGACGGCGAGACCGATACCTCGGCGTCGGCGTTCCGGGTGGTACGCGACCACGTCACCTCGGTGTTTCACCACCGCGACCTGGCAGCGGCACTCGCGGCGACCGATCTGACCGAGAGTGATCTTGTCTAAGGCGTGAGAACGGGCATGCCCGGGTACTTCTCCGGGCATGACGGCACCGCGATTGCACGCTGACCCGCGTGACGCCGCCGAAGCTCAGCGCACCATCGACGCGGTGACATCGGCGTTCACCACGCGCGTCGTCGGCCAGGATCACCTGCGCGAATCGATGCTGGTGTGCCTGCTCGCCGGTGGCCATCTGCTCATCGAAAGCGTTCCGGGGCTGGCGAAGACCACGGCGGCACGCGTCGTCGCCGAATCCATCGACGGCACCTTCCATCGCATTCAATGCACCCCCGACCTGTTGCCCAGCGACATCATCGGCACCCAGATCTACGACGCGGGAGCCGCTGCGGAGTCGGCCTTCAGCATCCGGCTCGGCCCGGTGCACGCCAACATCGTGCTGCTCGACGAGATCAACCGGTCCAGCGCCAAGACCCAGAGCGCCATGCTGGAGGCGATGGAGGAACGGCAGACCACCATCGGCGGCATCGAATACCGGCTGCCCGAGCCGTTTCTGGTGATCGCCACCCAGAACCCGATCGACCAGGAGGGCACGTATCCGCTGTCGGAAGCCCAGACCGACCGGTTCATGCTCAAAGACATCGTCGGCTACCCGTCGGTCGAGGACGAGATCGAGATCGTCGCGCGGATGGACGCCGGTCTCTACGCCCGCGACCGACCATCGGACGCCGTCGTCACCGTCGGCGACATCCGCCGGGCGCAACGCATCGTCGCCTCGGTGTACATGGATCGAGGCCTGGTCGAGTACGCCAGCCGGTTGGTGAACGTCACCCGGGAACCGGGCAGGCACCTGCCGGCCAACCTGGCGCGGCTCATCGAGTACGGGGCCAGCCCCCGCGCCACCCTGGCGTTCTGCCGAACCGCGCGCGCGATGGCAGTGCTGCGGGGGCGTGACCATGTGGTGCCCGACGACGTCGCCCGCCTCGCACACCGGGTGCTGCGGCACCGGCTGATCCTCGGATTCGAGGCCGCCAGTGCCCGCGTCACGCCGGATGTGGTGGTCGACGCGGTGCTGCGCGCGGTGCGGGTGCCGTGAGGCCGCCATGGGCAAGTACCTCGATTCTGCCAAGGCGTATGTCGGCCGTGACGCCGGCGGTCTGCTCGAAGGTGGCCACTACGCGCTGATCCACACGCGCAGCCTGGAGTTCGACGAGTTGCGGCCCTACGTACCGGGGGACGACGTCCGCGACATCGATTGGACAGCGACCGCGCGCTCCGGGCACACGCTGGTCAAGCGATTCGTCTCCGAGAAGCATCACAAGATCCTGGTCGTCACCGACACCGGGCGCAACGGCCGTGCGCTGGCGCCCTCGGGTGAATTGAAATATGTGGTGGCCCTTCATGTCATCGGCGCTGTCGGTCTGATGACCCTGCCGCGCTCCGACGAAATCGGCATGGTGCTCGGCGACCGTCGCGGCTGTGTCGACATCCGGTTGCGGCGCGGGGAGACTCACATCGAGAGCATGCTGCACCGCTACCAGCAGCACGCCACGGACGATGATCCCGCGCCCAGCGACATCATCGTCCAATTGAGCTGGGTGGCACGGCACTACCGGCACCGGCTGCTGATCGTGGTGGTCAGTGACGAACCGGACATCAGTGACAGGCTCGCAGAGGTGCTGTGTTCCTTGACCGCGCGTCACGACGTGCTGTGGGCGATGGTTGCCGACATGCCCGCCGTGCATCCCGACGCCCAGCATCGGAAGAGCTATGAGATCACCGATGGGCGACCGATTCTGGATGACTTGGACGCCGACGTGATCGAGGCCTATCGGCGGGCCGAAGCGCAACGGCGCGAGCAGCTGACCGAGTTCCTGACCTTGCAACGGATACCGCACGCGCGGATCACCGGAAGCGCCCGCATCCTGCCGGCTCTCACCACGATGACCGGGGTGTATACGCGTGCCCGATGATCTGCTCTCGCATCTGATCGGGCCGTCACCGTACGCATCGGCGTGGTTGTGGACCGCGGTGGTCCTGGTGTTCGGCCTGATCGCCTGGTACGCGGCAGTTTTCGCACTGACCTCGCGACGCCGGCTGCGGGATCTCCCGGTGCTGGGTGCCGCGCGGGACGAGCTGATCCGGCGCCGGGCGGTCCGCGCTGTTCGCACCATCGGAAACCGTTATCGGGCAGGCGAACTGGAACCTGGCCCGGCCGGCGCCGCGGTGAGCGGTGAGCTGCGCTCCTTCCTGCACGCCGCGACGGGGATGAACGCCGAGTACATGCAGGTCGAGGCCATGGCCGTCGGTAAGCTCGCGCCTGCGGCGCCGATCCTGTTCGAACTCAACGATGTTCAGTTCAATCATCGGTCCGTGGTCGATGTGGGTGCGCTCAGCGAGGCGACCGAGGAGCTGATCCGCGAATGGACCTGATCTGGTGGGTGGTGGCGATGGCCGGTTGCCTCGCACTCGCCGGGTGCGTCGGGCTCGCGGTCCTTTGGCCCCGCCAGGTGTCGCGGGAACAGCTGCGGCCGTTGGCCAATACCGGTCGGCTCACCCGGTTGCCGGAATATCAGCGGGCAGCGCGGCGACGCGCCTTGACCATCGTTGCCATGATCGCCTTGCTGGTGGTCGCATTCGTGGCATCGTTGTTGGTCGCTGCGCGTCCGACAGGACTGCCGTCCTGGGCCCGCAACGCCCAGAGTTCGGCACCCGAGGACATCATGGTGTGTGTCGGCGGCGCGCAGAACAGCCCCGGGGTGGCGGCGACACTGAAGTACTTCGCCGACCGGATCACCACGTTCGGCACCCAACGCATCGGGCTGACCTCGGCCAACCGCCGCATCGTGCCATTGACGCGCGACTATCAATACGCCGCAGCACGATTCGCCGACTACGCACAGCCGCAGGGCGGACCGTCGTTGGTGGCGCCGGTGTCCTATGCCGACTACATGCCGAACGCCGAAGACGTGGTGGCGATGTGCGTGACGGGCTTGCCGCCGTTCGACCGCACAGCTGACCAACGGCGTTCGCTGATCTACGTCGGTCCCCAGACATCTTCCGGTGGTGCTCCGGGGTTGTTCACCGCCGACCGCGTGGCCGATTTGGCGCACCAGGCGGGGGTGCAGATCAACGTTCTCACGACCGGGTCCGCCACCGGGCCGCTGACCGACGTCGCCCACGCCACGGGTGGGCAAGCGTTTTCGGCGGACTCCGATGTGACGGCCCACCTCGACCAGATCCGCAAACACCCACCGGCAGCTCCGCCGGGAGCAGGCGCGGCCCGGACGATGGAGTCCCCGGAGATTCCGGCCATCGTGGCGCTGAGTGCGGTCGTCGTCCTGATTGCCCTCGTCGCGATCCGCCGGCGTGGCACCACTCGGTGGCGAATCGGCCTGATGGCCGGTGCGGCAGTGCTTCTGGCGATCGCCATCGCCCGCCCCGTGATCGGCGGATCCACCCCGCCACCCGCAGTCGCAGGTGCTCACGACCCGAGCATCTTCGTGCTGGTCGACCGGTCTGCGGACATGGGAGTCTCCGATGGGCAGGGGCGTAGCCGGCTGGCTGCGGCACGTGACGACATCGCCACCCTGATGGACCGCTACCCGAACGCCCGGTTCGCCGTCATCTCCTTCGCGTCCCGACCGGCACTGAATTGGCCGTTGTCGCAGGACAACTGGAGCCTGAGACCGATTGTCGACGCCATCACGCCGTACGCGTCGACCCCCGCCCAGGCTGCTCAAGCCGACGTCGGCGCCGCCTCCACAGTGCTGCGCTATCAGCTGTTCGGTGCCGTGCAGCAGTACCCGCGGGCGCAGAATCTGGTCTTCTATCTCGGGGCGGGAGCACCCGAATCGCAAGAGCCGGACCGTGCATTCGACCCGCCTGCCGGAGCGATCGACGGCGGTGCGGTGTTGGCCTACGACGCGGCAGGCGAACCAGCATTGCAGGCCGTTGCCGGACAACTGGGAGTGCCACTGCTCACGCGCGGCGGTGACGGACCGCTCACCGGATGGGCCGAGAACCCCGTGCACGAGACCGTGCCCACAACCGCCGCCGCGACCGGGTTCGAGACGTACTGGATCGTGGCGATGGGTGCGGCGGGCCTCGTTCTCATCGAGTTGTATCTGGTGCTACGGCAATTCGGCCGTACCCGGCTCGTCACACCGGAGTCGCCATGACCACGCGCCGGCGGCTTCTGGTGTACTCGGCCCCGATCGTGGCGGTCGTGATTCTCGTTGTCGTCAAATGCCTTTCGGTGGTCATCGCGGGCAATTTGGCGGCGTCGCACTTCACTGCCCGCGACACCGGCGCGCTGCACCGCGACGTCGCCACGCTGTCGGTGCTCAATGTGGCAGAACCGGCGAAGGCGCCGTTCGCGGCGGGCACCCTGGCGGTGCTGCAGAACCGGCTGGACGACGCCGACCGCGAATTCTCGGCGGCACTGGCGGCCAGTGGGTCCGAAACCTGCTCTGCCCGGGTCAATCTCGTCCTGGTCCGCGAGACCATGGGAGACCGGTCGATGGCGGCCCTTGATGGCCGCGGCGCGCTCGACCACTATCTCAGCGCACGCCAACTCGTCGAACAGGCGCCGCACGGCTGCTTCGCCGGCAATCGCGATCCGGACGAGCCGCGGCGGGCCGTGCGCGACCAGAGTGCAGCCCGCCTCGACAGCAAGATCGCCGCGGCGCGGGCCGCAGTGCCGCCACCGCCGCCGGTGCCCGTCGTCCCGCCGGCAGGTGCGCCCCCACCGGCGGCGGGTACGGCACCGGAAAACCCCGACGCGAGACTGCGACTCGATCCAGGAGCCGGCGACCCGTTCGACCGGCTGCAACAGATCCTGCGCGACGCGCAGCGCTAACGGTGTGAGTGCCGTTCGGGCGTGGCCAGCACGGCCGCGATGCCCGTCGTCAACGGAACCGACAGGGCCAGAGCGATACCGCCCACCGCGGACCGGGTGATCTCGATGGCCACGCTCTCACCGGTCAGCACGTCGCCGAGGGACCGGTTGGCCACGCTGAACAACAGCAGCAGTGGCAACGCGCTGCCCGCGTAGGCCAACACCAGGGTGTACACCGTACTGGCGATGTGATCGCGGCCCACCCGCATGGCGCCCAGGAAGACGGAGCGGCGGGTGCCGCCGTGCTCGGCCAGCTCGAACACCGTCGAGGCCTGCGTGACGGTCACGTCGTTGAGCACACCGAGTGAGCCGATGATGAACCCGGCCAACAGCAGACCCGTGATCGACACGTTGCCGAGATACGCCGCGACCTCGTTGTTCTGATCCTCCGACAGACCCGTCAAGTGCGCCACTTCGATTGCTCCCCACGACAACAACGCGGCGAGCAGCAGGGCGGCCAGGGTGCCCAGCAGGGCAGCGCTGGTTCGCAGGCTCACTCCGTGGGCGAGATAGATGACCGCGTACAAGATCGCCGCAGAGGCCACCAGCGACACCGGGACGGCCGAGGCGCCGTCGCGCAGCGCGGGCAGGAGGAAGACCACCAGCACCACGAACGCCACGGCGATACCGATCAGTGCGCGTAGCCCGCGCCAGCGTGCCACCGCGACGATCACCACCGCGAAGACGGCGGCCAGCGCGGCCAGCGGCCAGGTGCGTTCGAAGTCGAAGAACGCATACGTCGTCGTTCCCCCGTCGTCGACCTGCCGGCTCAGCCGGACGTTGTCCCCGACAGCAAGATGCGGCTGCCCGGGCCCGTTGGTGAACTCCAGCAGCGTGTTGGCGCCCTTGTTGGGCCCCGAATCGATCGCGATCAGGTTCTGCACACACTGGCCGCCGCCGGGTGGGGCCGGGGTCGGATTGGCGGTGAGCACCCCGCCGGTCGACGGGCTGCCACAGTCGACCATGCGGCTGGAGAGGACATGCCCGGCCTCGGTGGTCACGGCGCCGCCCGCCGCGTTCTGGAACGGCAGCGGAATGGCGACCTTCTGCTGACTCGGCCACAGCAGGGCCAACCCGGCCAGGACCGCGATACCGATGGCGATCAGCAGACCGACGACGACCTTGGCGGCCAGCGGACCCAGCGGGGCAGGACCGCCACTGAGTGAGTGCGAGTGCGAGTGGGAATGCGCCACCCGCACAGGGTAGAGCGCCGAGCTGTCCGGTTACTGCGCCGGATTGGCGCCTACTGCCGGTAGCTGGCCAGGAAGTTGCCGAGACGTTCGATCGCGGCGGACAGGTCACGCGACCACGGCAGGGTGACGATGCGCAGGTGATCCGGTGTGGGCCAATTGAATCCGGTGCCCTGCGTCAGCAGGATCTTCTCCTGCATGAGCAGGTCGAGTACGAGTTGCTCGTCGTCCTGGATGTCGTGGACCTCGGGATCCAGTCGCGGGAACGCGTAGAGCGCCCCGGAGGGCTTCACGCAGGACACCCCGGGGATCTCGTTGAGCTTGGTCCATGCGGTGTCGCGCTGTTCCAGCAACCGGCCGCCGGGCAGCACCAGATCGTCGATGCTCTGATGGCCGCCGAGTGCCACCTGAATAGCGTGCTGCGCAGGCACATTCGGACACAACCGCATGTTGGCCAGCAGGCTGATGCCTTCGATGAAGCTGCTTGCGTGCTCCTTGGGGCCGGTGATCACCAGCCAGCCGGACCGGTATCCGGCGACCCGGTACGCCTTGGACAGCCCGTTGAAGGTCAGCGTCAGCACGTCCGGCGCCACCGACGCCATGGAGATGTGCTTGGCGTCGTCGTAGAGGATCTTGTCGTAGATCTCGTCGGCCAGCAGCATCAGCTGATGCTTGCGCGCCAAATCGGCGATCTGCGTGAGGGTTTCGCGGCTGTACACCGCGCCCGTCGGGTTGTTCGGGTTGATCACGACGATCGCCTTGGTGCGATCGGTGATCTTGGATTCCAGGTCGGCGACGTCGGGGTTCCAGCCCTGCGTCTCGTCGCACAGATAGTGCACCGGAGTGCCGCCGGCCAACGAGGTCGACGCGGTCCACAGCGGGTAGTCCGGCGTGGGGATCAGCACCTGATCGCCGTTGTCGAGCAGGGCCTGCAGGGTCATGGTGATCAGCTCGGAGACACCGTTGCCGAGGAAGACGTCGTCGACGTCGAACCGGGGGAATCCCTCCACCAGCTCGTAGCGGGTGAACACCGCACGGCGGGCGCTGAGAATGCCCTTGGAGTCGGAGTAGCCCTGCGCGTACGGCAGTGCCTGGATGATGTCGCGCATGATCACGTCGGGAGCCTCGAAGCCGAACGGCGCCGGGTTGCCGATGTTCAGCTTGAGGATGCGATGGCCTTCAGCTTCCAGCCGCGAGGCGTGCTCGTGTACCGGCCCGCGAATCTCGTACAGGACATCCTGCAGCTTCGTCGATTGGGCGAACACACGTGGCTTCGGGTGGTGCCCGGTACCCTGCCACGGCAGCTGATGGGTAGTCACGTCCACCATGGTCTCACCGTCGTCCAGTTGTTTTGCAATTTGCGGTGTAAGCCACAGAAACGCCAATGGCCAGTCATGACACACAGTTCACGGAGAACCTGTGCCATAACTGGCCACTGCGCGGTACTGATCTAGCGCTTGCCGGGGCGCCGGGCGCCCGGCTTGATACCCAGGCCCACCACCGGGGGCTCAGGCTTGGCCGGCTCCGCCGGTGCGGCGGGGGCGGCCGCGGCGGGTGCCGGTGCGGCAGGAGCCGCGTTGTTGTTCGGCGCGGCCTTCTTTGCGCCGGGACGACGGGCGCCCGCGGCGATGCCCAGACCCACCACCGGGGGCTCGGGCTTGGCCGGAGCTGCCGCTGCCGGAGCAGGCTGCGCCGCAGCGGCGGGAGCCTGCGCGGCCGGAGCCGCCTTCTTGGCTCCCGGACGCTTGGCACCGGCTGCCAGACCCAGGCCCTTCACCGGAGCGGCGGGTGCCGCAGGCGCTGCCTCCGCAGGAGCCGCGGACGCTGCCGGGGTGGCAGCGGTCTTCTTGGCTCCCGGACGCTTGGCGCCGCCGGCGATGCCGAGGCCCTTGACCGGGCGGCGGGTGCTTCGGCTGCCGGAGCCGCGGATGCTGCCGGGGCGGCAGCGGCCTTCTTGGCTCCCGGACGCTTGGCACCGCCGGCCATGCCCAGGCCGGTGACCGGCTTGGCCGCCGTGTCGGTGGCCGTCGATGCGGCCGGTGCCGCGGTCTGCGCCTCGGGTTCGGCCGCCGCCGGAGCGGGAGCCGCGGCTGCCGCAGCAGCTTCGGCCTTGGCCTCGGCCTCGGCGCGAACGGCCGCGCGAGCTTCGGATTCCTTGGCGGCCGCGCCCTTCTCCGGCAGCGTGATGACGCTCTTGTCCAGCGAGTTCAGCAGCAGCTGGGCCACGTCGAGCACTTCGGCCTTCTCGACGTTGCGGGCCGCGGCCACGTCGTCGACACCGTCGGTGATCATCACGCGGCAGAACGGGCAGCCGGTCGCGATCGTCGAGGCGGTGTCCATCGCCTCTTCGGTGCGCTCGACGTTCACGCGCTTGCCGATGTGCTCTTCCATCCACATCCGCGCGCCACCGGCACCACAGCACAGGCCGCGGTCGGCGTGGCGGGGCATTTCCTTGAGCGTCACACCCGAGGCCTCGACCAGCTCACGCGGAGCCTCGTAGACCTTGTTGTGACGGCCCAGGAAGCACGGGTCGTGGTAGGTGACCTCGGGGCCACCCGTGGACTTGACCGGCACCAGCTTCTTGTCCCGCACCAGGCGGTTGAGCAGCTGCGTGTGGTGCACGACGGTGTAGTTGGCACCCAGCTGCGGGTATTCGCGACCGATCGTGTTGAAGCAGTGCGGGCAGGTCACCACGATCTTGCGGTCGACCGTCTCGACACCCTCGAACAGCTCGTTGATGGTCTCGACGTTCTGCGCGGCCAGCTGCTGGAACAGGAACTCGTTGCCGGAGCGGCGAGCCGAGTCACCGGTACAGGTCTCACCGGTGCCCAGAACCAGGAACTTCACGCCGGAAGCGGCCAGCAGTTCGGCAACGGCCTTGGTGGTCTTCTTGGCGCGGTCCTCGTAGGCGCCGGCGCAGCCGACCCAGAACAGGTACTCGAAGCCGTCGAAGCTCTCGACGTCCTGGCCGTAGACCGGAACGTCGAAGTCGACCTCGTCGATCCAGTTGGTGCGGTCCTTGGCGTTCTGGCCCCAGGGGTTGCCCTTGGTCTCCAGGTTCTTGAACAGCACGCCGAGCTCACCGGGGAACTCAGACTCGACCATGACCTGGTAGCGGCGCATGTCGACGATGTGGTCGATGTGCTCGATGTCCACCGGGCACTGCTCGACGCAGGCGCCGCAGTTGGTGCAGGACCACAGGACGTCGGGGTCGATGACGCCGCCCTGTTCAGCGGTGCCGACCAGCGGGCGCAGCGCCTGCTCGGGGCCGGAACCTCCGATGCGGGCGAAGCCGTCTTCGGGCACACCGTGCGCGTGCAGGCTGTCGCCCAGCTTGGCGAAATCAACCGTGCCCTCTTCGGGCATCGGCTTGCCTTCGATGATGTACGGAGCCTTGGCGAACAGGTGATCGCGCAGGTTCATCATCACGAGCTTGGGGGACAGCGGCTTGCCGGTGTTCCAAGCCGGGCACTGTGACTGGCAGCGACCGCACTCGGTGCAGGTCGCCATGTCGAGGTTGGCCTTCCAGGTGAAGTCCTCGATGCGGCCCTTGCCGAACACCGCGTCCTCGGCGGGATCGTCGAAGTCGATCTTCTCGCCCTTGTACTCCATCGGCAGCAGCGGGCCGAGGCCGTCCGGCAGGCGCTTGAACGTGACGTTGATGGGGGCCAGGCCGATGTGCAGGTGCTTGGAGTGCAGCACGATCAGCAGGAACGCCAGCATGACGCCGATGTGGGCCATCAGTGCCACGGTCTCCAGCCACAGGTTGGCGGTGTGGCCCAGCGGAGCCAGCAGGGCGGCCATGCCGTCGGAGAAGAACGCACCGGACTGGTACGGGAAGGCGGCGCGACCCTCGTAGTTGAGCACGTTGACCGCTGCGCCGCGGAAGATCGCGTAGGTCAGGATGACCAGGAAGATCATGATCAGGATCGTCCAGGCGCCGCCGTTGTGCGAACCGTAGAACCGGGATTCGCGGCCGATCTGCTCGGGGTTCTTGCGGATGCGGATGATCGCGAAGACGACGATGCCGGCCAGCACGGCGACGGCGAAGAAGTCCTGCAGGAAGCCGAGCACCGGCCAGCGGCCGACCAGCGGGATGTGGAACTCGGGGTTGAACAGCACGCCGTAGGCCTCGAGGTACACCGTGGCCAGGACGAAGAAGCCCCACATCGTGAAGAAGTGCGCGAGACCCGGGATGGACCACTTCAGCAGCTTGGACTGCGCGAAGACTTCCTTGTTCTGGTTCAGGAAGCGACGGACCAGATCGTCTTTGCGGCCGCGTTCGTCACCGAGCTTCTGCCCGGAGCTGATCAGTTTCGTCAGCCACGTGATGCGCTTGGCGGCGAATACCAAGACGATCGCTGTTGCCAACAATCCAAGGATCAACCGGCCTGTCGTGAGCATATGCTCCAGGCTGTTTTCCAACGGGGGCCTCCCAGTTTCGTGGTTACTCGCCGGTAACAAAATCCATGTTACTGATCGGTAACTTAAGCTCAGTGCCTGCTTATAGTGACATCAACCACAGAACCCGCGCCACTAAGGTTGCCCTAAGTCGATTTCGGGGCCGTTTGCGGAAGGCTTGCGAACCCGGCGCAGCAGACCACCGCGCGCGTCGTCGACGGGCCGAAACCGAGCCGCGACACGCCCGGGATGCATCACGAAATTCTTCGTTTTTCGGACGTGTGATGGACGCTGTCGTCAGCTCTGAACGGCCAACATCGCCCGCAACATCGACAGCATTTCCGAGCGCGATTCGGCGCCCAGCCGCCGCCGGATGCGGGCCACGTGATGCTCGACAGTCTTCGCCGAAATGAACAACTGGCTGCCGATATCGCGATACGGCATGCCGAGGAGGAGCAGCTCGGCGACCTCGCGCTCCCGGTCGGACAACCGCGCCGCGGAGCTCGATCCGGGCTGGGCCGCAGGCACCGGAGCCTTCGCGAGGGCCGCGACATCGGGCAGCGGTGATTCATCGACCGCGCTGCTCTGCTTGAGGTCGCGGGCCAACTGCAGCATCGCCTGCGACACCCGGGCATCCGGGGTCTGCAGCGCCGCCTGACTGGCCAGCCGAGTGCCGTCCCACGTCAGGCCGTACTGCGCAAGCGCCCGCGCGGCCACGGTGACCTCGTCGGTGTCGACCTGGTTGGCCAGCACCCGAAGCCAAGTGCGCCCCGCATGCGCGAGGGCTCGCGCGAACGCGCTCTGCCCGGCGGCCGCGGTCAGCGCCTGCCCGTGCGGCGCCACCGCGGCCGGCGAATTGGCCAGGATTCCGGCGTGCACGCCTGCCCAGTGCAGCGGCACCGACCACAGCACCGGCTTGCCAAACGAATCCAGCAGATCGAACGCCTGCGACAGGGCATGCTGCATGCGGTCGACCTGGCGCATGCGTGCGCCTGCCACCCACAGTTCACCCAGCGGGAGCAGGGAAAACAGATCGATCGAGTACTCGGCGAGGACCTCCATGGCCGCGTACCAGTGCTGCTGCACGGCGCCGCTGTCGCCGGCGCGGCGCGCGATGGCAGTGCGCAGCGCGGCGGCCCACAGGGCATCCCGCCGGTGCAGGCCGTGGTCTGCCGCGGCCGCATCGGCAGTGGCAGACCCGAGCTGACCGTCCTGCATGCGCACCCAGCCCTGCAGCAGCCGGTGCCGGTGCACGGTGAAAGGCACTTCGTCGGCACCTTCGGCCCGCACGGCCCGACCGATCACACTGCGGGCGCGCACCGGATCGCCTCCGTGCAGCGCAACCAGCGTGACCAGCGCCGACGGAGTGTCCGGGGCGACGGCGCCACCATGATGCTCGCTCGCGAGAGCCTGGCCGAGGCGGGCGACGGTGGCCGCGAACGGCTGATCCAGCGACGACAGCACGCCCTCAGCGAGGCTGTGCGCCGCCCGGGCCGCGGCCGTCGGCGGGCCCGTGCGCTCGGCCGTCAGCGCATCGCGTGCCGTCGGCAGGTCGCCCGCCGCGAGACCCACGACGACGGCCGCCGCACTCACCGAAGCATCCGGATACGGGCCCAGCCACCGGAACAGATCCGCTGCCGCCACGGCGTTGCCGTCATGGGCGGCGACACTGGCAGCGACCCGGACCGCCGCCGCCCGCTGGCCGGCGTCGTCGGATTCCAGCAGTTCATCGGCCATCCGGCCGGCCGTCGCGCAATCGCCCGTCAGGGCCAGCGCATCGGCCAGCCGCGCACTACCCGAGATGGACCCGGCCTTGGCGGCGGCCCGGTACAGCGCTGCCGCGCGGGCCGGGCGGCCGTGCACCTCGACCGCACGCTCGATCAGTGCATCGGCCAACCGGTCGTCGCGCAGACCGTGCTCGGCCAGCTGCACCGCAAGATCCGCCGACAGCGTCGACATCCCCAACTGCGAATTCAGCAGCGACGTCTCGATCTCGTGATGCCGCGCGGCCCCCGCGATCTGCGCGAGGCACTCGTGCACGAGCCGCACGAACCGGCGATCGTAGGACGGTTCGACAAGGCCGCAGGCCCGGGCCCGGTCGACGAGGTCGACTGCGTCGGCGCCGCTGCAATGCAACGCCGCGGCCACGTCATCGGGACCAAGGCCCTGACTCAGTGACGTGATCAGCAGGGTGTCGCGGGTGCGTTCATCGATGCGGCGCAAGCGGTCGATCAGGGCGAACCGGGCGGACTGCTCGGGCGGCGTCGTGGCCTGCGCGGCCGCGGTCACCAGCAACGGCAGGCCGGCGGTCGCGATCAGGACCGAGCGGACGGTTTCGGACGACGGGGATGCGCCCAGGGCGGTCGTGAGGATGTGGTTGACCTCGGTAGCGGGCAGCGGGCCAAGGATGACTTCCGGGCTTTCCCGCTGCAGCGCGGTGGCCAGTGCCCGCAGTGCCGGCCGGTGCGCCAGGGGTGCGGCCGCGACCACCACGGTCGCTGCCGGATCGGTGATGTGCTCGACGAACGCAGCGAGTTCGGCGTCGGCGAGCAGGTGCGCATCGTCCACGACGTACGCCGCATCTGCGGCGTCCTCGGCGCGGGGCGGACGGGTCAGTACCACCCGCCCGGCATCGCGCAGCGCGCCGCGCACAGCGGCCAGCACTGACGTCTTGCCGGTCCCGATGCCACCGGTCACCAGCAGTTTCGTCGGCGCGGTCGGCGTAGCGAGCACAGCCGCGACGGCGCGGCGGGCAGCCGGCGGCAGGTCCATGCCGGTGTCCGGCGCCGGGTGCGACATGACCGACTAGGCGCCGCCGCCGGCCGCGGTCGTGGTGACCGGCGGTTGTGTCGTGGTCGGCGGCTTGGTGGTGGTCGGTTGGGTTGTCGTCGGTTGGGTTGTCGTCGGCGCTGTCGTGGTCGGCTGGGTGGTCGTTGTCGTCGTGGTGGGCGCCGTGGTGGTGGTCGTTGTCGTGGTGGTTGTCGTGGTCGGACTCGTGGTCGTGGTGGTGGGCGACTCGCTCGTCGTGGTGCCGGACGTGGCGGTGTCCGTCGGCGTGTGCGTCTGGGTGATGACGGTTGTCGGGGTGATGACGGTGGTGGTGCCCTGACCGTCCGGGCCGACGGTGACCGTGGTGACCGGCGGCAACATCGAGACCGTGGTGCTGGTCTCGGTCACCGGCGTCGAGTCGCCAGACGAGCTGGTCAGCGTCACGGCGAGACCACCCGCCGCGAGCAGGACCGCGGCGGCCGCCGCCGCGAACAGGATCACCGGCCGCCTGTACCAGGGCAGTGGTGCGGGCTCGGCCTCGAACGCCTCTTCTTCGTGGGCGAACGCCATCTGCGGGCGGGCCGAGGTCGGGCCCGTCCCGCCGCTCTCGTAGTTGTAGTTGTAGTCCGGTCCGGCGTAGGGGACCGGTTCGTCGGTGGGGGCGTCGTCGTCCTGCGACCACGCGAGCGAGCGGAACGTCGCGGACGCGGCGCCGTCGGCCGCGGCAGCACCGGCCGCGCCCGCCGCCCAGGCGCTCGGCGCCATGCCGGTCGGGACGTCCGCGGGTTGATCCCCGGCGCCAGACCGGTCGGCGCGTCGGCCGCGATGATCCCGGGGCCATCCCGGTCGGGGCGCCTGCGTCGGCGACGACGTCGGCCACGAGCGCTGCACCCGCCGCGGCGGTCAGCTGCGGCTGCGGCGACGTGACGACCGGTGCGCGCAGGTGCTCCGACAGCCGCTGGGTCACCAGTGGGATCGCGGCCGAGCCGCCGACCGTCGCCACCGCTGTCACGCTCGACAACGCAATGTTGTTGCGCTGCAGCATGTCTGCGACGCTGTTCAGTAGCCCGGTCAGTGGCTCGGCGACGAGTTGTTCGAGCTCGGAGCGCGTCACCCGGACATCGGAGGTGAACCCGGGAAGGTCGGTCGGGACGACAGCGACGGTGTCGGCGGACAACTGTTCCTTGGCCTGGCGGCAGTCGGAACGCAACCGGGCCAGTGAACCGACCGCGGCCGTCCCGGCCGGGTCGGCATTGCCTGCAGCGGCGACACCGCTGAGCACATGGTTGAGCAGCGCCTGATCCACCTGGTCGCCGGAGAAGTCCGGGTATCGCACGGTCTGGCCGATTTGGGACAGGCCCGCGCTCGCGTCGGCCAGTGTCACGCTGGTGCCGCTGCCGCCGAGGTCGCACAGCACCACGACGCCTTCGGTGGGCAGGCCGGGACCGGTGCGCAACGCCGCGAGCGCG
Source organism: Mycobacterium dioxanotrophicus (assembly GCF_002157835.1). Taxonomy (NCBI): domain Bacteria; kingdom Bacillati; phylum Actinomycetota; class Actinomycetes; order Mycobacteriales; family Mycobacteriaceae; genus Mycobacterium; species Mycobacterium dioxanotrophicus. Next base: position 6,758,786 of record NZ_CP020809.1, on the reverse strand, counting down.
GCCAGGGAGTCGGGGACGAGTTCGGCGGGAATGCCGTCGGGAGCCAGGGCGGGTCTGCCGCGCAGCGCGCCGCGCAGTGCGCCGCGCAGTGCGCCGACAGCGGCGGGGCCCCAGTAGGCCGGGACGGCGATCGTGACGGGTGCACCACCACCGACAGCGTGGGCCATCGCGTCGAGGGCCTCGGCGAGTGCGAGCTCACCGCGATGCTGCGAACCGTCGGCGGCGACGATCGGCACGGGGTCGCCCACCCGCTCGACGAACCCCGTCAGCGCCAGGCCATGACCGCCGTATTCGCCGACCTCGGGAGCTCGGTCGGCGAACAGCGTGAGGATCGAGCGGCGAACGACCGGCGGACGGCCCTCGCGGGCAGCCACCAGGTTGGTTGTCCCGATCGACAACCCCAGTGCGTCGGTCATCAGGCGTCACTCCTGTGTTGTCTGGGCCGTCCCCACGATAGCGGCTGGCCCCCCGGTGTCGAGGATCCATCCCCTAGTCGCCAGAATCCCCTAACAGCCGACCCCCTAATTGGACCGCCAAGGGGGTGGGTTGGACACCGATCCCAGTGACGCCACTGGTGGATAGCATCGATGACAGCCGTCACGAGACGGGGCCGAGATGGTCACAAGAGAGTAAGGAAGGTGTCATGGCGAATTCGCTCCTCGACTTTGTCATGTCACTCGTGCGCGATCCGGACGCCGCCGCGCGCTATGCCGCCGACCCGTCGCAAGCCATCTCCGATGCCCACCTGACCGGAGTGACCAGCGTCGATGTCAACAATCTCATTCCGGTGGTGTCCGAATCACTGACCGGCGGCGAGGGGTTCGGCACCGAACCCGCGAGCAACGTCTGGGCCAGCGGGGCGGCCACGGCCGCGTTCGACGCCTTCGGCGACCATGTGCCCGCCGCGGCCACGCTCGCCGATACCGGGCACACCGTGGACCACGTGATCACCCAGCCGGACCACATCGCGCCCGCCGCGCTCGATGACTACTTCACCGACAGCGGGACCACCACTCAGTCACTCGACGATTCATCGCTGCAGCTCAGCGACCCCGTCATCGATGACGCACCGGCCACCCACGCCGACTTCGGTACCGAGTGGGCAGCCCCCGCAGTGGACGATCACCACCACGATGGTGGGGCCGGCTTCGATCTGTTCAGCTGAACGCAGCCGCATCTAACCGTAGCGAATTAGCGCACAACCTCTTTGGTTGTGCGCTTTTTGACGTTGACGTGCATAGATGGCGACCTCCCAGGATCTGACCATATTTGCTTCAGGAACCCCTAGCGATCCCCTAATCCCCTAATGGGTCCCCATTCGCCAGCCCCGGTGGGCCTGCGGGAGGGAGGGGATCCGGCCCCGTTTGCGGGGGCTTGCGGGGCCCATAACGTTGTCACCAGTTCGCCGGGACGCCCCGGAACGAGAACCAGAACCTCAGGCAAGACACAACGAAAGGCAGTACCGAGATGACCACTCTGATCGACTTCATCATGGACCTGTTCCGCAGCCCCGCCGCTGCCGCCGCCTACGTGGCCGACCCGGAAGGCGCGCTGCGCGACGCCGGCCTGCCGAACGTGTCCGCCGCGCAGCTGGCCTCGGTGGCCGCCACCGCCGCTCCGGCCGGTCTGGCCCTGGGTAACGGTGATCCGGTCTACGGCCTGCAGCGGGCAGTCGCCGACTACCACAACATCGCCTCCCCGTTCTCCCCGCAGACGGCCTTCACCTCGCAGCCGACCTTCGCGCCGCAGACCGACACCTCCCTGATGGGCGGCAACTCGACCGACCTGGCCAGCCACAACAACGTGCCGATCATGAGCCCCAACCAGGACGCCGGCGCCAACGCCCAGCAGGGTGCGTTCAACCTGGGCTTCGGCGACATCACCCTCGGCGACAAGACCAGCACGACCAACACCGCCACCAACGGCGGCGTGGTCAACACCGGTCACTCCAGCGGTCCCATCGTCACCGGTGACGGCGCAGTGCTCGGCCACGGCAACACGGTCAACAACGGCGATGTCTGGGCCGGGTCCGGCTCGCACGTCGCCGTCGGCCAGGGCAACGAGATCTCGGACAGCTCGCAGCACGCAGGCGGTCAGATCATCTCCGGTAACGACGGACCGGTCATCAGCGGCAACGACATGAGCGGTGGCCACGGCGGTGGCGCGAGCGCCAGCGGCAGCGGCGGTGGCCTGCTCAACATCGGCGGCAGCGGCGGCCACGCCAATGCCGGCGACGGCGGCAACGCCGGCTCGATCATCGTGACCAGCAACGACAGCCACGCAGTCGGCGGCAACCAGACCACCGCGGGTCACGACGTCGGCAGCGGCAACACCAGCTCGATCGACTCGTCGGTGCACACCGCGTCGTCGACCCACACCTCGCTGTCCGATCAGTCGGTGCACGACAGCTCGGTGGGCAACACGAGCACGGTGCACAGCGACAGCTCGGTGCACAGCTCGGTCACCGACGATTCGGTGCACCAGGTCGGTGGCCTGCACACCAACGTGTCGACCACCAACGATGTGGCCAGCCACAACACCGTCGACCCGCACGCCGGGTTCCACGGCTTCTGATCGGAACAGCACCGCTACTGGCGGGGACCGCAAAGGTCCCCGCCAGTTCGCCGTTTACCGTTAGAGGCCGGAGGGTTTCCCTATGACGCAATCGAACGACCCGCGCAAAGTAGCGGTCATCGTCGAGCTGATCGACCACACCAGCAGGATCGCCGGCGCCAGAGACCGTGGCGACCTCGTCGAAAGCCTGGCCCGCGCCAAGGAGCGCATCACCGACCCGCACATCCGGGTGGTGATCGCCGGCCAGCTCAAACAGGGCAAGAGCCAGCTGCTCAACTCGCTGTTGAACATGCCGGTGGCCCGCGTCGGCGACGACGAGAGCACGGTGCTGGCCACCATGGTGTCCTACGGCGAGCAGCCGTCGGCCCGGCTCGTGGTGGCGCGGCCAGACGGAGCCGAACCCGAACTCATCGACATCCCGCCGGGCGAACTGCGCAACGATCTGCGCCGCGCCCCGCAGGCCGGCGGGCGCCAGGTGTTGCGGGTCGAGGTGACCGCGCCGAGCCCACTGCTGCAGGGCGGGCTGGCGTTCATCGACACCCCCGGCGTGGGCGGGCATGGGCAGCCGCACCTTTCGGCGACGCTGGGCTTGCTGCCCGACGCCGACGCGATGCTTATGGTCAGCGACACCAGCCAGGAGTTCACCGAACCCGAGCTGAGGTTCATCCGTCAGGCGCTCGAAATATGCCCGGTGGCAACGATTGTCGCGACCAAGACCGATCTGTACCCGCATTGGCGGGACATCGTCGCTGCCAACACCGCCCACCTGCAGCGCGCGGGTCTGAATGTGCCGGTTACTCCGTTGTCTTCCGTGCTGCGCAGCCATGCGATCCAGCTCAATGACAAGGAACTCAACGAGGAGTCCAACTTCCCGGCCATCGTCAACTTCCTTTCCGAACGGGTGCTGTCGCGTGAGAACGACCGCATCCGCGATCAGGTGGTCGACGACATCCGGTCTGCCGCAGAGCATTTGAAGCTCGCTGTGGAAACGGAGCTGGCCTCGATCAACGATCCGGAGATACGCGCACAGCTGACCAGCGAGCTGGAGCGTCGCAAGCAGGAGGCGCAGGACGCCCTCGCGCAGAGCGCGCTGTGGCAGCAGGTGCTCAACGACGGTATCGCCGATCTCACCGCCGACGTGGATCACGATCTGCGGCAACGGTTCCGGACCATCAGCGCGCACACCGAGAAGATGCTCGACAAGGTCGACCCCACCGCGCACTGGGCCGAGATCGGTGCTGAGCTGGAGGACGCGGTGGCCACCGCGGTCGGCGACAACTTCGTGTGGGCCTATCAGCGGGCCGAGGCGCTGGCCGCCGAGGTGGCCGACACCTTCGCCAAGGCCGGGCTGGACGCTGTGGCCCTGCCGCAGCTCGATGCGCGTGAAATGGGCGCTGGTTTCGGGGAATTCAGCTCGGTGCAGAAACTGGAGGCCGGGCCCATCCGGGCGGGCCACAAGCTGGTCACCGGTATGCGGGGTTCCTATGGCGGCGTGCTGATGTTTGGCATGATCACCTCGTTCGCCGGCCTCGGCATGTTCAACCCGCTGTCGCTGGGTGCGGGACTCCTGCTGGGCCGCAAGGCTTACAAGGAGGACATGGAGAACCGGATGCTGCGGGTCCGCGGCGAAGCCAAGGCCAACGTGCGCAAGTTCGTCGATGACGTGGCGTTCGTGGTGGGCAAGGAATCCCGTGACCGGCTCAAGGCCATCCAGCGTCAGCTCCGCGATCACTATCGTGACGTGGCCAACCAGACGAACCGCTCACTCAACGAATCCCTGCAGGCCACGCTCTCGGCGGCCAAGGTCGAGGAGAACGAGCGCAACACCCGGGTGGCCGAGCTGGAGCGTCAGCTCAACATCCTCAAGCAGGTGGTCGAGCATGCTGGGAACCTCGCCCAGGGAGCACCGCTAGGCTCGCGGGGTTAAGTGAAAGGGTCGGATTTCGCAGCGTGAGCACGAGCGATCAGGTACGGACGATTCTGGGCGGCACCATCCAGGCGTACCGGGGCGACCCGGCGTACCGTGACCGGCCCGACGTGCACAACGAACTCGACCGGATCGGGCGCAGGCTCAACCAGCCGATTCGCATCGCGCTGGCCGGCACACTCAAGGCGGGCAAGTCCACGCTGGTGAACGCGCTGGTCGGGGAGGACATCGCACCCACCGACGCCACCGAGGCGACGCGCATCGTCACCTGGTTCCGGCACGGCCCCACCCCGAAGGTGACGGCCAACCACCGCGGGGGGCGCCGGTCCAATGTGCCGATCGCACGCGACCCCCACGACCGGGGCCTGACGTTCAGTTTCTCGGCGCTGGATCCCGTCGACGTGGTCGACCTGGACGTGGAGTGGCCTGCCGCCGAACTGATCGACACCACGATCATCGACACCCCGGGCACGTCGTCGCTGTCGCGTGACGTCTCCGAACGCACGCATCGGCTGCTGGTGCCCGAGGACGGGGTGCCGCGCGTCGACGCGGTGGTCTTCCTGCTGCGCACGCTCAACGCCGCCGATATCGCCCTGCTCAAACAGATCGGGGAGCTGGTCGGCGGTTCGGCGGGCGCGCTCGGCGTGATCGGGGTGGCGTCGCGGGCCGACGAGATCGGTGCCGGCCGCATCGACGCCATGATGTCGGCCAAGGACGTCGCGAAACGGTTCACCGCCGAGATGGACAAGACCGGTATCTGCCAGGCCGTGGTGCCGGTGTCCGGGTTGCTCGCGCTGACTGCCCGCACGCTGCGTCAGAGCGAGTTCGTGGCGCTGGAGAAGCTCGCCGGGGTCGACTCCGCCGAGATCAACAAGGCAATGCTGTCGGTGGATCGCTTTGTGCGCGAGGACAGTTCGCTGCCGGTGGACGCGGCGACTCGCGCGGCGCTGCTCGAGCGGTTCGGCATGTTCGGCATCAGGATCTCCATCGCGGTGCTGCGTGCGGGCATCACCGATTCGGTGGCGCTGGCCGACGAACTGCTCGAGCGCAGTGGCCTGGTCGCGCTGCGCGATGTCATCGACCAGCAGTTCGCGCAGCGCTCCGATCTGCTCAAGGCGCACACCGCGCTGCTGTCGCTGCGGCAGTTCGTGCAGCACAACCCGATCTACGCGACTCCCTACATCCTGGCCGACATCGACCCGCTGCTCGCGGACACGCACGCGTTCGAGGAGTTGCGGCTGCTCAGCCAGCTGCGCGGGCGCCCGACGACGCTCAACGAGGACGAGATGGCGTCGTTGCGCCGCATCATCGGAGGGTCGGGCACCGACGCCGCGAGTCGGCTCGGGCTGCAGCCCGACACGCCGTATGACGGGCCGCGCGCGGCGTTCGCGGCCGCACAGCGCTGGCGTCGGCGAGCCGAGCACCCGCTCAACGACCCGTTCACCACCCGCGCGTGCCGGGCCGCGGTACGCAGCGCCGAGGCGTTGGTTGCCGAATATTCGGCCCGCAACCGCTGACGCCAGCGAGGAGCCGGAGGCGGATCGCGCATCGGCGGGTGCAACGAATCAGGGCCCGCGACCGACATAGAAGGTATGCGTGGTTGCCTGGGGTTGTCGGTTGGTGCGACCAACCTGACAGCGGTTGTTGACCAGGCGCCGATCGTGCGGCGGAGCGTGCTGACCCTGTTCCGGGACCGCATGCCCGAGGTCGGCGTCTTGGACGGAGACGGTCTTGTCATCAGCGGCTTCGTGGAGCGGGTCGGTGATCCGATCCCGCTGCTCGCTGCCGACGGCTCGGCCCACCGCGGCGAGCAATTGCTGGCCGCGGCGGTCGAGTCGATGACCCGGGCCGCCAGTCCGGCGCAGCGTCCCGAGCGCACCGTCGTGGCGGTACCCGCGTACTGGGCCCCGGCCGCGTTTGACGCGGCCCGCGCCGCGATGCCAGGGGTGCGGGTGGTGTCCGACGCCGTTGCGGCGTTGACGGCGATGCAGGCACATCCCGGGCTGCCGGCCCGCGGCATCGTCGCCCTTGCCGATTTCGGGGCCACCGGAACCAGCCTGACGCTCGCCGATGCCGGTGCGCGTTTCGCGCCGATCGGACAGACCGTGCGGTACGACGATTTCTCCGGTGATCTCGTCGACCAGGAACTGCTGCGCCACGTGCTGAGCAGCCTCGACGCCGACGCCTCGGGTACCGCGGCGGTGGCCGCACTGTCCCGGCTGCGTGAGGAATCGCGGGCCGCCAAGGAACGGTTGAGCTACGAGGCCGCCACCGGGTTGCCCGGCCCGATGCCGGGGAGCACGTTGCGGCTCACCCGTGCCGAGCTCGAGGCGGTCATCGACGCGCCGCTGGGCGGGGTGGTCGAGGCGCTGCACGACCTCCTGCGGCGCAACGGCGTGCACCCGGCACAGCTGGCGGCGCTGGTGACCGTCGGCGGAACGGCGCGGATTCCCCTTGTCACGCAGCGTCTTTCGGAAGCCTTCCGGATGTCGGTGACCACCGTCGCGCAGGCTCAGGTGGTGACCGCGATCGGTGCCGGTCTGCTGGCCCGCCGCGGTGAGGCCGAGACGGCGGCGACCCGGGCGGTGACGGCCGCACCCTTCGTCGCCGCATCGACGACCGGCACAGTCGCTGCTTCGTCGCTGGCACCGGCCGCGCTGGCCTGGTCGGTCAGCGATCCGGCCGCCGAGGTCATGGACTACATCCCGGAATCGGTGTCTGAGGATTCGGCCAGGCCCGCATTCGTGTTCGCCGAAGCGCCGCGCGAGCCCTCTGCGGCGGCCCGCACCCCGTGGTACCGCGGCATCCTGGTGTGCGCGGCGGCGCTGCTCACGGTCGTCGGCACCGCGGGCCTGCTGCTGTCGGCCCACGCCGACAAGATGGACGCCACGCCTGCCAACGGCCCGGCGGCACCCGGACTCGCACCGGCGGAGGCGCCACTGGCCCAGGTCGGTGCGGCACCGCCGACCCGCACCGTCGTCGTGCAGGATCCCGCGGTACCCGCTCCCGCCCCGCGGCGTCGCCGTCGTCCGCGCCGTATTCGGTCCAGCGCCAGCAGGTGGCGTCGGCTCCGGCGCCGCAGGCCGCTCCGGCCCCGGCTTTGCCCCAGGCCGCGGACCCGGCTCCGGCTGACCTTCCCGCTCCGGTCGCGGTGCCGCCGGCCCCCGAGCTGCCGCCCATCGCGCAGTTGCCCATCCCGGCGCTGCCGCTGCCGCAGTTACCGGTACCGCAGCTACCCGTGCCGCAGTTGCCGATCCCGACGTTCACGCCGCCCCCGCCGCCGACGCACACGCCTGCGCCGGAACCGACCCAGTCCCCAACGCCCGAGCCGACGCACACGCACACCGCGCCGCCCCCGCCGCCCGAGCCGACGCACACTCAGGCGCCGGAGCCCACGGTTGCGCCGAGCGCACCGCCGAAGCCGTCGCATTCGACGGAGCCGACGACGTCTACGGTGCCTACGCCGTAATCGCTGCTAGTTGCCGTGCCTGCGGGGGAACTCGGGAATGGTCACGGTGTTGGTGACGACGGTGGTGCTCGTGCTGACGGTCACCGAGGGTTCGGTCGTCGTCGTGGTGACCGGCGCCTCCGTCGTCGTGGTCGTCGTGCCCGGGTCCGTGGTCGTCGGGGTGTCCGGCGCCTGGGTTTCGGTGACGGTCTGCGTGGCCGGCGGCACTACCGCGGTGCTCTGCTGTGCCGGGGTGGTGGTCGCTGTCGTCGACGACGTGGTCGAGGAGGTCGTCGTGACGCTCGCGGGCTTCGCGTCGCCGCCCGACGAAAACAGCTGCACGATCGCGTAGACGACCAGGGCCGCGACGATGGCGCCGAGTGCTCCGAGCCCGACCAGGGCAGCCGGTTTGCGGTACCAGGGGACGGGTTCAGGAGCAGGTGGCTCGGGTTGCGTTCCGTAGTCGCCGTAGTCGCTGTAACTCTGGGCGTACTGAGTCGGCTCGTTGTCGTCGGAGTAGTAGTTCGACACGCCAACCGATGTTAGGCGGACTCAGTTTCTCGACCGGATACGCGTAGGTGGATGAGCGTGGGTCGGTCGGCGTTCAGCGCGGCCCCGACGGCATCGGCCAATAGTGCGGCGGACTCGAGGGACACCCCGTGGCAGCCGAGGGATCGCGCCAGCGCGGCGAAGTCGGGGCTGGCCAGATCAACCGCGTGCACGGTGTCACCGCGGTCGGCCATCTCGTTACGGATCTCGCCGTAGCCTCCGTTGTCGACGATCACGACGGGTATGGCCAAACCGGCCTGCGCGGCAGCCGCGAGCTCGGCGATGGTGAACATGACACCGCCGTCACCGAGCAACGCCACCACTTGGCGTTGTGGCGCTGCGATTTTCGCGCCGATCGCAGCCGGCAGACCGTAGCCCAGGGTGCCCACCCCGGTCGGATAGAGAAAGGACCGGGGCCGGTGCAGCGGAAGGTTCGACAGTGCGCCGTAATAGCAGGCCATCGCGCTGTCGGCGGCAATCAGGGCGCTGTCGTCGAGTGCGGCGTCCAACGCGGCACACAGCTCGAGGTAGGCACTGCCTTCTTGTGCAGCGTCCTGCCGGAGCAATCGCCGCCACTGCGCGGAAGATTCGCGACCATCGGTGCGCCCTGCGGTGGTGAGGCCCGTGAGCAGCGAGGAGATGGTCTCGGCGGCGTCACCGACCAGAGCGACGGCGGGGGAGATGTTTGTCGCCGCGGCCGTCGGATCGATGTCGATGCGAATCACGGTGCTCTGCTGCGCTATTGGTCCCCACCACCAGTCCGAGGGGGCCAGCTCGGTGCCGACAGCCACGACCACATCGCTCGCGGCCACCAACTCCTTGACGGTGGGGTGATGGACGCCGGCGCCCAGCGACAACGGATGTGTCTCGGGCAGAACGCCTTTGCCGTTGGCAGTCGTGATCACCGGCGCTTGCAGTGCTTCGGCGAGATCACGGACTTCGTTCGCCGCGCCCGATGCGCCGCCGCCGACGATCAGCAACGGGTGCTCGGCGGCATCCAAAAGCTCCGTCGCCGCTCGAATCGACTCCGGATTCGGACGAACCGGGCGACCGGCGTAGGGCGGCACCAGCGCCGTGGTGGCCTCGAGATCGAGGAGGTCCAGCGGGATTTCCAGGTACGCAGGCCGGGGACGCGTACTCGTCATCGCCGCAAAGCACTGCGCGACCGCCAACGGTATCTCTTCGACAGTGGTCACGCGTTGCGCATGCCCGACGATCGAATCCATCGCGCGGAATTGGTCTTTCACCTCGTGGAGGTACCCGTTGCCCCGGCTCGGGTGATGCAGCGGCAGCCCCGGCGCGATGAACAGGACGGGCACGGAATCCGAATAGGCCTGGGCTGCCGCGGCTGCGGCGTTGAGGATGGCCGGTCCGGTGGTCGTGATCACCACCCCTGGCTTGCCGCTGGCCCGGGCGTAGCCGTCGGCGGCGTAGCCGGCACCCTGTTCGTGGCGTGCCAGAACGTGCCGGATACCCGCGCCGCCCAGCGCGGCGTAGACCGGCAGATTGTGCGTTCCGGGGATCCCGAAGACCACGTCGACGCCGTGGAGGGTCAACGCGTCGACCAGAGCTTGGCCGCCGCTGCGGCGCTGTCCGGCGGGCGCGATCGTGGCTTCGGTGTGGGTGCTCATGAGTCCTTCCTGGGGTCGTGCGCGATCTCGTTGGGCCGCAGGCTAACTGGGGTACGCGGTGGTCAACTTGGCGAGCCGGTCGGTGGCCATGGTGTACGCGGCGGCGCGCGCGGTGATCTTGTCGGCGGCCGACAACGCGAACATCTCGCTGCTCAACTCGCGCAGCCGCGTGGAGATCTTGGCGAAGGACTGCTCGGCACTTCCGTCGATGTCGCCGAACAGGACCCACCACCACCACGCGTTGGTCGCGGAATTGGCCACGAAGTCCGGAACGATCACGATTCCCCGTGCGGCCATGTCGGTTTCGGCTTCCGGGGTGACAGGCATGTTGGCCGCCTCGACGACCAGTTTGGCCGTCACCTCATGCTGGTTGGTGGCGTTGATGCAGTAGGACGTGGCGGCGGGGACCAGCACGTCGGCGGCCACCGACAGCCAGCGGTCACCGGGCAGCTCGACATCGTCGGGGCCCAGCTCGGTGCGGTTGACCCCGCCGCTGGGTGTGCGCGTCAGCAGCAGCCGCTCCACGTCGAGTCCGTTCGGGTTGGCGACGACGCCGTGCACGTCGGCGATACCCACCACCCGCACGCCGGCCCGCTGCAGGTACCGGGCGGTCGCCCCGCCCATCGACCCGAAGCCCTGGATGAATGCCGTGGCGGTATCCGGGCGCAGGTCGTGCAATTCCATTGCAGCCAGTGCCGCTTCGGCGACGCCGTAGCCGCCGACCAGCTCATCGAGCTTGACGCCGTCGACGTCCGTGCCGAACGCGACCCGCATCCGGGCTTGCGCCTGCTCGGGATCGTCGACGTGTTGGTAGGCCGCGTCCACCGAGCTGCCGAGACCGATCTGGGCAATGCACTTGTCAACGGTCTCCTGGCGAACGCCGAAGTCTTCGCCCATCGTCCAGCGTTGCTCGATGAGAGGTTTCATCGCTTCCAGATAGCGGTAGAGCACCGACTCTGCCGCCGGATCGGAAGGTTCGAAGTCGATACCGCCCTTGGCGCCGCCCAGCGGAACGTAGCGCGCGGCCTCTTCGTAGTGGATGGCCTCCTTGAGGGTCATACCCCGGGCCAAACCGCGGACCTCGTCCAGCGAGCAGCCTTTGCGCATCCGCAGGCCGCCGCTGCTGATGCCGCGCACGAGCCGGTCGAGCACGAGGTATCCGCGGGCACCGGTGATCGGGTCCGTCCAGATCGCCTCGAAAACCGGCGAGTCGTCGGCCTGCTCGACCGAACCGATGGCATTGGGCAAAGAAAGAGACATGTGACTCCCCAAAAGTGACTGACTAAGCAGTCAGTATGGAGAGTGCGTCAGGTCACGTCAAGTGTGGCTTGGATCGTCGCCGCGCTATGCGGATGGTGCCGGCAGCCCCAGCTCGTTGCGCAGGGCGTCCTCGGTCCAGCGGTGAATCTCCTCGGTGGTCACTGCCCCGCCGAGGGCGACCGACTGAACTGCCAGGCCGTCGAGGAGCAGCGTGAGGCGCCAGGCCGCCCCATGCGGATCGGGGGTGTGGAATTCCCCGGAACCCACGCCTTCCGCGATGAGCATCGCCACGGTCTGGCGCCACTGTGAGTCCATGTTCTTGACGACTTTCCGCAAGTTCTCGTCATGCAGGCCTGCTGACCACGATTCGATCCACAGCCGCCAGCCGAGCGCGTTTCCGGTGGGTCCGTAGTGACGTAAAACCGCGCGCAGTCGATCGAGCACCGACTCGTTCGCGACACTGTCGAGCGTGTTGCGGAGTTGGGTCAAATCGCGTTCGGCGGCAACGGCGAACGCGTGTTCAACCAGATTCGCCAGCGTCTCGAAGTGGTAGAAGATCAGGCCCGTGCTCACGCCGAGGCGTTTGGCGATGTCGACGGTGCGAAGCTGGCCGACGCCGTTCTCGGTGATGAACTCGATGGTCGTGGCCACGATGTCGTCGGCGCGGCCAGGGGACTGTTTCTGTGATCGGACCACATCGGCACCGTACCCGGCCTCATCTGCGCAGGTGGCGCAGTGATGACGCTCGCGGCCTTGACAAATTGTGACGCGCGCCGCACAGTCTTCCTGCTTACTGATTGAGCAGTCAGTTGTTATTGGCCTCTCACGCGCCCGGTCCACTTGGACGTGCATGGACAGTGGCAGAACCAGGAGAAACCGCTATGACGCAACAAATCATCGAGGAACCAGAGATCGAGCGTCCCAGAGCGCGGCTGCGGCAAGGGCTCCGCCGCTTCGATGTCTTTTTCCTGCTGCTGTGCTCGCTGGTCGGGCTGGACACCATCGGCGCGCTGGCTGCCTCGGGGCCCGAGGCGTTTGCCTGGCTACTCGTCTTCTCGGTGGTGTTCTTCGTGCCCTACGGGTTGATCGTCAGCGAACTGAGCTCGACCTTTCCGCTTGAAGGCGGCCAATACACCTGGGTACGTATGGCATTCGGGCGCGGCGTGGCATCCGTGGCGCAGTTCGTGTACTGGCTGTCCAACCCGGTGTGGGTCGGCGGTGCCTTGGCGGTGGTCGCACTGGCCACCTTCCAGACCTTCATCCATCCCTTACCAGGGGCGTGGACGTACGTCTTCGGCCTGGCTTTCGTGTGGGCGGGCGTCTTGGCGGTGTCCGTGTCACTGAAAGCCGGTCGCTGGGTGCCCATCGCCGGTGCCGTGGCACGCATCGTCCTCCTCGGATTCTTCTTCGTGTCGACGGTGATCTACGGCGTCATCCACGGAATCCAACCGCTCACGGCATCGGACTTCTCCCCGTCGTACCTGGGCTTCCTCGCGCTGGCACCCCTGATCGTGTTCACCTTCGTCGGGTTCGAGGTTTCCTCGGCGGCGGCCGAGGAAATGGAAGCCCCGCAACGCACCATCCCGCTCGGTGTCATGCGCTCAGGGCTCGCCGCGTTCCTGATGGTCGCCGCTCCGGTGGTGGCGATTCTGGTGGTCTTGCCACGTGACCAGGTCAGCCATCTGAGCGGATTCCTCGACGCCGCCAAGCTCGTCTTCACTATCTACGGAGGCCATGTCGGCCCGGACGGAACCGTCGAATTGACCGGTGCGGGTGAGGTTATCGGCGTCGTCTGCGCCGCAGGCGTCATCATCGCCCTCTTCACCAGCGGCGTGAGCTGGGCGATCGGTGAGAGTCGCGCCCAGGCCACCGCGTGCTCAGACGGTAGCGGCCCCGCGTGGCTCGGCCAGATCTCCGAACGGTTCGGCACGCCCGTCCGTATCAACGTCTTGGCCGGAATCCTGGCGACCGTGGTGATGATCGCGGCGCTGAACTTCACGTCCGGTGACATCGGCAAGTACTTCAGCGTGGGGCTCAACCTGGCCATCTCGATGACCATGGTGGCCTATCTGGTGATGTTCCCGGCGCTGATGGTTCTGGACCGCAAATACCCTGACGCCAATCGGCCGTTCCGCATCCCGGGAGGTACCGTCGGCCGGTATCTGTGTTCAGCAGCAGCCACACTCGTGGTCATCTTCACCCTGATTCAGCTGCTCTACCCGGGCGCCGGCCTCGGTCTGTTCGGCTCTCCCGGCACCCCCGATGACGCGCTGCCTGCCGGATTCGCCGGGGACCGCCTGGATTACGAACTCGGCCAGCTGATTCCGATGGCGTTGTTCATCGCCACGGGGATCGCGTTCTATCTGATCGGGCAGCGAGAGCTGCGACGCGAGCGCAACGCCGTCCTGGCGCTCGACGACCCGCTGGGGTGATGACGGGCGGCCTCAGTTTCCCGGCAACGGATAGAGCGTGCGCGTCACATTCGTGCGGACCCGTGGGCGGCTGGTGCTGGTGTCGCCGGCATGGCTGCGGGTGGTGGGCAGCTCCCCGGTCGTCGATGGGCTGGTCGACGATGTGTCGCTCGATGACGAGGTGTCCGACCCCGAAGTGGTGGCGGCGTCCGAAGGTCCCATGATCTCGGAGGTGCTCACCGGCGGGGTGGTCGTGATGGTGGCTGTCGTGGTCGTCGTGGACCCCGCAGGCGTCGACGACGAAAACGTCGGATCGACAAACTGGGTCGGTGCCTCCTCCGGACTGTTGGCGCTGCTGGTCAGGCTCACCACGCCCCACACCAGCAGGGCGATGACGCCGAGGGCTACGGCGCTCGCACCAGCGACCGCCGACGTCGAATGGTGCCAGGGCTGATCATGAGCCCGGTCGTCGTCGTCCTTGGCGGTCACGGGGTCCGATGATAATCGCGTTACCTGGTCTTGCCCCTATCAGTTCAATTGGCGGATGACCTCGGTGGAGAACAGTTCGACGTGGTCCAGATCGGCCATATCGAGCACCTGCAGGTAGACCCGCTGCACGCCGGCTTCGACGAACGGAGCCAACTTGTCGACGATCTCCGCGGGTGTCCCGACCAGCGGCGAATTGCTGCGAAGCTCGTCGACTTCGCGGTTGATGGCGGCCGCCCGGCTGGCGATCTCGGCGTCGGTGCGTCCCGCACACAGCACGAACGCCGCGGAGTAGGTGAGCGAGTCGGGGGCTCTCCCGGCGGCAGCAACCGCGGCGGCGACCCGGGCGAACTGCGCCTTGAGGACGTCGAGGGGGACGAACGGGATGTTGAACTCGGCGGCGAATTCCGCGGCCAGCGCAGGCGTGCGCTTGGGGCCGCCGCCTCCGATGATGATCGGCGGATGCGACTGCGTGGGCTTGGGCAGGGCCGGTGAGTCGACGACGGTGTAGTGCTTGCCGTCGAAGTCGAATTTGTCCCCGACCGGGGTGTCCCACATGCCGGTGATGATCCGCAGCTGTTCGGTGAGCCGGTCGAACCGTTCACCCAACGGCGGGAACGGGATGGCGTAAGCCTGGTGCTCGGCTTCGAACCAGCCCGCTCCAATACCCAATTCGACACGGCCACCGCTCATTTCATCGACCTGTGCGACGGAGATGGCCAATGGACCCGGGTGGCGGAAGGTCGCCGAGGTGACCATGGTGCCCAGGCGAACGGTCGAGGTCTCGCGGGCGATACCGGCCAGCGTCACCCAGGAATCAGTCGGGCCGGGCAGGCCATCGCCGCTCATCGCCAGGTAGTGGTCGGACCGAAAGAATGCCGAGTAGTTCAGCGCTTCGGCCGCTCGGGCGACAGCGAGCTGATCGGAGTACGTAGCGCCTTGCTGGGGTTCGACGAACACACGGAAGTCCATGGGCGCCAGCGTATCGGGCATCTCAACCCGCCGATGTGAGCTCCTCGAACCGTGCCAAAGCAGCGGCGAGGTCGGCCTCGTCGAACAGTTCGCAGCGGTTGATCAGGTCGCCGGCGAGCGTGAGGAGCGCGATCTCACGCCATTCGGCGTCGAAGCCCTCCGGCGACGTCCCGTGCACCGCCTGTGTGACGAGCGCACCGCACTTGTTCAGGCGATGGATGGTTTCGGCATGGGCCCTGGCGCCGGGTGTGACATCCCAGGTGGCTTGGATGTAAGAGGTCTGCTCGCCAGGAGCGAAGGCGATCGCGCGCCTGCGGTCGACGTTCTCCCAATCGAGCGTGGTCGCCGGCAGCTCATGCCTGTTGAACGCGGCGTAGCCCGCCGTGATGGCCGACCAGGTGCGCGCGTGGGCGGCGCCTTCGCCGGCGAGATAGCGCGCATCGAGCTCGGCTAGGGCGGCCTCGATGCCGTCGGGATCAAAGGTGACCACCGCGGCGATTCGCTCGTCGGTATCCAGCTCGACGACTTCGAGCACGTAGACGTCAATCGCGGCGGACGGTTGCCCCACGTAACGCGAGCGCCTGAGCATGAGGCGCTCACCCCGCGTCGCGATGACCGTCGCCGCGGCGACCCTGATGCCGAGGCCGGCGATCGCGCAGGCGTCCTGAAGTGCGGCATCCCGACCAATCCGAATTCCGGAGCCTACGAGGTGCCGGCGATCGTCACCGTAGAAGCTCTCGGCCAGCATCGCCTCGATCGCGGCCAGATCCGGTGCAGCGAAACACTTGTGGAAGCGCTCGTACATGTCGCTTGCGGTGTTATGTAGACGCCCGGCCGTCGGGTGCAGCTCCTCGAACCGGGCCAGCGCAGCGTCGAGGTCTGCCTCGTCGAATAGTTCACAGCGGCTGACCATTTCGCCGTCGACCAGCAGAATGTGGGTGTCCTTCCACTCGGCGTGGAAGCCGTCCTGCGAGACCCCTTGCGCGACATGGGTGACCACTGCGCCGTGGTCGGTCAACCGGTGCACCGCCACGATGTGGATCTTGGTGTCAGGTGAGTCATCCCATGCGGCTTGGATATAACTGATCATGTCGCCAGGCTGGAAACCTGCTCCTCGACGGTTGTCGATGTTCACCCAGCCAGGTGTCGTCGGGGCAGTCTCGCGGCGGTTGAATGCGGCGTATGCAGCCACGATTACCGACCAGGTCCGCGCGAACGGCGCCGCCTCACCAGCAAGGTAGCGGGCGTCGAGTTCGGCGAGAGCCGCGTCGATGTCGTCGGGATCGAAAACGACGCGTGCCACAACTTGTCCGTCGGCGTCGGTTTCGACCACGTCGAGCACATCGGTGTGGAACGCCTCCGGTAGTTCGCCGCTCGATGCTCGTGCACGATTGAGAACGATGCGATCGCCACGGACCGCGATAGTGTCCGCCGTCCAAGTCGTTACTCCAACCCCGGCGATGCCAGATATCTCGCTGATCACGGCATCACGCCCACGTTGGACACCCGCGTTGACCACCAGGCGACGGTCGTCATTGGATATGCCCTCAGCTAGTACCTCGGTCAGTGCGGCCCAGTTGCCGCTGGAGTAGCAGTCCTTCATGCGCTCGTACGCACGAGTTGCCGCGTTTTCCAGTCGCGCCCTCGGGGCGCTGAGCTCTTCTAGTTTTGCGACCGCGAGGGCCAGATCCGCCTCGCCGAAAGCTTCAGCGCGACTCATCCGGTCGCCATCGACCGTCAACAAGGCGATGTCTCGCCATTCGGCGTCGAACCCTTCGTTCGAGGTCGCTGATGACACGTGAGTTGTGACTGCGCCGATTTCAGTGAGTCGATGTACTGCTTCGACATAGATGGTGGCTTGCGACGTGATGTCCCACAATGCGTTGAGCGACACTCCCAATTCGCCCGTGTCGACCGTGAGCACCTGTCGGTGATCGATGTCCACCCAGTCCGGCGTCACCGCGGGAAGCTCGCGCCGATTGAGAGTGACATAGGCGTCAGCGATGACGGACCACGTGTGCGCGTGCGGGGCGGCTTCCCCGGCAAGGTAACGAGCGTCCAGTTCCGCGATGGCAGCATCGAAGTCGTCGAGGTCGAACCATATCTGCAGAGCGATTCGGCCGGCGTCGTCGATGCCATATATCTGGAGAAGCTCGTCCTCGGGTGCCCCAGCGCTCATGTCGGCGGTGCCCACTCTCAATCGTGAAAGGGCAAGGCGCTCCCCTCGAACAGCGATCACCGTCGCGGTGACCCGCATGCCGCCGGTCTCGAGGTTGAGTCTGTTCTGGTGCACCCAGTCAGACGGCATGTCGACCGGCGCGAAACCGACGATCTTGCGACAACTTTCTGCAGTGGCCGCAGCTGCGAACAGTTGCTCGAATTCGGCCCACGCCCCTCGGTCGACAGCCGCCAACACGCGCTCGCCTGCTCGCACACATGAGCTATCGAGCTCGCCGCTCGCTGGCTCAGGTAGCGCCGGCGTAGTGGTCCGGACGCTCTCGCCGACAAGGCGACGTGCCTTCTCGACAAGGGCTACAGCCTCCTTCTGCTCGTACAGGGCTGCAGCTCCTTCGGCAGCGGACTGCATCCCGGAGGGATCGCCTGCGGCACCCAGCACTATTGCGAGCACCAAACATGCATCGCCGTGATCGACCAGCGCGTCGGTGCGCTCGGCCAGGGCCACAGCCTCCTCGGCGAGCCGCCGTGCCTCAGCGTGATCTTTGCCTCGTGACAGCAGCTGTGCCTTGAGGACGCGCCACGCAATCGAGGCCTTCAGTGCATGGCCTGCGAGGCGCTCACTCTCGGCGCATAGTTCGTCGGCTTCGTCGTCGCGGCTCAGGAGCATGCACGCGCGCCCCAACAGGGCGGCCGTCTCGGCTGTATCGGCGTCAAGGCCCATCCGGCGAAAGCCGTTGTAAGCCAGACGCAAATGCTGTTCGGCCGCGTCCGGATCGTCGAGAATGAGCTCGACGATGCCGGCGAAGTGCTCGACCTCGAGGAGCCCATGTCGCAAACCAAGTCCGGTGACCGTTCGGCGGGCCGAGTCGATCATGCGTCGTGCGGCACCGGCCCGGCCGCGATATGCCTCCAGTACGGCCTGACACCGCGTCGACGTCGCCTCCACCGCAGGCGAATCGGCGGTGATTCGCAACAGGCGCACCACATCAAGGCAGCGCCCGCCTGCGCGCGGAACCGGATTGGGTCCCCAGAGAGCCGCAAGGGGTGCTCCGGCCAACACGTTGTTCACCCTGCGGTGTTCTCGTGCGCGGCGGGCAGCGGAAAGCGCATGGTCCAAGGCGGTTTCGCAGTCGGCGATCCGACCGAGCCGGGCGAGACATTGCGCGCGCACGGTGTGTGCCTTGGCTTCCCCTGCGCCATCGTTCAATTCGGCCAATCGCTGGGCGGCTTTGTCCAACGCGAGTTCGAGATCGTCGAGTCGCTCGGGATGGATTAGCATCGAGAGTTGTCCGTCGAAGCACGTCGCCCACGCCGCGAGGCGTGCTGAATGCTGGGTCGCTTCCTGGAGTTGGGCGACGGCGCTTGCCGCCGACGCGACGTCACCCGAGGCCAACAGTGCTTCGCACCGTGCGACCAGTAGTTCGGCGCGTTGGTCGTCGCGGTCGGGCAACTCGTCGTCGAGTTCTTCGAGTGCATGCAGGGCTTGGTCATAGAGTTCTGCGGCGCCTTCGTAGGCAAGTCGGGTCATCGCTTGGTCGGCTGCACGTCGGCAGTATTCGACGGCCTTGACTGCATTTCCGGCCCAGGCACATTCGAAGTAATGATGCGCCAGTTCGGCCAACCGCTCGTCGTCGATGCCGGGCGTGTTCTCCAGTGTGGTGGCGATGCGCTGGTGCAGTCGCATGCGCCGCACGGACGCCAGCTCGGCCAACAGTGACTGCCGGACGATGGCGTGATTGAACCGGTAGCAGCCGCCAGGCTCTTCGATGATGATGCCCGCCGTGCACGCTTCGTCGAACGCATCGACGAGCTCCTGGTCAAGCACCCGCTCGACCAGGTCCACGGCAAACCGGCTGCCAACAACCGCGGCTGCCGAAAGCGCCTTGTTGGTCTCCGCGGAAAGCCGGGAGAGCCTGCGGCTCACGGCTTCTCGCACCCCCTGGGGCAGGGTGCTCGAGTCCCAGCGGCCACCGCTTTCACCGACGTGCCGCAGCGCTTCGATGAGAAAGAACGGATTGCCGCCGGTGACCGACGCCAAAGCCCGGCCCAGTTCTTCGTCGTCGTAACCGGCTTCGGCGACGTACGCGGTCACGTCGTCGGTGCCCAGGCCGCTGAGCTGAACGCGGTCGGCTGTGCCGGCGCGATGGAGGTCGGCAAGCATGGCCGCGAGCGGGTGCGACCGGTCGAGATCTGTGCTGCGGTATGTGCCGACGAGCTGTACGCGGGCGTGGTCGCCGAACCGCAGGACGTGTCGCAGCAGCAGCAAGGTGGATTTGGCGGCCCAGTGCAGGTCGTCGAGAACCAGCACGACGGGTGCGGTCGCAGACGCGACTTCCAGGAGCGCGACGACAGCGTCGAACAGCGCGTAGCGTTCGGTGTCCGGGTCGGCTCGGGCGGGTGCGACAAGGTCGGGCAACGCATCGAGCAATCCAGGAATCAAGGGCAGCAGCGCTTCGACGCCGCGCATGGCCCGCAACCGGCTGCCCCCAACGCACGGCACAAGAGTGCGTAGCGATTCCGCGAATGGTTGGTACGGCGCGCCGAGGTCCTCATCGCACCGGCCGTACAGCACGACAGCACCTTTCTCGTATGCCCGAGAGGACCATTCGCCGGCCAGCCGAGTCTTGCCGACACCAGGCTCGCCGGCGATCAGCACTGCTCGGGTGCCGCCGCTGAGCGTGGCTTGCCAGGCGGACGTGAGATGACTGAGCTCAGACTCGCGCCCGACGAAGGGGCCGGATCCGGTGAGTACGGCGGGCAATTCGGGTCGCGCGATCGGGGGAGTGCTTGGGGGCGATGCGTTGTCGTTGGTGTCGAGGCGAAGTTCGTAAACGTGCTCGGGGCGTGCCAGATTCTTCAGTTGTCGCGTCCCCAGATCCACGAGTGCAACGTCGTCGGAGAGGGAATCGATCACGAGTTCGGCGGTCGCACCCGAGCACAGGGTCTGCCCACCCGTGGCCAGGGACCGTAGCCGGGCGGCGCGGTTGACCGATCGACCGAAATAGTCGCCGTCGCGGAGTTCTGCCTCGCCGGTGTGCAAGGCGATTCGGATACGCATGGGTTCGGCCAGCGCCCACGGCTCCTGGAGGATCGCGTCTTGCAGCTCGATGGCGGCAGCGGCGGCTGCCGAAGGGCGGTCGAAGACCGAGAATGTCGCATCGCCCTCCCCGCGCGTCTTGATCAGGCGACCGCCTCGGGATGTGATGACCTGCTCGACGATCTCGTCGTGGCGAGCGAGCGCGACGGCCATGGCGTCGGCATCTGCCTCCCAGGCGGAGGTCGACCCCTCGATGTCGGTGAGCAGGAAGGTCACCGCGCGTGTTACAGCGGGAACATGTTGCGCCGCAGGGAGGTCCAGTGTGTCGTCCTGCGCGACGATCGCGGCCTCGAGGCGTCGAAGCTCGGGTCCGGGATCTATTCCCAACTCATCGGCCAGCAGCGTGCGGGCGCGTCGGTACGCGCCCAGCGCCTCACCCTGCCGGCCGGCACGGTACAGGGCGAGCATCAGCTGGCCCCAACGTCTTTCGCGCAGCGGTGCGTCCGCCACCGAGGCCTCAAGCTCACCGATGATTTCCGCCGCTCTGCCAGTCATCAGCAGCGCGTCGGCCCGATCTTCGATCAGTGCGGCGTGGCCCTCGACCCAGCGCGTCTTCTCGGACGCTCCGCGCCGGCCGTCGGGAAGCTCGGGAACTCCCCGCCACAAGGCCACAGCCTCGCCGAACCGAGCCACTGCACCGCTGGCGTCACCGGCGGCTGCTGCGGCACGACCGAGCCCGACTGCTCGCTTGTAGCGTGAGGCATCAACTTCGGTGGTGCTCAGGCGCCATCCGGTTCCCTCGGTCAAGACGAATCCGTCGCCGAGAGCATGCCGCAACGACGAGATGTGGGTCTGCAGGGCTTTGGCGGCGGTGCGTGGTGGGGCATCGCCCCACAGCAACTCGACCAGCGTCGTGGCGGGGACGACCGAACCACCGTGCAGCCCGAGCATCGTGAGTATCGCGCGCGGCTTTGCGCCCGGTATGACGACGGGCGCACCGTCCTTCCGGACCTGGAGAGGTCCCAAAACCTCCAGTTCCACCGATGGAAGCGTACTCACATGGGAGATCGTCGGTGTGGCGATTCAACATGTGGTCAAGATCGAGTAAAGGGTAGTGAGTGAGCCCTTTTGCGACGGGCATTGTCGCACGATCGTCTGTCGCGCAATTGCATTGCGCCATAAGGCCTGTGGATGAAGTGCGGGTTGTGGATAACCGGTTCGTGGGTCGGTGGATCGCGCTAGAATTCGAACATGCTTGCGAACACCGTGGTGGACCGGGACGCGGTCCTGGCGGCGTTCGACGAGTACGACGCGGTGTGCGACAAGCTGGCGGGGTTGAACTTCGACGCGCTGAGCCTGCCCGAGCTCTTGGAGCTGGCGTCCCGCCGTGAAACCCAGGCCCGCCGCGCCCCCACGGTCGATCACCGGTTGCTCGCCGAAGCACAAACACGGGTCACCGCGCGTGAGATCGGCGCGAAAAGCTGGGCCGACGCGTTGGCGATCCGGCTGCGGATCAGCCCGACGGAAGCTAAACGCCGCGTCACCGAGGCAGCCCTGCTCGGCCCGCGCACCGCGGTGTCGGGCGAACCCCTGCCCCCGGTGCTGCCGGCCACCGCCACCGCCCAAGCCGCCGGCCAGATCAACACCGAGCATGTCGCGGTCATCAAGAAGTTCTTCGACAAATGCCCGGTACCACTGGACGCGTCGACCCACACCGAGATCGACACGGATTTGGCCCGCATCGGCGCCGGCAACTCCCCGGACATCCTGCGGCGCTGCGCCGAACGCATCGCCTATCTGCTCAACCAGGACGGCCCGAACCTCAGGAGTCTGTCCAGGAGCGGCGTCGCGGGATCGTCATCTCCCCGCAACGCCTCGACGGGACGAGCAAGATCTTCGGCTACCTCGACGCCGAAACCGCGGCCACCTTGGCGCCGATGCTGGCCAAACTCTCCGCCCCGGGCATGTGCAACCGCGCCGATGAACATCCATGTGTCGATGGCACGCCCAGCGCCGAGGCCATCGCCGCGGATACGCGTACCGCCGCGCAACGCACCCACGACGCGTTCCTGGCCATGGGGCGCGCGCTGCTGGCCTCGGGAAAATTGGGCCAACACAACGGATTACCGGTATCCGTCGTGATCTCGACCACGGTTCGAGAATTGGAATCGTTATCCGGGGTGGCCACCACCGGCAGCGGGATCCGCTTGTCGATCCCGCAGGTGATTCACATGGCGGCACGCGCCCGGCAGTACCTGGCGGTGTTCGCCAACCACAAGGAAGTGCCGTTGTATCTGGGGCGCGCCAAGCGGCTGGCCTCGGTCGGGCAACGCCTGGCCCTGCACGCCCGCGACGGCGGCTGCACCAAACCCGGATGCTCGCACCCGCCGGATCGCTGCCAAGGCCACCACGCCGAGAGGGACTACGCCCAAGGCGGGCAGACCGACATCACCGACCTGACCCTGGCCTGCCCCAAAGACAACCGCCTGGTCAGCGAACAGGGCTGGACCACCCACGTGCGCGACGACGGCCGCGTGGAATGGATCCCCCCACCGCTGCTCGACACCGGCCAAGACCGCCTCAACCACTACTGGCACCCCGAAGACCTCTTCCACCCCAACACAGACGCCGTCGGCGAGGGCACCGGTGCGGACGCCGACGGACAGCCCGCCGAGGCCGCCCCGCCGGAGGAAGAACCATGCCACCGGAACCCAGACGAAACCGGCGATACCGGCCCAGCGTCCAATCGTGATGAGGCACGGGACCAAGAGACACCTCAGATCGGCGGCGAGGACACTGACGACGACGCCGTGACAGGCGACCAAGCACCCGCCGAGGCCGACCCGTGGCCTGAAGTGGTCACCTCAGGGCCTGAAGAACTGCGCCCCACGAACACGCAAGACACCGGCGATACCGGGACTGACTCCGATAACGATGACGCACCAGAAGATCCCGCCCAACCAGGCGCCGAGGCAACCCAGATCATCGGCGGCGAGGGCACTGACGACGACGCCGTGACGGGCGACCAAGCACCCGCCGAGCCCGACCCGTGGCCTGAAGTGCTCACCTCCGGACCTGAAGAAGTGTGCCCCGCGAATGCGGACGAGACAGGCGATGCCGACCCCGCCTCCAATAATGATGACGCACCAGAAGATCTCGCCCAGCCGGACAATGCGGCACCCCAGGCTATGGGCGGCCGAGACGCCGGCAACCACACCGCCCACGCCACACAACGACCCCGCAACCGGGACGGGCCGGACGACCCCTAGAGGCCGCGGCGGGCGGAGCGCAACGCGGCGACGGCAACGTCGTCGCCGGAGAACGTCACGTCGGCCTGTTCGCGGCCCGCCGCGAACATCAACAGCTCACCGGGAGCACCGGTGACGGTGACCTCTGGGCCGCGGCCGATGGTGGTCAGTGTCTTGCCCTCGGGCGTGGTCAGTGTGACGCGGGCCGGAGACTTCGACATCGTCATCCTGGCCATGTTGGAGACCATCCGGGCCAGTGCGCTGACGGTGGCATCGTCGAGTTCCCTTGGCTTCCAGCCGGGTTGGGCACGCCGGACATCTTCGTTGTGAATGAACATCTCACCGACGTTCACCAACGGGTCGAGCAGGAAGAACGGTGAGTACAGCGGTGGGCCGGCGGCGATCTTGTCCACCAGCTCGGCCCAGTCGGTGCCTGCGGTGACCTGTTCCTGCACCTTGGCGGTGTAGCCGGCGAGCTGCGGAACCAGGATGCCGGGCGCGGCGTCGAGCCGACGTTCCCGCACCACCAGGTGGGCGGCCAGGTCGCGGGCGTTCCAGCCCTCACACAGTGTGGGGGCGTCCGGACCGGCCGCACGCATGGTTTGAACGAGCGCCGCGCGCTCGCGCTTCGCTGCTGTCATGCGCGATCCGCCTTCGGTTCCTCGCTGGAAGTCATACCCACGACTCTAGAAGCTCTCCACACCCTGCACCGCGACAACCATGCCGTGACCAGTCGCATCGTTGGTGAACCGGGTGCCGTCGCTGCCGGCGTCGACGGTCCAACCGAGTGCCCGATACGGGCGGTAGTCGAGCGTCACTGCCGGGATATCGCCGAGATTGCCAAGAACCCAATGGATTTGACCGCCGGTACTGACTCGGACTCCGTTGGCGGGCGCGCCGTCGACGATCGGTGAGTTTGTGAAGTCCGATTCGCAACCGACTTCCCGGCTGGAGATCTGGCAGCGCGTCTTACCGGATTTGGTCTGGATGAAGACGTAGCCGTTGGTCGGTTCGAGCGCGGCGGCACCGGGTGGGGCTTGCGAGGTGGTGGTCGCCGGTGGCGTTGTGGTGCTGGGGGACGGCGTGGGACTCGACCGACTCGGCCGGGGAGTGGGGAAGGTGGGCTCGGTCAGCGAGGGCGGGCTGGTGACGGGCGAGCCCTCGATGCTCGAGTGGCACGCGGTGAGTAAGGCCCCGGCGGTCAGCAGGGCACCCAGCAGTGGCCGAGCCGTCACGCGACAAGGCTATGCAGCCGGCCGCGCCGGTGGGTTATGACGCGCCGACCATTGCCGCATATCCGTCGGCGAGGGCCCGCAGCTGGGCTGCGCCGTCGCCGCTGTGCGATGAGCCGTGCATGATCGCCATAGTCGTCGGATTCAGCTCGGCCAGTTGGGCCAGGGTAGGACCCAGGTTGGTGGTCAGGCCGGTGGCGTGAAACAGCCCCTCGGCTTCCAGTGCCGGTGCCACGCAATCGGATTCGGTCAGTGCCGGGCATTGCCCGGTGTGGGTGAAGAGATCACCCGCCAACAGCGTTGAGGTGGTTTCGTCGAACCAAAGGCCCGCTTCCCAATTGTGTGGCACGTGCGGCGTCGGGATGAATCTCAGCCGGTGGCCGCCGATGTCGTGTGCACCCTCCGGTGCGGCGACCGGCGGCCGGTCGCACATGTCGGCCAGCGACAGCATGATGGCCAACGGGCCGTGGATCACCTCGGCGTTCGGGGCGGCGGCCAGCATCTGGTTCATCGCACCGCATTCGTCGGCTTCCAAGTGACCGAAGGAGATCCAGCGCAGTCGGTCAAGTGGCAGGACGCGTTTGATCGCCTCGGACACCGACGGAAACAGGTACCGCATGCCGGTGTGGAACAGGAAAGGCTGGTCGCCGGTCAACAGGAACTGGTTGAAGGTGAAGCCGTGCTCGGTGATGCCGGGAACCCACGTGGAGATCCGGTAGATGTCCGGTGCGATCTCGTCAACCTGGGCTGCTGTGGAGTCGCTCATCGCCGCGAGTCAGGAGAAGTCGCGGAACGCGAGTGCAAACCCGGCGACCGCAGTCACCGCGGCGATGGCGTAGCCGATGATCGACCACCAGCCGAGGTGGTAATACGCGGTGACGGCCACGATCGCCATCGCGAGGAACACCATCACCATCCCGTACAGCGGCGGGCGAGCGGCGTAACGGTTACGGGTATGGGGATGGCTGCGGGTCATCGATTCACCTCGTCCTGTCCGGTTCTTACTCTTCAGGATCCACCGGACGGTTCGCCACCACCGGGAATTCGCCGGTATAGCCCATACGTTCGCCCGCGGCCTCCATTACGCGGCCGCGCACCAGGTACCAGCCGCCGATGAGCATCGGGATGAGGACGACGAGCGTCCCGACGGTCCAGGTGCCGATCGGAGCGTCGAAGGCCATCAGTACCAGCACGGCGACGAGGAACAGCAGGGTCGCGTAGCCGCTGTACGGCGTGAACGGCATCCGGAAGTTGGGCCGTTTCATGATGCCTGCGTCGGACATCTTCACCAGTCGCAGCTGGCACAGCACGATCGTGCCCCACGACGCGATGATGCCGAGCGCCGCCATGTTGAGCACGATCTCGAACGCCTCACCGGGCTCGAAAGCATTGAGGACCACACCGAAAAGGCAGATCACGCACGTCAGTACGATGCCGCCGTACGGCACGCCGTTGCGCGACATCCTGGCGGTGAACTTCGGTGCGCTGCCGTTCATCGCCATCGACCGCAGGATGCGGCCTGTCGAGTACAGCCCGGCGTTGAGGCTGGAGAACGCCGCGGTGAGCACCACGATGTTCATGATGTCGCCGGCTCCGGCGAAGCCGATCTTGGAGAAGAACGTGACGAACGGGCTCTGGTGCTTGTCGTAGGCGGTGTAGGGCAGCAGCAGCGCCAACAGGACCACCGATCCGACGTAGAAGATTGCGATGCGGGCCACCACGGAGTTGATGGCGCGCGGCATGATCTTCTCCGGTTCGGCGGTCTCGCCAGCCGCGGTGCCGACCAATTCGACTGCGGCATAGGCGAATACCACGCCGGACGTGACGATCAGCAGGGGTAGCGCACCCGTGGGGAACAATCCGCCGTGTTGCGCGATGATGCTCAGGCCGGTGCTGTGGCCATCGACCTGATAGCGGCCGGCGAGGAAGATCGTGCCGACGACGAGGAACGTCATGAGCGCCAGCACCTTGATCAGCGCGGCCCAGAACTCCATCTCGCCGAACATCTTGACCGAGATGAGGTTGACCGACAGCACGATCGCCAGCGCGAGGAACGCCAGCAGCCACTGCGGAATGACGTTGAAGGTCTTCCAGTAGTGGAAGTAGGTGGCGATGGCCGTGGTGTCCACGATGGCCGTCATCGCCCAGTTCAGGAAGTACAGCCAGCCGACGGCGTATGCCGCCTTCTCGCCGTAGAACTCGCGGGCATAGGACACGAACGATCCCGACGACGGCCGGTGCAGGACCAGCTCACCGAGTGCCCGCAGGATCAGGAACACGAAGATGCCGCAGACGGCGTACACCAGGAACAGTCCGGGGCCGGCCGAGGCCAGGCGGCCACCTGCGCCGAGGAACAGGCCGGTGCCGATGGCGCCGCCGATGGCGATCATCTGCAGCTGGCGCGGCTTGAGGCCCTTGTGATAGCCGGCGTCTTCCTTGGTGAGGTTCGGCGACGGGGCGGTGGCGGGTTGGGCTTGCGGAGACTGCGCGGTCATCGGAGTCCAATCTCGGCTGTGCGGCTGTCAGACAGCTTGATCGAACGAGTGTGACACCGGTCACGTTTTTCCGTCAAGGAGGTGAACTTCGGTTCAGGGCCTCATGGGGTCATGGAGGTCAGCTTGTTGACCGCGTCCTCGACCCGATCCAGGTGTTGCCGCATGCTGTCGGAGGCGTCGGCGAAGTCCCCGGCGGTGATGGCCTCGAGGATGCGGCGGTGTTCGCGATCGGATGCGGTGCGTCGTTCGTGGATGCTCGCGTTGAGTAGCCGCGACTGGATCGACAGCGCGCCGCGGATGGCCCCGACCACCGTCGCGAACACCTCGTTGCCCGAGGCTCGGGCGATGCCGAGGTGGAAATCGGTGTCCATCTTGACCCACCGTGCCGGATCGGTTTCGGCACTCATGGCGTCGACAATCTTCGTCAGAGCTGCCAGTTCTTCATCGGTGCGGCGGCGTGCCGCCCAGCCGGCGGCCGGTACCTCGATGTAGGGCCTGGCCTCTACGAGGTCGCGCGCCGAGAACCGGCCATACCGTGGGGCGGCCGCATGGGTCGAGATCACGGTGGTGCCCGAACCGGTCTTGGTCTCGGTCAAGCCGAGTGTTTGGCAGGAGCGCAGCGCCTCCCGGATCACCGAGCGGCTGACTCCGTAGCGCGCGGCCAGCGCGGCCTCGGGCGGCAGTTTCACCCCGAGCGGCAGGTCGCCGTTCTCGATGGCCGAGCACAGGTCGTCGAACACTGTTTCGGCGGCGTTGCGCCGCACGACGGCGGCCGGCCGATCTGTCCAGCTATCGGGCAGATTCATGAAACTAGCGTGCCCGTCAGCTGTGAGGACTGTCAACGTCCGCGAGGCCGGTGTCCCCGAAAAGAGCGACGGCCGGAAGCGGTCCAATGCGGACCTGCTTCCGGCCGTCGGCCCGGGGTTCTGTTAGCTTCCGGCGTCACCCGCGGTCTGCACCACGGTCGCTGCGGGAGCGGAGGCGCCCAACTGGCGGGCCGCGAAATCGGCTGCCTGGATGGCCATCCCGTTGTCCTTGTAGGAGCTGTGCGCCGACCGGTTCAAGCCGCCCGGGTAGCACACCGGGTCACCCGTCGCGCAGAGCTGAATGGTCTTGCCGGAGTAGAGCGGCCCGATGGCGATAGACGGTGCGTCGCGGTCGGCCAGGTGCAGGAACCAGTCGTCGGGCGTACCGAACAGGGCCACGGCGGCGACGTGGGAGGCGACGGCCGGCGGCATCGGACCTGAAATGCTGGCGGGCAGGACGAATCCGGCGGGAACGGAAGCCGATGTGGTGTAGCCGGCCACCGCGGCGCCCTGCGAGTACCCGCCCAGCACGATCTTGGTCGCCGGGCAGTTCGCCGCGATCGACTGAATCCTGTTGCTGGCGTCGGCGATTCCGTCAACCGCCTGGCCGAAATCCAGGGATGCCGGGTAGTTCACCGCGTACACGTCGACGGTCTTTCCCGGCAGCCGGTCGGTGAGGGCGTCGACGAAGGCCTGCCCCGTCGCGCCGACACCGGGTGCTTCGAACGTGCCGCGGGCGAACACGACCTCGACGTTCGCACATGCATCGTCGGCCGCGTTGGCGGTCGCGACCGGGCCGGCGAGCGAGCCGACGACGATAGCTGCCAACGCGAGCACGGTGTAAATCGTGGACTGCGCCATTCTGGTGATCACGTGCCACTCCCATCTCGGTCCGTTTGCCACGGCTACGGTGTCTTCAGTGGCAACTAACTGCTACAAGTGGGAGACCTGAGCTGCGATTCCGTGGACGTCAAGTGATGTACGCCACGTGATGAAAGTGCGTGTTTCGGGATTGCCGAAGGCGCGGCGAGCGTTAGCGCCGCGGATGTCGGCCCGGGCGGCGAGGACGCCGGTAATCTGCGCACATGCTGCCCGTTTACGAGCCCGACGAACGGTGGGTACCCGCCGACCGGCGCTGGTGCGGCCTCGACCGCCGGACCATCCCGCCGGCCCTGGCTGTCCTGTGCCTTGCGATCGTGATGACTGTGGTTGCGCCTGCGGTGAATTCGTCGTTCACCTACACCGAGCAGGTGGCGCCCGGCGACATCATGGAACTGGCCGACGGTGTGACGTTCGTGCCCGAGCCGGGCTGGGGCATCACCGACGGCGTGCGCCGCGGCAACGAGCCCGCAAGCGGTTATCCGAGCACCGCGACCGTGGTCAACGGGGACGCGTCGCTGTCCGTCGGGGTGGTGCCGTTCAAGGGCGACGCCGATGCCGCGCTGGCTCAGCTCGAGGAGCGCGTGCGCAGGGCCGAGCCCGACGGTGCCGAGGCGACGACGAGTGCCCGGGCCCCGGTGACCACGGATCAGGGAGTGCAGGGGAGAACCGTCGACCTCACGGATCCGGTGGCGCACAAGGTGTTGGCGGCGTTCGTCATCGACGGTTTCGCGGTGAAGGCCGTCGCGATCGAGCCGCTGCTGGCCACCAACAGTGACCGTGACACAGCCAACCGGATGATCACCAGCATCCGGCGGGACGTGCAGGTGGGCCGATGACCGCACCGGAAACGGCCCAGATGGATTCCCTTGTCGCCGCGCGGATCTCAGCGATCGACGCGTCCGGATGGGGGCGCCGCTTCGTGTTCATCCAACCGCGCAACCTGGCTTTCTGGGTATACGTGCTGCTGGTCCTCGTCGGGCTCGGCCAGTTCGCCGATTCCGTGGGCAGTTTCAACTCGCACTCGGTGCTGACCGCGGCCGTCGTCTTCGCGATCTACGGCGCGGTCATCTGGTTCCTGGCCCAGCGCGCCGACCGCTACACCGAGCTGCCGGTCAAGCTGCTGATCACGGCCTTCGTGTGGGGTGCCTTCGCCGCGACCTGGGCGATGGCGGCCGTCGCCAACACAGCCATCGGGGACTTGTACGCCAAGCAGTTCGGCCAGCGCTGGTCGTTGGACTGGGCTGCCGGGTTGTCGGCGCCCGTCACCGAGGAACTCGCCAAGGGTGCCGGGCTGGTGCTGCTCATTGTGCTGGCACCGCGCATCGTGCGGACCGCGTTCGACGGATTCATCATCGGCCTGGTCATCGGTCTGGGATTCCAGTTGCTCGAAGACATGTTGTACGCGTTGCGCGATCAGGACGGGATGGCCGTCGTCATGGTGCTGCGCATGCTGACCGGCGTGGGTGGCCATTTCGCCTACACAGCGATCTTCTGCGCCGGGCTCATCTATGTGTTGGGCCGCCCCGCCGAACCCCGCAGGGTGGGCCGCGGGCTGCTGCTCATGGTGTCGGCGCCTGTGCTGCATGGTCTTTGGGACTCGGCCGGAAGCCTGGTCGGTGGCAGCAGCCTGCTGCTGATCGTGCTCTGGGCGGCCATCCTGCTGGTGACGCTGGTCATCTTCTTCCGGGTCTATGTGCTGACCGTGCCGCGGGAGCGGGCGCTGCTGCGCAGTGTGCTGGCGCCCGAGGTGGCGTCGGGAGTGTTGGCGGAGGCCGAGCTCGACGCCATCGCGGGCAACCGCAGAACCCGGCGGCGCTATCGGAAGTCCTTGCGTCCCAAATCCGTTCGGCGTACGGCGCGGCAGGTTCTGCAGGCCGGCTACGATCTGGCGCAGGAACTGGCCCGTTCCCGCGGTGCCGATACTCCGGCGGTCCAGTTCGCGCGGTCGGAGATCGCCCGCATCCGCAGCGGCGCGCCGTCGCGGTGGTGACGCGACGCGGGTGATGTCAGGCCGACGGGCCGAGCAGCCCACGCAGCGCGGTCTTCGCCAGCTGGCGCGCATGTTGTTCGGTGAGCGCGTAGTGACCGGTCATGCGCCGGAAGATCAAAGGCCCGAACAAAATGTCGATGACGTCGTCGATCGCCAGGCCCGGGTCGGCGTCGCCGCGTGCCACGCCGCGCTGCCACAGGGTGGTGATGGCCGCACGCCTGCCGTCGAGGAAGTACTCGCGGAAATATGTTGCGCCGACGGGATCGTCGACGCACGCGGCGAGTAACTGAGCGAACACCTCGCCGCGTGCACTGGCGTAGAAGGCCGACACCCGCATCACCTGTTCGGTGAGATCTCCTGCGGTACTTCCGGTGTCGGGCAGTGGCAGGGCTTGGGCCATCATCGTCCCGAACGCTTCGGCAGCCACCGCGGTGCGCGATGGCCAGTGCTTGTAGATGGTGGCCTTGCTGGCGCCTGACCGCGCCGCGATCGCGTCGACCGTGGTGGCGGGAAAGCCGCCCGTGTCGAGCAGATCGGCGGTCGCGTTCAGGACGGCCTGGTGGATGCGGTCGCTGCGCGCGCCGGTGGGGCGGACGAAGGCGTGCTCACCTGCGCCGTGGGTGTCAGGCGACATCGTCGTGGTCGGTGGACTCGGCGACGGCGCGCCACTGGTTCATCTCGGATTGCACGTGGGCGATCTTGGCCTCGACCGCCGCGATGGTGTCGCGGCCCAGCTGCAGGCGCAGTGGCGGCTGCGGGGACTCCACGACGTCGATGATGGCGTTGGCGGCCTTCACCGGATCGCCTGGCTGATCGTGGTTGCGCTCACCGGCGACGACGCGCATCTGCCCGGCCGGCCCGTCGGTGTAGTCGTCGATGGTCCGCTGCTGGGTCTGCAGGCTCGACGAGTCGAGGAAGTCGGTGCGGAAGTATCCGGGCTCGATCACCATCGCGTGCACGCCCAGCGGTTTGAGCTCGGCATGCAGCGCCTCCGACAGCGCCTCGACAGCGAACTTGGTGGAGGCGTACACGCCCCAGCCGGGCGAGCCGACGAATCCGCCGACCGAGGAGATGTTGGCGATGGTGCCGGAGCGCTGTCCGCGCAGTACCGGGGCCACCGCGCGGGTGACGGTGAGCAGGCCGAAGACGTTGGTGTCGTAGACCGCGCGAATTTCGGCATCGGTGGCTTCTTCGACGGCGCCCAGCAGGCCCCGGCCCGCGTTGTTGATCAGCACGTCGATGCGGCCGAACCGCTCGACCGCGGCTTGAACGGCGTCGCGGGCCTGTGCCTCGTCGGTGACGTCGAGCGTCACGGCCAGCAGATGCTCGCCCGCGTCGGGCAGGGCCGCGGTGATGGTGGCGGCATCGCGTGCCGTGGCGACCACGTCGTGACCGCGGGTGAGGGCCTCGCGGGCGATCTCCAAGCCGAAACCGCGGGATGCTCCGGTGATGAACCAAACGCTCATGTTGTGACCTGCCTTTTCGGACTCAACTGAACTGTACGATCAGTTTAGTTTTGACGGAACGGTCGATGCAACGGACGAGTCGGGATGGTTATTCCTGCGATTCAGTGATGCAGCGCGGTGCGCACCACATCGACCATCGCGGCGGTCTCGGGTGTCCGGCCGAAATGCTCGATGATCTGCACCTGAATCTCACCGACGAGGCCACCGAGGATCGCGCCGACCGCGATCATCGTCGGCTCGTCGTCCTTGAAGACCGGCCGCAGGATCGATTCGTACTCCTCGTTGGTGAGCTGACCCATCTTGTCGACGATGGTCTGCTCGAGGTCCAGCGCGCTCATCGCGTAGTCCTGCGCGTCGCGCAGTGTGGTGGGCAGCCGCTCGAGCACCATCTGCACCAGGTTGTCCTTGAGCGCGTTGTACCGCTGGGTCCCGATGGCGAGCTTCACCAGGGGTGTGGCGATACCGGTCTGCGCGTCGATGGCGGCTTCGACCTCCTTGCCGACGAGCGCGAACAGCTTGTCGGCGCCCGGACCGCGCAGGATGCCGTCGAACAGGATCTCCGGCGAGAACAGATCCTCGGACAGGATCCTGGCGTAGTCCTTGGTGATGGTGTCGCGTTGTGCGTGCAGCAAGCCCTGGAACGGGATGAAGCCCAGATACTTGGTCGGCTGGACCGGCCGGAACAGCATGTTCAGTGCGATGTAGTCGCTGATGAAGCCGACGCCGAAGCCGAACGCCGGCATGATCCACGGGTTCTGGAACAGCGCCCACGCCACCATCTGCACCAAGCCGATGCCCAGGCCGAAGTAGATGCCGCTGCGCCGGACGAACGCCATGGCGTTGTCGCCGAGCCCGCGCATCAGCTTGTTGAGCTTCTCCTTGTTGCGCACCAGCGTGGTGACCGCGAGGAACTGCACGTCGACGAAGCGGGGCAGGTCGGCCCGCATCTCGCCCAGCATCTTCTCGACGACCTTTGGGGTCTGCTCGTGGATGCGGGCCTGAATGGTTCGGCGGGCCGCGTCGGGAAGTGAATCCCACAACCCCGGACGGATCTGCTCGGCGAGTTCGCGGGAGATCTCGTCGACCGCCTGGGTCAGCGGCTCGCGCAGGTTCTCGACAGCCTCCCTGGCGTCGACCTTCTCGAGTAGTTCCTCGGGTTTGAGCAGGTTCTGCGTGAGCAACTCGATGGTCTTGGACCCCACCTTGCCTGCGCGGCGCGGCACGATGCCCTGCCAGCCGATCGGGCCGATGCCGACGAAGGCCAGGGGTCGGTAGAGCATCTCCAGCGCCACGATCTTGGTGCTCCACCCCACGAAGGCGGCCACGAAGGGCATGGAGAGATAGATGAACCAGTTGGCGCCGAAGTCGGCCTTGATCTCCTGCCAGTTCTGGATGGCGAGGATCGTCTCGCTGGTGCTGCTCATGCGCGATCCGCCTCCGGCTCCTCGCTCACCGACCGTCCTGCGCCATAGCGGCCTCCCACAACCCCATGCCCAGGCTCGACAGGCTCAGCGTGAGTCGCTCCACGCGTGCCGTCAACGGACCGCGCGTCGCTGTCTTCATCGCCGCGAGCACTGCCGGCTCGGCCATCAGCACCTCGTAGTCGCTCTTCATGCCCGGGTCCTCGGGCCCGGTCTCCACCAAGCCCAACGAGAGCAGATGCCCGACGTACTGCGGCACCATGCCGGGCAGTGCCACGTTGGCGGTGCGGCCGATCAGGCACGCGTTCTCCAGCACGGCCTGTCCGGGGGTCCGCGAGCGGGTCCAGGACCGGACGTTGACCAGAGGCGAGGCCGCGCCGTCGGACAGCGCGCCGATGATGCGGGCTTCGTCGGCGACGAGCTGGTTGAGCAGCCGGTGGTACAGCTCGACCTGGCTGCCGCTGGTGCTCTGGTCGAGCGCCCGCTCCAGCAGCCGGCCCATCTTCGAGTGCAACGATTCGGTCGTCGGCTCGTCGGGCACCGCCGACTGCGGTGTCTTGGGCGTCGTCTCGACCGCGTCGAGCCGGTCCCGCAGCAGGGTCATCAGCTGCTCTTCGCCCCAGCTGGCGAGTTGCATACCGACCTTGGCGGCGTCGGTCGCCCGGCCGGCGATGCCGAATGGGTCGAACCACTTGGGCACAGGCGCCTGGTACTTCGGCGTGCGGATGGCAAACGCGATCTCACCCACCGGCGTGGACAGCTTGAATCCGCGGCGCTGAAGGGCCCGCCGTTTCTTCGGCGAGTCGGAGGTGACTGGCGTGCTGGAATCCGCCTTCGACAATTCCTGTGACATCGCTGATCGACCGCCTCCCCGGTACCAGATGTGTCCGCAGTTCAGTACCGATCGACCTTAGATCTACGGCATCGAGATGTGCGCACGGTACCTGGTCGGGGGACCGCGGTGCGCCAGTGGGCGCAAACTCACACTCGTTCGGCGACCTTCAGCGGCGGCGGGCGATGGTCGGGACGTGTTCGGGGCGCACTCCGGTGCCGATGATGTAGCCCGGCACGGTAGCCAACCGGGGTAGCCGGTGCAGCAGGTTCCGCAGTGCCGGCGGCGGGATGATCTCCTTGCCCGCCATGGCAGGCGCCAGCACCTGCCGGTGCACGATCCGCTGAAAACCCTGGGTGACGACGGTGGGCACGGTGCGTTGGCGCTGCACCGCGGCCAGATTGGTTTCGGTGAGGCGGTGCTCGCGCAGGGGTGCGTGCAGCAACCGGGACGCCGCAACCGCATCCTGGATCGCGACATTGACGCCGACGCCGCCTGCCGGAGACATGGCGTGTGCGGCGTCGCCGATGCACAGCAGTCCGTCGCGATGCCAGGTGTGCAGGCGGTTGAGCCGGACATCGAGAAATTTGACGTCGTCCCACGAATTGAGCGAATCCACGTCGGACTCGGGGATCAGCTCGGCGAGCTCACTTTTGAAGCGGTCCAGGCCGCGGGACCGCAGGCCGGTGTCACTGCCTTTCGGGATCAGGTAGGCGATCTGGAAGTACCCCCGGCGCGGGATCATGATCAGCGCCTTGCCGGGTGCGGTGCGCGGGATGAGTGAATAGTCACCGTCGTTGGTGCGCGGCACCCGCAGCCACCAGACGTCGAACGGCACCGGGTACTCGCGGACCGACAGGCCGGATTCCCGGCGGGTGACCGACCAGCGTCCGTCGCAACCGACGGTGAGGTCGGCACGTAACTCGCCGGGACCGTCCGGGCTCTCGTAACGGACGCCGGTGATCCGGTCCCCGTCGCGCAGCAGTCCGGTGACCTCCGTTTGCATCCGCAGTGTGAAATGCGGTTCGGATTTGCCGGCGTCGGCGAGCAGGTCGAGAAAATCCCACTGCGGCACCATCGCGACATAAGGATGCGGTTGCCGCAGCCGCCGGAAGTCGACCATGGTGATGGCTTGTCCGTCGACGGTGAAGTCGCCCTTTTCGACCTTGCTGTAAGGGATTTGGTCGAACTTCTGCAGCAGGCCCAGTTCGTCCAGCAGGCGCATGGTGCTGGGGTGGACGGTGTCGCCGCGGAAATCCCGCAGGAAGTCGGCGTGCTTCTCCAGCACCGTCACATCGACCCCGCATCGGGCCAGGATCAGGCCGAGCATCATGCCGGCCGGGCCGCCACCCACGATGGCGCACGTCGTGCTGTCGGTCACGACACCCAGCCAACCACGAAAACCGCCGGCACAGAACGACAGGGCGATTGTGCGATCGCTCAAAGACGCCGGCGGGGGTTTGGGCATTATCTGCTCGCCATCGATGGTCGTCGGGGTCGATGCTGGCAGTCGAACACCCGGCGATTCGAAAGGCTGGAAACCACAGATGACCACGCGAAACGGCATCATCGGCGCTGTGCCCGCCACGCAGGTTCCGCGGTATGCGGGCAAGGGCACCTTCGCCCGGATCGCCGACATCCACGAGGTGTCCGATTACGACATCGCGATCCTCGGCGTGCCGTTCGACGGCGGAACCTCCTACCGCCCGGGAGCACGGTTCGGCCCGCTCGCGGTGCGCACCGCGGCCCGCGCGCTTCGCCCCGGCTACCACGTCGAACTCGGTGTCGCTCCCCTCGAACACGTCCAGGTGGTTGATGCCGGTGACGTCGCGGTCACGCCGTACAACATCGACGAGGCGTGCCGCCAGATCCAGGACCACGCCTCCGACATCCTCGCCGGCGGCGACCGCCGCATCGTGTCGATCGGTGGTGACCACACCATCGCGCTGCCCAATCTTCGTGCGCTGCATGCCAAACACGGGCCCGTCGCGCTGGTTCACTTCGACGCACACCTGGACACCTGGGACACCTATTTCAACGCCCCGGTCACCCACGGCACCATCTTTCGGCGCGCGTTCGAGGAAGGGTTGCTCATCGAGGACCACTCCATCCACGTCGGCATCCGCGGGCCGATCTACGACCAGATGGACCTCGACGACGACGCCAGGATGGGTTTCAAGATCATCCGGGCCGGCGACCTCGACGTGATCGGCGTCGACGCGGCCGTGGACGTGGTGCGCCGGCGGGTCGCCGACGTCCCGGTGTATCTGTCCATCGACATCGACGTGTTGGACCCAGCCTTCGCCCCGGGCACCGGCACCCCTGAAATGGGTGGCCTGACCTCGCGGGAGCTGCTCAAGATGCTGCGAAAGATGACCGGCCTCAACATCGTCGGCGCCGACGTCGTCGAGGTGGCTCCGGCCTACGATCACGCCGAGATCACCTGCGTCGCGGCGGCGACGCTGGTCTTCGACATCGTGTCGCTGATGGTCGCCGGAGCCCGCACCAACCTGCCCGTCAACGGAGAGGTTGCGACAACCGCCCGTCCATGACGTAGCATGCATCACACAACTGAAAACGTCGTTGACGCACTGTGGGAGAACCTCCGTTGTTCGGAGGCGCCGTAGGAGCAACTCCTCCCCGGGAATCTCTCAGGCCCAATACCGCAGTGTCGAGGCAACTCTGGAGAACAGCGCGATCCCTGGATCTCGCTTACCGAAGGGGAACAGCGCGGCAGCGCTAAAACTCTCAGGTTTCAGGACAGAGCGGGGAGGTGTCACCACCCGATACGTCGCGTCATCGCGGCGCCCCGAAACCGGAGTCACCTCGTGCCTGAGCTTTCTGAATTTGTCAACGGCGACAGTGTTTTTCGCGATCGCCACATCGGCCCCGACCGCACCGGCCAAGCCCGCATGCTCGACGTGCTCGGCTATCCGTCCGTCGATGCATTGATCGACGCGGCCGTACCCTCCCAGATCCGCAGTATCGACGGGTTGCGGCTGCCCGCGGCGCGGTCCGAGGAGCAGGTGCTCGATGCGCTGCGGGCGCTGGCGGACCGCAACCAGACGCGGGTGCAGATGATCGGTCTCGGCTACCACGACACCATCACCCCCGCCGTCCTGCGCCGCAACATGCTGGAATCGCCTGCCTGGTACACCGCGTACACGCCGTACCAACCGGAGATCTCCCAGGGCAGGCTCGAAGCGCTGCTGACCTTCCAGACGGTCATCGAGGACCTCACGGCACTGCCGGTGGCCGGTGCATCACTGCTCGACGAGGCCACCGCGGTCATGGAGGCCGTGCTGCTGATGCGCCGGGCCAACAAGACCTCGAAGTCCAATCGTGTTGTGCTCGACGCAGATTGCCTGCCCCAGACGCTCGCGGTGGTGCGCGGGCGGGCCGAGTCGGTGGGCATCGAGGTGGAGGTCGCCGACCTGACGCGGGCATTGCCCGACGCTGACGCGTTCGGCGTCGTCTTCCAATCGCCCGGCGCCAGCGGCGTCGTACGCAACCACGCCCCGCTGATCGCTGCGGCCGCCGACCGCGGCATGCTCACCACGGTCGCTGCCGATCTGCTGTCGCTGACACTCATCACGGCACCCGGCGAGCAAGGTGCCGACATCGCCGTCGGCTCGGCGCAGCGGTTCGGTGTGCCGCTGTTCTTCGGTGGCCCGCACGCCGGGTACATGTCGGTGCGCTCGGGACTGGAGCGCATGCTGCCGGGGCGGTTGGTCGGCGTCTCCGTCGACGTGGACGGCAAGCCCGCCTACCGCCTCGCACTGCAAACCCGCGAACAGCACATCCGCCGGGACAAGGCGACCAGCAACATCTGCACCGCGCAGGCGCTGCTGGCCAACGTCGCCGCCATGTACGCCGCCTACCACGGTCCGGAAGGGTTGCGCGCCATCGCAACCCGCGTGCACGGTCATGCCGCCGCGCTGGCCGAGGGGCTGCGGTTCGCGGGCCGCGAGATGGTCCACGACCGGTTCTTCGACACCGTGATGGTGCGGGTCCCCGGCGGTGCCCACGACATCGTCGACGCCGCCGACCGCGCCGGAATCAACCTGCGTCTGGTCGATGCCGACCACGTCGGCATCTCCTGCGACGAGCGCACCACCGACGACATCGTGCGGCGCGTGCTCGACGTGTTCGGTGCCGTCCCTGTCGCGGTGGGCGGCGGCGTCGCGTTGCCCGCAGACCTGCTCCGCACGTCGGATTACCTGACCCATCCGGTGTTTCACCGGCACCGTTCCGAGACCGCCATGTTGCGCTTCCTGCGGGAACTCTCGGACAAGGACCTCGCGCTGGACCGCACGATGATCCCGCTGGGTTCGTGCACCATGAAGCTCAACGCCGCCGCCGAGATGGAACCCATCAGCTGGCCCGGGTTCGCTGGTATCCATCCGTACGCCCCGGCCGCGCAGACCAGCGGCTATCGGGAGTTGATCGGCAACCTTGAGGACTGGCTGGCCGAGATCACCGGCTATGACCGGGTTTCATTGCAGCCCAACG
This sequence comes from Mycobacterium dioxanotrophicus, assembly GCF_002157835.1. Taxonomy (NCBI): domain Bacteria; kingdom Bacillati; phylum Actinomycetota; class Actinomycetes; order Mycobacteriales; family Mycobacteriaceae; genus Mycobacterium; species Mycobacterium dioxanotrophicus. The sequence goes on along the minus strand of NZ_CP020809.1, from coordinate 6,719,429 downwards.
CCGGATCGCAGGGCGAGCTCGCGGGCCTGCTGGCCATCAACGCCTACCACCGGTCCCGCGGAGACGTCGAGCGCGACGTCTGCCTCATCCCGCAATCCGCGCACGGCACCAACGCCGCGTCAGCGGTTCTGGCCGGCATGCGCGTGGTGGTGGTCAAGACCGCACCCAACGGCAACATCGATGTGGAGGACCTGCAGGCGAAGCTGTCCGACCACGGCGGGCGCGTCGCGGCCATCATGCTGACCTACCCGTCGACCCACGGCGTGTACGAGACCGAGGTGCGCACGGTGTGCGATCTCGTGCACAGCGCGGGCGGCCAGGTGTACGTCGACGGAGCCAACCTGAATGCCCTTGTCGGCCTGGCCAAACCGGGTGAGTTCGGCGGCGACGTGTCACACCTGAACCTGCACAAGACGTTCTGCATCCCGCACGGGGGTGGGGGCCCGGGCGTCGGACCGGTCGCGGTGCGGGCACACCTGGCGCCGTTCCTGCCGGGCGATCCGCTGTCCGTCGACGGTCCGGCCCCGGTGTCGGCCGCGAATTACGGGTCTGCGGGCATCCTTCCGATCACCTGGGCTTACCTGGCGCTGATGGGGCCCGACGGGCTGACGGCCGCGACCAAGACCGCGGTGCTGGCCGCCAACTATCTGGCTGCGTCGCTGGCCGACCGGTACCCGGTCCTCTACACCGGGGAGTCCGGTTTGGTCGCGCACGAGTGCATCCTGGACCTGCGCGAGATCACCAAACGCACCGGGGTGACGGCCGAGGACGTCGCAAAACGGTTGATCGACTACGGTTTCCACGCGCCGACCCTGTCGTTCCCGGTCAACGGCACCCTGATGGTGGAACCCACAGAATCGGAGGATCTGGCCGAGCTGGACCGGTTCATCGCGGCCATGATCGGCATCCACGACGAGATCAGCCGGGTCGACTCAGGAGAGTGGGCGCTGGAACAGAGCCCACTGCGGCAAGCACCCCACACCGCTGAACAGGTCACCGACGCCGAATGGACGTTGCCCTACAGCAGGCAGTACGCGGCGTATCCCGTTGCCTCCCTGCGACTCAACAAATACTGGCCGCCGGTCCGCCGCATCGACGGCGTGCACGGTGACCGCAACCTCGCCTGCTCGTGCCCAGCACCCGAGGCGTTCCAGACCGAACCGAACCTGCAGGAGGCTCTCGTATGACCGACGACCACACCCCGGCTTCGCCGCTGATCGACGAACACCGGGAACTGGGCGCCAGTTTCACCGACTTCGCGGGATGGGCGATGCCACTGAAGTACGGCAGCGAACTGGCCGAGCACCGCGCGGTGCGGGAGACCGCAGGCCTGTTCGACCTCTCCCACATGGGTGAAATCTCGATCACCGGACCACAATCCGCCGCGACGCTCGATTTCGCGCTGGTCGGCGAGGCCTCCAAGATCGCCGTCGGACGCGCCAAGTACTCGCTGATGTGCGACGCCGACGGCGGCGTCATCGACGATCTGGTGGTGTACCGGCTCGCCGACGAGCACTTCCTGGTCGTCGCCAACGCCGCGAACGCCCCCACGGTGGCGGGCGAACTGCGCAGCCGGGCAGCCGAATTCGACGCCCAGGTGGACGACCAATCCACCGATACCGCACTGATCGCCGTGCAGGGCCCCGCGTCCGAAGCCATCGTGAGTTCGCTGGTGCCTGAGAATCAGCGCGAGACGGTGCGAGATCTCAAGTACTACGCGGTTACCGAGGCCACCGTGGGCGACATCGATGTGCTGCTGGCCCGCACGGGTTACACGGGGGAGGACGGCTTCGAACTCTACGTGCCCAACGCGCATGCCGTTGCCCTGTGGCGGTCCCTGCTGGCGGTCACCACTGCCGCCGGCGGGTCACCCGCAGGTCTCGCGTGCCGCGACACGCTGCGGCTGGAAGCCGGAATGGCGCTCTACGGGCACGAACTCGACAAGGCCACCAACCCCTACGAGGCGGGGCTCGGCAAGGTCGTTCGCCTGGGCAAGGAATTTGTGGGACGCGATGCACTGCAGCAGCTTTCCGGGCAGACCGTGCAGCGGGTGCTGGTGGGGCTGAAGGGCTCGACCCGGCGCGCGGCCCGGGCCGGCTACACCGTCCATCACGGTCCCGAAGGGGCCGCGGTCGGCACCGTCACCTCCGGCGCGCTGTCGCCCACCCTCGGATACCCGATCGCTCTGGCCTACCTGGACACGTCGCTCGCCGAACCGGGAACGGTTCTGCAGGTCGACATCCGCGGCAACAAAGAGCAGTTCGAAGTCACCCCGGCGCCGTTCTACCGCCGCAACTGAAAAGGAAGCACTATGGCAGACATCGCCAATTCTCATACAGTCCTGGACGATCGCAGCTACACCGAGGAACACGAATGGGTGCTGATCGTGCCCGGTGCCGCATTGCCTGACGTTCCGGTGCGGGTCGGGATCACCTCCGTCGCCGCGGCGGCGCTGGGTGATCTGGTGTTCCTCGACCTGCCTGAGGTCGGAGCCACCATCACCGCGGGCGAGACCTGCGGCGAGGTGGAATCCACCAAGACCGTGTCCGAGCTGTACCCACCGGTCAGTGGCACCGTCACCGCCGTCAACACGGCCGCTGTCGACGATCCCGCCCTCGTGACGTCCGACCCCTACGGCGAGGGCTGGCTTTTCGAGGTGCAGGCGACCGCAGCGGGAACACTGCTGACCGCTGCCGAATACGCCGCGAAGAGCGAGGCCTAGACATGACTGTGCTCGATCAGGATCTCACCGAGTTCGATCCCGAGATCGCCTCGGCCATCGGCGATGAACTTCACCGGCAGCGGCTCGGCCTGGAGATGATCGCCTCGGAGAACCACGCGCCGCTCGCGGTCATGCAGGCCCAGGGCTCGGTGCTGACCAACAAGTACGCCGAAGGCTACCCGGGCCGCCGCTACTACGGCGGCTGCGAACACATCGACGTCATCGAACGCCTCGCCATCGACCGGGTGAAGGCGCTCTTCGGCGCGGAATTCGCCAATGTGCAGCCACATTCGGGTGCTCAGGCCAATGCCGCCGTGATGCATGCGCTGATCAAACCGGGTGACACCATTCTCGGTCTGTCGCTGGACTGCGGTGGTCACCTGACCCACGGCATGCGGCTGAACTTCTCCGGCAAGCTCTACAACGTCGCCGCGTACGGGGTGTCCAAGGAGGACTACCTCATCGACATGGACGCCGTTGCCGACGCGGCCCGAGAGCACAAGCCGCAGTTGATCATTGCCGGGTGGTCGGCGTACCCGCGGCAACTCGATTTCGCGCGGTTCCGCGAGATCGCCGACGAGGTGGGTGCTTACCTGATGGTCGACATGGCCCACTTCGCGGGCCTGGTCGCCGCCGGTCTGCATCCGTCGCCGGTCCCGCACGCCCACGTCGTCACCTCCACGACGCACAAGACCCTCGGTGGTCCCCGCGGCGGTGTCATCCTCACCAACGAGGCCGACATCGCCAAGAAGATCAACTCTGCGGTGTTCCCCGGCCAGCAGGGCGGGCCGCTGGAGCACGTCATCGCTGCCAAGGCCGTCGGATTCAAGATGGCGGCCCAGCCGGAGTTCGCCGAGCGTCAGCGGCGGGTGCTGCGCGGTGCGCAGATTCTGGCCGAGCGGCTGAACCAGCCCGACGCCCATGCCGCCGGGATCACGGTGCTCACCGGCGGAACCGATGTGCACCTGGTGCTGGTGGATCTGCGCAACGCCGCCATCGACGGGCAGCAGGCCGAGGACCGGCTCGACGCCGTCGGCATCACCGTCAACCGCAACGCGGTGCCGTTCGACCCCCGCCCGCCGATGGTGACGTCGGGGCTGCGCATCGGCACCCCGGCGCTGGCCGCCCGTGGATTCGGCGACGAAGAATTCGCGAAGGTCGCCGACATCATCGTCGGTGCTCTCATCGCCGCGCCGGGCGCGAACACCGATGATCTTGCCGCGCAGGTGCGTTCCCTGGCCGAGCAATTCCCGCTGTATCCGGAGCTGTAATGGCCATCAGCGTGTTCGATCTGTTCTCGGTCGGCATCGGGCCGTCGAGTTCGCACACTGTCGGCCCGATGCGGGCCGCAGGCAGATTCGTCGACGAACTCGTCGCCCGCGACGTACTCGACGAGGTCGCCGACGTCCGCGTCGACCTGTTCGGCTCGCTGGCCGCGACCGGCGCCGGGCATGGCACCATGCCGGCGATCCTGCTGGGGCTGGAAGGCTACCGGCCCGAGACCATCGAGACCGACGACATGGAACGACGGCTCGCGGCCGTCCGGGTCGAGGGAAAGATCCAGCTCGCCGGCCGGATTCTGTTGGCGCTCACCGAAGCCGACATGGTGCTGCACCCGTTGACTCAGCTCGGGCATCCCAACGCGATGACGATCACCGCTGTGGGGGCGCAAGGTCACGAGGTATACCGCGAGACGTACTTCTCCATCGGCGGCGGATTCGTCGTCACCGAAGGGGAATCGGGCGCGCAGGGCGACGGCGAACCGGCCGACGACAATGGGTTCCGTTCCGCCGCAGATCTTTTGGCTCTCACTGAACGCGATCGGAGTTCAGTGAGCCAGGCGATGATGCGGCTGGAATGCGCGACCCGCACCGAGACCGAGGTGCGGGAGCGACTGCTGCACATCCGCGATGTGATGGTCGCCTGCCAGACCAAGGGCATGTCCCGCGACGGCTACCTGCCCGGCAACCTGCGGGTGCGGCGGCGTGCGCACGACTGGTTCGCCCGACTCGCCGCTGAAGACCCGGACCGTGACCCGGCTTTCGCCGAGGACTGGGTGAACCTGGTGGCACTGGCGGTCAACGAGGAGAACGCCTCCGGCGGACGCATCGTGACCGCGCCGACCAACGGTGCGGCAGGCATCATCCCGGCGGTCCTGTACTACGCGTTGCACTACACGCGCGCAGGGCGTGCCGACCCCGACGACGCGACCGTCCGCTTCCTGCTCACGGCCGGCGCGATCGGCTCGCTGTACAAGGAGCGGGCCTCTATCTCGGGCGCCGAGGTCGGCTGCCAGGGTGAGGTCGGCTCCGCGGCGTCGATGGCTGCCGGTGCGCTCGCCGAAATCCTCGGTGGCACACCGCAGCAGGTCGAGAACGCCGCAGAGATCGCGATGGAGCACAGCCTTGGCCTCACGTGCGATCCGATCGGTGGGCTCGTGCAGATCCCGTGCATCGAACGCAATGCCATCTCGGCAGGCAAGGCCATCAACGCCGCTCGCATGGCGCTGCGTGGTGACGGCACCCACCGGGTCAGCCTCGACGAGGTCATCGACACCATGTGGGCCACCGGGATGGACATGAGTGCCAAGTACAAAGAGACCTCCACCGGTGGGCTCGCTGTCGCGGTGAATGTCGTCGAATGCTGATGCCATGACCGTCACCCCAGAAGGGCGCCGCCTGCTGCGCCTCGAGGTCCGCAATGCGCAGACTCCGGTGGAACGCAAGCCGTCGTGGATGAAGACCACGTTCAAGACCGGCCCCGAATACCGTGAGCTGAGTGCGCTCGTGCGGCGCAACGATCTGCACACCGTGTGTCAGGAAGCGGGCTGCCCCAACATCTTCGAATGCTGGGAAGCCCGGGAGGCGACATTCCTGATCGGCGGCGATCAGTGCACCCGGCGGTGCGATTTCTGTCAGATCGCGACCGGCCGACCGGAACCACTGGACCGCGACGAGCCGCGGCGCGTGGCCGAATCGGTGGCGCAGATGCAGTTGCGCTACGCGACCGTCACCGGGGTGGCGCGGGACGATCTGCCCGACGGCGGAGCCTGGCTGTACGCCGAGACCGTCCGGCAGATCCATGCGGTCTGCCCCGGCACCGGTGTGGAACTGCTGATTCCCGATTTCACCGGGACACCCGAGCAGCTCGATGAGGTCTTCGACGCCGCCCCGGAAGTGTTGGCGCACAACCTGGAAACCGTGCCGCGCATCTGCCGCCGGATCAGGCCGGGTTTCGACTATGACCGCTCGCTCGCCGTGCTGTCACGGGCCCGCGGCCAGGGCCTCATCACCAAGTCGAACCTGATCCTCGGCATGGGGGAGACCACCGATGAGATCGTGCAGGCCCTGCGGGATCTGCACGCCGCCGGATGCCAATTGATCACCATCACCCAATACCTGCGGCCCACGCCGCGGCATCACCCCATCGAACGCTGGGTCACGCCAGACGAATTCGACGATCTCGGCGGCATCGCCCGTGAGGTCGGCTTCCTCGGGGTGATGTCCGGACCGTTGGTGCGCTCGTCCTATCGGGCCGGAACGCTCTACAACGAGGCGCGCGCCGCCATGGCAAGTCAAAGGAGCCTTACATGAATACAGCTGACGTCGTCATCCTCGGCGGCGGCCCTGGCGGTTATGCCGCTGCGATCCGCTCGGCGCAGCTCGGGCAATCGGTCATCCTGATCGACGAAGCTCAGGTGGGCGGCACCTGCCTGCACCGCGGCTGCATCCCGACCAAGGCGCTGCTGCACGCCGCCGAGGTCGCCGACAAGGCCCGCACCGCAGCCCAGTTCGGCATCAACGCCACATTCGAAGGCGTCGACCCCGAGAAGCTGCACGGGTTCAAGAACACCGTGGTCTCGCGCTTGCACAAGGGCCTCTCGGGTTTGATCGAGGGCCTCGGGATCACCGTCGTCAACGGCCGGGGCAAGCTCAGCGGACCCACCACTGTCGACGTCGACGGCACCACCATCACCGGCCGCACGATCGTGCTGGCCACCGGATCCGCCCCGAAGGTGCCCGGTGTGATCGCGACGTCAGACCGCGTGCTCACCAGCGATCAAGCACTGGAGCTCACGACCATCCCCGAAACGGCGATCATTCTCGGCGGCGGCGTGATCGGTGTCGAATTCGCCAGTCTCTGGGCCTCGTTCGGCACCAAGGTGACCATCGTCGAAGCACTGCCCCGGTTGGTGCCCAACGAGGACACCGCCATCTCCACCTACCTGGAGCGGTTGTTCCGCCGTCGCCGCATCACCGCCAAGACCGGCGCACGGGTCACCGGCGTCACCTCCGATGACGATGCCGTGCAGGTGACCCTGGAATCCGGTGATGTGCTCACCGCCGACGTGCTGCTGGTCGCGGTCGGCCGCGCCCCGCGTACCGCGGACCTCGGACTGGCCGAGAACGGCGTGACGGTCGAGGGCGGGTTCGTGGTGACCGACGACTCGTTGCGCACCAGCGTGCCAAGCGTCTACGCCATCGGCGACATCGTCGGCGGACTCCAGTTGGCGCACCGGGCATTTCAGCATGGCATCTTCGTCGCTGAGCGGATCGCGGGCCGCGAGGCCGAGTTGGTCGCCGATGCGGGCATTCCTCGGGTCACCTATTGCCATCCCGAGATCGCGTCGGTCGGGCTCACCGAGGAAGCGGCGCGTGAGCAGTACGGCGATGGCGTGGAAACCGTCACCTACGACCTGGCGGGCAACGGGCGCAGCCAGATCCTCAAGGCCTCCGGCGCGGTCAAGCTCGTGGTCGACCCGGCCGGGGCAGTGGTGGGTGTACACATGGTCGGCGCCGGGGTCTCCGAGCTCATCGGCGAGGCGCAGCTGCTCTACAACCTCGGCGTGAAGGCCGCCGAGGCGGCCCGGTTCGTCCATGCCCACCCGACCCAGAACGAGGCCTTGGGTGAGGCGCTGATGGCCGTATCCGGTGCGCCGCTTCACCTCCACGGGTAGCGCGGCCGGGCACCCCCTCACCGAGCCCCGCGAGCGTGCGTGTCTGCTGCCCGACACTCCGTGCCGGGGCAGCATTCCACGCACGCTCGCGGTGCAGAGGGATTCCGGCTTCGACTACCGGTAATCCCGATGGAACTTCATCCTGCCCTGGACGTCGACCCAGCGATCGTCCGGCCAGGCGCAGCTTCCCGGGAGCAACGTGACCCATTTGTCGGGCACCGATATCTCGCCGCGAAGCGTGTAGAAGTGGGCGACCGGCGCGCCCCACCAGGTGGAGAGATCGAAGTTCACGTGCCACTTCTCGGACTCTTGGATCGGGGCGCACGGATCGATGATTATCGTCACGTTCCCGCTGGAATTGCCCCAGAGCGTGCGGCCTTTCCACGTCCCGAGTGGCACCACGACCGCGAATGACCAGTTGACGAACTCGAAGTCGCCGATGTTGGTCTCCACCTCGTAGCTGACAATTGCCTGATTGGCGGCCGGCCCGGGCGGTTTGCCCGGTGCGGGCGGTTGATCCGGCTGGTACTTGTGCAAGACCAGGTCGTGCGTTTCCTGGTCCGGACCGGTGAGGGTGCCGGTCAACTCGTCACCAGCAAACATGCCCGTCAACTGCAGCGGGTCGCGGCTTGCCGCCGGGTCGAGCAGCTGACACTCGAGTCGTCCCGCCGCGGCCCGCCCGTCGACGATGAGTGGATCGCTTCCCGTGCCGGCCGTCACCAACTGGGCGAGGCCCCTGGCTCGGCCGTCGAACAGCAATCCCTTGTCGAGATGGATTGCTAGGTCTCCGCCTTGCGGACGTTGCAGCTTGCCGCGCCAGTGCTGACCCTCAATCAGGACGTTGCCACCGGATGTCGTCGGATACACCATCATGACCCCCTGTCACGTGCCGGATCTGCTGGCTCGTCCAGCAATCACGAACGCGAACCATCATCCGGCAATCTGTCTGCTGGCGTCGGCTGTTCGAACATGTCCGAACGAATTGCAGACGTTGGTGATCGGCATTCCGCACACTGTTGAGAAGTCGACGCCGGGGCAGCTCTCGGTCTGGCCGGCGGCAAACTACCCCCGAGTGGTCTCGCCGGTGCGTCGGTCGGGTGTCAGACGGTCAGTCGGCGGTCGCCGAACTCCTCGTCGAGGATGGCGACGAGGCGGTCGACCATCCACTCGGTGAGCATCTTGCCCTTCTCGGCGCTGGCGGCCTCGGGAGAAGAGAGCGTGCCGGTGGTCGTGGACATGCGGGTGTCGATCGGCAGCACATCGTGGTTGACCACCCGCTCTGGAGCGTCGGCCTTGATGTGCTCGGCGCGCACCAGATGGGGCGCATGATGCAGCAGCAGCGAGGTTTCGATCACCGCGGCATGCTCGAGCGCCAGGCCGGGGAAGCCGTCGGGCCAGATGGCTTGCTGGCGATCCGGCGTGAAGTCGGGGTTGGCGTCCTCCATCACGAGGATCTTCAGATCGGGATGCTTCTCGGAGATCAGGAACGCGGGCTCGTAGATGAATCCGCTGTTCTCGTAGTGCCAGTTGTACAGCACGATGTTGCGGAACCCGGCCCGCTTGAGCTCGCTGAGGATGTCCTCGAGCAGGGCGATGTAAGTGGTGGCCCGCAGTGACAGAGTGCCCGGAATATGTTGTCCGCCGCCGCTTCCCGGCCTGCTGCGGTAGCCGAACGGGACGAACTGCCCGACGACCAGGTCGGTGCGGCGGCTGGCTTCCTCCAACAGTTTCTCGGGGATCAGCCAGTCGGTGCAGACGGGCAGGTGGTGGCCGTGCTGCTCGGTCGAGCCGATCGGGATGGCGACCGGGATGTCGGCGCGCGCCGCCTCGGCGATCTCCGGCCAGGTCATCTCCCGGTAGAGACGCGGCTTCTGTTCAGTCATGTCGTAACTCCTTGTGGCTCAGTAGTTCTGGGAGACGCCGATGTTGCCGGCCGGTATGCAGGTCGACCGGCCACCGTCGACCACGAGATGCGTGCCCACCGCGTAGCTGGCTCGGTCGGACAGCAGGAACACCACGGCCTCGGCGATCTCCTGCGGCTCGCCGAACCGTCCGGCGGCGACGCTGGCCGAGATCTCGGCGATCTCGGCCTCCGGATCGGCGCTGTCCTCGAATTCGACCATGAGCAGCGGGGTGCGGGTGGTGCCTGGACACACCGAGTTGACCCGGATGCCCCAGGTCACCAATTCGGCTGCGGCACTGCGGGTCATCGCGACGATGGCGCCTTTGGTCGCGGTGTAGGCGACGAAGCCCGGCTGACCCATGAGAGCGAGCTCGGAGCCGGTGTTGACGATCGAGCCGCGCCGGCGGGACTGCATGACGCGGGCCGCCTCGCGCAGCACGTAGAACGATCCGGCCAGGTTGATCGACACCAGATCGTCGAAGTCCTTGTCGGTCGTGTCGACCAGCGGTGCGACGCGGGAGATTCCGGCATTGTTGAGCACCGCGTCGATGGGGCCGAGCTCTGCTTCGGCTCGCTCGAACGCCGCCCGCACCGCCGCGGAGTCCCGGACGTCGACGCTGACCGGCAGGGCGCGCCGGCCGTGCGCGCTCACCAGCTGTACGGCCTCGGACAGGTCGTCCTCGGGCCGGGCCAGCACGGCCACGTCGGCGCCTTCGCGGGCCAGCGTCGCGGCGGTGGCCAGCCCGATCCCGGAGGAGGCCCCGGTGACCAGCGCCGTACGGTTCGTCATCTCACCCATGTGCTGCAATCCCTTCAGAGGTTCTCGGTAGCCCGGATCCACTCGATCTGCTTCTCCAGACCCTTCTCCAGCGCCCACTGCGGCACATAGCCGAGGTCGCGTTCGGAGCGGCTCAGGTCGAATTGGACCTGCCGGTCCCAGTCGGGCAGGTAGCCGGGGCCGATGTCGAACTTGGCTTCCGGCAACAGTTTTGCGAGCAGCTCGGCGGTCTCGAACACGGTCATCCGGTCGCCGCCTGACACGAAATACGTCTGCTGGGTGAGGTTTTCGGTGGTGGAGGCGAGCCGGGCGGCGGTCGCGACATCGTCGACGTAGACGAACTGGAACCCGTGGTCACCGCCGGATTCCAGGGTGAAGGGCTCACCACGCAGGCCGGCCCGGATCATGTCGCCGAGCAGGCTGGGCATCCACAGCCCGGGGCCGTACACCTCGGTGATCCGCAGTGACACGATCTCCATGCTGTAGAGCGAGTTGTACGCGCTGCCAAGCAATTCGCCCGCCACCTTCGTGACGCCGTAGACGGTGGTCGGGGCCGGTTTGACGTCCTCGATGACGGGCCCCGGCTCGGTGATGTTGCCGAGCGCGCATTCCGACGAGAAGAACACGATGCGGCGCACGCCAGTCATGCGGGCGGCCTCGTAAACCGCAAGCGTGCCATCGGCATTGGCGGCGAACGTGGTGACCGGCAGTTCGATCGAGAGGGCCGGATGGCTCTGCCCGGCCGTGTGGATGATGCGGTCGACGCCATAGGTGGTCAGCGTGTCGGTCAGGCGGGGGATGTCGAACAGTTCGCCGAGGACCGCGACCACTCCGTCGCGAGGGTCGACGGAGTAGTCGCGGTTGTACATGATGACGCGCTCGCCTTCGGCAAGCAGTTGGTCCACCAGGTGACGACCGACGAAGCCGCGGCCGCCGGTGACGAGTGTGGTCATGGATGCTCCTCGCTGTTGTGTGGACCAGAATGCCCTGCTGGTCCGTCGGCGACAACGGACGAAACGTCATACATTCAACGATGCACGTAGGTCATACTGTCGTATGACCTTGACCGTCGGTGACGTGCTTGCCCACCCGTCGCTGCGGTCGGCCAACCCGGCCGTGCTCAGCGGCCGGGACCACCTCGACCACACCGTGCGGTGGGTGCACTCCACCGATCTGTACGACATCGCGGATCTGCTGCGAGGTGACGAGGTGCTGCTGACCAACGGTGTCGGCCTCGTCGGTGTCGACGAGGGAGGCCGCAGGCTGTACATCCGGCGGCTGGCCGAGCGGGGAGTGGCCGGATTGTTCTTCGAGGTCGGCCGGACGTTCGCGCAGGTGCCGCCGGAAATGGTCGACGAAGCGCAGCCGCTCGGGTTCCTGGTGGTCGAGTTGGCTCCGACGTTGCGGTTCACCGAGGTCGCCGAGGCGGTCAACAGTGAGCTCATCGACCGGTCGGTGTCGCGGTTGCGCTATGCCGACGAGACGTCGCGGGCCTTGTCCGAAGCGTTGGCCCGCGGCGCGACCCTGCACGAACTGATCGATCAGGTCGCGGCGATGCTCGGGACGTCGGCGCGGCTCAGTGATTACGCGGGTCGGGTGATGGTGACCGCCGGTGCCGTCGAGGGAAACGATGCGACGCGCGCGGAGGTGCCCGTCATGGTCGACGGTACGGCCTGGGGTCGGCTGTCGGTGGACCCGTCGGGTGTGCCCGAATTGCTATGCGCCGCAGTGCTGGAGCGGGCGCCGACCGTGCTTGGTCTGTGTCTGATGCGGGAACAGACCGGAATCGCGGGCACCCTGCGGGCGCAACAGTTGGTGCTCGATCAACTGGTGGCCAATCAGGCAGGCGATCATGGCGCGTTCGAAACCCGGCTCCGGGCAGCGGGTATCGCGACGTCGGGGCAGCGCTACGCGTGTGTGGCCGTCGACCCGCAGCGCGTCGACTCCGTCGCGATGGTCGCCGACACCCTGATGCATCACGTGGGCCACGGCATCTTCGGACTGGTCGACGGTCTGTTGTGCGGCGTGCTGGCGGTGTCGGCCGCCGAGCCGCGCACCGACGTCGCCACCGCGGTGCAGGCTGCGGCGCGGGCGCTGCGGTTGTCGCGAAACCGGTTGTGCATCACCGTGAGTCGCATGGTTGACGACATCGACACGTTGCCCCGGGCGATGACCGAGGCGCGGGAGACCCTGCGGCTCGGACAGGATCTCGGGGTGGCGGGTCCAGCGCTCGGGGTGCGGACGCTGGCGCTGGAACGACTGCTGGCCGGCCACGGTGACGTCGATGCCTTGCGCGCGTTCGTCGACGACCAGATCGGCGCGCTGGAACGCAGCGATGCGGCCAAAGGCGGCCAGCTGATGCGGACGCTGGAAGTGCTGATCGAGTGCGGAGGAGCCAAGGCCGAGGCGGCCAAACTGCTGCACATCCGCAGGCAGTCGCTGTACTACCGGCTGGACCAGATTGCCCGCCTGCTCGACGTGAACCTCGACCAACCCGGCCAGTTGACGACGCTCGCGGTCGCCGTCGCGGCCCGACGGATGCGCGGCGTGGTGCGGTAACTCTCTCGGCGAGCAGTCACTGCGGTACCCGAAACGCGGCGTGTCGCGGACCTGAGTGTCTGCTCGGCGGAGAGATGCGGCGGGGGAGTTGGCAGGACGTTGCCAGACTTTGTGCGTATGCACAAGGCAGGTTTACCGTTTTGTGCGGATCACTTCTCGCGCCCGTCAGTGTGACGCACGCATCATTATTCGCACAGCAGCCATCTGACCTGGAGTGCGACTGGTGAATACCCGAGAAATCGACGAGCAACCTGATGTCCTGATCATCGGCGCGGGTGCGTCCGGCGGAGTGGCGGCCCTGGAGCTGGCCCGCCACGGCCTCAAGGTCGTGTGTCTCGAACAGGGCGGCTGGAACCTGCCCGACGACTTCGCAGCCGGCAAGCCCGAATGGGAGCTGACCCGGCTCAAGCAGTGGAACGCCAGCCCGAATGTGCGGCAGAACCCGGCCGACTATCCGATCGACAGCACCGAGAGCCCGGTCGAGCCGCTGATGTTCAACGGCGTCGGCGGCAGCACCATCATGTTCTCCGGACACTGGGTGCGCGCCATGCCGTCGGACTTCCGGGTCAAGACCCTCGACGGTGTCGCCGAGGACTGGCCTTTCGGCTACGAGGACCTGCGCCCGTTCTACGACGAGGTCACCCACCACATCGGGGCGTCCGGGCTCGAAGGCGACCCGGCCTACCCCGACGCGCACACCTTCCCGCTGCCGCCGCTACCGATCGGCAAATACGGCCTGATCGCGGCCAAGGGCATGGACAAGCTGGGCTGGCACTGGTGGCCCGCGCCCAACGCCATCGCGTCACGCAAGTACAAGAACCAGGAAGCCTGCATGCGCTACGGCGCCTGCGAATCCGGCTGCCCCGTCGGCGCCAAGGCCAGCACCGACATCACCCACTGGCGTGACGCGATCAAGCTCGGCGTGCAACTGGTCACCGGAGCCCGCGTCAGCCGGATCACCGTCAACGACCGCGGGCTCGCGACCGGCGCCGAGTACATCGACCGCGACGGCACGCTGCAGCATCAGGCCGCCCGCGTGACGGTGTTGGCGGCCAACGGAATCGGCACGCCGAGACTGCTGCTGAACTCCGCCCCGGACGGCCTGGCCAACTCCTCGGGCCTGGTCGGCAAGCGACTGATGACCCACCCGTACGCCTCGGTCTACGGCGCTTACGACGAGGACATGGAGACCTGGCTCGGCCCGGCCGGCCAGGCGCTGCAATCCCTGCAGTTCTATGAGACCGACACCGACCGTGGATTCGTCCGCGGCGCGAAGTGGAACCTCATGCCGACGGGTGGCCCACTGGCGCAGACCCTCTGGGAGCCGGGCGACGACTGGCGCGACAGCTTCGGCGCGAACTTCCATCCGCGCTTGCAACGCACATTCGGCCGCTACACCGAGTGGGGCATCACTACCGAGGACCTGCCCGACGAATCCAACACCGTGACACTGGATCCCGACGTCACCGACTCCGACGGGATTCCCGCAGCCAAGATCCACTACAAGATCGGCGAGAATTGCCGGCGGATGCTGGACTTCAACGTCGCGCGGGCCGTCGAGGCCCACGAGGCCGCCGGAGCCGTTGAGATACACCCGATTCCGGTGGTTCGGCACAGCGCCTGGCATCTGCTGGGCACCACCAAGATGGGGACCGACCCGGCCAACTCCGTGGTCGACGAATGGTGCCGCACGCACGACGTGCCGAACTTGTTCATCGTGGACGGCAGCACCATGGTCACCTCGACCGGCATGAACCCCACCGCCACCATCATGGCCGTCGCGCTGCGGTCCATGCGGCACCTGACCGAAACCCGCTCCAGCATCCCCACACCGTTCTGAGGACCGCCATGCTCACTCCCGAACAGCGTCAGGTGTTCGCCACCCTGGCCGAAACCCTCATCCCGGCAAGCGACACCATGCCGTCGGCCACCACGGCAGAGGTGTCCGGCGCCCTGCTCGACCAAGCCCTGGGCTATCGGCCCGATCTCGTCGACGCGCTCACCGCCGCACTGGATTCCAGTGCGGACAAGGACCCCGAAGCCGCATTGGACAGCCTCGCCACGGAGCAGCCGGGAGGGTTCGAGGCGCTGACCGTGCTGGCCGCGGGTGCCTACTTCCTCAGCCCCGCAGTGAAAGCCGCCATGCCCTATGACGCGGCACCGCGCCCCGCGCGCGACGACATGGACAGCTACGTCGACATGCTCGAGCACGTCGTCGACCGCGGCTTCGTCATCCGCTGATCCGCCCGACCGCCATCAAAGGAACTCGACATGAGTGAAACCCGCACTAAATCAGCGGAATCCATCTCCTCCATCGAGGAGAACACCATTCAGCAGGTGCCGCTGGATCAGCGGCACGGCCGCAACCGGGACATGTTCACCATCTGGTTCGGCACCAACATCATGATCCTGGCCATCGTCACCGGTGCGCTGGCGACGACGGTGTTCGGCCAGCCGGCCTGGTCGGCGGTATTGGCCATCGTGCTCGGCAACCTGTTCGGCGCGATCTTCATGGCGCTGCACTCGGCCCAGGGTCCCACCCTGGGCGTGCCCCAGATGGTGCAGACCAAAGGCCAATTCGGTTCGCTGGGTGCGGTACTCATCGTCGCCGTCGTGGTGTGTATGTACACCGGGTTCTTCATCTCGATCCTGGTGTTCGGCGGTGAGTCGCTGGCCTCGGTGCTGCCGTTCCTCGGGGTCAAGGGCGGCATCCTCATCCTGGCGTGCGTCAGTATCGCGGCGACGATCTGGGGTTACACGTTGATCCACGCCTACGCGCGGATCATGACCTGGGCCTCGGGCATCACGCTGGTACTGGCCTTCGTCTGGGCGTTCGGTGTCCACCCGATGCCTGCCGACTTCTTCCACAGCACGGGCGCCTCCGCAGCCGGCTTCCTCGGTACCTTCGCGGCCGCCGCGGTATGGCAGATCGCCTATGCCCCTTACGTTTCGGACTACTCGCGGTACCTGCCCAAGGCGACCGGTGCCAAGCCGGCCTTCTGGATGAGTTACTGGGGCACCACCACCGGATCGATCCTGCCGATGCTGCTCGGTGCCGGAGTCGGTCTGCTGGCCCTCGACGACGATCCGGCCATCGCGCTGACGAAGGCCACCGCAGGCATCAGTGTGCTGGTGGTCGCGGTGTTCAGCGTCGGCGTGGCGGCGACCAACGCGATGAACCTCTACTGCGGAACCCTGTGCACCATCACCATCCTGCAGACCTTCTTCCCGAAGTTCACCGCCAGGGCCCGGGAACGCGCCATCATCGCCGCCTGCATCTGCGCCTTCGCGGTGTTCGTCGCCCTGTCGGCCGGTGACGACTTCGTCGCCAAGTACAACAACCTGCTGATCCTGCTGCTGGGTGCGCTGGTGCCATGGACCGCGGTCAATCTCGTCGACTTCTATCTGGTGCGCCACGGCGACTACGTCGTCGAGGACTTCTTCCTGGCCGACGGTGGCCGTTACGGCCGGGTCAACTGGCCAGCGGTGATCTGCTATCTGATCGGTGTCGCCGTGCAACTGCCGTTCATGATCATCGGCACCGCCTACACCGGCCCGATGGCCAAACTCCTTGGCGGAACTGATATCTCGTTCATCGTCGGCCTCGTCGTGGTCTCGCCGCTGTACTACTTCACGATGACCTCGCTGGCGCGTCGGCAGAAGGCCACCGTCCCGGTCGTGCGCAATCCCGTTCCCTGACCCGATCCAGCGATACGGTTGGCAGGTGAGCATCACGGTGCGCGAGCTGCTGGACATGCCGCACCTGCAGCTGCGACTGCATTCCGGCAAGGCCGGGTTGGACCGCCAGGTGTCCTGGACGCACACGTCGGACCTGCCCGAGCCGTGGCAGTGGGTCAGCGCCGGGGAGCTCCTGATGACCAACGGCATGTCGTTCCCCGCGGGGGCGGCCGAGCAGGAACATCTGCTCGACGAGTTGCAGCGGGTCGGCGCCAGCGGGTTGGCCATCGGCGAGGAGATGTATTGCCCCCGGCTGACCCAGCGCTTCACCCGCGCCAGCGAACGCCTCGGCCTGCCGGTGCTGTGGATCCGCTATCCCATGCCGTTCGTGGCGATTTCGCGGGCCATCGCCGAGGCCACGCTGCTAGAGCAGTCGCAGCGGCTCATGCGCACGGCCCGTATCTACGATGCGCTGCGCCGCACCACCGCCGGCGACGTGGCGCGGTCCCGCATCGCCGACGCGCTCACCAAGGAATTGCGGTGTTCGGTGTTCGTCTGCGACCGCGTCACCGGCGACGCGTATCACCCCGACGGACCGCACCCCGGCGATGAGGTCAAGGAGACCGTGCGTGCGGCATCGCAGGGCACGCTCGCCGCAGGGGCGCGGTCCATCCTGACGCCCAGCGGCGTCGAGGTCCTCGTCGGCGAGGTACCGACACACGAACACGCGGTGCTGGCCGTCATCCGGGAAGGCGGAGTGGCCCTCGACGGCGTGCTGATCCAGCACGCGGCGACGGTCGTCGCGCTGGAACTGTCCCAGACCCACCTGGCCCTGGAACACACCCGTCGCTCGGGCGCCGAGCTCACCGCGCAGCTCATCGACGGCCGCATCGATCAGCGGGTCGGGCGCAGGCAATTGCAGTCAGCGGGTCTGGACCCGGCGACGTCGATGTTCGTCTCGGTGACCTGTGCCGACGACCGCAGGCTGCGGGATCTGCATGTGGCCTTGTGGCGGCGCCGGATTCCGCATGTGACCGCGTTCCGTTCCGGCGTCGCACATGCCGTGGTTCCGGGTACCGACGCGGCGGTCGACGCCATCGCCGCGTCGCTCGGCTCGACCGCCAGGATCGGGGCGAGCCGGGTGATGAAGACCGTGGGCCGCTCGGCGGAAGCCGCCCGGGAAGCGACCTGGGCCCTGGGCACCGCGCAGCGGACCGGCGATGCCATCGTGCGGTACGGTACGGCGACGTCGTGGGTCGGGATGGGCGGCGTCGAGGACGCCCAGGCCATGGTCGAGCGGTGGCTGGGCCCACTCATCGAGCACGATGCGCAGCATCGCACCGGATTGGTCGAGACGCTGGAGGCCTTCCTCACCAACCAGCGCTCGTGGCAGCGCACCGCCGCTGCCATGAACGTGCACCGCCAGACCGTGCTCTACCGCGTGCACAAGGTCGAAGAGCTCACCGGCGCACGGTTGTCCGACACCGCCGACATCGCGCAGCTGTGGTTGGCGTTGCGGTCCCGGGATCTGCTGGACGGGCGCTGACCGCCGGCTACGTCGCCGGTTTCGTCAGGAACCGGTTGTCCAGGAACTGCGCGTAATCGGGCAACGCGGCCGTGGCGTCGATCGACTTCTGGGTCTTGGCCCATTCGCCGAGATCGGTCAGCTTGGCAGCGAGATCCGGATTGAGCTGCAGCGTGAAGTCGAATTCTTTGAGCACCGGGCGCAGCAGGCCCGCGTCGAGCTGCGTGGCTTTGGCCACGGCGTCGATCGCGGCGTTGTCCTGTTGGGACAGAGCGGATCCCGCGTCGGCGAGGGCTGCGAAGAAGCTCGTGATCGCCGGACCTTTGTCGGCGATCGCCTGCTGGGTGGCGAGGAACAGGCTGTGCTGGTGATAGGTGCCGCCGTCGAGCTCGACCGCGTCGGTGTCGAGCGCCTGGATGGTCTGCGCCTGGTACGGCTGGAAGATCGACACCGCGTCGACGTTGCGCTGGGTGGCCGCGGTCACCACGGCCGACGGCGCCACCTGCACCAGCTGGGCGTTGATGTGGTTCTGCGCCAGGGCATTCGAGATGTAGTACGCGGCGCTGGTGCCCAGCGGGGTGCCGATCGACTTCCCGTTCAGGTCGGCGATGGTTGTGATGCCCGCGCTGCGCCGCGCCACGATGCGCGAACCTTCCCACCGGGACCCGTCGCCGACGACCCTCAGGGTCGGGGTGCGGGTGAGTGCGGCCGACGTGGGAACGTCTGCGGCAGTGGTGATGTCGACCTGACCCGCCGACGCGGCCTGCAGCGCCTCGACGCCCGAGGAGAAGTTCACCACCTTGACCTTGACGCCGTGCTTGTCGAACAAGCCGGTCGAAGCCGCCACCGGGACCTGCGCCCAGGACGGGTCCACGACGAAGCCGACGGTCAATTCGTCGGCGTTCGCACTGCCCGAGCTGGTGCAGGCGGTGACCGACACGGCGAGCGCGGTGGCGGTCAGTGCGGCGGTGAGCATCCGCCAGAGAGTGGATTTCACGTTCGGGCATCCTCGAGTTGGTGGTGCAGGGTTTTGCGGATCTCGCTGTAGCCGGGCTGATCTGCCAACGCGTCGGCGGGCCGGGGCCGGTTCAGCGGGTTGACGATGTGGTCGGCGATCCGGCCGTCGCGCAGCACACTGACGGTGTCGCCGAGCCGGATGGCTTCATCGATGTCATGGGTGACGAAGACGATGGTGCGGTTCAGCCGCGTCCACAGGTCGATCAGCAGATCCTGCATCCGCAGCCGGGTGAGTGCGTCGAGCGCCGCGAACGGCTCGTCCATGAGCATCACCGACGGTTCGCCCGCGAGTACCCGGGCGATACTGACCCGCTGGCGCATCCCGCCGGACAGTTCGGTCGGGCGTTGGCGCGCCACGTCCTCGCGCAGGCCGACGAGATCGAGCAGGACGCCGATCTGCTCCTGCCGTTGTTCTTTGGCGAGATGCCGTGCCGCCAGCGCGAAGTCGATGTTGTCGGCGACGGTCATCCACGGGAACAGCACATCGCGCTGGAACGCCACGCCACGGCGCGGATGTGGTTCGGTGATGGGTTCGCCGTTGTCGGTCACGGTGCCCGAGGTTGGGGTGATGAGGCCGGCCAGGCAGTGCAGCAGGGTGGATTTGCCGCTGCCGGAGGCGCCGACGAGTACCGCGAACGATCCGTCGGGAACGGTCAGTGAGATGTTCTTCAGCGTTGGTTCGCGTTGGCCGGGAAACCGAACGATCAGGTCGTGCGTCTGAATGGCCACGTCAGTGTTCCTCCTGCGCCCAGCGGGTGAACGGTGTGGTGACCGCGTTGACGGCCAGGTCGCACAGGGCACCGAGGATGCCCAGCACGATCAGGCAGAAGATGAGCCGGTCAGCCTGGGAGAACAACTGCGCCTGATAGATCCGGTAGCCGATACCCGCTGTGGTGCCGGTCATCTCGGCCACCACGATCAACACGAATGCCATCGCGGCACCCACCCGCAGACCCGCGGCGATGTCCGGTGCAGCCTCGGGCAACACGACCCTGCGCAGCGTCTGCCAGGGTCCCGCCCCCAGGCAGCGGGCGGCCTTCAGGTAGTCAGCCGGTGTGCTCGCGAGCCCGGAATGGCTGTTGATCCACACCGGGACGAACACGCCGAGCGCGATCACGAGGGTCTTGCTGTTCTCGCCCAATCCGAACCAGAGAATCGCCAGTGGCACCAGGCCGATCGTTGGGATCGGCGCGAAGACGCGCAGCACCGGCTGCAGGAGGTTGCGTCCGGCCGCGGTGGTGGCCGTGAGCACCGCGACGACGACGCCGATGGCCGCTCCGATCGCGAAACCCAGTGCGGCCCTGCTCAAGCTGGCGCTGATGTCGTCGAGCAGCAGCCCGTCGGCCCACAGGGCGTGGCCTGCGGACAGGATCTGCGGGACGCTCGGGAAGAGCTGACGGGGGAATCGGCCCGTCGCGACCACCAGTGACCACACGGTCGACGCGAGCACCAGGCCGGCGACGGTCCAGCCGAGCGCGGAGAACCTGGTCAGCGCCGAGCGCAGCCGGACCGGACGCGCTCGTTTCGCCGTGCCTGCCGCCGGTGTCCGGACCGCCACTCCCGCGGTCATGAGCGCCCACCCGCGAGCGGGGTCCACTCGAAAGGTACGGCCTGGGACCGGTACACCAGGGCGGTCAAGGTGAGCCGATCGACGCCCGGGACCCTGGGCTGTTTGACCTCGGGCTCGCCGGCGACACCGTACCCCTCATACGGGCTGTGGTACTCCCACGCGACGTCGCCGTCGGCCGTCACCTGGAACAGCCGCCCATGCATGCCCTCGGTGATCAGGGTGTTGCCGTTGGGCAGCCGCTGGGCGTTGCTCACGAAGGAACTGAAGAACGTCCACGACGGGCGGCCCGAATCCTCTGCGGTGTACTGCCACACGATTTCCTGTGTCGCCGGGTCGATTTCGAGAACACGGGAGCCGGCGTAGATGCCGAGCGGTGCGGGCGGGTAACCCGCGCCGCCCTGGTTGTCGAACACCAGGATGTTGCCCGCGCCGGGCAGCCCGGCGGCGATCATGTGCGGATTGTGTTGTCCGGACGTCTGATCCAGTGGGCGCGGCACCTTGTGG
Source organism: Mycobacterium dioxanotrophicus (assembly GCF_002157835.1). Taxonomy (NCBI): domain Bacteria; kingdom Bacillati; phylum Actinomycetota; class Actinomycetes; order Mycobacteriales; family Mycobacteriaceae; genus Mycobacterium; species Mycobacterium dioxanotrophicus. The sequence continues at coordinate 6,698,216 of NZ_CP020809.1, read as the reverse complement.
GCGTTGATCCGCTGGTGCTGGGCCCCGGCCTGGGCGGCGTAGTAGGGTCCCAGTTTCCAGGCGACGGTACCGGACGCCTTGTCGATGAGCGCGATGATGTTGGCCTTGCGGAAGCTCACCAGGATGTTGTCGGGATGAAACACGGTATCGGGCTGCGCGTCGTACCAGTGGTTGGGGCCAAGGGATTTGGCGCTGTTCATCTCCAGGTAGCCCCACGGGTCTTCGGGATCGCGGGCCACCGTCTCACGCAGCGCGGCCCAACCGGCCTCGGAAAAGCCGAACTCGTCGAGGTGATCGCCGGCCAGCCAGGTCCACACGATCTCCCCGTCCGGTGTCACTTCGTAGAGGCCCTGGTCGCCGACGACGTGGTCGCCCAGTGCCGGTACGACCCGGGGCGCCGTGACCAGGATCAGCCGGTTGCCGCTGGGCAGCAGCTCCCAGTCATGGTTCTGCCGGGCCGCCCCGCCGGGTGCCTGCAGACCCCATTCCCAAACCCGGTCACCGCTCCAATCCAACTGTCCCACAGTTCCGTTGGCGTAGATACCGCCGCGCGCATCGCCACTGTCGGACAACTGCACCCCGACATCGCCGACGCGGCCGCCGTTGAGCGCGGGATCCAGGATGCGGGGCGGCACGCCTGCGTAGGGCCACTCGTGCACGACGGTGCCGCGCAGGTCGATGAGGCGGGTGACCGAATCTGCGCCGGTGAACAGCACGTAGCTGTCGTAGGCGAGTTCGGGGTCGAAATGCGTGACGCCGGACTGTCGCACGAATGCCATGTCAGCTACTCCACCAATGTCGTGTTACGTCCACGGGTCCTCCCCGTAACGGTTCTAATCGATTAGCGTAATGAGCGAAGGTCCTGGCGTAACCGTCATAATCGGCGTGATCGAAAGTCTGGCGAAGCGGCGCCGGGGGACGGGGAATCCAAGGGTGAGCGGAAAGCGTCCGACCCTGGCCGACGTGGCGAGCCGAGCAGGCACTTCGACGGCAGTGGTGAGCTACGTGCTCAACAATGGACCGCGTCCGGTGTCAGAGTCGTTACGCGCCAAGGTGATCGACGCCATTGAAGAGTTGGACTACCGGCCCGACCTGCGCGCCCGAGCATTGCGCCGACCACGCCGGTGGCGGCAGATCGGTCTGCTCGTCCCCGACCTCGGGCTGCCGCTGTTCGGTGAATTCGTCGGGCACATCGAGGTCGAAGCCAGGGCCCGCGACCACCTGACCATGATCGGCAACACCGGTTATGACCCGGAGCGTGAGCTGGAATTCGCGACCGCGTTCGCCGAAGTGGGCGTCGACGGCCTGGTGGTGATCGGCGCCGCCAACGCGCCGGAAACGGTCAAGCTGTGCCGCCACGAACGCATCCCGGTGGTGTGGCTGCACAACATCCGCGGGGACGTTGCCGCTGACATCGTGGCTGTGGACCATACGCATGCGGGTGCGCTGGCCGCCCGTCATCTACGTGACGAACATGCGTGCCACGACACGGCATTCGTGGGTGGTTTCACCGAATCCGATGTCCGTCACGGCGATCGGGAAACCGTGGAGCAGCGGTATCGGGGCGTCGCTTCCGTCGTCGGCGCGCAACTTCGGCACATCCGCACCGATCTCACGCCGGCGGGTGCTTACGCCGCCGTGAGCACGTTTCTGCGTACGGAGCGCCCGCCGCGAGCAATCGTCGTCGGCACCTACGGGCAATCAGCTGCCACCATCCGGGCCGTCGCGGACGCCGGCCTGCGGATCCCGGAGCGTATCCGCGTCGTCGGATTCGACGGTGGCGCAACTGATTACGGTCAGCTTCGGCTCACCGCGGTGCAACAACCGGTCGACGCGTTGGCGCGCCGCGCGGTGGGGCAGCTGCTGGGGGAGAGCGGCGTCGGCACGGAACTCAGGGCATCGCTGCGGATCGGGGACACCTGCGGCTGCCCTGCCCCGTGACCCAGCTCAGCCGAACGCCGCCACCGCGGCCTCGGCACACGCGACGTCGTCGGCCGCGCTGGCGCCGCTGACCCCGACACCGCCGACGATCACACCGCCGGCCCGAAGCGGGATGCCGCCACCGAAGATCACGAATCGCCCGCCGCCGTTGGCCTGCAGGCCGAAAAGCTCACCGCCAGGCGCGGCCAAAACACCCAGCTCCGCGGTCGCAGTGCTGTTGGCCACGGCGGTGTAGGCCTTGTCGACGGCGAGGACGGGGCCGGCGATCTCGGCCCCGTCCATCCGCGCGAACGCCACCAGGTGTCCACCCGAATCGACCACCGCGGCAGATACGGTCACCGCCCGCCGCTGTGCTTCGGCATGAGCGGCCGCCACCAGGCGCTGCGCTGTGGTCAGGTCGACACTCGAAGACGTCATGCGCGCCAACCTACTGCGGATCAGTGCGCCAGCGTCGACGCGGTCTCGGCCAGGGTTCTGCCCTTGGTTTCCGGGGCAAGCCACTGGGACAGCGCGGCTCCCACCAGCGCGACCCCGGCCGCGACCAGCATGCTGACCGACATCCCCAGGTGCGCGATCGACCAGGGCAGCAGGAACGTGCCCATACCCGCGCCGATCCGGCTGAACGCGGCGGCGAAGCCGGTGCCGATGCCACGGACTTCGGTCGGGAACACCTCGCCGGGGTAGACCTGGGTCAGCGTCGTGTAGCCGGCATTGAAGAACGAGAACGCCAGGAACATGGTCAGCACCGCGATGGACGGTGCCCCGGTCCACAACCCGATCACGGCCAGCAGCACGACGCACACCCACTGCGTGGGGACCGACAGCACGCGTCGGCCGAGCTTGTCGAGCAGCAGCGCGGTGCCGAGGACGCCGAGGCATGCCAGCGCCGACAAGCCGACACCGCTGGCCAGGCCCTCACCCATGCCGTACTGCTTGAGCACCTTGTCGGCGAAGGTCGCGATGGCGAAGTACGGGGTCACAGCGCAGAACCAGAAGCCGGCCGTGAACAGGGTGGCGCGCCAGTTGTGCTTGTTGAACAGCATGCTGAACGTGCCGCTGACGACGGGTTTCTTGTCGCAGCCCTCGCTCTCGCGGGTCACGGCGGCGGCTTCGAGCACGTCCATGTACTTGTTGGCGATGGACAGCGCTTCGTCGCGTCTGCCCTTCTGGATCAGCCAGCGTGGCGATTCGGGGAGGCCCAACCGGGCCAGGAACAACCCCGCGGCGATCACGGTGCTGGAGCCGATGATGATGCGCCAGTTCACGCCTGCGTCCATCAGCGCGTGCGCCACGATGAACGCGACCATGAAGCCGACGTACCAGGCCACCAGGGCGGCGCCGAGCAGGCGGCCACGCAGCCGGGCCGGCGAGAACTCGGTCATCAGCGGCATGCCGATCGAATATTCGCCGCCGATCGCGATGCCCATCAGGAAACGGATGATGAGCAGCTGGATTGCCGAGGTGATGAAGAACTGGCCCAGCGCCACGAAGAACTGCAGGAATGACGCGAGCACGAACAGGCCCATGTCGATCAGGAACATCGGTTTGCGGCCGAACTTGTCGGTCAGCCAGCCGCCGACGGGGGCGCCGACGAAGATGCCGAACAGCGTGCCCGCCGCGATCAGGCCGATCCACAAATCGTTTACCTGCAGATCGTCCTGGATCAAGCCGGTGACGGGACCGATGATGCCCAGGATGTAGCCGTCCAGGAACATCCCGCCGACCAGAACCGCGGTGAGCCGGAACAGGAATCGGCGCCTGAACCCCGGAGTGCTTACGGATGAACCAGCGGTGTCCTTACCCGCTGTGCTTTCTAACGAAGACATGGCTGTACTCCTCGGGTGGGTGGGCTGTGGAGGTTTTGCGGTGGATTTTCAGATGGCCAGGCAGAGGCGGTAGGCATCGAGGATCGCGGCGTGGATGTTGCGGCTCGCGACGGCATCGCCGACTCGATAAAGGGCGTAGCGACCGTCGGGATTCGCCGTCGCCGGCTGCGGCGAGCGGGCCAGCAGTTCGCGGATCGCGATCTGGCCGAGGTTGACCGAACCGGGCAGCAGCGCTTCGTAGAGCTCGTTGTCGGGTTCGGTGCCGTGTTCGACCACGACCGTGTCGACGACGCGCTCTGTGGCCGCCTTGGCGCCTTCGACCTGCAGCCGGGCCAGCAGACGGCCGTCGTGCTTCTCGATCGACACCAGCCGGTGCAGCACGCCGGTGGCCACATCGTGGTCGGCGAACAGCGCGAAGTACTGGCCGGCCGGAGACGCGCCGACATCGACGGCGACGCTGCGTTCCGGGGTGACGTATTCGACGGTGCCCGCGGTACGGATCAGGGCCTCCACCGCATCCATCGCCTGGTGGCCGCCGAGATCGTCGTACACGAGCACGTCGCCACCGACCTTGCGGGACCCGGAGATGATGTCCCAGGTGTCCACGGCCAGCTCAGCGCCGGGAATGCCGAGATCGGGGTTCGGCAGGCCGCCGGTGGCCAGGATGACCACGTCCACCGACGCGGTGAGGGAGTCGAGTTCCGACGGGTCGACGTAGTGGTTGCGCTTGAGCTCGACGCCGAGCCGCTTGCACTCGTCGTACCGCCAATCGACGATGCCGATCAGATCGCGCCTGCGCTCGGAGACCGCGGCCAGCGCCACCTGCCCGCCGAAGCGGTCGCCCGCCTCGTACAGGGTCACGGAATGGCCGCGCTCGGCGAGCACACGCGCCGCCTCCAGTCCGGCGGGTCCGCCGCCGATCACCACGCAGCGCTTGTGCTGCTCGGCCGGGGCCGGGGTGACGCGCTGCGGCAGTTGGGTTTCCCGTCCGGTGGCCGGGTTGTGGATGCACATCGCCGAACCGTGGGTGTAGATGCCGTCGATGCACACGCTCGCGCCGACGCACGGCCGGATCCGGTCGGCGTGGCCCTCCTGCGTCTTGTTCGGCAGATCCGGGTCGGCCATCAGTGCGCGGACCATGCCGACCATGTCGAGCAGTCCCTCGCTGATCGCGTAGCGGGCCGTGGCCACGTCCGCAATACGGGACGAGTGCATGACCGGGACCGACAGCTGCTTCTTGACCCAGCCTGCGAACTCCAGGTGCGGGTTGGCCGGGGTGAACATCGGCGGGATGACCTTGGCCAGCTCCCAGTCGGTGTCGGCGTTGCCGCGGTTGACACTGAAGAAGTCGACCCCGGCGTCCTGCATCGCGGCCGCGATCTGCAGCGCGTCGGCAGGGACCATGCCGGAGTTGTCCGGCAGCATCTCGTCGAAGGACATGCGCACGCCGACGATGAAGTCGTCGCCGACGGCTTCCCGCACGGCGTTGATGACCTGCAACGGGAACCGCATCCGGTTCTCCAGCGAGCCGCCGTACTCGTCGGTGCGGTGGTTGTGCCGGGGCGAGAGGAAGCTGTCGAGCAGGTGACCGGTGTACGCGGAGATCTCCACGCCGTCCAGGCCGCCGGCCTTGCAGCGGGCCGCGGTGTCGGCGAAGTCGCGGGCGATGCGCTCCAGGTCGCGGACATCGGCGATGCGCGAGAACGACCGGTGCGCGGGCTCGCGGGTGCCTGACGCCGACAGCGCAGGAATCCAGTCGTGGGTGTAGTTGTCGGTGCGGTGGCCCATGTGCGTCAGCTGGGTCATCACCGCGGCGCCCTGCTCGTGCACGTCGTCGGCGAGCGCGCGCAGCAGCGGCTCGGCCTCGTCACGCCACAGCTGCAGGTTGCCGAACGGCGGCATCGAGTCGGGGCTGACCAGTGCGCTGCCGCCGATCATCGTCAGCGCGACGCCGCCGCGGGCCTTCTCCCGGTGGTACATGCGGTAGCGGTCTTTCGGCAGACCGTCCTCGCTGTAGGCCGGTTCGTGCGACGTGCTCACGATCCGGTTGCGGAGCACCAGATTCTTCAGCTTGAACGGAGTGAACAGCGGGTCACTCATTTTTTTTCGAACTCCCTTCGCCGCGGTACGCGCGGAACCACTGGAAGTACGATGCGTGATGCAAATCACCACGGACTAGTCTGTGTGAGGGATCTGATCCAGATTGATTCACAGGAAAGTTGTGGTTGCAGCATGGCGGACGACGCGCATCGCCTTTCTCGCGAAGACCGGGCGGAACTGTTGCGGATCACCCGATCACGCCAGGTTTCCCATGGTCAGGGCGTGCGAGCCCGGGTGGTTCTCGACTGCGCCGAGATGGGCGTCACCGAGGCGGCGCGGCGCGCATCGGTCAGCACCACGTCGGTGAGTCGGTGGTGGCGCACGTACCGGCACGGCGGAGTGGATGCGCTGCTGGCCGTCACTCCGCCGCAGGGCCGCCCGACCGTGACCGACGACATGCTGCGTGCGGTACTCGGTTGCTCACTCACCGCGCCACCGGATGGTCGCGACCGGTGGACCACGCGCGCCGTGGCCGAGGTGACCGGGGTCAGCCAGGCGACGGTGAGCCGGATCCGCCGCCAGCACTTCCCGCCTGTCACCGGCCTGGATGTCGGCGAGAAGACGCTGATCCTGAGCTACGTCGATATCGGCCCCCGCGGCTGCACGCTCGGCTTTGAACGCGAGACGGGCGAGTCGACCGGGGCGGAACCATCGGCGGTTCTGACCGATGCCGTCGAGACGGTGTTGTGCGCGGCGCTGCTTCGTCGTTCGCGCGCGGACGACGCCGGGACCACCCCCGACGGTGACGCGTTCGCGCTGCTGCGGCGCGCGGAACGGGAGTGGCTGCCCGAGGCGCCCGTGACGCTGGTAGTGGACCAGCCGCTGGATTCGTCTGCCCGGCGCTGGCTCACCCGGCATCCGACGGTGACGGTACTGGTCCGGCCCGGGCCGGAGTGGCCGGCTCAGCTGCACCATCTCGCCGCGCGTATCGCACCCACCCAGCTGCGCGAGCTGCGCGCGCTGCAACTGCGGATCCGTGACGCCGCGGCGACGGCGAGCGGCGAGGAGCCGTGGACGTTCACCTGGAGCCGCGGTCTGCCCCGCGCGACACCGCCGCCCGAACCGATGCCCGCCGCGCCGGCCTCGGTCCAGGACATCTCCGACACCGTGGCTGCCATGTGCTCGGCGATCGCCGACGGCGGGGTGAGACCCGGCGAAGCGATCTCGGTCCGCTTGATCTCGGGCCTGTCGGGGCTGTCGCGGCCGCGCACCAGCGAGGTGCTGAACTACCTGGCCGACCAGGCGATCCTCGACCGCCGTGCGGGCCACCTGTGGTTGCCCGCGCCCACCCCTCGCGACGTGATCGAGACGTACACGGCGCGCGGTCTGCTGGGCACGGCGCTGGTGCGGACCATGGCCTTGCAGCGGATCTCGCCGCCGGCGTACGTGGACACCACGCTGGCCCGCATCTCGGTGTGCGCCGAGCACCGGCTCGACGCCGAGACCTACGCCCTGGACATGGATCTGCAGGACCAACTGGCCCTGGCCGCCGGGATGCCGCGAATCAGCTGGATGTTCGTGCAGCTCACCGCCCAGGTGCGGCTGTTCATCTCGATCCTCGGCCTCGATTACCGGTATCCGACCGCGGAGATCATCGCCGACGATCAGCGGATCATCGATGAGATCCGCAGCCAGGACCCGGCGCGGGCCGTGGAGGCGTGGCGGACCAAGGTGGACAACTGCGTGCGGTACATGCTCGGCCAGCTCAACGTCGACGATCGCCGCAACTGACCCGCGCGCGCCGGGCACGTACCCGAACCCGGTCTTCGATCACGACCACCGGCGAAGAATGTGCCCCGCAGGGCAAAGGGTGTGCCCCCAAGACCGCCCTGTCCGAAGGGTTTACGCGGGTACGCTGTGGCTGCCAGCCAAGGGCAAATGCCCTCTCCGTCGAGGCGATTGACAGCTCCTGCTGTCGGATCGCTGCGAGGTCTAAGGAGCGCCAATCGTGGGATTCATTCAGGCTTTCGCAGGCGCCTTCGGCGGGACGCTCGCTGACCAGTGGAAAGACTTCGTCGTTCCGCCGCAGGTCGCCCCGACGGCAGCGATCTTCCCCGGCGTTCCGGTCGGACAGAACGCCGGCCGTGGCTCCAACACCCGTGGGTCGCAGAACATCATCAGCAACGGATCGAAGATCGTCGTCCCCGAGGGCACCGGCCTGCTGACGTTCCAGGACGGCAAGATCACGGGCTTCATCGCTCAGCCCGGTGGCTACGAGTGGCGTTCCGATGACATCAACTCACAGTCGGTCTTCGCCGGAAACGGCATCGTCAGCTCGCTCGTCACCCAGTCGTTCGAGCGCTTCAAGTTCGGCGGCCAGCCCGGTAGCCAGCAGCTCGTGTTCTATGTGAACCTGCGTGAGCTGCCCAACAACCGCTTCGGTACGCAGTCGGAGATCTATTGGGACGACGCCTATCTCGGCGCCCAGGTGGGTGCCATCACCCGCGGCACCTACACCATGCGCATCATCGACCCGGTCCTGTTCGCCACGCAATTCGTGCCGTTGACCTACCTGCAGGCCGGCGGTCAGGTCTTCGACTTCACCGATTTCGACAATGACGCGGCCACCCAACTCTTCAACGAGGTGGTGTCGTCGCTCGCGCCGGCGTTCTCGCACTATACGAACGACCCGAGCAAGGGCAATCGGATGGCGCGCATCCAGGGCGACTCGATCGGTTTCGCGCAGTCGCTCTCGGCGGCCGTCGACAGTGCCTACCGATGGACCAGCGGGCGCGGCATCACGATCGTCAACGTCGCGATCGCCTCGATCGAGTACGACGAGGACACCCGTCGGCTGCTGTCGGACGTCAAGAAGGCCGATGCCCTGAGCGGTTCGCGTGGCAACTCGTTCCTGCAGCAGTCGGTCGCGCGCGGCATGCAGGCCGCGGGCGAAAACGGCGGTGGTGCTGCCGGAATCGCGATGATGGGCATGGGCATGAACGCCGCGGGCGGCGCGATGGGCGGCCTGCAACAGCCTCCGGGACCTGCGCCGTACCAGCAGGTGCCCCCGCCGCAGCAGGGCTATCCACAGCAGGGCTACCAACAGCAGTACCCGCAGCAAGGGCAGCAGGGTTATCAACAGCAATATCCGCAGCAGGGCTACCAACAGCAGGGCCCTCCTCCGCAGAACCCGCCGCAGCAGGCACCGGCCGGCGACGACCCGGTGGCGAAACTCGCCCAGTACAAGAGCATGCTCGATCAGGGCCTGATCACCCAGGCCGACTACGACGCCGCCAAGGCCAAAGCGCTCGGACTGTAAGGCCATGTCCGACCCTTACGACCGCCGGTCTGGCGGGTATCCGCCGGACAACGGCCAGCCCCCGCCGCCGCAGAATCAATGGCCGCAGCAGGCTCCGCCGTCGCAGCCATACGGCTACGCACAGCCGGGCGGGGTGATCCCGCGTGACCGGGCCGTCGAGGTGACGCCGCCGGGCGAATTCGCCAATGCCACATGGGATGACGTGAACCGGGCGCGCGAGGCCGAGCGCAACGCGGGCTACGGCCCCGGTGAAGCGCCTGTGGTGACCTACGACCAGCACGACGGGCCTCAGGTCATCCAGACCTCGACCGACCGGGCGGACGGGCTCAACAAGTGTCCGCGCTGCGGGGCCACCGACATCGGCTTCGACATCAAGGGCAGCCAATTGGTGTGCCGGTTCTGCCGATTCGCGTGGAGCGAGAAGAACGCCGCGGACCTGTTCAATCTCAACTCGCCGATCAGGGATCTGCGGGGCCGCCAGGTCGGCTCGGCGTCCGGCAACATCGTGCCGGGGGTCGATCAGGTTGTGAGCTTCAAATGCAGTGCGTGCGGCGCCGAGGTGTCGATCGACACCGCCCATGCCGTGCAGGCGCGCTGTCACTGGTGCCGCAACAAGCTCTCGGTCAACGAGCAGATCCAAAACGGCGCGGTCCCCGACGTTGTGTTGCCGTTCTCGCTACCCAAAGCCGAGGCCGTCGCCCGGATCTCCGAATTCGTCTCGGCGCGAAAGTTTTTCGCCAACCGGCGGTTCACCGCGGAGTTCGCACCCGAGAATGTCATGGGCGTCTACCTGCCCTACTTGATCATCGACTTCAACAGCTCGGTGGAGTTCGTGGGTTTCGGCGAGCACACCACCCGCAGCTACACCGTGCGGATCGACGACGAGAGGTCCGAGACCCGTTACGACTTCGACGCGTATCGCGTGGCCCGCAAGTTCGATCTCTACGTCGACGACCTCACGATCGAGTCGGCCGCCGACAAGCGCGACTTCCACACCGATCGCAACACCAACAACATCATCAATTCGATCATGCCGTTCGACACCAAGAACGCCGTGCGCTACGACCCCAACTACCTATCCGGGTTCACCTCGCAGCGCCGCGATCTCGACGTCGACGCCATGTTCGGACCCGCGCGCCTGCAGGCCCAGGACATCGGCCGGTACCGCGCGGCCGAGACCTTGGATTTCTACGACCGGGGCGTGCGGTGGGACCAGCAGCGCATCGATGTCCACGGCGAGCGGTGGGTGTCGGCATATCTGCCGGTGTGGCTCTACAGCTACTACGAGCGCAAGAGCGGCGGGAAAGAGCTGCTGCACTACATCGCGGTCAACGGTCGAACCGGAGAGACGATGGGCTCGGTGCCCATCAACACCACGCGGTTGTGGGTCGCCTCCGGTGTCGCCGAATTGTTCGGGCTCGCAGGGACATTCCTCTCGGCCCTGGTGTTCTGGCGGTAGGGGGCGCAGGTGGACATCTCAATGTGGTCGATGGCGTTCGACATCGTCGCGTCGAGCCATCACTCGTCGTCCTCATCGTCGGGCGGCAGCGAGTGGATTCCCTTCCTCTTCCTCCTCACCGGACCGGCGTTCTTCATGTATCAGTACTCGCGCTACCGGAACAAGAACAAGAGGCATCACCACGAGCGGGAGACGCTCTCGGAGATCGCCAACATGCAGTCGATGGACCAGTTCGCGCAGAGCGTGACCAACACGCGCGATTCCCGCATGTCGGGCGCCAATGAGCGGGAAGTCCTCGGCTAGCAGTAGGCCGGCGCCGCGGTCGCGGCGAACCCCTGAGCAGCCAGTTCGGCATCTTCCGGAAAAATTTGCGGGTTCGGGAACAAATCCCGGTAAACCCCCGTTGACCACATCGACAACAAGTTGAGTGACGCAGACTCAAGTTTGGGTTGACATCCGATGGTCGGCTGCAGCAAGCTTGAGCCCAGTCCGCTCAGACCCCTATATGTCTAACAGGAGGCAACACTATGGCTCGTGCGGTCGGTATCGACCTCGGGACCACCAACTCCGTCGTCGCGGTTCTGGAAGGTGGCGACCCCGTCGTCGTCGCCAACTCCGAGGGCTCCCGTACCACCCCGTCGGTCGTCGCGTTCGCGCGCAATGGCGAGGTGTTGGTCGGTCAGCCCGCCAAGAACCAGGCGGTGACCAACGTCGACCGGACCATCCGTTCGGTCAAGCGCCATATGGGCAGCGATTGGTCCGTGGAGATCGACGGCAAGCACTACACCGCGCAGGAGATCAGCGCGCGGGTGCTGATGAAACTCAAGCGGGACGCCGAGGCCTACCTCGGTGAGGACATCACCGACGCGGTGATCACCGTGCCCGCCTACTTCAACGACGCCCAGCGTCAGGCCACCAAGGAAGCCGGCCAGATCGCCGGCCTCAACGTGCTGCGCATCGTCAACGAGCCGACCGCGGCCGCCCTGGCCTACGGCCTGGACAAGGGTGAAAAGGAACAGACCATCCTGGTCTTCGACCTCGGTGGCGGCACCTTCGACGTCTCGCTGCTGGAAATCGGCGACGGCGTCGTCGAGGTCCGCGCCACCTCCGGTGACAACCACCTCGGTGGTGACGACTGGGACGACCGCATCGTGGAATGGCTGGTCGACAAGTTCAAGGCCACCTCGGGCATCGACCTGACCAAGGACAAGATGGCCATGCAGCGGCTGCGTGAAGCCGCCGAGAAGGCCAAGATCGAACTCTCGAGCTCGCAGAGCACCTCGATCAACCTGCCCTACATCACCGTGGACGCGGACAAGAACCCGCTGTTCCTCGACGAGCAGCTGACCCGCGCCGAGTTCCAGCGCATCACCCAGGATCTGCTGGACCGCACCCGCAAGCCGTTCCAGCAGGTGATCAAGGACGCCGGTATCGCCGTGGGCGACATCGACCACGTCGTGCTGGTGGGTGGTTCCACCCGTATGCCCGCGGTCACCGACCTGGTCAAGGAGATGACCGGCGGCAAGGAGCCCAACAAGGGCGTGAACCCCGACGAGGTCGTCGCCGTGGGTGCCGCGCTGCAGGCCGGTGTGCTCAAGGGTGAGGTGAAAGACGTTCTGCTGCTTGACGTCACCCCGCTGTCCCTCGGTATCGAGACCAAGGGTGGCGTGATGACCAAGCTCATCGAGCGCAACACCACCATCCCCACCAAGCGGTCGGAGACCTTCACCACCGCCGACGACAACCAGCCGTCGGTGCAGATCCAGGTCTTCCAAGGTGAGCGCGAAATCGCCTCGCACAACAAGCTGCTCGGATCGTTCGAGCTGACCGGTATCCCGCCGGCCCCGCGCGGTGTGCCGCAGATCGAGGTCACCTTCGACATCGACGCCAACGGCATCGTGCACGTGACCGCCAAGGACAAGGGCACCGGCAAGGAAAACACGATCAAGATCCAGGAAGGCTCCGGCCTGTCCAAGGAAGAGATCGACCGGATGATCAAGGACGCCGAGGCGCACGCCGAGGAGGACCGCAAGCGTCGCGAAGAAGCCGACGTCCGCAACCAGGCCGAGTCGCTGGTCTACCAGACGGAGAAGTTCGTCAAGGAGCAGCGTGAGGCCGAGGGCGGCTCGAAGGTTCCCGAGGACACGCTGAGCAAGGTCGACGCCGCGATCGCCGACGCCAAGAAGGCGTTGGAAGGCACCGACATCTCCGCGATCAAGTCCGCGATGGAGAAGCTGGGCGAGGAGAGCCAGGGTCTGGGTCAGGCCATCTACGAGGCCACCCAAGCCGAGCAGGCCGCCGGCAGCGCCGGGGGTTCCACCAGTTCCGATGACGACGTGGTTGACGCCGAGGTCGTCGACGATGACAGGGAGACCAAGTGAGCGAGAACGATTCGCACGAGCCGGTGACCGTCACCGACAAACGGCGCATCGATCCGACCACCGGTGAAGTACGTGAGCCGGCGCCGACCCCGGAAGGGGCGGCGCCGGCCGCGGCCGCAGCACCGGAGCCGGCCGGCGATAGCGACGAGGTCGCCGAGCTCAAAAGCACACTGCAACGTGTGAAGGCCGAGTACGACAACTACCGCAAGCGCGCCCTGCGGGATCAGCAGCTCATCGCTGAGCGGAGCAAGGCCGGTGTCGTCACCCAGTTGCTGGGTGTGCTCGACGACCTGGACCGCGCCCGCAACCACGGCGACCTGGAATCCGGTCCGCTGAAGTCCGTCGCCGACAAGCTCGTCGGCGCCCTTGAAGGGCTTGGGCTTTCCGCGTTCGGCCAGGAGGGCGACGAGTTCGACCCGTCACTGCACGAGGCCGTGCAGCACGAGGGCGACGGCACGCATCCGGTGGTCGGAACGGTGATGCGCCGCGGCTACAAGGTCGGTGACCAGGTGGTGCGGCACGCGATGGTCGGTGTCATCGACACCGTGCCGGACGCCGCGTCCGGAGCCGGCGCTGCCGATAACCCGGACGCCGCCGGTTCGCAGGCCGCAGAATCAGACAAGTAAGACCAACTAGAGAGACGAGGTAAGGAGGTGGCGCAGTATGGCCCAGCGCGAATGGGTCGAGAAGGACTTCTATAAGGAGCTTGGCGTCTCCTCTGACGCCAGCGCCGACGAGATCAAGAAGGCCTACCGGAAACTGGCCTCCGAACTGCACCCCGACCGGAATCCCGATGCGGGAGCCGCGGAGCGGTTCAAGGCGGTATCCGAGGCCAACAGCGTCCTGTCGGACCCCGCGAAGCGCAAGGAGTATGACGAAACCCGGCGGCTGTTCGCCGGGGGCGGCTTCGGTCGCCGGTTCAACGACGGCGGCGGTGGCGGCTTCAGCGGCGGATTCGGCTCCGACGGAGCCGAATTCAACCTCGGTGACCTGTTCGACGCGGCCGGTCAGAGCGGCGGCGCGAATATCGGTGACCTCTTCGGTGGGCTGTTCGGGCGCGGTGCGCAACCGCGCCCGAGCCGGCCGCGGCGGGGTAACGACCTGGAGACCGAGACCGAACTGTCGTTCCTGGAGGCCACCAAAGGCGTGGCCATGCCACTGCGGCTGACCAGCCCGGCGCCGTGCACCAACTGCCACGGCAGCGGTGCGCGGCCGGGCACCAGCCCGAAGGTGTGCCCGAACTGCAACGGCTCTGGTGTGGTCAACCGCAACCAGGGTGCGTTCGGGTTTTCCGAGCCGTGCACCGAATGCCGGGGCAGCGGCTCGATCATCGAGCACCCGTGTGACGAGTGCAAAGGCACCGGCGTCACCACCCGCACCCGCACCATCAACGTCCGGATCCCTCCGGGCGTCGAGGACGGGCAGCGGATCCGGCTCGCCGGACAGGGCGAAGCCGGGTTGCGGGGTGCACCATCCGGTGACCTCTATGTCACCGTGCATGTGCGCCCGGACAAGGTGTTCGGCCGTGACGGCGACGACCTGACCGTCGCAGTCCCGGTGAGTTTCCACGAATTGGCGCTCGGCACAACACTTTCGGTGCCGACGCTGGACGGTAAGGTCGGCGTCCGGGTGCCCAAGGGCACATCCGACGGCCGGATCCTGCGGGTCCGTGGACGCGGAGTGCCCAAGCGCTCCGGTGGTCATGGCGACCTGCTGGTCACCGTGAAGGTCGCGGTACCGCCGAACCTCGAAGGCGAGGCGGCCGAGGCGCTGGAGGCATACGCGAAAGCCGAGCGGGCCAGTGGATTTGATCCGCGGGCCGGATGGGCAGGCAACGTATGAGCAAGCGCAAAGAGGAAGCACGCACGTTTCTGATCTCGGTGGCCGCCGAGCTGGCCGGTATGCATGCGCAGACCCTGCGCACGTACGACCGGCTCGGCCTGGTCACCCCGCAGCGCAGTTCCGGTGGGGGACGGCGGTATTCGGAGCGTGATGTGGATCTGCTGCGCGAGGTGCAGCGTCTGTCGCAAGACGAAGGCGTCAACCTCGCCGGCATCAAGCGCATCATCGAACTGACCAATCAGGTCGATGCCCTGCGCGCCCGGGTCTCCGAGCTGACCCAGCAGGTAGAACAGCTCAGTGCGGGCTCCCGCCACGATGTCGGGATGACCTCCAAGGCCGTGGTGGTCTGGCAGCCGCGCAGGGGCGCCCGCTAGTTATCGGCCTTTTCTAGCTGCCGAGTGGCCAGTTATCGCACGCGGATGTCGTAAATCCGTGTCATAACTGGCCAGTCGACGCGATCGACTGCCTAGCTGACCTTGATCGAGAACGTGCTGGTCTCCGGCTGCCCCGGAACGGCCATCGGATAGTTGCCGCGGCGCAAAGAGTCGGTGGGCGCTGCCATCGGTTCGATGCCGATCACGTCGTCGTTCCCCGGCGCGAACAATTGCGCGGCCGGGTAGCCGCGGTCGAACGTCACCTCGACGCGACGGTCGCCGCCCGAGATGGCGAACACGGAACCTTCGCGAACCTGGTCGAAGCCGTGGTCCAGTTCGGTGGTCTTGAGCGGTTCGGTGCCGCCCGGCCATTCCTCGGTCTCTCCGGTCGGGATACCCCAGTTGTCCACCGGCAGATGACGCATCGTCGGCGTCTGCAGCTGCCATTCCTCGCGCGGCACGTCGGGGATCTTGAGATACGGGTGGTAGCCGTAACACAACGGCACCGACGCCGCCGTCGACGGCATCACCGTGGTGGCCACGGTGAGGGTGCGGTCGGCGAGTGTCACCGTCATGGTCAGGATGTGCGCGAACGGGAAGGTTGTCAGCAGTCGCGGCTTGCCACCCCAGTCGAGGATCGCGACCAGTTTGTTGTCGGTCTGTTCGATCACCAGCCAGCCGGGGTTCGCGGCGAGCACGCCGTGGATGGGTACGCCGTGCTGGTCGCTGCGCACCCCGGCCACCCCGGGCGTCAGCGTCACGACCGCGCCGTTGATGGCATATTTACTGGCGCTCAACCGATTTGCCCACGGATACAGGATCGGGATGCCCATGGTCTTGCCGGTGGTGATGTAGGCCTCCAGGCCGCGCCGCTGGCCCAGGAACTCCACACCGTCATCGGCCAGCGACGTGCACACCATCCCGGCGACCGGTACGTACGTCGCGGTCAGCGATGACGACGGGTCGCGCAGGATGACAGGTTGGTAGTCGGCCATGGCGCCAGTCTGTCATGCGCCGGTGGCGGTCACACCAATACGGTCAGTCTGTGAGTGGGTCGTGCTGGATGCGTTCAGGCGGTGCACCTCTGGCGATCAGAGCGGCTTTCGTCGCCTCCACCATGCCGGGACTGCCGCAGATCAGGATCTGCCGGTCGCCCCAGTTGCCGTAGCGGGTCACCACTTCGGGAAGCTGACCGGTCTGGCGGACATGCAGGCCGCGCGGCGGCTGCGGGTCGGGATAGTCGGTGGCCCACGGTGGGTCGGTGCTGTACTCGGATACCGGGGTCACCGACAGCCACGGGTTCGACGAGGCGATCTGCCACAGCGTTTTCAGGTCGTACAGATCGCACGGAAACCGTCCGCCGAAGAACAGGTGCACCCGCGGATTCACGCCGTGCTGGGTCATGTCCATGATCAGCGTGCGCAGCGGTGCCAGGCCGGTGCTGCCCGCGACCATGAGCACGTCCTCGCCGGCGCGGTCGACCTGCATGGCGCCGTGCGGGCTGGAGATCCGCCACCGGTCGCCGACGCGCGTCTCGGCGACGATCGCCGTGCTGACCATGCCGCCGGTGACCGAGCGGACGTGGAATTCGACGGCGCCCGAGCGGTCTGCCGGGATGGCCGGACTGAGGTACCGCCACCGCCGCGGCCATTGCGGGACCTGCACCGTCACGTACTGGCCGGGGTGATAGAACAGCGGCTGGTCGAGTTGCAGCCGGATCACCGAGACGTCGCGGGTGACGCGGAGGTGCTCGATGACGGTGCCGTCGCAGTAGGCCGGGGTCTGCTCGGCGTCGGCGGCCCCGCGCATCACCCCGACGAACAACCCGACCGCCTCATGCGCGGCGTCGGCGATCCGGTCGGTGAACCCGGCGCCGAGATGGGTGCGCATGGTGACCAGTAGCGCTTCCTGCATCGAGTCGTAATGCTGTTGTGTCACACCGTATTTGCGGTGATCGCGGCCCAGCTGCGCCAGGAAGGCCACCGGCTCTTCCGCGCGTTGGTCGATCAGTTCGCCGAACAGCCAGGTCATCGCGCGGGCGAACACCGTGCGCTGCCGGGTCATGTCGGGGGGAAACAGGTCGCGTGCGGTCAGGTCGGTGGCGAACCAGTGGGTGTAGAAGTCGCGGATCAGCGCGTCGGACCCGTGCTCGGGGTCGACCGCATCGCGGAGTATCTGCAGCGCGTCACGGTCATCGAGGCCCACGCGGTCGCATTCTAAACGTGCCGGCGCAAAGCTGCGGTGATCACCAGGGCCGCCCCGGCGAGCGCCCAGCAACTCAGCACCAGGATCGCAGTGCTCGCACCCGCGCCGTCGAAGAACGCCGTGGACCGCAACAGTGTGGCGTTGGCGCCCTGGGGGAGCAGCTGCCCTGCGAATCCCCATCCGCTGGGTAGCATCTCGGGCGCCGAGGTGAGCCCGGACAACGGGTTGCCGACCAGAAGTGCCAGCGCTGCGCCCAGTCCCAACCCGACTTTGCCGAACAGCGAGCCCAGGCCCAGCATGAACAGCCCGGCCGCACCGATGCCGAGGCTCAGGCCCGCGGCCACGCCCCACAGGTTGGTTTCGATCGAGCCGAAGACGTAGTACAGCAGCGCGGCGACGGTGACACCGGCTATCCCGGAGAACGCGATGGTCGCGACGAGGCGCGTCCACACCTCACGCTTGAGCGCGAGCACCAGCGCGATGGCGGGCAGCATGCCGGCCAGGGTGATGGGAAGGGCGGATGCGGCCAGGCCTGCGCCGCGGGGGTCCTTGGCCGGTGGCGGGGCCACATCCTCGGTGCGCAGCGCGACACCCGAGTGCTGCGCGATGCCGGTGCCGACCTGGGTGAGCAGTTGGGCGACCGCGGGGCTGGCCCCGGTGGCGATCAGCAGCACCGGGCCCTGCGGACCGAAGGCTATGCCGCCGTACACGTTTCGATTGCGGATGGCATCACGCAGCTCGGCCTCGCCCGGGTAGTAGGTGACGGTGAAGGCCTCTGCTGCCTGCTGCTCGAGGCGTTCGGCGACTTGGCTGCTCGCCGCCTGTCCGCCGGCGGCACCGATGGGGACGTTGTGAGGTTTGGACCGTGCCGCGGGCAGTGCGAAGGCGATGGCGACGAGCGCGATCGCGGCGGTCAACAGGGCGATGATGCCGAAGGCGCGCAGCGCGGCGGGCGCACGGTGCTCGGGGGCTGCGTGGTGTGCGGGGGTGGGAAACGCGGTTGTTGTCACGGGATCAGCCTTTTCATCCAGTGTTGAATTAACGAGCTGCGCCGAGCGTAACGCCGCCTTGCCAAGATTTCAACAGTCATTGAAATGATAGTGTTCGCGCATGGCTTCACCTGCGCAAACCAGGCGTCGAGGTCGCAGGCAGGGCGACCCGGTCTCGCGAGACGCGGTGCTGGCCGCCGCGAAAGCCCGATTCGCCGCCGACGGTTATGACAAGACGACGCTGCGGGCCATCGCCCGCGATGCCCACGTCGACCCGTCGATGGTGCTCTACCTGTTCGGCTCCAAAGCCGACCTGTTCCGGGAGTCCCTGCGGCTGATCATCGACCCGGCCAACCTGGTGGCGGCCCTGGAAGGGCCCGGCGACGACGTGGGCACCCGCATGGTGCGTGCCTACCTCGGCATCTGGACCGCACCGGACACGGCGGCGAGCATGCGGGTGATGCTGCAGTCCGCGACGTCGAACACCGATGCGCACGAAGCGTTTCGAGGCTTCATGCAGAGTTACGTGCTGACCGCGGTCTCGGGGGTGTTCGGCGGCGGCGAACAGGCGCGGCTACGCGCCATGCTGGCCGCGTCGAGCCTCGTCGGCGTTGCGTTGCTGCGGTACGTGATGGAGATTCCGCCATTGGCGACGTTGTCCGAGGACGAGGTGGTGCGATTGGTGGCGCCGACGGTGACGCGTTATCTCACCGCCGACGCCGACGAGCTGGGGCTACCCGCGGCGGGCTGACCTCACTCCCGCCGATACTGCGCGACGAAGTCGGCCTCGGCCTCCTTGGCCTGCTCGATGTTCGGCAGGTGCATGCCGAACTCGACGAAATTGCGCGCCGACGAATGGTCCATGCCCTGCTTGACCAGGGTGCTGTAGACGAAGTAGTTCAGGCCCGCCTGTGCCTTTTTGATGGCGACGGCAGCGGTCCGCTGGATCTCGTGGCCGAGCTCGGACTCGGTCATCTTGCTCGCCTGGGCGGAGAGCTGAATCTGTTGCAGCTGACCGCTGATCGCGGCGGTGACGCTGACCGTGCCCGGGGGATTGGTGACGACGAACAGCGGGAACAGCGTGTCCTGTTCTTCCTCGCCGGTCTCCGGTACGGGGTCGTGGAACGCGGCGAGGTCGCTGTCCGTGTCGTGCTCGCTGGCCGCTGCGTCCGCGTACAGGACGTCGAAATCGTCGTCCTCGCCGCTGTCGTCGCTCGGTGCGCCGTGATCGTTCGATCCGAAACCGTCGAACGAGTCCAGGCCCGCATCGTCGTCGGCCGCTGCGTCGGGGGTCGAGAAGTCGAACGCACCCAGTCCGTCGTCGGGTGAGCCGCCCCAGTCGTCGGTGTCGTCGTCGAACCGGTCGTGGTCAGCCATTGCTCAATCCCCTCAAGGCGCGGACGGGACAGCGTGGTGCGCGGCGTCGCGCCGTCACGTGTACATCGTGGTGTCGAGTTCGGAGGCCTGCGCGGAATCGGTCTGGTCGTACTGCGAAGCGGCCGTATCGAGCATCTCCGACAGGGTCGACGAGACCGTCGCCGCGGCCGTGCACGCGGATCCCCGCGCGCTGTCGGCCGCCATCACCGCCATGTTCGTCGCGGAGCAGACAATGCCGTGCGAACTCCACATGTTCATGGCGGTGCCCTGTGTCGCGGCGGCGGCCTCGGTGATCGCACTCGCGGCTTCGCTTTGCTGGCTTGCCAATTCGCGCAAATGGGCCGTGGTGACGTTCAAATTTCCCATGGGTATCTCCCTCTGGTCGGATCTCGGTTAGACCTGTTGGGTGGGCGGACGGGAGACGACGGGTGCGGCGTTGGGGTGGTCCGGATCCAGCGTCACGTTGACCGGCCCGTGCACCTGCTCGCGGTCCATGTCGAACTCGAAGTGAATCGGGGCCCGCTCGCCGGGAGCGCCCGGCCCCTCGGCTCCGGCCAGTTGAGCGTCCTCGGGCTTGTCGGCGTCGCCCTCGGCCTTGTCGCCGTCTTCGTCCCTGGTGTCCTTGTCCAGGTCCTTGCCGTCTTTGTCTTTGGCCCTGTCCTTCTCGTCGGCGCCGGGGTCCTGTGCCTTCTGATTCTGTGGATTCTGGGCGGCCTGCGCCCCCTGTTGAGCAGCCTGGCCGATCAACGAACCGAGCGCGCTGCCGAGGCCGCTGAGCAGGCCACTCGGGGAGCCGCCGCCAGACGCGCCGCCGCCGGGCAGGCCACCCGGTACCCCGCCTGACGATCCGGGGGACATGCCGGCCGGGGTCGCGGTGGCTGACCCCTGACTGACCGGGGCGCCACCGCCGGTTGCGCCGCCGCTGCCGGTGCCTGCGCCCGGGTTGCCCCCGCCGCCACCTCCGCCGCCGCTGCCGGTGCCGCCACCGCCGCTTCCGGCGCCATAACCACCGCCCGGATACATGCTGTCGCCGCTACCCGGCGTCGCGTTGTCGCCGAGCGGGGTCTGGGTGAGCCACGGCGGTGTCTGCGACTCCGGCTTGCCGTTGGTCGGCGAATCCTTCTGGTGCGGTCGGCGGTTGCCTCCTGTGGACGGCGAGAACGACGGCGAGCCATCGAGTTTGGCGTTGGACGCGACATCGCGGTAGGAATTGGCGGCCTGTTGGATGGCCTGGGCGTTCTGCATCGAGTTGCTCACCATGTTGGCCATCGCCGGAGTCGCGATGGCCATGCCGCTGGCCACTGCGGCGATCTGAATGGCGACCGAAATCGCCTCGCCGCCGAGCGGATCGGCCATCGCGATGGAGGCGGGCAGGATGGCGAGCTGGAGAATGGTTGCGGCACTGTTGAGTTGCTGCACCGTGCCACCGAGCTGCTCGGCTTCCTGGGCCAGAACTTGTGCGACTGTGCTGTCCGTCTCGGCCAGGGTCTGCATCCGGCCCTGCTGCTTGACGTTCTGCTTGGAATAGGCACTCGCGCCGCCACCCTCCCAGCTGTCGTCGGGCGCAGCCGAATTGAGGGACTGACCGACGTTGTCCAACTGGTCGGCGCCGCCGGCGAAGCCCTCGCCCGTGTCGGGGCTGCCGTTGCCGCACATCTCGCTCATGCCGTTGATGACTTGCAGGCCCGCGTCGATGATCGGCGTCTCCGGCGCCTTGGAGAAGAACTGCCTGCCGATGTCGATGAGATTGCCGAGGCCGCCGGCCAAGCCGCCGAACGTGCCGCTGAATATGTCCTTTACGTCGCTGACGACGTCGGAGACGGTGTCGGTGATGTCCTTGACGTCGGAGACGATGTCTTTGATGTCGGAGACGATGTCCTTGGCGTCGTTGAACGCGTCTTTGATCTTGCCGAAGGTGCCGCCGCCGTGGCCGCCCTCGTCGCTGGGGTGGTGGCCACCGGGATTGTGGGGGTGATGTCCGCCTGGATTAGGCTGGTGCCCACCGGGATTGTGAGGGTGATGTCCGCCTGGATTGGGCTGGTGCCCACCGGGGTTGTGGGGGTGATGTCCGCCTGGATTGGGCTGGTGCCCACCGGGATTGTGGGGATGGTGCCCGCCCGGATTCGGGTGATTTCCCGGATTGTGTGGAATCCTCGGCGCCATGTGGCAACGCCCCCTCTCGTCGAAACTGAGGCTAACAGCGCATCGGTGGGGCTGAGCGCACCAATTCGCCGCGACGTGAGGGGCCTATTGCCAACGCTACCAGTGACTTTCCAGGTTATTCACAGAAACCGCTGGTGGACTGTCCCGACAGTTTCAGCCGGCCCGCTACAGCGCGTGAATACCCTTGTACAGCACCAGAAGTCCGATCACCACGAGGATTCCCGCCACGAGCACCGCATGCTGGCGCTCCATCCATTCCTTGAGGCGGGCCAGCAGCGGGTCCAGGCGTTCGCCCGATATTGCGTACCCCAGGATCGGCAGTGCCACTGTCGAACTGGCGATCACCACGTAATAGATGACGGCAGGCCACGCCCTGTGCTGACCCAGCCCGGCGCTACCGATCGCCAAACCCGCTGCGGCGCAGATGAACAGCACCTTGGGGTTGACCGCCGTCAGCGCCGCGCCCGTGACCGCCGCACGGGGTGGGCTCAGCTTGCTCATGCTGCTCAGCCAGGCCGGGCTGTGTTCGGACTTGGCTCGGGTGAGCCAGCGGTAGACGCCGAAAACCACGAGGGCGATGCCGATCACGATGCGTAGCCACGACGCCCATCGCGGCGCCTTGTCGAGTCCGCCGAGCAGGTTGGACACCTCGACGAACACCGCCGTCAGGATCAAGAGGCCGACCAGCCAGCCGGCGAGGAACGCCAGTCCGGTCGGCCGGGGCCGCGGGGTGTGCAGCACCAGCACGGCGGGGATGATCGACAGCGGTGACAATGCCACCACCAGTGCCAGCGGGATGAGTTCGGTGAGCACCGACCCCCAGCTTTCGGACATGGCCCACTCTCTCGGTGTTCGCAGGATTCGTCGGAGACCGTAGCAACGATGTGGCGTCGGCGGGCCCTGAGTGTCGTCAGGTGCCTTCGAATTGGTTTCGGCCAAGGGTGTCGACGAACGTCGGGCCCAGGGCGTCGAGTTCGCGTCGATACTCGTCGGCCCATCCGCCGAACGGGTGGTGAGCGAGATATTCGTTGCGGAACCGGTCGTCCTCGGACACCTCGGTCACGCAGAACGCGGGGATGGCGAGATCGACCACCGGGCCGCCGCGTTCGACCTCGGACAACACGAGCGGGGTGTTGGCGCCGAGGAACCGGTCGATGATCCAGCCGTCTTCACCCAACCACGCCGAGTACCGGACCTTGGCGACCACGTGCTCGGCCCGGCGCACGATCTGTCCCGCGACCATCGGATCGAGTTCGCGTTCGGCCTCGTAGCGGGTACCGCCCACGGCGGGGCCTTTTGCGGTCATGGTCCCAATCGATTCTTCGCCGAGGGCCTCGACGAGCTCGCCGGGTGTGGCGTGCAGGTCGGCGGGGCCGGGGCCCTGAACCCGGACCCGCACCGCGTAGCCGTCGGCCGAAAACAGATAGGCCTGCACGATCAGCGCAGGGGTGGGATCCGACGCCGCCACGGCAGGCAATTCGCGGACGAAGAACTTCCGCTCGTATTCGAAGTCACCGAAGCCGGATTCGGACATGCGTAGACGGTAGCCCGGTACTGCCGAAACGGCGTGGACCTTGGCCGATTACCGGCGCCCCGTCATCGGAGGCGCGCCTGCGGGAAACTGACCGGAAAATTTTCAGACTTGAGTGGAACAGACTCAACCTTGACTACGTTGTACATCGCGACAAGCATTTTCTGTATCCGAAAAGGGAGGTGTCGTGGACTCGTTCAACCCGACGACCAAGACTCAGGCGGCGCTGACCTCAGCGTTGCAGGCGGCCAGCTCTGCCGGCAACCCCGAGATCCGCCCCGCCCATCTATTGATGGCACTGCTCACTCAGAACGATGGCATTGCCGCACCCCTGCTGGAGGCCGTCGGTGTCGATCCCGCGACGATCCGGGCCGGAGCGCAACGGCTGCTCGACCAGCTGCCCAGCGCCAGCGGCGCCAGCTCGCAACCGCAGCTGAGCCGGGAATCGCTCGCTGCCATCACCACAGCCCAGCAGCTCGCGACCGAGATGGACGACGAGTACGTCTCCACCGAGCATCTGATGGTCGGCCTGGCCACCGGTGACTCCGAGGTCGCCAAGCTGCTCAGCAACAACGGCGCGTCACCGCAGGCCCTGCGGGAGGCGTTCACCAAGGTCCGCGGCAGCGCGCGCGTCACCAGCCCCGACCCCGAGGGCAGCTACCAGGCGTTGGAGAAGTACTCCACCGACCTGACCGCCCGCGCCCGGGAAGGCAAGCTCGACCCGGTCATCGGACGCGACAACGAGATTCGTCGCGTCGTTCAGGTGTTGAGCCGGCGTACCAAGAACAACCCCGTGCTCATCGGCGAACCCGGCGTCGGCAAGACCGCGATCGTCGAGGGCCTCGCCCAGCGCATCGTCGAAGGCGACGTGCCGGAAAGCCTGCGGGACAAGACGGTCATCGCGCTCGATCTCGGATCCATGGTGGCCGGCGCCAAGTACCGCGGCGAGTTCGAGGAACGCCTCAAGGCCGTCCTCGACGACATCAAGAACTCGGCAGGCCAGGTCATCACGTTCATCGACGAGCTGCACACCATCGTCGGCGCCGGTGCCACCGGCGAATCCGCGATGGACGCAGGCAACATGATCAAGCCCATGCTGGCCCGCGGTGAGCTGCGGCTGGTCGGTGCCACCACGCTCGAGGAGTACCGCAAGTACATCGAGAAGGACGCCGCCCTGGAGCGTCGCTTCCAGCAGGTGCTGGTCGGCGAACCGTCCGTCGAGGACACCGTCGGCATCCTGCGCGGCCTCAAGGACCGCTACGAGGTGCACCACGGCGTGCGCATCACCGACTCCGCGCTGGTCGCCGCGGCGACCCTGTCGGACCGCTACATCACCAGCCGGTTCCTGCCGGACAAGGCCATCGACCTGGTCGACGAGGCCGCGTCGCGGCTGCGCATGGAGATCGACTCCCGGCCCGTCGAGATCGACGAGGTCGAGCGGCTGGTCCGTCGCCTCGAGATCGAGGAGATGGCGCTGTCCAAAGAAGAGGACGAGGCCTCCAAGGAGCGGCTGGAGAAGCTGCGCGGCGAGCTGGCCGACTACAAGGAGAAGTTGGCGGAGCTCACCACCCGGTGGCAGAACGAGAAGGGCGCCATCGACATCGTCCGCGAGCTCAAGGAGCAACTGGACACGCTGCGCGGTGAGGCCGACCGGGCCGAACGCGACGGCGACCTGGCCAAGGCCGCTGAGCTGCGCTACGGACGCATCCCCGAGGTCGAGAAGAAGCTCGACGCGGCGCTGCCCGTGGCCGAGGCCCGCGAGAACGTGATGCTCAAGGAAGAGGTCGGACCCGACGACATCGCCGACGTGGTCGAGGCGTGGACCGGTATTCCGGCAGGCCGGATGCTCGAAGGCGAGACGGCCAAGCTGCTGCGCATGGAGGAAGAGCTGGGCAAGCGCGTCATCGGACAGGCCGAAGCGGTCGTCGCGGTGTCGGACGCCGTGCGGCGCAGCCGGGCCGGTGTCGCCGATCCCAACCGGCCGACGGGCTCGTTCATGTTCCTGGGCCCGACCGGTGTCGGCAAGACCGAGCTGGCCAAGGCGCTCGCGGAGTTCCTGTTCGACGACGAGCGAGCGATGGTCCGCATCGACATGAGCGAGTACGGAGAGAAGCACTCGGTGGCTCGGCTGGTCGGTGCGCCTCCCGGCTACGTCGGTTACGACCAGGGCGGTCAGCTGACCGAGGCGGTACGGCGGCGTCCGTACACGGTGGTGCTGTTCGACGAGATCGAGAAGGCTCACCCGGACGTGTTCGACGTGCTGCTGCAGGTGCTCGACGAGGGCAGGTTGACCGACGGTCAAGGCCGCACGGTCGACTTCCGCAACACCATCCTCATCCTGACCTCCAACCTGGGCGCCGGTGGCACCCCGGAGCAGGTGATGGCGGCGGTGCGGGCGGCGTTCAAGCCGGAGTTCATCAACCGGCTCGACGACGTGCTGATCTTCGACGCGCTCAAGCCCGACGAGTTGGTCTCCATCGTCGACATCCAGCTCCAGCAGCTCGACAAGCGGCTGGCGCAGCGCCGGCTGTCGCTCGACGTGTCGCTGGACGCCAAGAAGTGGCTGGGCGACCGTGGTTTCGACCCGCTCTACGGCGCGCGGCCGCTGCGCAGGCTGGTGCAGCAGGCCATCGGCGACCAGCTCGCCAAGGAGCTGCTGGCCGGTGAGGTGCACGACGGTGACGTGGTGCCCGTGAACGTCAGCGAGGACGGCGAAAGCCTCGTGTTGGGCTGATTTCTCGGCCGAGCAGACACAGACTCGCACTTTTCATCAAGGAAATGTGCGAGTTTGCGTCTGCTGGCGGGAAGAGAAACCGCACGTAACCGGGTTGTGACCTCAGTTAGTTCGAGCAACCGGCCTACCAACAAGTAGGCTAGGTCCGATGGTCCCGCTCTGGTTCACGCTGTCCGCACTTTGTTTCGTGGGTGCGGCAGTGCTGCTGTACGTCGACATCGACCGTCGACGTGGGTTGGGGCGACGCCGCAAGTCGTGGGCGAAGTCGCATGGCTTCGACTACGAGCACGAGTCCGACGAGATCCTCAAGCGCTGGAAGCGCGGGGTGATGTCGACTGTCGGCGACGTACCGGCCAAGAATGTCGTGCTCGGCCAGATTCGTGGCGAGGCGGTATTCATTTTCGACATCGACGAAGTCGCCACGGTGATCGCGTTGCACCGCAAGGTCGGCACCAACGTCGTCGTCGACCTCCGACTCAAAGGCATCAAGGAGCCTCGGGAGAGCGACATCTGGCTGCTCGGCGCGATCGGCCCGCGGATGGTGTACTCCACCAACCTCGACGCCGCCCGTCGCGCGTGTGACCGCCGGATGGTGACGTTCGCCCACACCGCTCCGGACTGCGCCGAGATCATGTGGAACGAGCAGCACTGGACGCTGGTGAGCATGCCTGTCACCAGCACCCGGGCCCAGTGGGACGAAGGGCTGCGCACCGTGCGGCAGTTCAACGACCTGCTGCGCGTGCTGCCGCCGGTTCCGCAGAACGGCTCGTCGGCGCCGGCCAGCCAGGCTGCGCTGGTGCGTCGGGCCGGGTCGCCGAGTCGCCCGCTGCAGCCCACTTCGGCCGGTCGGCGCGAGCTGCCGCCGGGCCGTGCCGATGCGCCGCCAGGACGCGGTGACGTGAGCCGCTACACGCAGCCACGCCAGGAGCCCGCCCGCTCGGACACGATCCGCAGGCCCGCGCCGCCGCAGGCGCGCAACGGGCGCCACGCACCGCACTACCAGCGCTAGTACTCGAAAAGACCACCCCGTGAGCCGCAGGCCCACGGGGTGGTCTTTTTCAATGCGTCTTCAATGCGTCACTTCTTGACGTCGAACCGATCGTTGTCGGTCACCTTGACCCACGCGCCGACGAAGTCGTTGACGAACCGGTCCGCACCGTCGGCCTGGGCATACACCTCAGAGATGGCACGCAGCACCGAATGTGAGCCGAAGACCAGGTCATTGGCCGTCGCGGTCCACTTGAGGTCACCCGACGCCCGGTCGCGGCCTTCGTAGACGTTCTCCTGCGACTCCGCAGCCGTCCACTCGGTGCCACCGTCCAGCAGATTGACGAAGAAGTCGTTGCTCAGCGTGCCCGGACGATCGGTGAACACCCCGTGCTTGCTGCCGCCGTGGTTGGCGCCCAAGGCCCGCAGCCCGCCGACCAGCACCGTGAGCTCCGGTCCGGTGACGCCCAACAGGTAGGCACGCTCCAGCAGCAGCTGCTCCAGCGGCGCCTTCTCACCGGCACGCACGTAGTTGCGGAACCCGTCGGCTCGCGGCTCCAGCACCGCGAACGACTCCACGTCGGTGTTCTCCTGGGTGGCGTCGGTGCGGCCCGGGGTGAACGGCACCGTCACCGAGACACCACCGTCCTTGGCGGCCTTCTCGATCGCGGCATTGCCGGCGAGCACGATGACGTCGGCCAGTGACACCTTCTTGGCGCCGGCCGCGTTGAAGTCGGCCTGGATCTTCTCCAGCACCGGCAGCACCTTGTCCAGCTCCGACGGTTCGTTGACCTCCCAGCTGCGTTGCGGTTGCAGCCGCAGCCGAGCGCCGTTGGCCCCACCGCGTTTGTCGGTGCGGCGGAAGCTGGACGCCGCCGCCCACGCGGTCTTCACCAGTTGCGGAACCGAGAGCCCGGAATCCAGGATCTTGCCCTTCAGTGTTGCCGCGTCGGCGTCGTCGATCAGCTCACCTTCGACCGGGGGCACCGGGTCCTGCCACAGCTGCGGTTCGGCCACCCACGGCCCGAGGTACCGCGAGATCGGTCCGAGGTCGCGGTGCAGCAGCTTGTACCAGGCCTTGGCGAACGCCTCGTTGAGCTCCTCGGGGTGGTCGCGCCAGCGCCGGGTGATCTCGCCGAACTCCGGGTCCACGCGCAGCGCCACGTCGGTGACGAGCATCGTCGGCTTGCGGTTCGGCGCGCCGGGGAACGGCGGCGGGATGATCGCCTCGGCGTCCTTGGCCTCGAACTGCCATGCCCCTGCCGGGCTCTTGGTCAGCTCCCACTCGTAGCCGTAGAGGATCTCCAGGAAGGAGTTGCTCCACTTGGTCGGCGTGGGGGTCCACACCACTTCGAGGCCCGAGGTGATGGTGTCACCGGCGTTTCCGGAGCCGAAGGGGCACTTCCAGCCCAGACCCTGCTGTTCGATCGGGGCCGCCTCGGGTTCCGGGCCGACGAGGTCGCCGTCGCCCGCCCCGTGGGTCTTGCCCAGGGTGTGACCGCCGACGATCAGCGCCGCGGTCTCCTCGACGTTCATCGCCATGCGGCCGAACGTCTCCTTGATGTCGACGGCTGCCTTCAGTGGATCCGGATTGCCTTCGGGGCCTTCGGGATTCACGTAGATCAGGCCCATGGTGGTGGCACCGTAGGGTTGCGCCAGCTCACGCTCGCCGGAGTACCGCTTGTCGGTACCCAGCCAGGTGTCCTCCTCGCCGAACAGCACCTCTTCGGGCTCCCACACGTCCTCGCGGCCGAAGCCGAAGCCGAACGTCTTGAATCCGGCCGATTCGAGGGCGACGTCGCCGGCGAAGATGATCAGATCGGCCCAGGAGATCTTGTTGCCGTGCTTCTGCTTCACCGGCCACAGCAACCGGCGTGCCTTGTCGAGGTTGGCGTTGTCGGGCCAGCTGTTCAGCGGGGCGAACCGCTGCAGGCCCTGCCCGCCGCCGCCGCGTCCGTCGAAGATGCGGTAAGTGCCCGCGGCGTGCCAGCTCAGCCTGATGAACAGGCCGGCGTAGCTGCCGTAGTCGGCCGGCCACCAGTCCTGCGACGTGGTGATCACGTCGAGGACGTCGGCCTTGAGGGCGTCGACGTCGAGCTTGGCGAATTCCGTTGCGTAGTCGAAGCTTTCACCCAGCGGATTGGACGCCGGGGCGTGCGGATGCAGCCGCGACACGTCGATCTGCTCCGGCCACCAGTCCTGGTTGGTCAGCGGGGCGTGCGACTGCGGCTTGGGCGAGGCGATGGCCGGGTTCTCGCTCTCGCTGCGGCTCGCGGTATCGGCGTCGGGGTGGGGTGGGCGGCTGTGGGACGTATCGGATGACACAACATTTCCTTCCGGGTTGTCGATGGGGCTGTGATCAGGAGTGCGATCGGGAAGCCGGGGCGGAGCAGTCGGGGCACAGGCCCCAGTAGATGACCTCGGCCTCATCGACCACGAAACCGTCGATGGCCTCGTCGAGGTCGGACGGTGTCAGGCAGGGCGCAGCGCCGATCGCGCAGTCGATGTCGGCGATGGTGCCGCAGCCGCGGCACACGACGTGGTGGTGGTTGTCGCCGACGCGGGTCTCGTAGCGGGCCACCGAACCGAGGGGCTGGATCCGGCGCAGGAGCCCGGCCGAGGTGAGGGCGTTGAGTACGTCGTAGACGGTCTGGCGAGAGACCTCGGGCAGGACCGCACGCACCGCGCTGAAGATGGTGTCGGTGTCGGCGTGCGGATGGGTGCGCAATTTCTCCAGAACGGCGATGCGCGGCCGGGTGACGCGAAGGTGGGCCGCACGGAGTTGCGCCGCATATTCCGCCGTTGACGTCACGGCATCACTATTGCCCGCTATCTGGAATCGATAAACGTTTAGTTGCGGTCGTGCGTTTAAAGCCGGCAGCCATCGCGTCGCATACCGTTCAGTAGTGTGTCGGGCATGTCCCGTCCCGTCGCGCTGATCACCGGACCGACGTCGGGGCTCGGAGCGGGATTCGCCCGCCGATATGCCCGCGACGGGTATGACCTGGTGCTGGTCGCCCGCGACACCGCCCGCCTGGAACAGCTCGCAGCCGAATTGCACGACGAGGCGGGCGTCGGCGTCGAGGTGCTGCCTGCCGACCTGGCGGTGGCCGCCGACCGGGCCAAGGTCGCCGAACGGCTGCGGTCCGGTGTGCAGGTTCTGGTCAACAACGCCGCGTTCGGCACGTCCGGTGAATTCTGGACCGCTGAATTCGCCCGGCTGCAGGCCCAATTGGATGTCAATGTCACCGCCGTGATGGAGCTGACGCACGCGGCGCTGCCGACGATGGTCGAGGCGGGCAGGGGCACCGTGATCAACGTGGCCAGTGTTGCAGGTCTGATCCCGGGACGCGGGTCGACGTATTCGGCGTCCAAGGCGTGGGTGGTCTCGTTCAGCGAAGGGTTGGCCAACGGGCTGGCGGGTACCGGGGTCGGCGTGCACGCGCTGTGCCCGGGGTTCGTCCGCACCGAGTTCCATGCGCGGGCAGGCATCGACATGGCGGATACGCCGTCGTACATGTGGCTCAAGGTCGACGACGTGGTGCGCGAATGCCTTGCCGAGGTGGCCAAGGGCAGGGTCGTCATCGTGCCGGGTCTGCAGTACAAGGTGCTCACCACCGGCAGCCGGCTGGTGCCGCGCGATTTTGTGCGTGCCATGACAAGGGTGGTAGGCAAGGGCCGTGGCAGAACCTGAGACACGGTGCGGGCACTGATCGCGGCGGTGACGGCGGTACTTCTCGTCGTTGCCACTGCTTGTTCGTCTGACAGTGCGCCGCGCCGCACCTACGAGGCACTCACGGCGTCGTTCGGTGCCTCACTGGCGGTGCTGGGCTGGAATTTCACGTTGAACAACCTGCGGTTCGACAGCGAGCACGTCCTCGTCGACGTCGACGCCTCGGCCGCGGGTGACCAACGAGCCAAACCCGAGGACCTCCGGTTCGGCCTGTACGGCGCACTGTCGCATCCACTCGAAGCCAACGGATTGGCCGGGTGTACCGGGGTGAGCAGCCTTGGTATCCGGCCGCTGGCCGCCTCCGGTCCCGACAAGCTCAGTGGCACAGTGTGTCTGGGTCCATTGCGGGACCAGAGCCAGGTCCGCGGGGTGTATGTCTATTCGCCGCGCGAGCGCATCCCGAAGACCACCGTGGCCTACCCGGCGGCCTTCCCCGTGGGCATGCTGCCCACCGACGCCGGCGACACCGGCATCGCGATCAAGACGACGACCGTCGACGCGTTCGGCGCCGACGGTGCTCAACTGGCCCCGACCGCGATGGGTGCACCCGACGCGTTCAAAGGCAATGGCTACATGCTGCTCGGCCTCGAGATCGACGGCCTGGCAAAGCGTTACCGGGACGACTCGGCGCAACGCGGCGGGCCGCTGATGGTCGTGGTGGCTCCGACACTGCCGCCGCCGGGGCTCAGTTACGCCTGCTCGGCATACGGGGCTTCGGTGCTGTTGCTGCCGGACGCATCGCGCGAAGCGGTGAACACCCGGACTTCGCTGTGCACTCAGGGCGAGATCAACGCTGCACTCCTCTACGCCACGGTGTCGGTGATCGGCACGCACGCGGCTCTGTGGACCAAGCCATGAGTGAGCCACTGGGGCCAACGGAATGGGGACAGACACCCGGCGTCGGTCCGTGGCCTGGACCGCTGCCCTCGGGAGACGATGCCGCGCACTACGACCCGGAACTCCTGCGCGAGGGCGATACCCGCAATGTCGTTGACGCCTATCGGTATTGGACCCGCGAAGCGATCGTGGCCGATATCGACCGACGCCGACATGCGCTGCACATCGCGATCGAGAACTTCGGCAACGACGCGAACATCGGCGCGGTGGTGCGGACCGCCAACGCGTTCGCTGTCCACACTGTCCACATCGTCGGCCGGCGGCGGTGGAACCGGCGTGGCGCCATGGTCACCGATCGCTATCAGCGGTTGCGCCACCACGACACCACCGCCGAACTGCTGGCCTACGCCGCCGAGGCGGGACTCACCGTCGTCGCCGTGGACAACGTGCCCGGTGCGACCCGGCTCGAACAGACCGAGTTGCCGCGCGACTGCCTGATGGTGTTCGGCCAGGAAGGCCCCGGAATCACGCCGGAAGCGCAGGCCGGCGCGGCGCTGACGGTGTCGATCGCGCAGTTCGGATCGACCCGCAGCATCAACGCCGGAGTTGCTGCCGGAATCGCCATGCACGCCTGGATCACTCGACACGCCGACATTTCGGCGGCCTGGTAGGGCAGGATCGGGGTCATGGATCAGCTATGGGCCAACCGCGCGGGCAGCGCCGAAGCTGCGATCATCCAACGACATCTGAGCAAACTCTGGTACCTGCCGGGTACTCAACTCGGTGTGGTGGCCTGGCCGTCGACGCCGAAGTATCGGCATTTCGGCACCTGGCACTACTGGTGGCAGGCGCACCTGCTCGACTGCCTGGTCGATGCGCAGGTGCGGGATCCGCAGCCGGACCGCAAGCTGCGGATCGAACGGCAGATCCGGTCGCACCATCTGCGCAACACCGGGTGGACCAACGACTATTACGACGACATGGCTTGGCTGGCACTGGCTTTGGAACGGGCGGGACGGCTGGCGGGGGTCGAGAAACGGGGTGCGCTCAAGAAGCTGTGTGAGCAGTTCGTCAACGCCTGGGTGCCCGAGGACGGCGGCGGAATCCCATGGCGCAAGCAGGACCAGTTCTTCAATGCCCCGGCCAACGGCCCGGCCGGCATCTTCCTGGCCCGCTACGACGATCGGTTGCGCCGCGCCCAGCAGATGGCCGACTGGATCGACGACACGCTGATCGACCCGGAAACTCACCTGGTGTTCGACGGCATCAAGGCCGGTTCGATGGTGCGGGCGCAGTACACCTACTGCCAGGGTGTGGTGCTCGGCCTTGAGGTGGAGCTTGCGGTGCGCACTCAGGACCCCAGGCATTCCGAGCGGGTGCGTCGACTCGTCGCGGCGGTAGCCAAAGAGATGACCGAGGACGGTGTCATCAAAGGTGCCGGTGGCGGCGACGGCGGGCTGTTCAACGGGATCCTGGCGCGGTATCTCGCACTGGTGGCGACGACGCTGCCGGGTGACACCGCCGAGGATGCCGCCGCCCGTGACACCGCCCGGTCGCTGGTTCTGAAATCCGCGGAATCGGCGTGGGATTACCGCCAGACGGTCGACGGCCTCCCGTTGTTCGGCCCGTTCTGGGATCGCAACGCCGAGGTGCCCACGTCCGCGGGGCAGGAGGCCGAGTTCGTCGAGGGCGCGGTCAACGCTTCGGCGATACCCGAACGCGACATGTCGGTGCAGGTGTCGGGGTGGATGCTGATGGAGGCCGCCCACACCCTGGCCGACGAAACTGAGGCGTGAGCAGCCTGCTACGACGCGGGCAGCACCTTGGTCAGACCCTCCAGCGACGGCGCCCGCCCGTGCTCGATGTGGGCCAGCGCGAGCGCACCGGCCAGATCAGGATTGCCGGCGTAGATCGCGTCGCACAGCGCTCGATGCTCTGCGTACTCCACCTCGGGATCACGGTCGGCGGTCAATGCGAACACCCAGCGCATGCGGCCCAGCAGCGGCGCCATCGTGGTGGCCAACAGCGAATTGCCCGCCATCGCCACGATCTCGGCGTGAATCTCGGTGTTGGTCTGGCGGATCGCGACGACGTCGCCCGAGCGGGTGGCACGCAGGGCGGCGACGACGATCTGCTGCAGTTTGTCCCCGGCGCGCCCTCCGGCGCTCGCGAGAGCCGCTTGCCGCGCGGCCAGCACCTCGAGTGACACCCTCAGATCGAACAGTTCGACGACGTCGCGCACTGTCAGTTGGGTGACCACCGCACCACGGTTCGGGCTGGTGGTCACAAAGCCTTCGACTTCGAGCTGGCGCAGCGCCTCGCGTACGGGTATCCGGGACATCTGCAGGTTTTCCGAGAGGTCGCGCTCGCGCAGCCGGCTGCTCGGCGGGTACCGGCCCTCGATGATGCCCTCGCGTATGGCGTGTGCCGCCACCTGCGACATGGAGGTGGTGCTCTCGCCTCCATGCGCCCGGTCTGTCGACATGCTTCGCCCTCCCCGCCGGGCGGCAGGCCGACGATGACCGGGCCCGGCTGATCAAGGCTAGT
This sequence comes from Mycobacterium dioxanotrophicus, assembly GCF_002157835.1. Lineage (NCBI taxonomy): Bacteria > Bacillati > Actinomycetota > Actinomycetes > Mycobacteriales > Mycobacteriaceae > Mycobacterium > Mycobacterium dioxanotrophicus. The sequence goes on along the minus strand of NZ_CP020809.1, from coordinate 6,663,931 downwards.
CAGCCGGTTGTCCGCTCACCGGAAAGGGTCCGGTTCATTTAGTCCCCCGCTGATCGTGGATACATCTGGAGTACGGCCGTCCATCGGTGCGTGAGGTGAGGCAGTCGGAAGCGGGCAGGGCGAAGGCGCCGATGCGATGGGCAGGTCGTGTGACGGGCTAGGCGGCCGTCTTATCGGTCCCTGAGGTTTTTGCCTGATGCATCAGCTACATGCGTGAAATGGAGGCGAGGCGGTGGGATTGCCGAAGGGTGGGCGCTGGCCCAATTCCGTTGGGATTCTGCGGTTCTGGTCGTCGTCGACAGGGACACCCGCGCCGGCGAATTGAGCAGGCCAGTCTTCCCGCGCGCACCGACATGGCTGCGACGCACCTGTGAAGGTGTAGCAGCCAACACTCGCGTTGTGTCGGCTGGGGGATATGTGAGCCCAACTTCGGGCTGCGCACCGCTAATTAGCGTGCGTGATCCAAGTGTGCGCTGTGACGTGGCGGAGTGCGGGTACGTGATGCCTTTAAGTCGGGCATGAATCAACATTGACAAATGATCGATCATTGCGCAAAATTGGCGTGTGACGTAAGTCACGCATCTGACGGGTCTTGCATTCCAGACCCGGCTCCCTTCCCTCTACATGGCAAGCAAAGGGGTTAAGCAGAATGACCACTGTTGACAAGAGGCCGTCTTCACGCGGTTACGGTGATTGGCGGCTTTCAGACATCCCGCAGTACAAAGACGGCATCAGCACCTACGAATTCGTGCGTGCCACACACGAGGCCGATTATCGGACGCATCAGGCGGAACCTGTCGCTGGGCGTACGTTCGGTTTCAACGGGATTGGTCGCCTCACTGAGGTGGCACTTCACATGCCGACCAAGTACACGCTGCACGATCAGAGTTCGCAATACAAGGAATCTCCGTCCTTCTTTCAGGGATTGATGGGTGTTCCAGACCGCGGCCCAGTTGATCTCGCCGCATTCCAGCGCGAAACCGAAGAGCTGGCAACGGCATTCGAGAACAACGGCATCAAAGTGCACTGGGTTGACTATCCGGAGGAACCCGCGAATCCATACGGCCCCTTGATGGGTCATGTGTTCTTGTCGTGGGGATCGATCTGGCGGGGTGGCTCGGTCATCTCGCGTTTCGGCTTCCTGCCGGGCATGGTCGGCGTCAGTGAGTACTTGGCGAAGTGGGCGTGGAACACCCTCAACATCCCTCCGCTCGTTGCCATCACAGAGGGCGCAATGGAGCCGGGTGCATGCAATATGATCGCTGACGAGGTTCTCGTCACCTGCTTGTCGGCCTCCTACGACCAGCGTGGGACTGATCAGTTGGTCGCTGCCATCTCGAAGACCAGTGGTACCGAGGAGTTTCACAACCTCCAGCTGCGGCCTGCAGTGGAAGGGTTCTTCAACAAGGCCACGGGCGCGTGCGCGCACCCCGATATCAATATCAACGCAATCGATGTCGGCAAGCTCGTGGTCTCGCCGGCGGCACTGGATTGGGATGCGCGTACTTGGCTGTATGACAATAACTTCGAGCTCATCGAGGCCGATCCTGACGAGCAGCGCGAGTTCCTCGCTCCGTGCAACGTCTTGCTGCTCGAGCCGGGCAAGGTGATCGCCCACGCAGACTGCCACAAGACCAATCAGAAGATCCGGGACGCTGGGGTCGAGGTCATCGAAGTCACCGGCACAGAGATTCGCAAGGCATGCGGCGGAATCAAGTGCCGCGTGATGCAGATCAACCGTGAGCCCGGCCCGACGCTCGCTGACGTCCGCAACCGGGTTTGGCGTTAGGAGCGACTACCACCGTGACGGGGTGCGGTTTGGGCAACCAAGCCGCACCCCGCATTAACCGCCCGCGGCGTTCCCTAGACTGTATTGCTATGCCCAATATTGGCGAGTCCTCGCCGCCAGTCCGAGGATTGCCTCTACGGGAACAGATTCTGCAGGTTCTCATAGACGGACTGGTTCGCGGCCGCTGGAGTCCGGGTGATCGGATCGTAGAACGCCATGTTGCCGCGGAACTCAATGTCAGCCAGGCTCCGGTTCGGGAAGCGCTCCGGGATCTGGAGGCATTGCGGCTTGTCACGTCTGTGCCGAACAAGGGCGCACGCGTTCGTGATATCGGCCCCGACGATCTTTTCGAACTGTATCCAGTTCGAGCGAACTTGGAGGGTCTGGCGGCTAGTTTGGCGGCTGACAGGCTTGCCGAGGATACCTCTGCACTGCAACGCTGTGCCGACGCGATTCGCCGGGCAGCTGACGAGGGTGATATCGAGATGCAGGTGCGCGCCAGCGTCGCCTTTCATCGCGAGATAGTTGCCAGTTCAGGCAATCGTGTCCTTTTGTCAGTGTGGGAATCTCTCGGGATCGAAGTTTGGACAAACGTCTCGCTTCGGATGCTTCGAACACAACTCCAGGAAAACGTGGACGACCACGACGCAATTGTCGAGGCGTTCAAGACTCGTGATCCCGATGTCGAACGCCTCGTCCGCGAACATGTGCTGTCGTACTGTTACGGGAGTCCTCCGGGATAGCCTCGCAATGCGATCGGCTTCGACTGTCCACAAAGTCGACAACCTCCGCTACTGCAACGTATGTGCACGGAAGTAGTCTCGGTCACCAATCATGGCGTGCGCGAGGTCTCAGCTCGTAGGCACGTGCCTCCGCGATGAGTAGGCGATCTTCGTACGACCGGGCGCCGGTTTCGGTGAGTTCGCGATTTACGATTCTGGAGAATCGTTCGCGCAGAACAGATGTTGTGATGCCGAACTCTATGAAGGTCTCGTCGGCGGGCGGTCCTCCGTAAGGTGCCCACGACAGGACGTATCGGAGCACGTGACGTTCATTCGTGTCCATTCCGTTAGCCGGTTCCGCGGTGCTACCAGCCGCGCTCGGCGAGCCTGTGCGGTTGTGGGATGTCGTCGACGTTGATGCCGACCATGGCCTCACCCAGCCCGCGCGACACCTTGGCCAGCACGTCGGAGTCGTCGTGGAACGTGGTGGCCTTCACGATCGCCGCGGCCCGCGCAGCCGGGTTGCCCGACTTGAAGATGCCGGATCCGACGAACACACCCTCGGCAAGCAGGGCTGCCGCCAGCGATGCAGCCGAGCCCACCTCACCTTGGCAGCCCGCCTCGGCCCCTGATATCGGTGCAGGCTCCTCGCACAGGGTGCCGGTCGCGTCCGCGGCCGGCCTGGAAGGGATCGCGGTGTCATCAGGGTCGGCTGCGCCACCTATGGCGGAGGTCATTTGAGAACCTTTCGGGAGTCGCCGCCGATCTTCGGATCAGACTGTTTTGCAAAGGCTTCCGGAGGTGGGCATGAACACACGAGATTGCGGTCACCGTGCACCCCGTCGATCCTCCGCACCGGCGGCCAGTACGTGGTCGCCCGCAACGAGGCCACCACCGGGCAGGCAGTAAGGCAGTGTCCGGCTGGACATCGATACGGGACGCCCTCCCAGCTCTATCCCGAAACCTAAGAGTCGGTGCGATGAGCTCTACAGCTTGGGTAAGTACCGGTTCTCCCGCCGCGAGTCAGTGGCGTATACAGTTGTGGTGATTCACGTTGCACCGCGACCGCAAAATCGTCTCTAACCGATTCCGCTGTCTTACTTACACTTTCGCAACGGCGATGCTGACAGATGGTCGATGGAGGACACAGGCGCCTCCCTCGATGGTGCTGACCCTGGCCTGTCAGGCGGACGAAACGGAATCGGCCGCATCGAGTGCGGTGATGGTTGCCGAAAGAACCTGAACACCCGCTGCAATGTCGGCGAAGTCTGTCCATTCGTCGGGGCAGTGACTGCGTCCCGCTCGGGACGGGACGAAGATCATGCCCATGGGGCACAGTCGGGCGAGATGGACCGCATCGTGGGTAGCCCCACTGGGTACCGCCTTCCATGAGAGACCTGACTGTTCTGCCGATGTAGCGGCGAGATCCTGGATCTGCGGCGCCGAATGGACGATCTCGTTGTCGGTGGTCCAGTCGAACTCGACGTCCACTCCTTCCGAACGCGCTTCATCGACGATGTCGGTCACGACCTGCTGCTTGGCCAATGAGAGCCACTCGGTGTCGATGCTACGGAACTCGGCTCGCATCTGGACCTCGCCGGGCACGACGTTCGGTGATGCCATACCGTTCGCAAGCCGGGTCGTGGTGGCCACGCCGTGTAACGGTGCACCACAACCGATTCGCTGTACCGCGAGCACAGCGCGCGCGGCCGCGACCATCGCGTCCCGGCGATCGTCCATCGGCCTCGTCCCAGCATGATCGGGTCTGCCGAGGAACATCGCGAGTACGCGCTCGATGCCCGCGATCGCGGTCACCACACCGATCTGCGTTTCGTGACGCTCGAGCACAGGACCCTGTTCGACGTGCAGTTCGACGTAGCTGTGCAATGGGGTATTGCGCAGCCACCGGGCAGAAATCGCCGCAGAAGGGTCCAGCCCGAAAGTGTCGTACCGGTCACCGAGTCGCTGGCCCTGGCCGTCTCTGCGCTCCAGGTCCGCTGCCGTCAACTCGCCCGCGAGCGATCGACTGCCGAGGCAACTGAGGCCCCAGTCGTTGGACTCCTCTCCGAGGAAATCGACCACGATCAGATCTCGCGTGAGTGTGATGTCATTCTCCCGCAGTTGTCGCACCAGCTCGAGGGCACCCATCACACCGACGATGCCGTCGAAGCGGCCTCCCCCTGTGACGGTGTCGGTGTGCGAACCTGTGATGAGTGCCGGTGCGCCGGGCGAGCTTCCGCGCAGAACCCCGACGATGTTCCCGGCCGGGTCGGTGTGTACCTCGAGACCGCAGCGACGCATCTTCGCAGCGACCAGGTCGCGCGACGATCTGTACGGTTCGCTGAACACCTGCCGTGTCCAGCCATGTTGGTCGGGTTCGCGCAACATCGAAAGTTCGACGATGTCGGACTCGATTCGCCCGGCCAGTGGCTCGAATGTTCTTGTGGACAACGAAATTCCTAAGAGTGGTCGAGAACGGTGATGAGATGGGACCGACTACTGGCCGGCCCGGGTGACGAAGCGTCCACGGCCGGATTCGCCGATGTACTGTCCATCCTTGGCGATGAGTTCCCCGCGGGAGTAGACGGCGGTCACGGCACCCGGAATGGTCCAGCCCTCGTAAGGCGTGTAGTCCATCCGCTGTTGTTGGGTGGCCGCGGAGATTGTCGTGCGGCCCCGGGGGTCGAGCACCGTAATGTCGGCGTCAAAGCCGGCGGCGATCGCGCCCTTGGAAGTCAGGCCGAACTGTCGGGCAGGTGCGGTCGAGGTCAGATCGACGAACTTCTGCATCGAAATCCGATTTTGCACAACGCCTTCGGAGTACATCACCATCATCCGGTGTTCCACACCAGGTCCGCCGTTGGGAATCAGGCGGAAGTCGTGTTCGCCCAGGCGCCGCTTCTCTGCGAGGCAGAAGGGGCAGTGGTCAGAGCTTACGACCCCGAGCGAGCCGGCGCGCAATCCTCGCCACAACGCGTCGCGGTGCGTCTGTGTGCGCAGCGGGGGAGTGAGGACCACCTTCGCAGCCTCGAACCCCGGCTGGTCGTAGAGTGCCCGGTCCAGTGTCAGGTAGTGGGTGCAGGTCTCACCGGCGATCGCCCAGTCGTTGGCCCGTGCTTCTGCTACGGCCTCGACCGAACCCTCAGTAGAAAGGTGCACGAAATACAATGGTGCATCGGCCATCCGGGCGATGCGGATTGCCCGGCGGACAGCTTCGACCTCCGTCGAAGGCGGCCGCGAGATCTCGTGTGAGGCCGGCCCGGTCCGTCCGTCCGCTATCAGGTCGGCCGCGAGCCGGTCGATCACATCGCCGTTCTCTGCATGTACGCAGACTTGCCCGCCGGCCTTGCTCGACTCCCGCAGGACATCGAACAACGCCCCGTCGTGCAGCATCAAGGTGCCACGGTAGGCCATGAACACCTTGAAGCTGCTGACCCCGGACTGCACGATCTCCGGAAACTCATCGACGGCGTTGTCGTACAGATCGGTCACGCACATGTGGAACCCGTAGTCGATGACCGCCTTGCCCTGCGCCTTTGCGTGGTGGGCCTCCAGCGATTCCAAGAGGGTCTTGCCGGGCAGTTGCATCGCGAAGTCGACCACCGCGGTCGTGCCGCCGCAGGCCGCTGCCCGGGTGGCGCTCTCGAAGTCATCAGCGGTGACCGTGCCCATCATCGGGGAATCGATATGAGTGTGAACGTCTACACCACCGGGGACCAACAGTGAACCTGAATGGTCGATACGATCCAATCCGTCGATCGCGATACCGTCGAAACTGCCGACGGCTACGATCGTGCCGTCCTTGATGAGCACGTCGGCATCTACTGTCGTCGTGCTGTTCACCACGGTCCCGCCGGTCAGTAATGTGTATGCGGTCATGTGCTACTCCTCGTTGTTGGGCGGGATCAGCAGTGACAGTGATCCCGGACTCAATTTCTGCTGTTCTCAGTCGAATTGGTATGTGCAGACGTTCGCCTTCCGGGGCGCAGTCCACTCACTCGCGGTCGGGATCAGCCGCCGATGGCACTCATGGGACGAACCGGCTGGACGAACCCGTCGGAGTCCATGGCGTGACCGGCGAGCTTTCCCAACATGGCCGCCCGCCAGGCGTGGACGATTTCGTCCTCGCTGCCACCTCGGCGAAGTATCGAGCGCAGGTCAGTTTCCTGCTGGCTGAACAGACAACTGCGGACCTGGCCGTCGGCGGTCAGTCGCGTGCGATCACATGCCCGACAGAACGGGTGGGTAACCGAACCCACGATGCCGACCCTTCCGGGCCCCCCGTCGACCAAAAACTCCTCGGCCGGTGCTGATCCGCGTGGTTCCGGTGCACGCGACAAGTGAAATGTACTGCCGAGGAGCCGCAGGGTCTCGTCCGCGGAGATCATCTCGGACCGGCTCCATTGCCGCTGTGCGTCGAGCGGCATCTGTTCGATGAATCTCAGCTGATAGCCGTTCGCGAGGCAGTAGCGAAGCAGCGGCACGGCATCGGATTCGTTGATGCCACGCAGCAGGACGGCATTCACCTTGACCGGAGTGAGTCCGGCTTGCACGGCCGCCGCTAGACCGCTGAGAACGTCGTCGAGCCGATCGCGGCGGGTGATGGCCACGAACCGGTCCCTGTCGAGCGTGTCCAGCGATACGTTGACGCGGTCGAGCCCGGAATCGGCCAGCGCGTTGGCGTGGCGTCCAAGGTGTATTCCGTTGGTGGTGAGTGACATTTGCGGCGTCGGGGTGAGCTTCTTGATACGCGCGAGCAGGTCGACGAGCCTCTGTCTCAGGAGCGGCTCGCCCCCCGTGAATCGCACCTCTCGCACTCCCAGTCTTTCCACGGCGATCCGGATAAGTGCGAATAGTTCGTCGTCGGAAAGGATCTCAGCACCAGGTAGCCAGTCCAGCCCTTCCGCAGGCATGCAGTAGCGGCAACGCAGGTTGCATCGGTCGGTCAATGACACTCGCAGGTCGGTGGCAACTCTGCCGAACTTGTCCCGGAGAACCGAGGGCGTGCGCTCCATCGTCATCGGACGAGATGTTCCAGAGGCTGTGAGGTTACCCGGATGGACTCGTTGGCGGGATGGATCGCGCCCTTCGATTTCCGGAGCCGCGCACCGCTGCCGCCCCGGGCCTCGGCGATAATCTCTGCCGCAACCGACACCGCTGTCTCCTCAGGGGTATGCGCACCCAGATCGAGTCCGATGGGCGAGTGCAGGGACGCGAGTTCGGTTTCGGTGACGCCACATTCACGTAGCGCGGCGAGGCGCTTGTGGTGGGTCCTGCGGCTTCCCATCGCTCCGACGTACGCCACCGGCAGGCGCAGGGCGGTGGTGAGTACGGGGATGTCGAACTTCTCGTCGTGGGTGAGAACGCAAATGACTGTGCGTTCGTCGGTAGTGGTTTCCTGAAGATAGAGATGGGGCCAGGACACCACGACCTCGTCGGCTGCCGGAAAGCGGGCCACCGTAGTGAATGTCGGACGCGCGTCGCAGACCGTGACGTGGTAACCGAGGAACCTTCCGATCTCGGTAACGGCCCGCGCGAAGTCGATGGCGCCGAACACGATCATCCGTGGGCGGGGAGCGAAACTCTGTACGAGGAACACCTGTTCCCCACAAGCTGCGCCGTTGCGCCCGCACTCGATCACGCCGTCCGCCGCCCGATCTAGGAGGGCGCGTGCCGAGTTCGTGACCATCGTGTCGGTATCCCGATCGCCGAACGATCCGCTGAGCCCGCTCGGGCCGAGGAGAAGGTGGGCGCCGATGTGCTCGCCCGGGGTGGCCTCGGGCGCCTCGGAACCACCTGCAACGCGAGTGATGACAGCAGCCGGTGCGGCACTGATGCGATCCGTGCCTAACGCCCTTAGGTCAACGGAGTGGTCGTCGGGAGCCGGCCGAACGAACACCTCCAGGATCCCTCCACAGGTCAGGCCCGTCTCGAAGGCGTCTTCGTCGCTGATCCCATAGCGCACCAACTGTGGTTGTCCCGTTGCGAGCACTTCCTCCGCCACGGCGTACACCGCGCCTTCGACGCACCCGCCGGAGATGCTGCCCACGACGTCACCGGCCTCAGAGACCGCCATCGACGCCCCAGTTCCGCGTGGCGCGGAGTGCCAGGTCCGAACGATGGAGGCCACCGCGAACCGCGTCCGCGAGCGCTGCCAGTCGGACAGTTCGGTGAGGATGTCGCGCATCAGCGCCTCCGTTCGACAATCGACTGCGGGAGGGTGGCGATGAACCGCAATCGTTTGGAATGCCAAAACGGACTCTACGTCCCGTCGCCGCGTTCGACAAGGGAGCACCCGAAGGCATCGATGTCCACGTGGGGCTGACTGCGTGCCTCAGTCGCCGGACTCGCCGGGGAACAGGCTGGCCAGCGCGAGTTTGCAGCTGTGCCTGACGTGTCCGATCGCGAACTCACGCGCTGCAGACTCGTTGTGAAATGCAATGAGCTGCACGAGGATTGCGTGCTCGTCCAGCAGTCTGGACCAGTCCTCGTTCTGTTGCATGAGCCACCGCATGCGCCCCTGCAGCGGCTGGATCAGGCGATGCAACTGTTCGTTGGCCGCGATCTCGGAAACGACGTCGTGGAAGTCGGCGCTGAGCCGGTGCAGCACTGTTTCGTCGGTGGCCGAGCGGGTTTCGTCCAAGAGGTGGTTCAGCCGGTCGATGTCTTCCGGTGTCGCACGACGTGCGGCGAGTGCGGTCACAGACGGTTCGAGTGCTTCGCGGACTTCGAAGAGGTTCTCGACGTCCCGGCGGGTCCAGCGGCGGACCGTTACTTTGCGCGGGGTCTCGGCGACCAGAAAGCCTTCGAAGATCAAAACTTGCAGCGCTTCCCGGACGGGGCTACGTGATACCCCGAGCTGTTCGGCGACGGAACGCTCGACGAGGCGGTCGCCGGGACGGAGTTCGCCCTCGATGACCTGGCGTCGGATCTCCTGGGTCACCTCTTCGCGCATCGCGGCCAGCGCTGTGCTGGGGGCAGGGGCGCCAGCCAGTGGTTCCGGAGCGTTTGTCGCCATGCGTCAAAGTGTGGCAGACCCGTCGGTGCCCGCCTGTTCATTCGATCGGGTTCTGGAATCTGTCGCAGGGTTTGGAATACCAAACCTTGACTGGATGTCGGATCGGGAGCATCATTGTCGCAATCGTTTGTGTGATTCATCTCCCATCGGCCTGCGGTTGGCCCGTCACGGACTCACGTCCCGCACGAATTGGTTGCCGCGCACATAGGAAGTACACATATGACGTCAGCGAAGCCCAGAAAGCTTCCACTGCTGCAGGAATCGTTCACCGACGACCCCGTGGTGGTGCAGCGGCAGAAGATCGACGATTACGCGGCACATGTCGTCCCGATGACCTGGCGAGCCGGTCGCTGGTCGATGTCCATGGCGTGGTACGCCCTGGCCAGCGCGATGGCATGGTTGTTGACCGCGGGCGTCGCCGCGGTACAGGTCGGACCGCGAGACGCGTTGATCGGAGCAGGCCTGTCGGTCTTCGCCTACAGCGGCATCTGTTCGGCCATGGCGACGTACGCCGCTCGGACAGGGACGAACGTAAACATGTTCTCCCGCATGATCTTCGGGCTCCGCGGCGGTGTCATCGCCACTCTGGTGCTGTTCGCGATCGCGACGTTCTACGCCACCTTCGAGGGCGCTGTCGTCGCGCACGCATTCTCGGTGGAGTTCGGTGGACCGTCCCTGAGCATCTGGTACCTGATCGTTGTGTTGTACAGCGTGCCCTTGGCGGTCGGCGGTGTGCGGGTTTTCCTCGACAAGTTCAACGGCGCACTGCTGCCGATCTACATCATCGGGCTCGTCGCCGCGGTGGTGTGGACAATCAGTGAACGCGGGTACAAAGCAGATTGGCTCAGCGGTCAGGGCACCTCGACCGTCGCGGGGCCGGGTTGGGTCTACAGCTTCTCGCTCTACATGGGTGTGTGGGTGCTGATGATGTTCACCGGGGACCTTGCGCGTCAGGCAAAGGTCGAGGATCTGAGGTTTCACCGATGGTTCACCTTCGGCCCTGTGTTCCACGGCTTCACACTGTTCGTCAACGCAGTGGTCGGGATCTTCCTTGCCGAGCACCTGGTTGTCGGCGAGCTCACCGAGTTGTCCGCGGTCGACGGCATGCTCGCACTGATGGGGGTCTGGGCGGTGGCCCTGATCTGGGTCACGCAGAGCCGGATCAACACCGCGAATTACTATGTGGCATCGAGCAATCTGGCGAATCTTGTCGGCCGGGTAATCCCACGAAGCATCCCGCGCTGGGTCTGGGTGGTCGTCCTCGGCGCCCTGGTTTACCTGCTCATGCTGCAGGACCTGCTGCACAAGCTGTCTATTGCCCTGCAGTACAGCGGAATCATCACGGTCGCCTGGGTGGGTGCGGTCCTCGCATACATGCTGTGGGCAAAAGTCCAAGGCATCCCACCGGAGAACGTTGAGTACCGGCCCGGCCGGGTGCTCACGGTGAATTGGACCGGCGTGATCGCCTGGGTGGCCGGCACCGCTGTCGGGGTTGTATTGCTCAACTGGGGCGGTTCGGTCGGCCTGACGTGGTTTGCGCCCGGGGCCGTGGTCGTGTCGTTCGTGGTGTACAGCGTGGCACTGCTGATCAAGGGTGATGCCAGCTTTGTACTGTCGCGACCGGCGGACCCGCGTAGCGAGGTTGCCGACGCTTGGGAATCACGCATCAGGTGTCACCACTGTGGTCACTCCTATGTCGCTCAGGAGATGGATCGCGATCCCAGTACCGGTCACCAGGCCATCTGCTGTGAGTGTGCTGCCGCCAGTCGCCAGTTCCTCGAGGCAGCGCACCACGAGGCGACCACCGCCGAAAGGATCCAAACCACCTTGAAATGTCAACTGGCCATGAGGGTTTTCACCTACTTCCTCAATCGCACACCTGAGGTCGCGTCGCTGTTGGAGGGCTGGGACAAGACGCTGCAGTTCGACCTTGAAGGCGAACGGGCGTTCCACATCGTCGTCGAGGAAGGACGAGCACGAGTCGTACGCGGACAGGCTGTGAACGCCGATGTCGTCATCGAGGCGCCGGCGGAGCTGTTTCTGACGATGATGCTCGACACCGGTGTTGCCGACGAGTCGTACATGAACAAGAAGTACGAGGTATACGGGCCGCCTGCGGACGCGACCCGGTTCCGCTACCTCGGCGAGAAAGTTCAGGAGTGCCATCCGCTCATCTTCAAACCGTTGCACAAGCTTGCCCCGATCGCCCTTCGAGTGATGTAGGAAATCCGATGCCGACACTGTTGTTTCAACCCGAGGACTACCGCTTCCCGACTTCGATCGATGAGGTGTTGACAACGCTGGCAGAGCAGGGCGACAAGGCTCGGGTGATCGCCGGTGGGACAACCGTTCACGAGCTGGCGTACCGCCGTGCGATGGGAGACGTCCGCACTCTGCTCGATGTCACTCGGCTTCCGCTGCGCCAGATCGCTGAGGCGACCGGAGCCATGCATCTGGGAGCGACGATCACCTTTACCGAATTGGCGGAATATATTTCAGCACACCACCCGTCGACCCTGGCGATCATCACCGATGCGATCGCCGGCATCCGACCCATGCAGATCCGCAACGTCGGGACCGTCGGCGGGTCCATCTGCTCGAGCCTGCCGTTCTTCGACTTGCCGGCAGCGCTGGTCGCGCTCGACGCGAGGGTCACCACGCACGCTGTGACGCGGGCGCCGCGCACCATACCGATCGAGGATTTCTTCCACGACTTCTTCCTGCCGGACCTCCGATTCGGCGAGTTCCTCACGGAGGCGGAATTCACGCTGCCAGTGCATAATTCGTCGGGATCTTTCCAGAAGTTCGAGTCAAACTCAGTCGACTGGGCGCTGGTCAGCATCGGTGTGCAGGTAAGCGTCGACGCCGGCCGGTTCACGTCGGTCCGCATCGCGCTCGGTGGTGGAATCGGCCGCAAGGTCACCCGCGCCATAACTGTCGAGAATGCCCTGCTCGGAGCGCCGGTCGAGGACCAGGTCATCGAGAAGGCCGTGGCACACGTCGCCGACGACGTTCGCGCTTTCAGCGACTTCCGTGGTTCGGCAAAGTTCCGCAACCACCTGCTCAAGGTCTATGTCGCCCGGTGCCTGAAACAAGCAGCAAGGAGAATCCGATGACCCGCACCAACGACCCCCGACACGCCGCCCCGCGGACAGCGCCGAGAACTGACGAACCCGCGCCTCCTAAAACCGCACGCACCCGGGTGCTCAACATCGTCGTCAACGGCGAGTCGCATGCGGTCGCTGTCGGACCCTATGAAAGCCTGAACTCCGTTCTGCGGGACCGACTCAACCTCACCGGCACCAAGCGTGGGTGTGACACCGGTGGTTGTGGCACGTGCACAGTTCAGGTAGACGGGCAGGCCGTCTATTCCTGCATGTATCCGTCGCTGCGCGCCGAGGGCAAGGATGTCGCCACCGTTGAGGGATTGTCCCGCAACGGTGTTCCCAGCTCGATGCAGCAGGCCATGGTCGACGGTGGCGGAATCCAGTGCGGATACTGTACGCCCGGTGTGCTCATGGCCTGCGACGCCATCTTTCGGGAGCACCCCCAGGCCGGCGCCGAAGTCATCGCCGAGGAACTCGCCGGAAATCTCTGTCGCTGTACTGGTTACGTGAAGTTGGTCGAGGCACTAGCCAAGGCTGGAATGACGCAGAAGGAGTCACAGTGACCGAGACCATGCCGGTTTCCGCCGAGTACCACAACATCGGCAGGCGTGTTCCCAAGTTCGACGCCGTGCACAAGGCCACCGGACAATTGAAATTTGTCGGGGACATCCGGCTGCCGAGAATGCTGGACATCAAGATTCTGCGTAGCCCCCACCCGCATGCAGAGATCGTCCGGATCGACATCACACGGGCGCTGGCCATCCCCGGGGTCAAGGCGATCATCACCCACGAGGACGCACCGGCGCACCCATACGGTCGCGAGTTCGCGCTGCCCCCGGAGTACATGCCGCGGGACAACTTTGTCATCCCGGACAAGGCGCGGTATGTCGGTGATGTGGTGGCCGCCGTCGCCGCGACTAGTGTGGAGATCGCTGCGAAGGCCGTCGCGGCGATCGAGGTTGAGTACCGGAAGCTGCGTGCTGCGCTCGATCCGTTCGAGGCGATCGCGCCGGGCGCACCCCAGGTGCATCGCACCGTCTTCTGGGGTGATGAGCGAGACGACCTGTCGGGCAACATCTTACGGACCGTGAAAATGGGTGTCGGCGATATCGACAAAGGTTTCGCGGAGGCAGATCTCGTCATCGAGAACACGTTCGCGGTGCCCAAGCAGCAGCAGAGCCCCATGGAGCGTCGCTGCATCGTCGTTGACCCGCGCCCCGACGGGCGGCTCGACGTGTGGGCCACCACGCAATCCATCCACGGACTTCGCCACAACATGGCACGCGCACTTGGCATCCCGTACAGCCGGATCAACGTCCATCAGGTGTTCCTCGGTGGGGCGTTCGGTGCCCGACTGGACATGAACGTCGACGAACCGATCGCGGCTCTGCTGGCCATGAAGGCTGGCCAGCCGGTCCGACTGCAGCTGACGCGCGAGGAGGACATGATGTCCACCAGCCGGCATCCTGCGACGGTGACGCTGAAGACGGGTGCCCGACGGGACGGCACGCTGGTCGCCCACCAGATGGTCGCCCACGTCGACACCGGCGCCTATGCCTGCTCGGGGGAATGGGTGACCAAATGCATGGGTGGGTGGTTCATGTCCATGTACCGCGTCCCGAATCAGGACTTCACGGGTCACGTCATCTACACCAACACGCCGCCCGCTGCGGGCTTCCGCGGATTCGGCAACCCGCAAGCCAACGTTCCGGTGGAGTCCCACATGGACATGCTGGCCGACAAACTGGGTATCGATCCGGTGGAGATGAGGCTGCGCAACTATATTCGCGAAGGCGATGCCTACTATGCGCAGGGACCCAACGTCATCGACTACATCAAGAGCTGTGGTGTCGAGGAGATCCTGACCGAAGGTGCACGCCGGATCGGCTGGCACCGTCGCGCACAGTTGGCACAGCAACCGAAGACCCAGAAGGTCCTCAAGGGAATCGGGATGGGACGTGCGTTCCATACATCTGGCTGCGGCCAGGCCAACGAGGTGTCAGACATTCTCGAGTACGCCGGCAGCATCATCAAGATGAACGAGGACGGCACCGCCAGCCTCACCACTGCGTTGATCGACATGGGCACCGGAAATCTCATGGGCCATGCGCAGATCGTTGCCGAGGTTCTTGGCCTGCGGGTCGAGGATGTCATCGTCAATACGACCGATACGGATTCGTCTCCGTACGACGTGGTTACACACGCCAGCCGTAGTACCTACGTGTCGGGAATGGTCGCGAAGCTATGCGCGGAGAAGGTTCGAACGATCCTGTGCGAGATGGCTGGTCGCATCCTGGAGGCCGACCCGGGCGACATCGTGCTGGTGGGGGGACGAGCGCAAGTGACAGGTCCGTCAGTGGCCGGCGCGTCGCAACCCTCGATCAGCATCATGGAGATCACCCGGACCGCGCAGATGCGGCAGTGGGGCACCATCATGGCGGAGGAGAGTCGTCGCGCGGTGACGACCGCATCGCATTTCACCTGCAAGTTCATCGAGGTGTCGGTAGACACTGAGACAGGGCACATCTCGATCGACAAGGTCGTCGCGGGATCCGATGTGGGCCAGGTGATCAACCCGGTTCTCGTCGAAGGACAGATCCACGGCGGGGCTGCGCAGGCGTTCGGTTACGCGCTCCTCGAAGAGATCCAAGTGGACCGCGAAACTGGCAGAACCCTCAACGCTGACTACCTGAACTACAAGATTTTCACGTCAAGGGACATGTGCCGTGATTTCGACGTCTTCTTTGCTGCCACACACGAAGACTCGGGCCCGTTCGGGGCCAAGGGAATCGGCGAGGCTGCCAACAATGACGGAGCCGGTGCGGTGGTCAATGCCGTGGCCAATGCGCTCGGGGTGCACATCAAGGAATTGCCTTTGACGCCAGAACGTGTTCTCAAGGCACTCGGGAAAATCTGATGCCGGGCCTGGGCTGCGCAGGGTATCCCAGTATCGGAGTGTTCTTCCACGGATGGGCGACCCCCGACCGTCAGGATGCAGAAGTGTTGGACGAGATCCTCGAATCCACTGAGCGCGCTGATCGCCTTGGCTTCGATATCGCCTGGTACACCGAACAACACACACATTCGTTCGGCAACATCTGGGGGCGGGTGGCAGCACCGCAGTTGCTGATCGCCAATGCCGCGGCCCGGACCGACACCATCGGTCTGGGATCGGCGGTCCGACTGGCCGCCGACGTCAATGCGTCGACACTGGTTGAAGAGATGCTCACCTTGGACGCCCTCACCGACGGGCGGGCCCAATTCGGATTCGGCGCAGGCATGGCCGGAGTCGGACAGGGGTACCGATCACGTGAACTGCGCCGGACGGCCCTGCGTACGCGCGTCGGTGAGGTGGCCGACATGCTCGAAGGGCGGCGGCACGCCACGCGGGAACCGATGGCGATGCAGATCCGCGATTTGAGTGATCGCATTCACGTGGCTTCCATCGACGAACGAACCATCGAACTGGCCGCTTGCCGCGGATTTGGTTACTTTGCAGGACTATTCGGAGGTGCACGGCAGGCCGAATTGGTCAGGAGCTTCCGAGCGGCGGGAGGGCAGGGGCCCGCGCACGCGGTTCGAATGGTCTTCGTGGGAGCCGACGATACCGAGGCGCGGGATTTCGCGGAACCAGCGGTCATGCAGTTCTGGAGCAACTTCACCCCGCCGTCGCCCCAGTGGCGCACAGACGTCGCGAAAGCAGGAACGATGACCTACGAGCAGATAACTGCCGAATTGGGCTGGATCGTCGGAGGCCCCGAGAGCGTGACGCGCGATCTTCGCCGGTACATGGCGGAGTGCGGTCTCGACGGAATCGACGTGTCGTTCCACGCGCCGGGTCTCGACAGTGCGAGTGCCGACCGATCGATGGAACGGTTCGCCCGGCGCGTACTCCCGGGTATCCGCGCATCAGCCAGACTTAATTGCGGGTGACCCCGGCTCGATGTTCAACGAGGTGAGATCGGGGATGCAGGACAGTGCAGATCACCGTTCATCTTTTTGCCGGGGCTGCCGACGGCAGCGGATACAACGGCGACGTTGTTGACCTCATCGTCAGGCGATGCCCGCGGAGCTTCCCACGGTGTTTGTGGTGAGAGCGCATGAAGCCGATTGGTAAGCCGCTTTCGATGAACGGTCCGGTCGCGTCCTCCCGCGTGACACTGTCGACAGTCGCCAGTCGCGCAGGTGTCCACCCGTCCACGGTCTCGCGGGCGCTAAGCGATGACCCCGTCGGCGTGAGCAAACGGACCGTCGCGCGGGTTCGAGGGATCGCCGACGAACTGGGTTATTTCCGCGACATCACCGGCGCGTCGCTACGCACCGGACGGACACGGATGATCGGCGTCCTGGTGCCGCGCCTGACTGACGTTGTGCTCGCACAGATCTACGAGTCGATCGACGACGCAGCGCGTGCCGCCGGCTACAACACCGTCGTGGCCAACACCCGCGACGACCCCGCTGTGCAACGTCTCCGACTGGATGGCCTGCTTTCGCGTCGTGTAGATGGACTGATCGTGTGCGACCTCAGAGATGGGGACGAGCTTGCAGATCACCTGCTGGCCCTAGGCGTGCCATTCGTTCTCACGATGCGCCGCGTGGGCCGGCATCCATCCGTCACCACCGATGACCTCGAAGGTGGGCGATTGGCTGCCGAGCACTTTCTTGAGCTAGGCCATTCGGTCGTCGGTGTGATTGCGGGCGATCCCCTAACGAGTACAGGGCGTGAACGCCGCAACGGCTTCGTCGGACGATACGCGGAGGCCGGAATCACTGTCTCGGCGCACTACATCGTCGATTCCGCATTCGACGTCGATAGCGGGCGATCCGCTGCCGAGATATTGCTCTCGCTGAAGCCACAGCCATCGGCGGTGTTCGCGATCAATGACTTCACTGCGATCGGCGCCATCGGAGCATTGCGCGAGCATGGCCTCGAACTGGGCCGGGATGTCGCGGTGCTCGGGTACAACGACGTTCCGATCGCAGCACAGCTGTCTGTTCCACTGTCCTCGATCCGATCGCCTCTCGACGATATGGGCAGGTTGAGTACGGAAATGTTGCTCACCCGCCTCGATGGCGGGCACCCGTGTTCGATCAGGCTCAGCCCGACGCTCGTTGCTCGTGAATCCACGCTGTTGAGCGGCGTAGGCCCGCTCTCGCGGTAGGAATGGGGCTCTTGGGCTGAGTCAGCCCGTCAACTCCAGAGAGTCACATGCACCTTCGGGCGGAACCGGGCGCCCCCCACACCCGTGCCGCGGATCATCGCCTGGGTACAGCGCGGTGTGGTGATGAAGCGCACCAGCTCCGAGACGGCGGGCTGGCGGGCCGCGGTCGGCAGGGTCGAGGCCGACCACTCGCCGGAGACCTGCAGGCCCGATCCCTTGACGTGCACGAGCCGTCCGCTCGTCAGATCCTTCGCGACGGCAAAGCCGATCGTAGGCGTCACGCCGCCGACCCGCTGGACCTCGTCGAGAGCGGCGGCGTCGCTCTGGAAGATGCGCTGGCGCGCTTCGGGGATCGCGAGATCGCGCAGCATGGAAGCGATTTCGCCGTCCACACTCCCGCCTGACGGGCCCAGCAACCAGTGCTGCTCGCGTAGCAGGGCCGGGGTGGGGGTACGGGTGGCCAACGGACTGTCCGGTGAGGTGACGGTGATGATCTGGTACTTCAGGAAGGGCCGCACGGCGATCTCCCGGCCGGTGCTGTCCGCGGCCGGGCCGAGTGCGATGTCGACGGCACGCGAGGCGATCAGGTGCGCGAACTGGCCCGCCGGATGCACGCTGAGTTCGACCGAAAGGTCGTCGGCGCGTGAGGAAAACAGTTCGATGAGTCCCGGCGCCGCGTGCTCCGCGAAGGCGCTCGACGCCGCGATGCGCAGCAGCCGTCGGCCGTGCGCGGCTTCGGTCACCTCGATGGCGGTCTGTTGCTGCAGGCCGAGGATTTCGATGGCACGGCTGGCCAGCCGCAGCCCACCCGGGGTGAACGCGAGCCCGGCCGCGGTCCTGGTGAACAGGGGATCGTCGAGCTCCTTGCGCAGTTGGGCGACGTGCATCGACACTCCGGCGTCGGAGACGCCCAGCTCTTCCGCGGCCGCGCGCACCGAACCGAGCCTGACCACCGCCGAAAATGCACGCAGTTGCGCAGGTGTCACGTTTGAAGCCTAGATTGATTCTCGTGAGAGAGGTGCTGAGCACTCTGTTAGCAGTCTGGCGGACGGGTGGCACCGCAGGCCTCGGGACAGTGGTGCGCACATTTCGATCGGCTCCGCGCCCGCCCGGTGCGGCGATGGTGGTGACGCCCGACGGCACGGTGAGCGGCTCGGTGTCGGGTGGTTGTGTCGAGGGTGCGGTCTACGACGTGGCGTCCGAGGTGCTGGCCACGGGGATACCCGTCCTGCAGCGCTACGGGGTCAGTGACGACGCTGCCTTCGAGGTCGGGCTGACGTGCGGCGGAATCCTCGATGTCTTCGTGGAACCGGTGTCGCAGAGCACTTTTGGTCAACTCGATGCCATCGCCGCCGACATCGACGCGCACCGCCCCGTCGCGGTCGCAACGGTCATCGCCCACCCCGACGCTGCCTGGGTCGGCAGGCGGCTGGTGGTGCGGCGCGACCCGGGGGACGGTCCGGTCGACGGCGCCCTGGGCTCGCCCCGGGCGGACGCGGCGGTGACCGACGATGCGCGCGGCCTGCTGGCGGCGGGCCGCAGTGAGGTGCTGACCTACGGCCCGGACGGGCAACGGCGTGGCGAAGGCATGGAGGTGTTCGTCGCCAGTCATGCGCCGCGGCCTCGCATGCTCGTGTTCGGGGCCATCGACTTCGCCGCCGCGGTCGCGCAGCAGGGCGCGTTCCTGGGTTACCGCGTCACCGTGTGCGACGCCCGCCCGGTGTTCGCCACCTCGGCGCGGTTCCCGACGGCCGACGAGGTCGTCGTCGATTGGCCACACCGTTACCTGGCCGCGCAGGCCGCCGCGGGTGCCATCGACGCCCGCACGGTGATCTGCGTGCTGACCCACGACCCGAAGTTCGACGTACCGCTGCTCGAGGTGGCACTGCGGTTACCCGAGCACGCCCGCGCCGCCTACATCGGTGCGATGGGATCGCGGCGCACCCACGAGGACCGGCTGGATCGGCTGCGCGAGGCGGGGCTGACCGAGGCTGAGCTCGCCGGGTTGTCCAGCCCGATCGGATTGGACCTCGGCGGCCGGACCCCGGAAGAGACCGCGGTGTCGATCGCGGCGGAGATAGTGGCCCGGCGATGGGGCGGCGGCGGCCGTCCGCTGGCCGAGACCGGCGGCCGGATCCACCATGAGCTGGGCAACGGGAGTCGCAGCCGGCGAGTTAAGTGATCGCTTAACTCGCTATTGACGCTGACGTCGGGCAGGCGTGAGCTGGTTCGCATGCAAGTTCCCGGCCCCTTCGAGTACGAACGCGCGACCAGCGTCGACCACGCCGTCGGTCTGCTGGACAGGTTGGGCGAGGACGCCAGGATCGTCGCCGGCGGGCACAGCCTGCTGCCGATGATGAAGCTGCGCATCGCCAACCCCGAATACCTCGTCGACATCAACGACCTCGCCGCCGAGCTCGGCTATATCGTCACCGACCCCACCCTGGTGCGCATCGGCGCGATGGCCCGGCACTGTCAAGTGCTGGAGTCCGATCCGCTGGCCGCGGTGTGCCCCATCTTCCGCGACGCGGAGCAGGTGATCGCCGACCCTGTCGTGCGCAACCGGGGCACCCTCGGCGGGTCGCTCTGCCAGGCCGACCCGGCCGAGGACCTGACCACCGTGTGTGCCGTCGTCGGGGCGGTGTGCCTGGTACACGGACCGGCCGGGGACCGGGAGATCCCGGTCGACGACTTCCTGGTCGGCCCGTATGAGACCGCGCTGGCCCACAACGAGATGCTCACCGAGGTGCGCATCCCGGTACGGCATCGCACCTCCAGCGCATACGCGAAAGTGGAACGGCGAGTGGGAGATTGGGCCGTGACGGCCGCCGGCGCGCAGGTGACTGTGGACAACGGCTCGATCGCGGTCGCCCGCGTCGGCCTCACCGCGGTGAATGCCGACATGGGTGCCCTGCGTGAGCTGGCGGAGTCCCTGGCAGGCAAACCGGCGACCGAAGAGACCTTCGCCGCGGCGGGAGCAGCCGCCGCGCAGGCCTGTGAACCGGTCAGCGATATGCGCGGCAGCGCCGACTACAAGCGCCACCTCGCGTCCGAACTGACCATCCGCACGCTGCGCACGTCGGTCGAGCGCGTGCGCAACGCCCCTGCACTGGAAGGGAATTAGCCATGCAGGTCAACATGACGGTCAACGGTGAGGTGGTCAGCGCCGAGGTCGAGCCGCGGATGCTGTTGGTGCACTTCCTGCGTGACCAGTTGGGGCTGACCGGAACCCATTGGGGCTGCGATACATCCAACTGCGGAACGTGTGTGGTGGACGTCGACGGCGAACCGGTGAAGTCCTGCACAATGCTGGCCGCGATGGCCTCGGGGCATGCGGTCCGCACGGTGGAGGGCATGGAAGTCGACGGACGCCTGGACCCGGTGCAGGAGGGCTTCATGCAGTGTCATGGCCTGCAGTGCGGATTCTGCACGCCGGGCATGATGATCACGGCCCGTGCCCTGCTGGACCGCAACCCCGATCCGACCGAAGCCGAGATCCGCGAGGCCATTTCGGGCCAGATCTGTCGGTGCACCGGTTACACCACGATCGTGCGCTCCGTGCAATGGGCCGCGCGGCATGCCCGCGAGGAGGCGAACGTATGACGACGCTGGAAAACCCGGTGAGCCGGCCCGAGGACACCGCCGCCAACGACGAAAAGCCGTGCGGGCACGGCAGAATGCTCCGCAAGGAGGACCCGCGGTTCATCCGGGGCCGCGGCAACTACGTCGACGACGTGAGACTGCCCGGCATGCTGCACCTGGCGATTCTCCGTTCGCCGTACGCCCACGCCAAGATCGTCAGCATCGACGTCAGTGCGGCGCAAGCACATCCGAAGGTCAAGGCCGTGGTCACCGGTGCCGACCTGGCGGGAAAGGGCCTCGCATGGATGCCGACCCTGTCCAACGATGTACAGGCCGTGCTGGCCACCGACAAGGTCCGGTTCCAGGGCCAGGAGGTCGCGTTCGTCGTCGCCGAGGACCGCTACTCGGCGCGCGATGCGTTGGAGCTCATCGACGTCGAGTACGACCCGCTGGACCCCGTGATCGACGCCCGCCACGCACTTGACGCAGACGCCCCGGTGATCCGCACCGACCTCGACGGCAAGACCGACAATCACTGCTTCGACTGGGAGACCGGTGACGCCGCGGCCACCGAGGCCGTGTTCGCCACGGCCGACGTGGTGGTCAAGCAGGAGATGGTCTATCCCCGGGTGCATCCCGCGCCGATGGAAACCTGCGGTGCGGTGGCCGATCTGGATCCCGTATCCGGCAAGCTGACACTCTGGTCCACCTCGCAGGCCCCGCACGCGCACCGCACGCTGTACGCACTGGTCGCGGGCCTGCCCGAGCACAAGATCCGGGTGATCTCCCCGGACATCGGTGGCGGGTTCGGCAACAAGGTGCCGATCTATCCCGGCTATGTGTGCGCCATCGTCGGCTCGCTACTGCTGGGCAAGCCCGTCAAGTGGATGGAGGACCGCAGCGAAAACCTCACCAGCACAGGCTTTGCCCGCGACTACATCATGGTCGGTGAGATCGCCGCGACCCGTGACGGCAAGATCCTCGCGATCCGGTCCAACGTGCTCGCCGACCACGGCGCGTTCAACGGCACTGCCGCCCCGGTGAAATACCCTGCCGGTTTCTTCGGGGTGTTCACCGGCAGCTATGACATCGAAGCCGCCTACTGCCACATGACCGCGGTGTACACCAACAAGGCGCCCGGTGGCGTGGCGTATGCGTGCTCGTTCCGCATCACCGAAGCCGTGTACTTCGTCGAGCGCCTGGTGGATTGCCTGGCCTTCGAGCTCAAGATGGATCCTGCCGAGCTGCGACTGCGAAACCTGTTGAAACCCGAGCAGTTCCCGTACAAGTCCAAGACCGGCTGGGTGTACGACTCCGGCGAGTACGAGAAGACCATGCGCCTGGCGATGGAGATGATCGACTACGACGCGCTGCGGGCCGAGCAGCGGGAAAAGCGCGAGCGCGGTGAACTCATGGGCATCGGGATGTCGTTCTTCACCGAGGCCGTGGGCGCCGGCCCCCGCAAGGACATGGACATCCTCGGGCTCGGCATGGCCGACGGCTGTGAGCTGCGGGTGCATCCGACCGGAAAAGCCGTGGTGCGCTTGAGTGTTCAGACGCAGGGGCAGGGTCACGAGACGACGTTCGCGCAGATCGTGGCCGAGGAGCTCGGCATCCCGCCCGAGGATATCGACGTGGTGCACGGCGACACCGATCAGACGCCGTTCGGTCTGGGCACCTACGGCAGCCGGTCCACCCCGGTATCGGGTGCGGCGGCCGCGCTCGTCGCGCGCAAGGTGCGCGACAAGGCCAAGATCATCGCCTCGGGCATGCTCGAAGCCTCGGTCGCCGACCTCGAGTGGGACAAGGGCAGCTTCCACGTCAAGGGTGACCCCACGGCGTCGGTGACCATCCAGGACATCGCGATGCGCGCGCACGGGGCGGGGGACCTGCCGGAGGGACTGGAAGGTGGTCTCGACGCCCAGATCTGTTACAACCCGGAGAATCTCACCTACCCGTACGGCGCGTACTTCTGCGTCGTCGACATCGACCCCGGCACCGCCGTGGTGAAGGTGCGCCGGTTCCTCGCGGTCGACGACTGTGGCACCCGGATCAACCCGATGATCATCGAAGGGCAGGTGCACGGCGGCCTGGTCGACGGCATCGGCATGGCGCTGATGGAGATGATCGCGTTCGACGCCGACGGCAACTGCCTGGGCGGGTCGCTCATGGACTACCTGATTCCCACCGCGATGGAGGTGCCGCACTTCGAGACCGGCCACACCGTCACGCCGTCGCCGCATCACCCGATCGGCGCGAAAGGCATCGGTGAGTCCGCCACGGTCGGTTCGCCGCCCGCCGTCGTGAACGCCGTCGTGGATGCGTTGGCGCCGTTCGGTGTTCGGCACGCCGACATGCCGCTGACGCCGTCGCGGGTGTGGGAAGCCATGCAGGGCCGGGCACGGCCGCCTATCTAGAGGGAGACCGGATGACCCTGACCGAACGGGTAGCGCAACTGCGACGGGCCCGGACACCGTTCGTGCACGCCACCGTGGTGCGCGCGCAACCGCCTGCCTCGGCCCACGCGGGCGACGAGGCGATCCTGTTGGCAGACGGCACCATCGAGGGGTTCGTCGGTGGTCAATGCGCGCAGAACTCCGTACGCAAGGCCGCTCTGGGCGCACTGCAGGTCGGCCAGAGCGTACTGCTGCGGGTGCTGCCGGACGGTGACGTGCATTTCCCGGAGGCGCCGGGCGCCTGCGTGGTGGTCAACCCGTGCCTGTCCGGGGGCGCGCTGGAGATCTTCCTCGCGCCCGAGGTGCCCGCACCCCTGGTGCAGATCGTCGGTGCGACACCGGTGGGCGACCGGGTGGTCGACCTGTGCGCGGTACTCGGCTACGACGTGCGTCGCCCTGCAGACGTCGACGGCGCCGATTTCGGTGATACCACCGCGGTCGTCATCGCGAGCCTCGGTGGTCCCGAGGCCGAGATCATCAGGGCCGCACTGGATGCCGGGGTGCGTTACGTCGGTCTGGTGGCCAGCCGGGTGCGGGGCGCCTCGATCCTGGATGCCATGCAGTTGTCGGAGGCTGAACGCGCACGCGTGCACACCCCGGTCGGGCTGTCCATCGGAGCGAAGACCCCCGCCGAGATCGCGGTGTCCATCGTGGCCGAGGTGATCCAGGGCATCAGGGTCGGTGGCCTCGCGGAGCGTTCGTTCGAGACCCACGCCCGGCCGCCCGATTCCGGCGAACACCACTGCGATGCGCATGGCCACTGAACCATTCGGCGGCGTCGCCGACGTGGCGCGGCGCTTCGACGTCCACGACTACCTGCTCGGCGAAGGCACCGCGACGGCGATCTACCTCGCGGTGACCATGGGCCGGCCGCTGCTGCTGGAGGGCGAACCCGGCGTCGGCAAGACGACCGCCGCCAAAACCCTTGCCGCAGTGCTCGACACCCCGTTGATCCGGTTGCAGTGCTACGAGGGGCTGACGGCGGCCGAGGCCCTCTACGACTGGAACTACCAGCGCCAGTTGTTGTCGATCCGGCTGGCGGAGGCCCACGGCGGAGCGGCAGTCGGCGAATCCGACCTCTATACCGAGGCGTATCTCATCGACCGGCCCATCCTGCAGAGTGTCCGCCATCGCGGGCCCACCCCGCCGGTGCTGCTCGTCGACGAGATCGACCGTGCCGACGACGAATTCGAGGCACTGCTGCTGGAATTCCTCGGTGAGGCCGCGGTCACCGTGCCCGAGCTGGGAACGTTCGCCGCCGAGCGGCCGCCGATCGTGGTGCTGACCTCCAACCGCAGCCGCGACCTGCACGACGCCCTGCGCCGACGCTGCCTCTACCACTGGATCGAGTACCCGGACCGGGGCACGGCCGTCGCGATCGTCCGACGCACCGTACCCGGCGCGACCGACGCGCTCATCGAACGCGTGGCCCAATTCGTCGGTGCCGCACGCAATCTCGACCTGGACAAGCCACCGGGCATCGCCGAAACCATCGACTGGGTGGCCGCGCTGGTGGCACTCGGGGTTTCAGACTTGGTCGATCCCGCCGCGCCGGGCACGCTCGGCGCACTGGCGAAAACCCCTGACGACAGCCAAATCCTGCACGACGCATTGCTGGAACTGAGAGGGAGCCCGCCATGAACATCGCCAACGAGTTCACCGTCAGCGTGCCGATCGAGGACGCGTGGGATCTACTCACCGATCTCGACCAGGTGGTCCCGCTGATGCCCGGCGCACAGTTGACCGGGCAGGACGGCGACGACGTACTCGGCAAGGTCAAGGTCAAGGTGGGCCCGGTGACCAGTGAGTTCAGCGGCAAGGTGCGCTTCGTCGAGCAGAACCGCGACGAGCATCGGGCCGTCATCGACGCCAAGGGCAAGGAAGCGCGCGGCACCGGCAACGCCGCCGCCACGGTCACCGCCCGATTGCACGACGCGGGACAGACCACCCGGGTCACCGTCGACACCGATCTGAAGATCGTGGGGAAGCTCGCGCAGTTCGGCAGCGGCATGCTGCAGCAGGTGTCCGAGAAGCTGCTGGGTCAGTTCGTCGACTCGCTGGAAGCCAAGCTCGCCGCCGACCAGCCCGTGGCCGCGGCACCCGTGGCCGCCGTCGGGCCGGCACAGCGGGCAGCCGAACCCCAGCCCATCGACCTGCTCGACCTGGCCGGTGGCAGCGCGTTGAAGAAGTACGGTCCCCGGGTCGCGGTGGCGTTCCTGATGGCTGCTGTGGTGTTCACGATCGTGCGCCGGATGGCCCGCGCCCGTCGATGACGAGCCCGCACCTGCTCAGGGGGGTCGACCTCGCCGCGTTCGCGGTCGCCCTGGTCGATCGGCTGCGCGGCGCCGGAGTCGCGGTGTCGGCGGTCGGATCCGCCGGCCTGGTCGAAGCGATGCATGTGCTGGCTCCCGCCCGCCGGTCCCAGCTGTACTGGGCGGCGCGGCTGACCTTGGTGAGCCGGGTCGACGACCTCGCGGCATTCGACGCGGTGTTCCATGCGGTGTTCGATGACGCCGTGCTCGGTCTCGATCCAGTGAGCGTGAAAAGGCCGCTGGACCCGGCGCTGAGCCCGGCGGGGCGGCCCACCGCCGATGCCCCGTCGGCCGGGGACGGTGACGGGCTGCCGTGGACCACGCGGCTGGCCTCGGTCAGCGCCGCGACACATCCGCCCACGGGCAGTGCGGTGCCGGAGCTGTTGCCGAGCCGACTCGTCGCGCAGGCCGACACGCCGTTCGAACAATTCGACTCCGACGAGCTGCGCCGCATCGGAGCCTGGCTCGAAAGCGCGCAAACCCGCTGGCCACGGCGGCGTACGTTGCGTCGTCAACGCCACCCGGCCGGGCGGCACGTCGACCTGCGCGCAACCATCAAGGCATCTCGGACGACCGGATGGGAGCCGCTGCGGGTGGCCCGCACCCGTAGGCAGGTGCGGCCGCGCCGGGTGGTCCTGGTCTGCGACGTCAGCGGTTCGATGCAGCCGTACGCCACGGTCTACCTGCACCTGATGCGGGCGACGGCCCTACGCTCCTCGGGGCTGCGTCCTGAGGTGTTCGCGTTCGCGACCACGCTGACGAGGCTGACCGCGGCACTGTCGCACCGCTGTGCCGAGACCGCGCTGGCCCGGGCCAACGACAAGGTGATCGACCGCTACGGCGGCACTCACCTGGGCCGCTCGATCGGCACCCTGCTGGCGCTACCGCACGGCAACGCCCTGCGCGGGGCGGTCGTGGTGATCGCCTCGGACGGCTGGGACGCCGACGGGCCGGACACGCTGCGCCGTGCCATGAGCCGGCTACGGCGTCGCGCACACCTGGTGATCTGGCTCAACCCCCGCGCAGCCGCCCCGGGATTCGCCCCGCTCACCGGATCGATGGCTGCGGCACTGCCGTTCTGCGACCATTTCCTGCCCGCACACACCCTCGCCGGGCTGCGGGAACTGTTCGACGTGCTCGGCTAAGGGGTCTCGGACGCATCCTTCGTCGCGCGGCGACGCTTGAGCCACTCGATGAACATCGGGGCGACCGAGGCCAGCACGATGACGATGAAGATGGGTTCCAGCAGCTTCTGGATGATCGTGAACTGACCCAGCCAGTAGCCCAGCAGGATCAGGCCGACACCCCAGACCACCGCACCGAGGATGTTGAAGGTCGTGAACACCGAATAGCGCATCTTCGCAGCGCCCGCGGTCAGTGGGGCCAGGGTCCGCACGATCGGCACGAAGCGCGCGATCACGATGGCGAACGGCCCACGCTGCTCGAAGAAGGCGTGTGCCTCGTCGAGGTAGCGCTGTTTGAGCACCTTGGCGTCGGGCTTGAACATCGACGTGCCGATGGTGCGCCCGATGAAGTAGCCCACCTGCCCGCCGAGGATCGCGGCCAGCGGGATGAACACCAGCAGCTGCCACAGCTGGAAGTTCGCCTGGGCGTCGATTCCCCGGGCCGCGGTACCCGCCGCGAGCATGCCCGCCACGAACAACAGCGAGTCACCGGGCAGGATCGGGAAGAGGACTCCGGACTCGACGAACACCACGACCAGGATGCCCACGAGCGCCCACGCGCCGAAGTATCCGATGAGGTTGAGCGGATCCATGAAACTCGGCATCAGCGCCAGATTGGTCGTAACCTCTGGGATGGCGGTGGCGATCACGAGTCCCAAGGGTACCTGCGCCCTGTCACCGTCCCGCACCTGCGAGAACCTGCGCCGCAACAATCAGCATGGGACAGGAAAGGACACCGTCATGCCCATCGCCACTCCCGAGGTTTACGCCGAGATGCTGGGCCGGGCCAAGGAGCATTCGTTCGCGTTCCCGGCGATCAACTGCGTCGGGTCGGAGAGCATCAATGCGGCGATCAAGGGCTTCGCCGACGCGGGCAGTGACGGCATCATCCAGTTCTCCACCGGCGGCGCGGAGTTCGGCTCCGGCCTCGGGGTCAAGGACATGGTCACCGGCGCCGTCGCGCTGGCCGAATTCGCCCATGTGATCGCCGACAGGTATCCGATCACCGTCGCGCTGCACACCGACCATTGTCCGAAGGACAAGCTGGACACCTATGTCCGGCCGCTGCTGGCCATTTCCGCCGAGCGGGTGGCCGCCGGGCGCAATCCGCTGTTCCAGTCGCACATGTGGGACGGCTCGGCGATACCGATCGACGAGAACCTGGCCATCGCCCAAGACCTGCTCAAGCTCGCGGCGGCCGCCAAGATCATCCTCGAGGTGGAAATCGGCGTGGTCGGCGGCGAGGAAGACGGCGTCGAAGCCGAGATCAACGAGAAGCTCTACACCAGCCCGGAGGACTTCGAGAAGACCATCGACGCGCTGGGCGCCGGCGAGAAGGGCCGGTACCTGCTGGCGGCGACGTTCGGCAACGTGCACGGCGTGTACAAGCCCGGCAACGTCGTGCTCAAGCCCGAGGTGCTGGCCGAGGGGCAGCGCGTGGCCGCGCAGAAGCTCGGATTGTCCGGCGACGCAAAGCCTTTCGACTTCGTCTTCCACGGCGGCTCGGGTTCGCTGAAGTCCGAGATCGAGGATTCGCTGAAGTACGGCGTGGTCAAGATGAATGTCGACACCGACACGCAGTACGCGTTCACTCGTCCGATCGCCGGGCACATGTTCAGCAATTACGACGGCGTGCTCAAGGTCGACGGCGAGGTCGGCAACAAGAAGACCTACGATCCGCGCACCTACCTCAAGAAGGCCGAGGCCTCCATGACCGAGCGCGTGACCGAGGCGTGCAACGACCTGCACAGCGCGGGCCGCAGTGTGACCGCCGGCTGAGCCGGCAAATTGGGCACCGCCGGCTGAGCCGGCAAATTGGGCACCGCCGGCTGAGCCTGCTAGCCCGTGGGGGCCTGGCAGATCTTCCACTGATCGTCGCGGAACTGCAGATCGAAGCTGCGGGTCGACCGCGTCTGGGGCGCGAACGCCATGAAGGTGGTGACGTTGGCCTCGGCATGGTCGTCGTTGACCATCACCTGGTCGATGCTGGACACCACGGGGTACTGCTTGGCTGCGGCCACGCGGGCATGGGTTTCGTCCCAGGCCCGCTGGTCGTAGTTGACGTAGTTGTCGCGCGTGCTGCCGCAGGTGATGGAGCGCAGCGTGGCCAGATCACCGCTCTGGACCGCGGCGTCGAAGTTCTCGATGGTGGCGCGCACCTTGTCTTCCTGCGACGACGCCGTGGAGTTGCGGGTGAGCAGCACGGTGCCCAGGATCGCGATGGCCACCAGTGCTGCGATCACCAGCAGGACCGCGATCACCCAACCCCAGCTGCGCCGCGACGGCGTCTCGGGGGCGGGTGGCACCGGCGCCCCGTCCCGCGGCGGAATCATCTGGGGCGCCGCGGCTTTTGCCGTCGGTGGGGCGAACACCTCGGTTTCGGGGTCCGGCGGGGTGTCGATCTTCTGTGTCGAACCGTCAAAGCCCGACGGCGCGGTGAACCGTCGCTCGTCGTGCTGCTGCGCCGCTTCTGTCATGGCGGTCGCGGATCCGATGATCTCGGTGGTGGCCTCGGACTCGGCGTCCACCCTCATCTGCTCGGTCTGGTCGTCTGCTCGCCCCGGCCTACCGGCGTCGTCCGGCTCCGATGGATTCGACATCCCTGTTGCGGTCCTCCCGTACGTCGCTACCGGTGGAGCTTATAGGCCGGTGCACAATAGGCCCATGACGCGGATGGGTGATCTGCTAGGACCGGATCCAGTGTTGCTCCCGGGCGACCCCGAGGCCGAGGACGAACTCGCTGCGGGGGAGAAGCCCGCCGTGGTGGCTGCGGCGCATCCGTCGGCGTCGATCGCGTGGGCCGTGCTGGCCGAGGCCGCGCTCGACGACGACAAGGCGGTGACCGCTTACGCGTATGCCCGCACGGGCTACCACCGCGGGTTGGACCAGCTGCGCCGCAACGGGTGGAAGGGCTTCGGCCCGGTGCCGTTCGGCCATGAGCCCAACCAGGGGTTCCTGCGGTGTGTCGCGGCGTTGGCCCGCGCCGCCGACGACATCGGCGAGACCGACGAGTTCCAGCGCTGCCTGGACCTGCTCGACGACTGCGATCCGTCGGCCCGCGCCGAGCTCGGGCTGGGCTGACCGGCCTTAGGGCGCGTACCCGAGGGCGGCCTTGACCTCCAGGTATTCGTCGAAGCCGAAATTGCCCCACTCGCGTCCGTTGCCGCTGCGCTTGTAGCCGCCGAACGGAGCCGCGATGTCGAAGGCGTGGTTGATGGCGACCGAGCCCGCCCGGATTCTGCGGGCGACCGCCCGCGCCTGGTCGAGGTCTGCGGCCGAAACGTAGCCGGCCAAGCCGTAATCCGTGTCGTTGGCGATCTCGACGGCGTGGTCGACGTCGTCGTAGCCGAGGATGCACAGCACCGGCCCGAAGATCTCCTCGCGCGCGATTGCCATGTCGTTGGTGACGTTCGCGAAGACGGTGGGTTTGACGAAGTACCCCGTGTCCATCCCGTCGGGGCGGCCGACACCTCCGACGACGAGCGTGGCGCCTTCCGCGAGCCCCGCGCCGATCAACCTCTGGATCTTGTCGAACTGCGCGCGCGATGCGACGGGCCCGATGGCCGTCTTGACCTCTGGATCGCCGACGGCGACGCCCGAGCCGACCCGCCGGGCGATCTCGATGGCCTCGTCCATGCGCGAATGCGGAACCAGCATGCGCGAAGGAGCGTTACAGCTCTGCCCGCTGTTGAGCATCATCGTCGTGACGCCCGCGGTGACACTCTTGGCGAAAGCCTCGTCGTCCAGCACGATGTTGGGGCTCTTGCCGCCGAGCTCCTGGCTGACCCGCTTCACGGTGGGGGCGGCGGCGCGGGCGATCTCGACGCCTGCGCGGGTCGATCCGGTGAAGGACACCATGTCGATGTCGGGGTGAGCCGAGATGGCGGCGCCGACACCCTGGCCGTCGCCGAACACCATGTTGAACACCCCGGCCGGAACGCCTGCGGCAGCGAGGATCTCAGTGAAGATCTGCGCGGAGTAGGGCGCGACCTCGGAGGGTTTGAGCACCATGGTGCAGCCGGTGGCCAGCGCCGGGTACACCTTGACCGCGATCTGGTTCAGTGGCCAGTTCCATGGCGTGATCAGTCCGCAGACGCCGATGGGTTCCTTGATCAGCATGGTGGAGCCGCGTTGCTCGTCGAACTCGAATTTCGTGAGCACGTCGATGGCGGTGGCGAGATGGGCCAGGCCGAGATTGACCTGCGGGCCCGCCGCCAGCCGTGGCGGGGCGCCCATTTCTTCGCTGACGGCGGCGGCGAGATCGCCTGCGCGCGTTTGGTATTCGGCCTGGATCGCCTGCAGTAGGGCGAGGCGATCCTCCTTGGTGCTTCGTGACCAGGACGGGAATGCCCGGCGGGCGGCCGCCACCGCACGGTCGACGTCCGCCGCCGAACCGTTGGCGATGTGGCCCGACACCCGCTCGGTCCGCGGGTCTTCGACGTCGAGGGCGGCGGGGTTTAGCGGATCGACCCACTGGCCGTCGATATAGAACTGCTGGTATTCACGCACGGGGGCAACTGTGCCTCAGTCGGCGTCGGTGCGGCGTGGTTTCGGGCATCGTCACCATGTCGACTCGCAGGGGCAGTCCCCGCTGGCGCCAGGTGCCTCGACCTGCACCGTGGCGTGTTCCAGGCCGCGTGCGGTGAGGACCGCGCGGGCGCCGTCGAGCACGGTTGCCGCGTCGGCGGTGCTGGTCAGGTGAGCGGTGACCATGTCTTTGCCGGGTACGAGCGTCCACACGTGCAGGTCGTGCACGCCGGTGACGCCGGTGACCCGACCGAGCGCAGTGCGCAGCTCCTCGACGTCGATGTGGCGGGGCGAGGACTCGCTCAGGATGCGCAGGGCGGCACGGGCCAGGGAGATGGCGCGGGGCAGCACCCACAGCGCCACCAGTACCGCGACGACCACGTCGGCGTAGGGCCATCCGGTGGTGACCGTGACGATGCCGGCGATCAGCACTCCGATGCTGCCGACGGTGTCGGCCACCACCTCCATGTAGGCGCCCTTGACCGCGAGGCTGCTTTCGGAGTGCGAGCGCAGCATCAACACCACGACGGCGTTGGCCAGCAGTCCGACGAGCGCGACGACGATCATCGGCACACCGGGAATCTGAGGTGCGTCGCCGAGCCGTTCGAACGCCTCATACAGGATGAAGCCCGCGACGCCGAGCAGCAGGACGGCGTTGGCGACGGCGGTGAACACCTCGGCGCGGTGCCAGCCGTAGGTGCGGGCCGGCGATGAGCTGCCCTTGCGGGCCAGCAGCACCGCGGTCAAGCCCATGAACATCGCAACCAGGTCGGTCAGCATGTGGCCGGCGTCCGCGAGCAGCGCGATGGAGTTGATGGTCAGCGCCGTGACCAGCTCGACGACGAAGAAGATCGAGAGGATGGCGGCAGCCATGACCATCCGGCTGACGCGCGTGTCCATCGAATGGCTGTGATCGTGGCCGGCACCCATAGACGCAATATATGCGCATAATCGCATATGTCGCAAGTGTCACGTTCGCCACGGTTCGGCGAGCGTGTCACCTTCGCCGCATTTTCGGAATTGCGCAGTGACGAGGCTCGTTATGCCGTTCGAAATGAGCTATGACAACGCCTTCGATGGGTCCGCGCTGGTCCGATTCGCCGCGCGGGTGTTTGCGTGGCACTACGACCAGCAGCTGCTCGACGGCGTGACCATCGAGCCGGGCAGTGCGCTGGCCATGCACGTCGCGCGGCTGACCTCCGACCGCCATCGCCACGAGCTGGCTGAGACGCTGGACCTGGCGGTGCAGCGCGCAGAAGCCGACCCGATGTTCTACGCGTCGCGGATCCCGACCCATCTGGGCGCGGTGATGTCGGCCGTCGATCAGATCGAGGAGATCCGGCTGCGGTTGAAAGGCCCCCGGCCCGTGCGGGCGCACGGTGTCGCCCGGCTGCGGATGCTGTTGGCCGACGGTGTGGGTCCGTTCTACGTACCGGGCCGCCGCGGCCTCGCCGACGCGCTGCGGGCCGTGCTCGCCGACCTCTAGGCCGGTTACATCCAGGCCGACCAGAACCGCGTCAGCTGCCCGCCGATCTGCATCAGGAATCTCGGCACGCCGGACAGTTCGCAGGCCCAGTAGACCAGGCCGAAGAACCACCGGTTGAGGGCCGGCGTGATGAGCAGGATCAGCAGGATGAAAAAACTCCACTGCTTGGCCGGCTCCAGCGCGCGCTGCGTCTCGGGGCTCAGGTGGGGTTCGAGTGCGTTGTAGCCGTCCAGTCCCGGAATGGGCAGCAGGTTCAGCACCAGCGCAGTGACCTGCAGAAAACCCAGGAATGCCAGCCCGGACCAGAACACGCCGTGCGCCGGGTCGTAGAACAACCGGGTGGCAGCGAGCAGCAGGATCGCCAGTACCAGGTTGGCTGCCGGACCGGCCAGGCTCACGATCGTTCGCTGGCGGGCCGTCATCCAGGACGTCCGTACGTACACCGCCCCGCCGGGGAACCCGATGCCGCCGAGCGCGATGAACAGCACCGGCAACCCCAGCGACAGCATGGGGTGCGAGTACTTGAGCGGGTTGAGGGTCAGGTAGCCCCGCACCGCGACGTCGTGGTCGCCGAACCGCCACGCCGTGAAGGCGTGCCCGAATTCGTGCAGGCACAGCGACACCAGCCAGCCCGCCACCACCAGCACGAACACGCCCGCGTAAGACAGCGGCCGCACAGTGTCGCCGGCCAGCCACGCGGCCACGCCGCCCGCGGCGGTGATGGCGACGACGGCCAGGAAAACCGGGCTCGGGCGCACCGATTGATGCAGCGGGCGGATGTTCACGATTCGACGCTACCGGTTGCTGTGCTGCTCAGCCGACCCGCAGCCAGCCCTCGGTGTGCCGGTAAAACGTCGAGCGGCGCACCTTGCGCGGTACCGCCACGCCGTCACGGGTGACCTGGGCGCCTGTGGTGCCCAGCTGGGCGGCCCGGCCGGTCACCCAGGTGCGGGGCCGCCCGCGTTCGGTGAGCACGGCCGCGCGCAGCCCCGGCATCGAGAGCGTGGGTTCCACCCGAACACCCGGGACCTCGCCGTCGAACAGCAGATGGTCGTCGACCACCGCTTCGCCGTGCAGTGGCCCGCCGTCGGCGCCGCGCCACTGGGCCGCCGACACGATGACCGCCCCGGTCTCGTCGCGGATCAGCGGAACGCGGCGGGCCGCGGCGCCGAGGGCACGACGTGCGGAGAGGTAGCCGGTGGCATGGGCAACCTCGACATCGAGCCGGTCGGCCCGCAACAACGCGGTCAGCACAGCGGCCAGCTCATCCGCCCCACCTGCGACGATGACTCGGCGCTGGGCGGCGACACCGTCGAGCTCGACGGTCGGCAGCCCGCGCAGCGGCCCCCGTGCGGCGCTGCCGAAGACCGCGACACCAGGCGCATCGGGCGTCTGGTTGGACAAAATGTGTGCTCCTCGCGTGCGCTGGGATAAGGTGACCTACCGGCTGCGCCAGTTCAAGGTGCGGAGATAGGCGGGAGATTACGCCATGCCGGCAATCGTGCTCATCGGTGCCCAGTGGGGCGACGAGGGCAAAGGTAAAGCCACCGATCTACTCGGTGGCCGGGTGCAATGGGTCGTTCGCTACCAGGGCGGCAACAACGCCGGACACACGGTCGTGTTGCCCACCGGGGAGAACTTCGCCCTGCACCTCATCCCCTCGGGCATCCTCACGCCCGGTGTCACCAACGTCATCGGCAACGGTGTGGTCGTCGACCCCGGTGTGCTGCTGACCGAGCTCAGCGGTCTCGAAGAGCGCGGAGTGGACACCTCGGGGTTGCTGATCTCGGCCGATGCGCATCTGCTGATGCCGTACCACGTCGCGATGGACAAGGTGGTCGAGCGGTACGCGGGCACCAAGAAGATCGGCACCACCGGCCGCGGCATCGGGCCGTGCTACCAGGACAAGATCGCCCGGATCGGCGTCCGCGTCTCCGATGTGCTCGACGAGCAGTTGCTCGCCGAAAAGATCGGGGCCGCACTGGAGTTCAAGAACCAGGTGCTGGTCAAGATCTACAACCGCAAGGCGCTGGACCCGGCCGAGGTGGTGGAGAACCTGCTCACCCAGGCAGAGGGGTTCAAGCATCGCATCGCCGATTCCCGGCTGCTGCTGAACAAGGCCTTGGAAGGCGGCGAGACCGTGCTGCTCGAAGGGTCGCAGGGCACCCTGCTCGACGTGGACCACGGCACCTACCCGTTCGTCACCTCGTCGAACCCGACGGCGGGCGG
The DNA here is from genome assembly GCF_002157835.1 of Mycobacterium dioxanotrophicus. Taxonomy (NCBI): domain Bacteria; kingdom Bacillati; phylum Actinomycetota; class Actinomycetes; order Mycobacteriales; family Mycobacteriaceae; genus Mycobacterium; species Mycobacterium dioxanotrophicus. The sequence goes on along the minus strand of NZ_CP020809.1, from coordinate 6,628,357 downwards.
CGCATCGGTCGGCTCCGGCATCGGCCCCACCCGCATCACCACGGTGCTGGGCATCCTCAAGGCGTACACGACCCGTGTCGGGTCGGGGCCGTTCCCGACCGAACTGTTCGACGAGCACGGGGCGTACCTGGCCAAGACCGGTGGCGAGGTCGGTGTGACGACGGGACGGCCGCGCCGGTGCGGCTGGTTCGATGCGGTGATCGCCCGCTACGCCACCCGCGTCAACGGCATCACCGACTACTTCCTGACCAAGCTCGACGTGCTGTCCAGCCTGGAGACCGTGCCGATCTGCGTCGGGTACACGGTCGACGGCAAGCGCACCGACGAGATGCCGATGACACAGTCCGACATTCATCGCGCCGAGCCGATCTACGAGGAACTGCCCGGGTGGTGGGAGGACATCTCCGGCGCCCGCGAGTTCAGCGACCTGCCCGCCAAGGCGCAGGATTACGTGCTTCGCCTCGAAGAGCTTGCCGGCGCGCATATTTCGTGCATCGGTGTGGGCCCGGGCCGGGACCAGACCATTGTGCGGCGCGACATCCTGGCCCCTTCGTGAGTGAGGAAGCGGCGGACTCCGTTTCGGTTTTCGAACAGCACGGCGGATTCCCGGTTTTCGAGGCCGCCGATCCCGGGCCGGGTTTCGGGCGGTTCGTGACGGCGATGCGCCGTGCCCAGGACCTGGCGGTGTCGGCGAACCCGGACGCTCACGTCTGGGACGCGGCCGCCGACCGCGTCGAGGAACTCGTCAAACTGCTCGCCCCGTACGAGGCGCCCGAGGGAGTCGGCCCGGCCAACCGCGTGCCGTCACTGCCCGGTGCGGGCAGCCTGCTGATGCCGCCATGGACCGTCGCCAAGTTCGATCCCGACGGTGTCGAAGTGCAGGTGGATTTCAGCCGGTACTACGTGGGCGGCAACTACGCCGTGCACGGCGGGGTGCTGCCGCTGTTGTTCGACTCGGTGTTCGGCATGGTGATCCACGCCGCCGGGCGGCCCATCAGCCGCACCGCGTTCCTGCATGTGGACTACCGCAAGGTGACGCCCATCGACACGCTGCTCACCGCGCGCGGCTGGGTGCGGGAAGCCGAGGGCCGCAAGGCATTCGTCAACGCCGAATTGCGTGACGCGGACGGGAATCTGCTGGCCGAGGCCAACGGCCTCATGGTCAGATTGTTGCCCGGCCAGCCCTGAGCCGTGCGAACATGACGCGGTGGCTCAACAGCATCTGCGTCGACTCTCCACGCCCCGCGCGGCGGCACTCGCCGGCGTCCTGTTCGCCCTTCTGTGTGGGACGGCGCTGGTCCTGATCCGCACGGCGCTGCCGGAAGGTGCCGAGCCGGGATCACAGTGGCTGGTGACCGGCAGCACCAATCTTCAAGTGGCAGCGACGATCATGCCGTTCGCCGGCATCAGCTTCCTGTGGTTCATGGGCGTGATGCGCGACGGCCTGGGCCGCTACGAGGACAAGTTCTTCTCGACCGTCTTCGTCGGCAGCGGCATTCTGTTCCTGGCCATGCTCTTCGTGGCCGCCGGGGTGGGTGCCGGGCTGGAACACAGTGGCGGGGCGATGGATCCGAGCGTGGCGACCTTCGGCCAGTTCGTCCTTCTCACCATCTCGAAGACCTACGCGCTGCGGATGGCCGCGGTCTTCATGATCTCGCTGGCCACCATCTGGCTCAAGACGGGTCTCATGCCGCACTGGCTGGTGATCACCAGCTACGTGCTGGCCGTCGGGCTGCTGGTGGCCGGCGACGTGTCCATGTGGCTGACGTTGGCGTTCCCGGCGTGGGTGCTGGTGGTCAGCGTGCTGGTGCTGATCCGGGCCGGCGTGATCGACCTGCCGGGAGAGTCAGTCCACCAGACGTAACGCGCTGGCGGGGCACAAGTTGACGGCCTCGCGGGCGTGGTCGAGTTCGGCGTCGGGAACCTCGTCGACCAGCGGCCGCACCACACCGTCGTCGTCCTGGTCGAAGACCGCGCCCGCGACCATCACGCAGTTGCCCGATGCGATGCACGCGTCCCGATCCGCTTCGATCCTCATGGCGCTCACCACGTTACCGCGAGCGATCGCAGCCCGTAGATGAAGTGGAAGGAGCGGTACTGCACCTCCTCGAACGGTTCGGCGAGGGCCAGCCGCGGAAAGCGGCGCAGCAGGGCGGGGAACGCGATCCGCATCTCCATGCGAGCCAGGGGCGCGCCGAGGCAGTGGTGGACGCCGTGGCCGAAGGCCAGGTGTCCCGGTGCGCCGCGGCGGATGTCGAGGGTGTCGGGGGAGTCGATGAAATCCGGGTCCCGGTTGCTCGACGGCAGCGACGCGAACACCAGCTCGCCGGCCGGTATCTGGACTCCGGCGATCTCGACTGCGGTGGTGGTGATGCGGGGGATCGCGTTCTGCACGATCGACAGCCAGCGCAACAGCTCCTCGACAGCCGGGCCGACGGCCGCCGGATCGTCGCGTACCGCGGCGAGCTGGTCGGGGTGGCGCAGCAGCGCAAGTACGCCCAGTCCCAACATGTTCGACGTCGTCTCGTGGCCGGCGAGCAGCAGCAGCCCGGCGATTCCGATCAGTTCGTCGTCGCTGAGCTCGTCGCCGTGTTGGCGCACCAGCATGCCGAGAATGTCCTCGCCCGGATCGCGGCGCGCCCGCTCGACCAGCCGGCGCATGTAATCGCGGCCCTGACGCTGCAATTCGAGGCGTTCGGGGATCGGCGCGGACAGGTCGAGCTGCCGGGTGGAGCGTTGCTGGAAATCGTCACGGTCCGCGTAGGGAACGCCGAGCAGCTCGCAGATCACCAGTGACGGGATGGGCAGGGCGAAATCGGCCACCAGATCGGCAGGCGGCCCCGCGGCGGCCATGGCGTCCAATTGCGCCTCGACGATCTCGACGACCCGTGGCTCCAGGCCGTTCATCCGGCGGATGGTGAACTCCGCGGTGAGCATCCGGCGCAGTCGTTGATGCTCGGGCGGGTCGAGCCCCAGCAGATTGCCTGCCCGGGCGCTGGCCTGCTCGTCGGCGGACATCTCCGGGGCTCCGGGCAGCGCGAAGCCCGGCGGCCTGCTGTTGGAGAACCGCTCGTGATCGGCCAGCACCATCTTGACGTCGTCGTGACGGGTGACCAGGTGTACCGACATGCCCAGCGCGTTGACGACGGTGCGCACGCCGTCGGTCTCACGGACCTCCCGCAGATACGGCGTGGGGTCGAAGGCGTTGCGCCGCATGTGCAGTGGCGGCAGGACCTCGGGCGCAGTCATGAATTCGACGGTACGCCGCTGTCACGTGCGCAGCCCGGGCCACCAGATCCGCGGGCCGATCAACGTGAACAGGGCCGGGACGATCACCGTGCGGACGACGAACGTGTCCAGCAGGATCCCGAGGCCCACGATGATGCCCAGCTGCGTCAGGACGATCAGCGGCAGGACACCGAGCACGCAGAACACCGCTGCCAGCACGATGCCCGCGCTGGTGATGACGGCGCCGGTGGCCGACACCGCGCGCACGATGCCCTGCCGGGTGCCGTACTGCGGGGTCTCCTCCCGGGCCCGGGTCACCAGGAAGATCGTGTAGTCGACGCCGAGTGCCACCAGGAAGAGGAACGCGAACAGCGGAGTGCTGTTGTCCAGCGCCGGGAAGCCGAAGACGTGCACGCTGGTCCAGCCGCCGAGGCCGAGCGCGGCCAGCGCGCTGAGCACCGTGACGGCGACGAGCACCAGCGGCGCGAGCGCTGACCGCAGCAGGAGGTACAGCACGGCGAGCACCACGGCCAGGATCGCGGGGATCACCACGAGCCGGTCCCGTTGCGCGGCCGCGGCGGCGTCCCTGGCCTGGGCGTCCGAACCGCCCACCACCGCCGTGTCGTCCACCGAGTGCACCGAGTTGCGCAGCGCATCAACGGTTTTGAAGGCTCCGTCCGATGCGGGAGCGGCCCGCAGGACCACCGACCACTGGCTCAGCCCGGTCGGCGACTCCCCGGCGCGGGTGGCGCTCACGACGCCCGGGGTTTCGGCGATGGCCTGCTGCACGGCGTCGGCCTTGGTGGTCGCGGCGATGACACGGGTCGGATCGGTGAGGCCGCTGGGGAAGTGCGCGGCCAGCGTCTCGTACCCGGTGACCGATTCGGCTTGGACCCGGAACTGCTCGGTCTGCGACAACCCGATCGGTGTGCTCAGCAGCCCGACGCACAACACCGCCAGCCCCGCCGTGGCGACCACCACGACCCGGCCGGGCCGCTTGGCCACCGCGTCGGCGATCCGATGCCAGATCCCGCTGTCGGTAACGGCTTTCGTGCCGGACTCGGGGACGAACGGCCAGAACAGCCGCGTGCCGCACAGCGCCAGCAGAGGCGGCAGCACCACGAGCACGAAGATCGCGGCGATCACCAGACCCGCGGCGGCCTGGACGCCCAGGCTGCGGTTACTGGGTGCCGACGCGAGCAGCAGGGTGAGCAGCGCCAGCACCACCGTGGCGTTGCTGGCCATGATCGCCGGGCTCGCGGCCCGGACGGCCACCCGCAGTGCCTCACGATGGTCGGTGTGCGTGTTGAGCTCTTCGCGGTACCGCGAAATCAACAGCAGCGCATAGTTGGTGCCTGCGCCGAACACCAGCACGCTGGTGATCCCACCGGTCGACCCGTCGGGGTGCAGGCCCAGGCCGGAGGCGACGGCGGTGCCGAGCACGCCACCGACTCGGTCGGCGAAGGCGATCACCAGCAGCGGGACCAGCCACAGCACGGGCGAGCGGTAGGTGATGATCAGCAGCAGCGCCACCACCGTGGCGGTCACGGCGAGCAGTGTGATATTGGCTCCGGCAAAGGAATTCGCGATGTCGGCGCCGAATGCCGGCCCGCCGGTGAGCTGTGCGTGCAGCCCGGCGGGCAGGCCTGCCCCGGCCTTGTCCCGCAGCTGCCGCACGGCGTCGTTGAGGGCGAATCCGGACAGCCCGGCGTCGAGCGGGACCGTCGCGACCGCGGCTTTGCCATCGTCGGAGGCGAGGACGGGCGGGCCGGAGACGGCGGCGGGCGCGCCGGGCGCATCCGTCATCCGGTGCCGCGCAACGGCCGTGGCATCGATGTCGTCGGCGCCGAGCTCGGCCCCGTCGGTGCGGGTGACCACGAGGATGGCGGGAACCTCTCCGCCACTGGGGAATTGGGCACGCAACGCGTCGGCCCGCGCGGATTCGGCGTTGTCCGGAACGGCGACCGGGGACTGGGACCCTGACTCGTCTCCGCTGAGCAGTCCCAGCAGCGCGCCGGAGAGCAGCACGACCAGCACCGCAACCCAGGACAGTGTTCTAATCACGGTTCAGTGTCGCTTCTTCCAGGTCAAGCCCGCGTAGCACGGTGCGGAGCACCTCGTCGTCGATGTGTCCGGCATCGCGCTCGGCGATGAACGTCTTTCGTTCGGCGGCAAGCATTTCCAACCGTAACCGGCGGAAGGCCGAGGTGGGGCTCTCGCCGATGTCGGCGTCGTCGCGGCCCAGCCGTTCCCAGGCGGCGTTGCGGCGCCGGGTGTTCCACGCCCGCAGGATCTCGGCTGCCCGCTCCGGCACGTCGGTGCTGGCGTGCTGCTCGGCGAGCAGTTCATCGAGCCGGTCGGCGGCGGCCCTGGCCGCCCGGTCCTGTGCGGCCGCGGTGGCGATCGCGTCGGCCTGCTCCTCGTTACCCTGCACTCCAAGCATTCTGATGAACCACGGCAGCGTCAGACCGTGCAGCAGCAGCGTTCCGACCACCACGACGAAAGTGAGGAACACCAGCTGCGGCCGGCCGGGAAAGGGCGCACCGGACAGCGTCGTGGCGGGCACACCGAAGGCCGCGGCCAGCGAGACCACACCACGCATGCCCGCCCAGGCCAGGATGAACACCTGGCCCGGGGTCGGCGCAGGCTCACGGGCCCGCAGCTTCGCCGACAGCAGCCGCGGCAGATAGGCGAAGCAGTACACCCAGACGATGCGCACCACGATCACCGCGGTGAGCACGGCCGCCGACGAGATCGCCAGCGTGGCCGCCGAGATGCCCGTGAGTTCGCCGATCACCTTGGGCAGCTGCAGCCCGATCAGGAAAAACGCGAACGACTCCAGCACCAACTGCAGCGCCTTCCACACCGCGGTGTCCTGCAGCCGGGTCGCGTAACCGGCGTCGGTCTCCCGTTGCCCCAGCAGCAGCGCCGCGACCACCACCGCGATCACGCCGGAGCCGTGCACCTCCTCGGCGACGAGATAGATGGTGAACGGCGCCACCAGTCCGATCGCGCTTTCCACCAGCGGATCGTCGAGCCGCGTGCGGATGTAGTGCACGACCATGCCCAGGGTGACGCCCACCACGATGCCGCCGACCGCCGCCAAGGCGAACGTGCCAAGACCGCGCTGCCACGTGGCCGCCGCGCCGATCGACGCGGCCAGCGCCACTTTGTACGCGGTCAGGGCGGTCGCGTCGTTGAGCAGGCTCTCCCCGCCAAGCAGGGTCATGATGCGGCGCGGCAACCCGAGCCTGCGGCCGATGGCGGTGGCCGACACCGCGTCGGGCGGCGCGACGATCGCGCCAAGGGTGAGTGCGGCGGGGATGGTCAGTTCGGGCACGGTGTGGAACGCCACGATCCCCACGACCAGCGTCGTCGCCAGCGGCAACCCGACCGCCAGCAGTCCGATGGTCCGGATGTTCTTGCGCATCGCCACGTAGCTGCTCTCCAGCCCGGCGGACCACAGCAGCGGCGGAAGGATGACGTACAGCACCAGCTCGGGGTCGAGGTGGACGTCGTGGAGAACGGGGACCGCACTGGCGGCCAACCCGGCCACCACGAGGGCCAACGGCGCCGAAACGTCGCAGCGGCGGGCCACCGCGGCCAGCAGCACCGAGACCACGAGAGCTGCCAAGAGTGAGACACCCACGTCGTCGATCCTCCTTCGCGTCCGGTCCTATCCTTGATCAACATGTTGAGGAGATCACGCCGGCAGGAGCCGACCGCGGTGCCCACGACGTGTGAGCACCTCGCTGCCGCCGTGGACGAACCCGAGCCGATTACCCCCGGGCGGTGTCAGGAATGCGCGGAGGACGGCGAGAACAACTGGGCCCACCTGCGGATGTGTATGACGTGTGGGCATGTCGGCTGCTGTGATTCCAGCCCGCACCACCACGCCACCGCACACTTCAAGCAGAGCGGGCATGCCGTCATGCGGTCGGCCGAACCGGGCGAGAGTTGGCGTTGGTGCTACATCGACCATCGCGTCGGATGACGATCTGGCAGTCTTGGTGGCGCGATGAGTGACTCGATTGACGCAGCCCTCGAAGAGGCCGGCGAGAAGACCGAAGAAGCCGAATCGGCGCAGGAATCTTCTGCTCCGGAGGCGGTGGAGCCTGCGACCCCGCCGGAGGCGGAGCCGATGGACGCGGAGCCGACGGACGCCGAGCCGACGGACGCCGAGCCTGACGATGCCCCGGCAGAACCCTCCACCGTTATTGCTCCTCGCGTGCGCGAGCCGGAGCCGTTGCCTGAGGAACCCGCGCCACGGCGGACCACCGCGCTCATGCTGGGCGCCGGTGAATCCAGCCGTGAGCTGGCGCTGGCCTTCGAGCGGCTGGGCGTTGCCGTGGTCGCGGCGGACCGCGGAGACGACACCGAAGAACTCGCCGCGCTGATCGAGCGCGAGCGTCCGCACTATGTGGTGACCGAGTCCGGCGCGGTCGCGGCCGACGCGTTGATCGCGGTGGCCGAGCAAGGCGACACCGAGGTGCTGCCGACTCCGCGCAGCATCCGGCTCAGCCAGGATCGTGAGGGCCTGCGGCGGCTGGCTTCCGACGAGCTGGGGTTGCCGACCGTGCCGTTCTGGTTTGCCGGGTCGGTCGACGAGCTGACCGCCGTCGCCGAGCACGCCGGATACCCGTTGCTCGTCAAGCCCGTCGCGGGTTCGCTGGAGGACGGCCAGTCGGTGTTGCTGCGTCCCGATGACATCGAGCCGGCGTGGGATCGTGCGACCGCTGCGGGCGGGGTCATGCGGGTGCTGGCCGAGTCGGTGGTCGAGGTCGAACACGCGATCACGCTGCTCGTCATCCGCACGACCGGCCCGGCCGGACCGGCTGTGCACTTCTGTGAGCCGATCGGTCACCGTGACGACGACGGTGATGTGTTGGAGGTGTGGCAGCCGCAGCGGCTCGCGCCTGCGGCGATGGACGGCGCGAAATCCATCGCCGCGCGCATCGTCAACTCGCTGGGCGGACGTGGCGTCTTCGCCGTCGAGCTGCTGGTGCAGGGTGACGATGTGTACTTCGCCGATGTCCGCGTCGGTCCGGGGGACAGCGGCCTGGTCACGGTGCGTTCGCAGCGACTGACCCAGTTCGAGCTGCACGCCAGGGCGATCCTCGGTCTGGCGGTCGACACCATCATGATTTCGCCTGCCGCGGCGGAGGTCAGCTACGGCACCTCCGAATCCGCCGACGCGAGCACCGTCGCCGCGGTGCTCGCCGACGCCTTGGTCACCTCGGAAAGCGACGTGCGGCTGTTCGCCGGCGGCGACGACTCCGATGGCCGGCGGCGGCTCGGGATGGCCCTGGCCACCGCGCCGGATGTGATCGTCGCGCGCGACCGGGCCCGTCGGGTGGGTACCGCCCTGCGCAAGCTCTTCTCGTGATGGCCGACGAACCGGTCGACCGGCCGACGATGGCGCCGTTTCTGGGGGCGTTGGCCATCATTGTGCTCGTCGTGATCGGCATTACCGTGGCCAACGTGCTGTCCAGTGGTGACGGCCTGTCCGAGGAGCAGCGGGTGGGACGCGCCGCGGTCGGGCAGAACGACGCCATGCAGCGGGAGAACTGGAGCGCGTTCGGCGACTACACCTGTCGCGACCAACGCGGCACCGAGGCTGATTTCCTTGCCCGGCAACGCGATTCGGTGGCCAAGCAGGGCGCCCGGTTCGTCGACGACGTGACAGGTGTGCACATCGACGGTGACCGCGCCACCGGCACTGTGGTCTATCACTTCGACAAGGCACCCGACACCAAGCTCGACGCCGAGACGACCTTCGTGCGCGAGGACGGCGCATGGCGCGTGTGCGGTGGTGTGAAAGACTCACGGCCGTGAGCTATGCAGGGGACATTACGCCGCAGGAGGCGTGGAAACTGCTGAGCGAGGACCCTCGCGCCGTGCTGGTGGACTGTCGTACCGACGCCGAGTGGCGCTTCGTCGGCGTTCCGGATCTGAGCCAGCTGGGCCGCGACGTGGTCTACATCGAGTGGAATCACACCGACGGCAGCCACAACGATGCTTTCGTCGACGATCTGCGCGGCAAGGTCGACTCCGCTGACCGCCCGGTGGTCTTTCTGTGTCGCTCCGGCAACCGCTCGATCGGTGCCGCCGAGGCTGCGACCGCAGCGGGCTACGGCCCGTCCTACAACGTGCTCGACGGCTTCGAGGGCAACCTCGACGAGAACCGCCACCGCGGCGCTACCGGTTGGAAGGCCGTCGGTTTGCCCTGGAAGCAGAGTTGAGGACGGCATGACTGACAACCCATCTGTGCCGCCGCGCACGCGAGGAGCAGAAACACCATCTGTGCGGATCCCCGCACCGCTGCCCGACGGCGTCAGCCAGGCCACCATCGGAGTGCGCGGTGGCCTGCTCCGGTCGGAGTTCGAGGAGACCGCCGAGGGCCTGTTCCTCACGTCGGGATACGTCTACGAGAGTGCGGCGGCCGCCGAAAAGGCGTTCACCGGTGAGATCGACCGATTTGTCTACTCGCGCTACGGCAACCCGACCATCTCGATGTTCGAGGAGCGGCTGCGGCTCATCGAGGACGCTCCGGCGTGCTTCGCCACCGCCACCGGCATGGCCGCGGTGTTCACCGCGCTCGGCGCGTTGCTGGGCGCCGGCGACCGGCTGGTGGCCGCGCGCAGCCTGTTCGGTTCGTGCTTCGTGGTGTGCAACGAGATCCTGCCCCGGTGGGGTGTGGAGGCGGTGTTCGTCGACGGCGACGATCTCTCCCAGTGGGAGAAGGCGTTGTCGGTGCCGACGCAGGCGGTGTTCTTCGAGACGCCGTCCAACCCCATGCAGTCGCTGGTCGACATCGCCGCGGTGTCCGAGCTGGCGCACGCGGCCGGGGCAAAGGTGGTGCTGGACAACGTCTTTGCCACCCCGCTGCTGCAGCAGGGCCTGCCGCTGGGCGCCGACGTCGTGGTGTACTCGGGCACCAAGCACATCGACGGTCAGGGCCGCGTACTCGGGGGAGCCATTCTCGGCGACAAGGAGTACATCGACGGCCCGGTGCAGAAGCTCATGCGTCACACGGGCCCGGCGATCAGTGCCTTCAACGCCTGGACGCTGCTGAAAGGCCTTGAGACCATGGCTGTTCGGGTGGACTACTCCAACCGGTCGGCCCTTGAGGTCGCCGAGTTCCTGGAGAGCAAGGCGGGCGTGAACTGGGTGAAATACCCGTTCCTGGAGTCACATCCGCAATACGACCTGGCCAAGCGGCAGATGCGCGGCGGCGGCACCGTGGTCACCTTCGAGCTCGATGGCGGCAAGGACCGGGCCTTCGAGGTGCTCGACAAGCTGCGCGTCATCGACATCTCCAACAACCTCGGCGACGCCAAGACGCTCGTCACGCATCCCGCGACCACCACCCACCGCGCCATGGGGCCCGAAGGGCGCGCGGCGATCGGACTGGGCGACGGCGTCGTGCGGATCTCGATCGGTCTGGAAGGCACCGAAGATCTGATCGCCGACCTCGACCAGGCCCTGGGCTGAGGCGTGTCCCGGGCGTCCGACGGCAAGAAGGCCCGTCGCAAGAAGCGGCAGGCGACCCAGAACTCGCGCTGGGTACCGCAGGAGGTCGTCGAGCAGCTGTCGGCTATCCAGGACGCCGTCGTGGCCGACCTGGCCGAGTTCGACGAGCGAATCACCGAGCGCGGCTGGACTTTTGACGAGGAAACCTCCAGCGACGAGGTTGCCGCGTGGTTCTACGAACCGTCCGGTGCCGAGGTCGATGACGGCCTGCCCGTGACCTCGCTCTGGCTGGACGCGGCCGAGGACGGCGCGATCGTGCGCGTGGTGTTCGTCGGCAGCACCGACAGCCACGAGTTCGGGCACGACGCGTTCGTCGAGCACCTCGATGCCATCGAGGCCTACCGCGCCGGCGATCCGGTCCCGGAGTTCGGTTAGACGCCCGCGGCCATGACCGACGTCACCCTGCGTCAGCTGCGGTACTTCGCGGTGCTGGGTGAAGAGCTGAACTACCGGCGTGCCGCCGAGCGGCTGTTCATCACGCAGCCCGCGCTGTCGACGGCCATCAAACAGCTTGAGCAGGCGTTCGGGGTGGTGCTGCTCAACCGCAACACCCGCGAGGTCGCCTTGACCGATCTGGGTGCGGCCTGGTTGCCGCAGGTGCAGCAGGCCCTCGCCGGTGTCGACGCGGTGGTGGCCAACCTCGTGACGCTCTCGGGTACCCGGCAGGGCCGGTTGCGGGTCGGATATCTCATCGGCACCGGTGCCGACCTGCTGTTCCGGATCGTGCGGCATTTCGAGGCGGCGTACCCCGACGTCCGCGTCGAACCCATCGAATTCGACTTCGCCGACCCGACCGCCGGGCTGGCGGCGGGGACCACCGATGTCGCGCTCATCCGGCCGCCGGTGGATCTGCCCGAGCACCGCATGCTGATCCTGGACTCCGAGACCTGGGTGGCGTGCCTGCCGCGCGATCATCGGCTGGCCGACCGCACCGAGGTCCACATCGCCGAGCTGCTCGACGATCCCATCGTCTGCGCGCCGGTCACCGCGGGGACCTGGCGGGACTACTGGCTCGCGATGGACGCCCGGGGCAACCGTCCGCCGACCATCGCGGCGGTGGCGGCGACCTACGAGGCGGAGACGACGTCGATCGCGCGCGGTTTGGGCATCAGCTTCACCACGTCGTCGGTGGCCCGGTTCTACGACCGGCCGGGCATCGTCTACGTGCCGATTGTGGATCGGCCGGCCAGCCATGTCGCGCTGGCGTGGCATCCCGCCGCGATCACCCCGCAGGCCGACGCGTTGATCAGGCACGTGCAGCGGGAATGGAATTTCGGGGAGGGCGAGGAAGTGGCCGTGCCCGCCACGCAGCACTGATAAAGCACGGTTATCACTCCATCAAAAGATGGAACTTCCGGTAGCCGACCGGTGGCGATTTCCTTACATCAGTCGTTCACTTGCCTTACCTGACCTGGAGTGATCATGACCGACGCACTGGCTTCACCCACTCATTCACCCAACCCCCACCAGCCGCTCGACGCCGAAGACGCCAAGCTGGCCGAGCTGGGCTACACCCAGAAGCTGGACCGGTCGGTCGGCAAGCTGGCTTCGTTCGCCATCGGTTTCGCCACCATCAGCGCCACCACCGCGGTGTTCACCGGCTTCGGTGCCGGCTACTTCACCGCGGGAGCGCCGTTCGTATGGACGCTGCTGCTGGCCGGCGCGGTGTTCGCGCTGTGGGCGTTGATCGCCGCCGATCTGACCGCGAAGCTGCCGCTCGCGGGCTACTCGTATCAGTGGATCAGCCGGATCAACGGGCCCGACCTGGCCTGGTTCACCGGGTTCATCGCGCTGATGGGCTGGGTCTGCGGCATGACCGGCGTCGGCTTCATCCTGTCCGGTTATCTCGGTGGACTGTTCGGCTGGACCATGAGCCAGAGCGCTCAGATCCTGCTCGCCATCGGCGTCGTCTTCGTCTGCGTCCTGATCAACATCTACGGCGTGCGCTTCGCGACCATGGTGAACAACATCGGCGTCAGCCTCGAACTCGTCATCACGGTCGGCGCCACGCTGCTGGTCGCTGTCATCGCGTTCTCGGCCCCCGAACACCATCAACCCATTTCGGTGCTGTTCACCGGCGGCGAGTCCGGTGACAAGAACTCCTACGTGCTGGCCTGGCTGGCGGCCGCCCTCGGACCGTTCTTCGGGTTGATCGGGGTGGAGTCCGGTGCCGATGTCGCCGAGGAGACCCGCAACGCGCGTCAGGTCGTGCCTCGCACGATGTTCTACGCACTGGTGACGTCCATCGTCATCGAACTGCTGATGTACATCGTCTACGTGCTGGCGATCCGCGACGCCGGTGCGGTCGCAGCCAACCAGGCCGCACCGATCGAAGAGATCATCAACCAGCAGGCCGGCCCGGTCGTGACGAAAATCGTTGTCGCCGTTGCCTTGACGAATATCCTGGCCTGCCTGCTGGCCAACATCCTGGTCGCCACCCGGCTCACCTACTCGATGGCCCGCGACAACATGCTGCCGTTCTCGCACATCTGGCGGCACGTCTCGCCGACCCGAAAGACGCCGACCTACGCGGTGATCGGGCTGGGCTGCCTGTCCGCGGCGCTGCTGTTGTCCGCCCTGGTCAACGAGGAGGCGTTCAACTACATCATCGGCATCGCGTCGCTGCTGTTCTTCTTCGTCTACATCCTGCAGACCATCGGCCTGCTGGTCGGCTACCGGCGCGGGACCATTCCCGCCGCCGAACCCGGCACGTTCGACCTCGGCCGGTTCCGGCTGCCGCTCTACATCGCAGCCCTGGTGATCTTCGTCGGAGTCGCCGTCACCCTGCTCTTCCTGCCCCAATTCACCAACAACAAATGGGTTTTCCTCGGCGTCGCGGCCATCGCGGCGGCCTGGTGGGCCACCGGCCTGAAAGCGCGGTTGCGCCGCGGCGACGCCGGTGCCGACTACGTCAAGACCCACGCTTCCTGATTACCGCCTGAGTCTGCGGTCACGGCGCCGATCACTCGTACTTTTGCGCCGTGGCGGCAGAGCCAACTCCACACCGAAGGAAATTGCTATGACAGTCACAGATGCCGGCACCTCCAACCTGGTCGCCGTCGAACCCGGCGCGATCCGCGAGGCCACCCCCGCGGGCTCGGTAATCCAGTACAGCGACTACGAACTCGACGAGTCGAGCCCCTTCGCGGGCGGTGCCGCGTGGATCGAGGGAGAGTTCATTCCCGCCGAGGACGCCAAGATCTCGATCTTCGACACCGGGTTCGGCCACTCCGACCTGACCTACACCGTCGCACATGTCTGGCACGGCAACATCTTCCGGCTCGGCGACCACCTCGACCGGCTGCTCGACGGCGCGGCCAAGCTGCGTCTGGACGCCGGCTACTCCAAGGACGAGCTGGCCGAGATCACCAAGAAATGTGTGTCGCTGTCGCAGCTGCGGGAGTCGTTCGTCAATCTCACCGTCACCCGCGGATACGGAAAACGCAAGGGCGAGAAGGACTTGACCAAGCTCACCCACCAGGTCTACATCTACGCCATCCCGTACCTGTGGGCCTTCCCGCCTGCCGAGCAGATCTTCGGCACCACGGCCGTCGTACCGCGCCACGTGCGCCGGGCCGGGCGCAACACCGTCGACCCGACCATCAAGAACTACCAGTGGGGCGATCTCACCGCGGCCAGTTTCGAGGCCAAGGACCGCGGCGCCCGCACCGCCATCCTGATGGACGCCGACAATTGCGTGGCGGAGGGACCGGGCTTCAACGTCGTCATCGTCAAGGACGGCAAGCTGGCCTCGCCGTCGCGAAATGCGTTGCCGGGCATCACCCGTAAGACGGTGTTCGAGATCGCCGATCAGATGGGCATCGAGGCCACGCTGCGGGACGTGACGAGTTACGAGCTCTACGAGGCCGACGAGCTCATGGCCGTCACGACCGCGGGCGGCGTCACTCCGATCAACACCCTCGACGGCGAGCCCATCGGCAAGGGTGAGCCCGGCCCGCTCACCGCGGCTATCCGAGATCGCTTCTGGGCGTTGATGGATGAGCCCTCGTCCCTGATCGAGCCCATCACCTACTAGCGTCCATCACCTACTAGCGCGAGCAGACACGGGGGTCCGCGACACGCCGCGTGTCGCGGACCTCACTGTCTGTTCGGCGGAGAAACTCAGCTCTCGATGACACCCTGGGCGGCCTGCGCGCGGTCTTCGTAGCTCTTGCGCTTGGCGGCGTCGTACTCGAGGAACACGGTGTCGAGGCCCAGTGCCTTGTTGAGCCGACGGCGTCCGCGCGGCGGCAGCAGCTGGGCGGCCTGAGCGGTGAAACGCAGCGGCGGCGGCACCGACACGTGGGTCTTGGGCTTGTTGAGCGTCTTGATGATCGCCGCGGCGATCTCCTCGGGTTCGACCGGCTTGATGGGCCCGCTGGACTTGGTGCCTGCGATGAGATCGGTGTTGGTGAACGGCGGCATCACCACCGACACGTTGACGCCGTGCGGCGCCATCTCGTCGGCCAGTGCCGTGGACAGCCCGACGACCGCGTACTTGGCGCCGACGTACACCACCTGTCCGGGCAGCGGGATCAGCCCCGACAGCGAGGCGATGTTGATGACGTGGCCGCTGCGGCGCTTGACCATCTCCGGCAGCGCGAGCTGGCAGCCGGTGAGCACGCCGTACACGTTGACCTCGATGGACGACCGGATCGACTGCTCGGTCTGCTCGAGGAACGGACCGATCGGCATGACGCCCGCATTGTTGATGAGCACGTCGATGTGGCCGCCGCCGTCGGTGCGGGCCTTGTCGAGGAAGGTGGCGAAGGATTCCCGGTCGGTGACGTCGAGCGGGTAGCCCGAGACCGGACCAAGTTTGGTCAACTCGACGACCGCGGATTCCTGCAGCGCCACGTCCCGGTCGCCGATCACGACGCGGGCGCCGTGGGCCAGCAGGGCCTTGGCGGTGGCATAACCAATACCGCGGGCGGCGCCGGTGATCGCGATGGTCTTGCCCCTGATGTTGTCCATGGCGGCGAACTTTACACGTGTCAAGTTTTGGAGGGAAGGGCCCGGGCGTTTGTCCTCGGGGGCCGATACCGACGCCCGACACTGTCGTTCGCGGCCAGTGTGTTCGAGCAGCGCGGGCATTACCTTTCATGCAATGACCCCGATGCGCCCGATGAGCGGTTCTGCTGTTCACGACCTGGTCGCGCGGGCTCGACAGGATCTCGGTCGGCTGGTCGACGACGCGTACACGGCCATCCGCGAACAGGTCGACTGCTACCGGCATGCCGACGTGGTCTCGGCCGACGAGCTGCGGCAATCCATCTCGCGCAACCTCGGTGGACTGCTCGACGCGCTGGTCGAGCCTGCCCGCAGCGCACATCTGGGCGCCGCCGGGGAGACCGGGCGGACGCGGGCGCGGCAGCGCGCCCCGCTGCCCGAGGTGCTGCAGGCCTTCCGGATCGGCAACACGATGCTGTGGGACCACCTGGCGGCCCAGGTCCGTGGCACCGTGGACCTGCGTTCGCTCGGCGCATTCGCCGAGGTCGCGACCCTGCTGTGGCATCTGTGCGACGCACAGGCCCAGACGCTCACCGAGGTATATCGCGACGCGACGGCCGAGCTCGTGGCAGCGCAGGAGCGACGGCGATCAGCGTTGGTCGATGCGCTGTTCAGCGGGCAGATCGTGCTCAACTGCGGCCCGTGGGAGGTGGGCAAGATGCTCGGGCTGTCGCTGGACGGCAGCCTCGTCGTGGTCGTCGTCGAGACCTCCGGCCCGCCGCAGGACGGCCGCGCCGTCGTCGAGAAGCGGCTCGCCGAGCACGGCATGATCTCGGCCTGGCACGTGAATTCCTCGCTGTACGCCGGCGTCATCTCGCTGCGCGACGATCAGCACGGGTTGATGCTGCGGGTGCTCCGCGAGGCGGGCGCCACGCGGGCCGGGCTCAGCCCGGTGTACCGATCGCTGGCCGACACGCCGCGGGCGTTCCATCTGGCCCGCACCGCACTGGCGGAGATCCCGCCAGGGGACGCGGCCCTTCGTGAATTCAGTCCCAGCCCATTGGCAGGGCTTGTCGCGCGCGACCCGGACGAGGGCCGCCGGATGGCCCAGGATGTGCTGGGCGCAGTGCTGGATCTGCCTGTCGAAGACCGGCAGGGCCTGTTGGAGACGCTGCGGGCGTTCTTCGACGAGGGTGGGTCGACCGAGCGGACGGCGCGGGCGCTGCACTGCCACCCCAACACCGTGAGATACCGCTTGCACCGCATCGCCGAGCTCACCGGCCGGTCACTGAGTGAACCGCGTGCGCTCGCCGAGCTCGTGACGGCGACCTACGCGCTGGGGCAGCACGACGACGCCCGACGGGGCGGGACGTTCCCCCGGCGGCCGACGGGCTAGTCGGTGCGCCCGAAAATGGTGGTTCACCAGACGCTTTCGCCGCGGTGTCCTAGGGTGAAGGTCGGACACCTGCCATTTGATCGGGAATCCCATGGGGCATAAGGGAAAGAAGAAGGACAAGCGGCCGGAGCCGACCGACGGTCAGTCACTCGGCCTGCTCGGCGCGCTTGGTGAGATCGCCTTGGGCGCAACGAAAAATGTCGATCCGCGGTCATCCGCGGGGCGGCACAGTGTCGACGGCAGGCACAGTGTCGACCGGTCCGACGATGCGCTCGGTGTGGTGACCAACGCGCTGACCGATGTCGCGCGTGCGCTGCGCGGCGAATCGGCCCCCCGCGGCGAGGGCGAGCACACCCGCAAATCGGAGGGCGAGGACATTGACGCGTCCGTAAAACCCCTTGGTGCGCTTGGGATTCTCGGCAATGTCATGGGGCTTCCGAACAACCCGGTCACCGACGCCATGGACACGGTTGCCAACGTGGCGATGGGGCCCGTGCTCGGTGCCGGACAGCTTGCGTCAGCGCCACTGGCAGGTGTCACCGAAGCGCTCGGGCGGGTGCTCGGCACCCAGGCATCGGCGGAATCGGCTGCGGCGCTGCGCAAACGCGGTAGCGCGCTGATCCGCATCTCCTACCAGCCGGACTGCCAGCGGCGCGACATGCATCCATCGTTCCTGCGCATCATCGACGAACTCCTGCCCGACGAGGCGCGCATCCTGCGTTTCATGGCTGTCGCGGGCACCCAGCCCGTCATCGATGTGCGCACCAAGACGCTGTTCCAGATCGGTTCGGTGCTGCTGGCCAGCGGCATCACGATGGTTGCTCAGATGGCGGGCTGCCACTGGCCCGACCGCGATCACCACTACTTCGCCAACCTGCATCGGCTCGGGCTGTTGAACTTCTCCCGGGAACCGGTCGAGGACTATCGCCGCTATGCGCTTCTGGAGGTGCAGCCCGCAGCGGTGCATGCCATCGAAAGTGTGCCGAAGGCCGTGACCATCTACCGCAGTCTGCGGCTGACGCCGTTCGGTGAGCAGTTCATCGACGTCTGTTTCGACACCGAGGGCTATCACGCGGGTGGCTGGGACACCGACGGTCGGCAGGACAAGATCATCGGCAAGGGACCGCCGGCGTTGCGGCACAAGGACTGACGCGTCACCAGCCGAACAGCAGCAGGTGGACCGCGCCCACCAGCACGCCCAGCAAGCCGCCGTGCACATAGAGCAGCCACGCGTCCTGTTCGATTGCCGCATAGAGCATTTCGCTGAACTCGGCGGGAGGCAGCTCACGGAACTTCGTGGTGGCGAAGTCCGCGATCTTCTTGGCCTTCTCGTCGTTGAACTCCTCGGAGTAGAACACCTCCGGGGCCAGGTCGACGATCTCCTGGCTCACCTTGCGTTCCAGATCGTCCCAGTCGACCACCCGCAATGTCCGCCCGACGCTCACCGCCAGCGGAGTGAAAATCTGGTCCACTTCCTCGGCCACCACTTCGGCGAGATAGGACGCGGTCTTGTCACCGCTGGCGCCGAACAGCAGCTCGCGCGTGAAATTCGTTACGGTGAGTACCTTCTCGGACATCATTGTCGCCACTTGCGCAGCAGCCTCGTACTGGCGCTTCGGGAAGATGCCCTGCTTCCAGAGGTATTTGTAGCGGGGCTGCGGGTCACCCGGCTCGAACACGATCTTGATGGCCAGAATGTTGACCACCACGCCGATGATGGCGGCGCCGGCGAGCACCACCAACCAGGACGGGACGGCGCTGAGAATTGGCGGGTGGGCTTCGTGAACCCAGTTGAGGTACAACGCGAGTGGGATTCCGAAGAGGAACCCGAGCGCCCCGATCTTGACCATGAAGCGCAACTCCGGGGCACCCATCCCCTTGAAGATGTCGCTCAGCACAGCCGGATTCCGGCGCAGATGGTTGACCGTCATCAGCTTGACGTTGAGCAGATCGTCGATGTGGTCGCCGACGCGGGCAAAGGCGCGCTGCGAGATCGCCGGAACCCGGGCGTCGATCGTGGCGATCACGCTGTCCTGGGCGGGCGCGGGCAGCGCGTCCCACAGCCATCGGTGGTTGCTGTTGATGACATCACCGGCTATGCGGCGGATGTGCGGCCGTGCTTCGCGGGCCATCTGCTCGGCCATCTTGTCCGGCTCGAGCTGTTGATAGAAGTCGGCGATGCCGCCGATGCGGGCTATCGACATGTCGACGATCAGGCTGGCCATCTTCTCCGCCCGGCACGGGATGAAGCCCTGGAAGCCGAGAATCCCGTTCGGCGCGAAGATGGGCAGAATCTGCACCTTGCGGGGGAGCAGCGGGAAGAGCGTCTTGAGCCCGGGGACATAGAACCCGGTGAACTGCGTGGGCGCGAACAACATGAGGACGCCGGTCCAGTTGGTGATCAGGCCGGCGATCGCGCTGAAGATGGGGATGCTGACCATGTCGATCACAAATTTCGACTGGCCGGTGAGCCCCTCCCAGTCGATGAAAGATGTGGTCGCCAGACCGACAGTGGTCATCTCGGGCCCATCCCTTGTCTTCGGGTCGATGCCAGTTGAAACTAGCGACGCGGCAGACCGTCCGATCCGGAGTTGCGCGTGGCGTTGTCGCAATCCACGGGAGTTGTTGTGGGTGCCCACAATCCGCAGCGGTCAGAAAAATAACGCCTGCGGCAATCCTGCCGTACGTCGCGGACCTCGATGAAATTTCAATCATCGCGATCAAATATCCCCAGTCGGAATGCGGACCGGGCGCACACGTTAGACATTGAAGTGATGCCCGGATCAACGTTGGAGCGGTTGCGCTTCCAGGCCGTGGGACAAGATGACCCGCTGGCCCAGCCGCTGCTGGCCGAGTTGGCCGTCGAATACTCGGGTCGCTACGGCGGCACCGCCGAACGCGTGATGGAGTGGCTGCGCGGCCACCCGGCTGCTGACTTCGCGCCACCCGATGGCGGTCTGCTGATCGGGCTGCTCGACGGCCAACCCGTCACCGGCGGCGCGTTCCAACGGTTCGACGCCGATACCGCGGAGCTCAAGCGCATCTGGACCGCCAGCGGTCACCGCCAACGCGGGTATGCGAGCAGGCTGCTCACCGAGCTCGAAGCGGAGATCGCCACCCGCGGCTATCGGCGCGTCTTTCTGACCACCGGGCATCGTCAGCCCGAAGCCGAGGCGCTCTATCTCTCGTCGGGCTACCGACGGATGGAGCTCGAGATGCAGGCCGAAGGGGGCGGGACGGTGCTTCCGATCGCGTTCGAGAAGGCATTGACGTGACCCTTCCGCTCTCGGTCCTCGACCTCGCACCGATCACTGCGGGCAGTAACGCCGCGACTGCGCTGCGGAACACCGTCGACCTGGCCCGCCACGCCGAACAGTGGGGCTACAAGCGGTACTGGGTGGCCGAGCATCATTTTGTGGCGGTGGCCAGCTCGTCACCCGCGGTGTTGGTCGGGCAGATCGCGGCCGCCACCGAGAAGATCCGCGTCGGTACCGCGGCAGTGCAACTCGGCCACACCACCGCGGTGGCGGTGGCGGAGAGCTTCGGGACGCTGGCCGCGTTTCATCCCGGGCGTATCGACCTCGGCGTGGGCCGGTCGGGGCAGAAGCGGGCCGAGGCCGTCAAGGCCGCGCCCGGCGCGCCGAGAACTCCGCGGGAGTGGCACGAGACCGACGGCGTGGTGATCCCCGCGCCGTTCGATATCGTTGCGCTGCTGCGTAATCCGCGATTACAGGCGCAGGCGGCGGCGCTTCAGCAGCCCGAGGCGGTGGCGCCGGATTTCGCCGATCAGGTCGACGACATTCTGGCGCTGGTGGACGGCAGGTATGCCGTCGGGACGGCGGTTCCGGGTGCCGGTACGGGGCTGACGCCGTGGATCTTCGGCAGTAGCAAGGGCCAGAGCGCCCGGGTCGCAGCGGCCAGGGGCTTGCCGTTCGTCGCCAGCTACCACATCACTCCGGCCACCGCACTGGAGGCGATCGAGGTGTACCGCAACGGATTCAGGCCGTCGGACCGCCTGGCCGAACCGTACGTCGTGGTGTCGGCTGACGTGGTGGTCGCCGACGACGAGGCCACCGCCCGCCATCTCGCGACCACCTATGGACATTGGGTCTATTCGATCCGTTCCGGCGGTGGCGCGGCGCCCTACCCGGATCCCGACGACGCCGCCCCGCTCACGGTCGAACAGCAGGAGTTGGTGCGCGACCGCACCGCAACACAATTCGTCGGCGATCCCGATCAGGTGGCCCACAGGTTGGCGGCGCTGCAGCGGCTGAGCGGTGCCGATGAACTGGTGATCACGTCGGTGACCCACCGGCACGAGGACCGGCTGCGCTCGCATCAGCTGATCGCCGAGCGCTGGGGACTATAAGCTCGGGAGTTGTGCCGAGTTCGCAGGTGCTGGTGGGGACGCTGCTGCTCGCGGGGGCAGCGGCGGTGTTCGCGCTTGGCATAGGGCTGCGGATCTTCATCGGGCGGCGCACCGACTCGTCCGGCATGCGCCGGCGCATGCACAGGTTCCGTCAGACCAGGGTGGCTCGCGTGCTGTTCGGCCCGGTGTACGACGACGAGGAACTGGATCCCGACGAACTCGACCAGATCATCCTGATGCCCGCGATCGTGCTGGCCTGCGGATTGTGCCTCACCGGGTTCTTCCTGCTCGGCTACAAGGTGATCCACTGACTTTCTGCGCCTAGCCGTGCCGGGCGATGGCCTCCTGCACTGCTTCGGCGATGGGGCCGCGCCATACCGGGCCGTGTCCCGGCACCAGCACATCGGTGTCGAGCCGCCCCAGGGCTTCCAGACTGCGCAGGCAACCGGCCTCGTCATGGTTGAACAGGGCGGGCAGCAGCTGTGGCCCGGGCCGCGGTATCAGCGGGTGCCCGGTCACCAGGGCGTCTCCACCGACGAGGACCCCGTCGACGATGAACGAGCAGTGCCCGCCCGTGTGCCCCGGCGTGGGTACCGCCACGGGCGCGCCGGGCAGCGCGGACGCGACGTCGGGCGTCAGCGCCGCTGCGGTGGGGATGCCCGAGTGGTCCAGCCCGCCGTTGGCGATGAGGGTCGCGGTCCACTTGAGCCAGCGCGGCTGCCAGATGTGTTTGACGACGTCTGCCGGGGAGGCTTGCTCCAGATACTCACGTTTGGTGTGGCCGACCTCGTCGGCGTGGCAGAACACCGGTGTGCCATGGGTTTTGGCGAACCAGATGGCCGACCCCAGGTGGTCGATGTGAGCGTGGGTCAGCAGGATCGCGGTGACGTCGTCGACGCCGAAGCCGAGCTGCCGCACCGAATCCAGCACGTCGTCGCGCTGGCCGGGGTATCCGGCGTCGATCAGCATCACGCCGTCGCCGTCGGTCACCAGAGTCCAGTTGACCAGGTCCGTTTGTGCGATGTGTACGTGTTCGGTGATCGCGCTCAGGACTGCTGCCATGCCGCGAGTCTATGGACTGGAGTAGAAACAAAGCGTGGCTGAACTCAAACTTGGTTATAAAGCTTCTGCAGAGCAATTCGCGCCCCGGGAACTGGTCGAGCTCGCGGTGCTGGCCGAATCGTCGGGGATGGACAGCGCGACGGTCAGCGACCATTTCCAGCCGTGGCGCCATGAGGGCGGGCATGCGCCGTTCTCGCTGGCCTGGATGACGGCCGTCGGCGAGCGCACCGAGCGACTGGTGTTGGGCACGTCGGTGTTGACGCCGACGTTCCGGTACAACCCCGCGGTGATCGCGCAGGCGTTCGCGACGATGGCATGCCTCTACCCGGATCGCGTCTTCCTGGGCGTGGGCACGGGGGAGGCGCTCAACGAGATCGCCACCGGCTACACCGGCGAGTGGCCGGAGTTCAAGGAGCGTTTCGCGCGGCTGCGGGAATCGGTCAAGCTCATGCGGGAACTGTGGGTCGGTGACCGCGTCGATTTCGACGGCGAGTATTACCGGCTCAAGGGCGCCTCGATCTACGACGTGCCCGAAGGTGGCGTGCCGGTCTACATCGCTGCCGGCGGTCCCGTGGTGGCCAAATATGCGGGCCGCGCGGGTGACGGCTTCATCTGCACCTCGGGTAAGGGGGAAGAGCTCTACAAGGACAAGCTCATTCCCGCCGTGAGGGAGGGCGCGCAGGCCGCCGGGCGCAACGCCGAGGACATCGACCGGATGATCGAGATCAAGATCTCCTACGACCCCGATCCCAAGCTCGCGCTGGAGAACACCCGGTTCTGGGCGCCGCTGTCGCTCACCGCCGAGCAGAAGCACTCCATCGACGATCCGATCGAGATGGAAAAGGCCGCCGACGCGTTGCCCATCGAGCAGGTCGCCAAGCGCTGGATCGTGGCATCGGATCCCGACGAGGCCGTGGCCAAGGTCAAGGACTATGTCGACTGGGGCCTGAACCACCTGGTGTTCCATGACCCGCGGCCGGATCAGCGTCGCTTCCTCGAGTTGTTCAAGACCGATCTGGAACCCCGGTTGCGCAAGCTCGGCTGAGCCCTGCCCCGCTCTTGCACCGCGAGCGTGCGCGTCTGTCCCTCGACACGCCGCATATGCCCGGCCTGCAGCGCACCCTCGTGCCGCGCGAGCGTGCGCTAAATGCCGGCGAGCATCGGTGTGTCGACCAGCAGACGCGCACGCTCGCGGTGTGAGGTGAGCCGGACCCGGTCGGCCCGGAAGAGGTCGTAGGCGTACTCGAACGGCCGGTCACTGCCATCGCGGGTGACCCGGGTAATGGCCAACAGCGGCTTGCGGTGGGCGATGTCGAGCCATTCGGCTTCCCGCGGGCTGGCGCTGACCACCTCGATGGTTTCCGTGGTGGTGGCCGGGGTCAGCCCGTAGCGCACCCGCAGCAGTTCATAGAGTGAGCCGCCGAGAGGCTGTTCCAGCAGATCCTCCATGTGTTCGGCGACGAAGCACGCCAGGTCCACCGAAAGCGGCACACCGTCAGCGAACCGCAGCCGCCTGATCGTGAATATCTCTGTGCCGTCCGGGATTTCGAGTGCGCGGGCTTCGGCGGACGTGGCCGCCCTGCGGTCGGTCCCGAGCACCCGCGTGGCGCTGGTGTGACCTCCGCTGCGTAACCGGGCCGGGAGTCCGACGAGTTCACCGGCATTGCGTTCGACCACGTCGGCCCGCACGAACGTGCCACCACCGCGGCCCGTGCGCCGCTCCAACACGCCGGCCTGGCTCAACGGCAGCAACGCGCTGCGCAGCGTCGACCGGGACACCGAAAAGTTCTCGGCCATCTCGCGTTCGGTTCCCAGTCGGGAGCCGGGCCGCAGCGTGCCCTGGGCCAGCATGGACAGGATGCGTCGACGGACGTCCTCGGCGACGGGACCGCCGGATGTCGCAGTCATGCCCCGAGTGTGTACCAAACGACTCGGCGCAGCAGACCAAAAAACGAGGTGTAACCTTCCCGTTTCACGATTCCCAGTTTCGAAACATTGCGGAAACAAACATATTGGGCTGCAACGAATTTCGAGTTGACCGAGGCATCATCGCGCGATAGAAATGTGCTCGTCGCACCACAGCGCTGTCGGCGACGCCAAGGAAAACAGACCAAATGGCGGGACCCTGTAATGAGCGAGATCATCGATCCGGCACCGGTTGGTGCTGATATCCAGCGCCTCAAACCCAATGCCGTGGGGCTGGTCGGCGTGCTGTTCATGGCGGTGGCCACCGCCGCACCCATCACGGCCATGGTCGGCAACGTGCCGATCTCGGTCGGCTTCGGCAATGGTGCCTACGCGCCCGCCGGCTACTTCGTCGCGACCATCGTGCTGACCCTGTTCGCGATCGGATATGCGGCCATGAGCAAGCACATCACCGCCACCGGCGCCTTCTACGGCTACATCTCACACGGCTTGGGGCGCATAGTCGGCCTGGGTGCGGGATTCTTGACGGCCTTGGCGTACATGGTGTTCGAGGCGTCGCTCATCGGCATCTTCTCGTTCTTCGGCAACGATCTGTTCACATCGTTCTTCGGTATCGACGTTCCGTGGATCGTGTTTGCGGTCGTGATGCTGGCGGTCAACACCGTGTTGACCTACTTCGACATCAACCTGGCGGCCAAGGTGCTCGGGGTTTTCCTGATCACCGAGATCGTGATGTTGGCGTTGATGGCGCTGTCGGTGGTGTTCACCGGCGGCGGTCCGCAGGGATGGTCGTTGGGATCCCTGAACCCGCTCAACGGTTTTCACAGCCTGTCGGGGTCGGTGACCGGCGCCGACGGCAACATGATCGCGGTCGCGGGTTCCGCGGGCGTCGGCCTGTTCTTCGCGTTCTGGTCGTGGGTGGGCTTCGAGAGCAGCGCCATGTACGGCGAGGAGTCGCGAAACCCCAAGAAGATCATCCCCATCGCGGTGATCAGTTCGGTGGTCGGTATCGGGGTGTTCTACGTGCTGGTGTCGTGGCTGGCGATCGTCGGCACGGGGCCCGACAATGCCGTTGCGTTGGCACAGGATTCGGCCACCGCGGGCAACATCTTCTTCAATCCGGTGCAGCAGCATCTCGGCCAGTGGGCGGTCGACTTGTTCAAGATCCTGCTGATGACCGGATCGTTCGCATGTGGCATGGCTTTCCACAACTGCGCGGCCCGCTACCTCTATGCCCTCGGACGGGAGAACGTCATCCCGGGCATGCGCAAGACCATCGGTGCGACCCACCCGGCGCACGGCTCCCCGCACATCGCCGGATTCGTCCAGACCGGTTTCGCAACCGCCGTGGTGCTGTTCTTCGACGTGACGGGGCGCGATCCTTACACCGGGTTGTACGGCCTGATGGCGTTGCTGGGCACCACGGCGATCATGATCGTGCAGGCGCTGGCGGCGTTCTCGGTCATCGCCTACTTCCACGTGCAGAGGCAGCATCCGGAGACCGCCAACTGGTTCACCACATTCCTGGCCCCGTTGCTGGGCGGCGCAGGCATGCTCTACGTCATCTACCTGCTGGCCAAGAACGCGTCGTTCGCCGCGGGTACGGCCGCGTCGGACTGGATATTCGCCGCGATCCCGTATGTTGTAGGCATCGTTGGTATCGGCGGTGTGGTGCTGGCCCTGTTCTTGAAATACCAGGACCCGCAACGGTATTCCGATCTTGGTCGGACGGTGCTCGAGGAGGCGCACGAACGCTGAACGCACAGGGCTTCTCCAACATCATGGATTCCAACAGCTACTCCGGCGGTCCGGCGACCGATCCGGAGACGGAATCCCTGATCGCGGACCGTACCCGGATGCTGGGACCGGCGTACCGGCTGTTCTATGAACGGCCGGTACATCTGGTTCGTGGTCAGGGCAGCCACCTGTTCGACGCCGACGGGGCCCGATATCTGGATGCCTACAACAACGTCGTCAGTGTCGGGCATTGTCACCCGCATGTGGTCGATGCGGTGACACGTCAGATGCAGACGCTCAACACCCACACCCGTTATCTGCACGAAGGCATCGTCGACTACTCGCGCCGCCTGCTCGCCACCATGCCGTCCGCCGTGGACCAGGTGATGTACGCATGTACCGGCTCGGAGGCCAACGATCTCGCCCTGCGGGTGGCCCAGATGCACTCCGGGGCCCGGGGGGTCATCGTGACCAGCGACGCCTATCACGGCAATACCGAAGCCGTGACGGCGATTTCACCATCGCTGGGCGGAGCCACCGTCGTCGGGCCGCATGTGCGCACGGTATCGGCTCAGACCCTCGATGTTGCAGCGGCGATCGACGATCTGCAGGATTCGGGCCACGGCGTGAGCTGCCTGATCGTCGACACGATCTTCGCTTCCGACGGGATCTTCCCGGATCCCACAGTGCTGGCCCCGGCGGTGGAGGCGGTGCGCGCGGCGGGCGGGGTGTTCATCGCCGACGAGGTGCAGCCCGGGTTCGGCCGGACCGGCGAGGGCATGTGGGGCTTTGATCGCCACGGTGTGGTGCCCGATCTGGTCACGATGGGCAAACCGATGGCCAACGGGCTGCCGGTCGCCGCGATGGCTGCGCGCGGTCACGTGTTGCAGACCTTTGCCCGGGGCGTGCCGTATTTCAACACGTTCGGCGGAAATCCGGTGTCCATGGCCGCCGCGGCCGCCGTCCTCGATGTGATCGAGGACGAGAACCTGATCGACAACGCCGCCCGGGTCGGCACCGCGCTGCGCGACGAGATCGCCCGGATCGGCGCCGACCATCCCCGCATAGGTGAGGTGCGCGGCTGCGGGCTCTACGTGGGTGTCGAGATTGTCACTGCCCAGGGTGCCCCGGACCGCGTCGGGGCCCACGACCTCGTCAACGCGATGCGGGACCGGCACGTGCTGATCTCGGTGTGCGGCAGCGACGGCAACGTGCTCAAGGTGCGCCCGCCGCTGGTGTTCGCGATGTCCGACGTGGACTGGTTCTGCACGGAGTTCGCGGGCGCGGTGGCGGAACTGTCGTGATCTAGGGAATGCTGGAGCGGTGCCGGATGGGAACATCGCGACCGCGATCTATGTAGCCTCGCCCGAGGGGGATACCGGTAAGTCGACCATTGCGCTGGGGATCCTGCACCGGCTCGCGGCGACCGTGCCCCGGGTCGGGGTGTTCCGGCCCATCACGCGCCTCGTCGGAGGGCAGGAGCGAAGCGACTCGGGAAATGGGTCCGAGGACCGCGACTACATCCTCGAACTGCTGTTGGCCGGTGCCACGGCCGGTCTGCCGTACGAGGATTGCGTCGGCGTCGGCTACCAGCAGGTGCATGAGGATCCCGACGCCGCGATCGCCGAGATCGTCGACCGGTTCCACCGCGTCGCCGATCGGTGCGACGCGGTACTGATCGTCGGCAGTGACTACACCGACGTCGCCACCCCCAGCGAGCTGAGCATGAACGCGCGCATCGCGGTGAACCTGGGCGCCCCTGTGGTGCTCGCGGTCAAGGCCGCCGACCGCACGCCAGAGGAGGTCGCACACGTCGTCGAGGTGTGCCTGGCCGAACTGAATCACCAGCACGCGCACGCCGCGGCCGTGGTCGCCAACCGGTGCGATCCGGCCCAACTCACCGCGGTGGCCGATGCCCTCAAACCGCTGGGCCCGCCGGCCTACGTGTTGCCCGAGGAACCGCTGCTGGTCGCACCCTCGGTGGCTGAACTGCAGGTGGCAGTGGACGGCACGGTGATCGCCGGTGATCCGGCGCTGTTGTCCCGTGAGGCGATGGGCGTGCTCGTGGCCGGTATGACCGCCGAGCATGTGTTGGAGCGGCTGACCGAGGGCGTCGCGGTGGTGACACCGGGTGACCGATCCGACGTGGTACTCGCAGTGGTGAGTGCCCATGCCGCGGAAGGCTTCCCGTCGTTGTCATGCATCATTCTCAACGGCGGGCTCGATCTGCATCCGTCGATCGCGGCTCTGGTCGAGGGGCTGGGGCTGCGGTTGCCGATCGTGGCCACCAAGTACGGCACGTTCGAGACCGCGAGCCGGGTCGCCGGTGCCCGGGGCCGCGTGACCGCGAAGGCTCAGCGCAAGATCGACACCGCGCTGGCCCTGATGGACAAGTACGTCGACGTCAACGATCTGCTGGCGCAACTGAGCATCCCGATCCCGGCGGTGACGACGCCGCAGATGTTCACCTATCAGCTGCTCGACCGGGCCCGCTCCGACCGCAAACGCATCGTGCTACCCGAGGGCACCGATGACCGTATCCTCAAGGCCGCGGGCCGGCTGTTGCGGCGCAGTGTGGCCGATCTGACCATCCTCGGTGAGGAAAACCAGGTCCGTTCCCGCGCAGCCGAACTCGGCGTGAACATCGATGCGGCCATCGTCCTCGATCCGCGCACCAGCGAGCTGTGCGACCAGTTCGCCGAGCAGTATGCCGAACTGCGCCGCAAGAAGGGCATCACCGTCGAGCAGGCCCGCGAGACCATCCACGACGTGTCCTATTTCGGCACCATGCTGGTTCACAACAACATGGTGGACGGCATGGTGTCCGGCGCGGCCCACACCACTGCGCACACCGTGCGGCCGGCGTTCGAGATCATCCGCACTGCGCCCGGTATCTCGACGGTATCGAGCATCTTTCTGATGTGCCTGGCCGACAAGGTGCTGGCCTACGGTGACTGCGCGATCGTGCCGGATCCCACCTCCGAGCAGCTGGCCGACATCGCCATTTCCTCGGCACGCACCGCCGCACAGTTCGGCATCGAGCCGCGGGTGGCTATGCTGTCCTACTCGACGGGCACTTCGGGAACCGGAGCTGATGTCGACAAGGTCAGGGCGGCAACCGAATTGGTGCGGCAACGCGAGCCGGATCTGCTGGTCGAGGGTCCGATCCAGTACGACGCCGCCGTGGAGCCATCCGTCGCGATCACCAAGATGCCGGATTCCGCGGTGGCGGGCCGGGCCACGGTGCTGATCTTCCCGGATCTCAACACCGGCAACAACACTTACAAGGCCGTGCAGCGGTCCGCGGGCGCCATCGCGATCGGTCCGGTGCTGCAGGGCCTCAACAAGCCCGTCAACGATCTGTCGCGGGGTGCGTTGGTCGAGGACATCGTCAACACGGTCGCGATCACCGCGATCCAGGCGCAAGGGGTGTCATGACGCGGACGCGAGGAGCAAAAAGATGACGCGCACGCGAGGAGCAATTGGATGACCGACACGGTGCTGGTGATTAACTCCGGCTCGTCGTCGGTGAAATACCAGCTGATCCAACCTGATTCGGGACAGCAGCTGGCCAACGGCATGGTCGAGCGCATCGGCGAGGACTCGTCGACCGCGACGTTGAAGGTGGGCGAGCGCACGCTGCGCCGCGAGGGCCGGGTCGCCGATCACGATGCGGCGCTGCGGCTGGCGTTCGAACTGTCCGCGGAAGCGGGCCTGCACCTCGACGACCTCGACCTCGTGGCGGTCGGGCACCGCGTGGTGCATGGCGGCAAGACGTTCTATCGGCCGGCCGTGATCGATGACGCGATGATGTCCAAGCTCGAAGAGCTCGCTCCGCTTGCGCCGCTTCACAATCCGCCGGCGATGGTCGGAATCGACGTGTCTCGGCGCATCCTGCCCGGCGTCCCGCACATCGCGGTGTTCGACACCGCGTTCTTTCACGATCTGCCTGCCGCCGCGGCCACCTACGCCATCGAGCACGATGTCGCGGAAAAATGGCACATCCGGCGCTACGGGTTCCACGGCACCTCACACGAGTACGTGAGCCGGCAGGCCGCGGATTTCATCGAGCGGCCTTACGATTCGGTGAATCAGATTGTGCTGCATCTCGGTAACGGCGCATCGGCCTCGGCGGTGGCCGACGGTCGTGCGGTCGACACCTCGATGGGGCTCACCCCGCTGGAGGGGCTCGTGATGGGCACCCGCAGTGGCGACATCGATCCCGGTATCGTGGGCTATCTGTGCCGCACGGCCGACATGACCATCGAGGACATCGACACCATGCTCAACCGCCGATCCGGGCTGTTGGGACTCGGCGGCGAGAACGACTTCCGCAAACTGCACGAGCTGATCGAAAACGGCGATGCGGCAGCTCAATTGGCGTACGACGTCTACATACACCGGTTGCGTAAGTATGTCGGCGCCTATCTTGCGGTGCTCGGGACGACCGACATCATCAGCTTCACCGCGGGGGTGGGCGAGAACGACGCCGCCGTCCGCCGCGATGCGCTGAGCGGGCTGGCCGCATTGGGCATCGAACTCGACCCCGAGCTCAACGAGAGCCCGTCGCGGCAGCCTCGGCGCATCTCTGCCGAGTCGTCACCGGTCACTGTGCTGGTGATTCCGACCGATGAGGAACTGGCCATCGCCCGCGCGTGCGTCCAGGTGGTCCGCACCGCTTAGGTGCCGACTGTTCTCGACCGGAGTCACATCAGTCACAGCTGTCCCGGCTGCGGAAGGGAAACTCGAGTTGCCCGCCTGTTAGCGACACTGGAGCGACAATCGCCGCATCAGTACCGCTGGCACCAGGGGCCCCGTGGGGGCCAGTCCCGTGCGTCAGTCTGGCACCATCAGATCGGTTCTGCCCCACTGGTTGTGTGCCCGCGCTGCGAGCGACACTGTCGCTAACAGCCGGGCACGGCAAATTTCGGTACGGATGTGGTTGGCGTTGCTGTCGAGTCCGGTGGGGTTCCGCTGATGGTTCTGAAGTGAAAAGCGATGCAGGCGAGGCGGTTTCCGCGACTTTCTCGCTAACAGGCGGGCGCGACGTCACACGGTTTCCGAGCAGGGACTGGTGTGGCTGGTGTGACCAGTTCCGTCTGATCCGCGTCGACCTGCGCTCAGAACGTGCTCATGGGCCGCACACTGTTGGCCAGGTCCACCAGGGCATACCGATGCGACTGGGTGGGAGCCACTCGGGCCAGCGCCCGCAGTGAGGCCTCCACGCCGAGCTTGAGGCCGTGCTCGGTGAACGGGAAGCCCAGGATGTGGTTGCTGCTGGCCGTGTTGTCGGCCAGCCAGTCCATCGCGGTACCCAACACGAGTGCCCGGATCTGCAACACACGGGGCTCGGTGTCGGGCAGCGCCTCCACCCGCCGCGCGGCGTCACGGATGTTCTGCTCGGTGATCTCACTGGCCGTTCGTCCGGACAGCAGCGTGACGGCGCTCGTGAGCCGCGCAGCGGTGAAATGCCGTGAGGTGGCGGGAACTTCGTCGAGCGTCCGCACCGCGCCGTCGCGGTCCCCGCTGACCGACTGGGCCCTGGCCAATCCGAATCCCGCGGAGATGACGCCGTTGTCGGTACCCCAGACGGTCTTGTAGAACGTCAGCTCGTCGGCCGTGCCTGCCAGCTCTGCGGTTGCGGCCAGGGCCAGCTTCGGTGCCAACTCGCCGGGCAGGGTGTCCAGCACTTCGGTGAAGTGCTTTGTGGCCGAGTCGTAATCGGCGGACAGCATCTCGGCGACCGCGCGGAACCAGATCAACCGCCAGTTCCAGCCCACCCGGGCGGACAGATCGTCGAGCTTGCGGGTGGCCTTCGCCACGTCACCCAGATCGAGCAACGCGCGGGCCTCCATCAGCGGCAGCTCGACCGACTCGGACAGGTCCACGCCTTCCGCGTCGAGCGCCCCGTGCCGCGCGGCGCGCAGCTGATCGAGAGTGTGCACGGGCTGGCTCAGCACGCTGGCGACCAGCATCGGCGCCCCGACATCGGTGCGGTCCACCAACGGCACCGGCAGGGCGCGGACGATCTCCTGGGCCGTCAGCTTTTCCGAGTGCACCTGACCGTCGACGTAGACGTCGGTATGTGCGACAAGCAGATCCACGCCGAACGTCGACCGCGACGGGCTGAACACCGTCGACAGGCCCGGCCGTGGCAAACCGCTGTCGGTGGCCACCACCTCACGCAACACACCGAGCAGCTGTGACGACATCTCCTCGGCGGTGGCGAAGCGCCGTCGAGGATCGGGGTCGATGGCGCGGCGCAGCAGGCGCCCGAACGAGTCGTACTTGGTGAGCACCGGATCGTCGGACGGCAGGCCGTCGACGTAGCGCCCCTTGCGGGTGCGCAGATTCAGCGTCAGGGCGGCCAGGGTCCGGCCCACGGTGTAGATGTCGGTGGCCACGGTCGGCCCGGTGCGCACGATCTCCGGTGCCTGGTAACCCGGTGTGCCGTACAGGTATCCGTAGGAGTTGAGCCGCGACACCGCACCGAGGTCGATCAGCTTGAGCTGCTCCTCGGTGATCATGATGTTCTCGGGCTTGAGATCGTTGTAGGCCAGCCCGATCGAGTGCAGGTAGCCCAGCGCAGGCAGGATCTCCATCATGTAGCCGATCGCCTCGGCGACCGGCAGCTTGGTGCCCTTGGCCTGCTTGAGCGATGTTCCGCCGACGTACTCCATGACGATGTAGCCGACCGGATTGCCGTGCTTGTCATCGTGTTCGACGAAGTTGTAGATCTTGACGATCCCTGGATGGGTCACCTCGGCCAGGAACTGACGTTCGGCCATCGCGATGGCCTGCGCCTCGGCGTCGCCGGAATGCACCAGGCCTTTGAGCACGACCGGCCGTTCGTTGACGTTGTGGTCGAATGCCAGGTACACCCAGCCCAGCCCGCCGTGGGCGATGCAGCCTTTGATTTCGTACTGGTCGGCGACGATCTCGTTGGGGGACAGCTGCGGCAGGAAGGAGTACGAGCTGCCGCAGTTGGGGCACCAGCCTTCCGAGAGGGCCTTGCCATCCGGCGACGACCGGCCGACCGGTTTGCCGCAGTTCCAGCAGAACCGCTTCGATTCGGCGACCACCGGGTTGGTCATCAAGGCGGTCAACGGATCCCGCTCGGGTACCCGCGGGATCTCCACCAGGCCGCCACCCAACCGGCGGACCGGCGAGAGGACGCGGGTCATCACCGTGCCGTGGTCGTGCGCCTCGGTGTCGCCGAAAAAGGAAGGCTGGCCCTGTTCTTCATCGTCATCGAATTCCGGCCGGAACACCGCCTGGGTGGCCATCGGGCGCGCCGTCGACCGCGAATCCATGTCGAGGTCTTCGAAGCTGGCCGGCTGTGTGCCGGGGTCCTCGTCGGGTTCCTCTGGGATTTCTGGGGGCTGTGTCATCAGTCGATGTACCTCGCGACGGGAGGGGAGGGCGCCGGACCAAGGACCGTCAACCACTTGCGGTACAACGTGTTCCACGTGCCGTCCCGCCGAATACGTTCCAGCGTGCCGTTGACGAACCGCACCAGCCCGGTGTTGTCCAGGTTCACCCCGATGCCGTACGGCTCCTGGTTCATGCTCGGGCCGACGATGTGCAGATAGGGGTCTTGAGCGACCAGGCCGGCCAGGATGGAGTCGTCGGTGCTGACCGCGTCGGCCTGCCGCTGCTGCAGTGCCACCAGGCAGTCGGCCCATGTCACCACCGAGACGATGATGGGCGCCGGGCTGATCTCCTGGATGCGTTTGAGTGACGTGGTGCCGTCGACCACGCACACCCGCTTGCCGGACAAGTCGGAGACCTGCGAGATGGTCGAGTCGCGCGGAGCCAGGATGCGCTGATTGGCCATCAGGTAGACGGTCGAAAAGTTCACCTGCTTGCGACGCTCACAGGTGATGGTCATGGTCTTGACGACGATGTCGACCTTCTTGTTCTGCAGTGCGGTGATCCGGTCGGCCGAGGACAGGATCCGGTACTCGACCTGCGCCGGGGTGCCGAAGATGTCGCGGGACACCTCGCCGGCGATGTCGACGTCGAATCCGGTGATCTCACCGGTGATCGGGTCGCGGAACGAGAACAGGTTGCTGCCGATGTCCAGGCCGACGATGAGCCGGCCGCGGTTGCGGATCTCGGCCACCGCGGCGTCGGCCTCGGCCTTGTTACTGAACGGGCGCAGGCTGGCCGTGCGGTCGCAATCGTCGGTCTCGGCCGACGGCACCTGCACCGGCTGGGGCGTCAGTTCCTGCATGCCGGCCGGCGTGGGCGGGGACAGGGTGAGCGCCGGGACGGTCAGAGCAGGCGCGGTCTGGGCGCAGCCGGCCACCGCCAACACTGTCGCGAGTAGGACCAGAACTTTTCTCATCGTGCTTACCGGTACTCACTGAGTCGCGGCCACAACCCCAACGCCACCGCCACCGCAGCGGCCACGCTCAGCACCGCGGCGCCGACCGTCGCGCCCGAGAGCACGCGGCGGGCGTTGACGATGTCGTTGCGCAACTGGTTACGGCTTTGTTGGATGCCTTTGGACAGCGCGTCGTCGAGCTTGTCGAACGCGGGGGTGGAATCGTCCTCGCTGGTGCCCAGCGCCACCTGGGTGGCGGCCTGGTAGTTGCCGACCGCGATGTAGGCGTTGATCCGGTCGTCGGCGGCACGCCAGCGGGTCAGCAACTGATCGGCGTCGGCCAGATCGGTTTTGTCCATACCGTTGTCACGAGCCAGGTAGGCCGCGAGTTGCTCGTGCATCATGTCGATGCGCTGGTAGTAGGACTGCTTGCGCAGGTTCTCGTCGCCGCGGCGGATCAGCGCCAACGTCTCGTCGGCCCGGGCCTGCTGGGCGGTGATGGCCAGGTTGGTCACGGTCTTGAGGGAGTCGGCGGCCGTGACCTTGGCGCTGCGGCTGTCCGACGTGGAGATCACCAGCGCCGTCATCACCCAGATCAGCATGATCAGAACGGCCATCCCACCCGCGACGAAGCCGATGTTGACCCGGCGCCGGGTCCGTCGCGCCAGCCAGCGGTTGGCGAACGCCCCGAACATCAACGTCGCCAACACCGCCAGCACCACCGGCGCCGGGATCCGGGTGGAGGCCGTGGTCTCGGCGTCGACGCGGGCCGAGGTCTGCTCGTAGAGCCGCTGCGCGTCCGGCAGGATCAGCGTCTGCATCAGCGACGAGGCCTCCGACAGATACGACGACCCGACAGGGTTGCCGGCCCGGTTGTTGGTACGCGCGGTTTCCACCAGTCCGGTGTACACGGCGAGCCGGGCGTTGATGCGGCCCAGCAGCTGGACCAGCGGTTCGTCGGTGAGGCCGCTCGAGGCCCGGGTGACCGCGACGGACGCTTCGGTGATCGCCTGTTCGTAGCGCTGCCGGACGTCACGCGGCTCTGCACCCGAGATGAATGCGGTGGCCGCGGCGGCGTCGGCCACCGACAGCGTGGTGTAGAGCTGACCGGCGGCGAAGGACAGCGGTTCGGTGTGGTCGAGCACGGTGGTCAGCGCCTGCTGCCGGTGGTTGATGGTGGTGGAGGTCGCGAAGGCGCTGACGATGACCAGTCCCGACAGCACGAGCCCGATGGTCAGGATGCGCCCCGGTGTCGTCCACAGAAACCACCAGCGCGGATGGGCAGGAGTCGTCGGCGACCGGGACGCGAGCGGCTCGGTCGACGGATGTGCCAACTCCACAGTCACCTGCGCGCGGACCTTTCCGGCTGTCGTACGGCTGTCCCAACTCTATAAAAGAAGTCTAAGAGTTCGCGGGATGGCTCGCCCGGAATCAGGAACCCCCGAAACCGGGCATGTTCCCTATCCTGTACGAGTGCGTGGCGACGGTGACGGATGGGTGGTGTCCGACAGCGGCGCGCGGTTCTGGGGCCGGCACGGTGCGGCCGGGTTACTGCTGCGAGCGCCTCGGCCTGACGGATCGGCCGCGGTGTTGTTGCAGCACAGGGCCCCATGGAGTCATCAAGGCGGGACGTGGGCGCTGCCGGGCGGCGCCCGCGACAGCCACGAGACCGCCGAGCAGGCCGCCGTGCGCGAAGCGAACGAGGAGGCCGGGCTCTCCGGGACGCAACTGACCGTGCGGACCACGGTCGTGACCGCCGAGGTGGTCGGGTCCGGTGGCACCCAGTGGACCTACACCACCGTGATTGCTGACGCGCCAGAACCGTTGGACACCATCCCCAACCGCGAGAGCTCCGAGCTGCGCTGGGTGGCCGAGGATCAGGTGGCCGAGCTGCCGCTGCACCCCGGTTTCGCGGCCAGCTGGCAGCGGCTGCGGGAGGTCACGGCCACCATCCCGCTGCTGGTCATCGACCCTCAGTAAGCGCTGACTTCAGTTCTTCGGCGGCGGCCCGCGGGTCCTCGGCCGCAGTGATGGCACGGACCACCACGACGCGGCGGGCGCCGGCGGCCAGCACCTCGGGCAGCCGTTGCGCGTCGATACCGCCGATCGCGAACCACGGCTTGTCCGGGTTCAGCGCCGCGGTGGCCCGCACCAGCTCGAGCCCGGGTGCCGTGCGCCCCGGCTTGGTGGGGGTGGGCCAGCACGGGCCGACGCAGAAGTAGTCGACGGGTTCTTCGATGGCCGCGGCCACCTGTTCGGCGTCGTGAGTCGAGCGGCCGATCACCGGACGCGTCCCGATGATGCCGCGCGCCATCGGCAGCGGCAGATCGTCCTGGCCCAGGTGCAGCACGTCGGCCCCGGCCGCCAGCGCGATGTCGGCGCGGTCGTTGACGGCCAGCAGGGCGCCGTGCCTGCGGGCGGCGTCGGCGAGCACCTCAAGGGCGTCGAGCTCCTGGCGTGCCTCCAACGGCCCGAACTGTCGCTCGCCGGCGGAGCCCTTGTCGCGCAGCTGGATCAGATCCACCCCGCCCGCCAGTGCGGCGTCGGCGAATTCGGCCAGGTCACCGCGCTCACGGCGGGCATCGGTGCACAGGTACAGCGCGGATTGGGCGAGTCGGTCGGCAGGTTGTTGCACACCGCGACGGTAGTGCCTCGGCTCCGAGTATGGTGAACAGGCAACACGGGAGTCCCGGGAGCGGGGGCTGAGAGTGGGCATACGTACCAGCCCTTACCGTCACACCTGATCCGGGTCATGCCGGCGAAGGGAGGAGATGAAATGGCCCCACCACTATCCGTCATCGGCGGCGGCGTCATCGGGCTGTCCGTCGCCCGCCGGGCGGCGCTGGCCGGCTGGTCGGTGACGCTGCACGCCAGCGTCGAGCGCGGCGCCTCCTGGGTGGCCGGCGGCATGATCGCCCCGCACAGCGAGGGTTGGCCCGGCGAGGAGCGGTTACTGCAGATCGGCCTGGAATCGCTGCGGCTGTGGCACACGGACTTCCTCGACGGGCTGCCGCCCGAGGTGGTCACCGCACGGGAATCGCTCGTGGTCGCCGTCGACCGGGCTGATGTCGCCGACCTGCGGACCGTCGCCGACTGGCTGGCCGCGCAGGGACATCCGGTCGAGCCGACGACGGCTGCCCGCGACGTGGAACCGCTGCTGGCTCAGGGCATCCGGCACGGCTTCCTGGCGACGACCGAACTCGCGGTGGACAACCGCGCGGTCGTGGAAGGCTTGACCGCGCACTGTCGGGAGCTGGGGGTGCAGTGGGCGCCCGCGGTGGATTCGCTCGACGAAGTCGACGCCGAGCAGCGCGTCATCGCCAACGGCATCGACGCTCCACGGCTGTGGCCCGGCCTGCCGGTGCGCCCGGTCAAGGGCGAGGTGCTGCGGCTGCGGTGGCGCAAGGGCTGCATGCCCGTGCCGACCCGCGTGGTCCGGGCCCGCGTGCACGGCCGCCCGGTATACCTGGTGCCGCGTGCCGACGGTGTCGTCGTCGGCGCCACCCAGTACGAGCATGGTCGCGACACCGCGCCGGTGGTCACCGGCGTACGTGACCTGCTCGACGATGCGTGTGCCGTGATGCCGGCGCTCGGCGAGTACGAGCTGGCCGAGACTGCGGCCGGATTGCGGCCCATGACACCTGACGGACTGCCGGTCGTCGAACGGCTCGACGACCGCACGCTGGTGGCGGCCGGGCACGGCCGCAATGGATTTTTGTTGGCGCCGTGGACCGCTGAGCGGATCACGGCCGAGCTCGAGGTGAGTGTGGGAGCGAAATGATCACCATCACTGTCAACGACGAAACCGTCGAGGTGGCCGAACAGACCACCGTCGCCGGATTGCTGGAAACCCGGGGTTTTCCGGACAAGGGCATCGCGGTGGCGTTGGACTGGTCGGTGATACCCCGCTCGGAGTGGGATCGCACCCTGGCCGAAGGGGCTCGCATCGAGGTTGTGACGGCGGTGCAAGGTGGCTGATTCGGTACTGAAGATCGGCGGCCGGGAGTTCGGTTCGCGGCTCATCATGGGCACCGGCGGGGCGCCCAATCTCGCTGTGCTGGAAGAAGCTCTGGTCGCTTCGGGCACTGAGCTGACGACGGTCGCGATGCGCCGGGTCGACGCGTCAGGCGGTACGGGCGTGCTGGATCTGCTCAATCGGCTGGGTATCGCGGCGCTGCCGAACACCGCGGGCTGTCGAGGCGCGGCCGAGGCGGTGCTGACCGCCCAGCT
Source organism: Mycobacterium dioxanotrophicus (assembly GCF_002157835.1). NCBI lineage: Bacteria > Bacillati > Actinomycetota > Actinomycetes > Mycobacteriales > Mycobacteriaceae > Mycobacterium > Mycobacterium dioxanotrophicus. The sequence continues at coordinate 6,589,597 of NZ_CP020809.1, read as the reverse complement.
GGCCCGCGAGGCGCTCGGCACCGACCTGGTCAAGCTCGAGGTCATCGCCGACGAGCGCACCCTGCTGCCCGATGCCATCGAATTGGTCAAAGCCGCAGAACAATTGGTCGACGACGGGTTCATCGTGCTGCCGTACACCAACGATGATCCGGTGCTGGCGCGTCGCCTCGAGGACACCGGCTGTGCTGCGGTGATGCCACTGGGCTCGCCGATCGGTACCGGGCTGGGCATCTCCAATCCGCACAGCATCGAGATGATCGTCGCGCAGGCCGGCGTCCCGGTGATCTTGGACGCCGGTATCGGCACCGCGTCTGATGCTGCCCTCGCCATGGAATTAGGTTGCGACGCAGTGTTGTTGGCCACCGCCGTCACCCGGGCATCCGATCCGCCGACGATGGCCGCGGCCATGTCGGCAGCCGTCACCGCCGGCTACCTCGCCCGGCAAGCAGGCCGCATCCCCAAGAGGTTCTGGGCTCAGGCGTCCAGCCCGTCGCTGTAGTCGGGTCGGGGTCTCGCGCTTCGGGCTTCTCGCCCGGCTTTCCCGGCTCAGCCCCGCGAATGTGAATCCTCTGCGAGTTCGCGGCCGATTTTTCGCAGACGATGCATACTCGCGACAAGACGGCCGTTGGCCGCGGCGCGCTGCGGTGGGAATACTGGACGACGATGATCGAAATCGCCGGGCTGACCAAGCTCTACGGAACCCATCGCGCCGTCGACGACCTGACGTTCACCGTCGAACCGGGAGTGGTCACCGGGTTTCTCGGACCCAACGGTGCAGGCAAGACCACGACGATGCGGCTCATCCTGGGTCTCGACCGCCCCAATGCCGGCACGGCCACCATCGACGGCAAGCCCTACCGCGAACTGCGTGATCCGCTGCGAACCGTCGGTGCGTTGCTCGACGCGCGTGCGGCCCACCCCAACCGCAGCGCGCGTAATCACCTCCGCTGGATCGCGGCGGCCAACCGGATCCCGGTACCCCGCGTCGACGAGGTGCTCGACGCCGTCGGCTTGGAATCGGTGAGTGATCGGCCCGCGGGGACGCTGTCGTTGGGTATGAGCCAGCGCCTGGGCATCGCCGCGGCGCTGTTGGGGGATCCGCCGGTGCTGTTGTTCGACGAGCCGGTCAACGGTCTCGACCCCGAAGGCATCCACTGGGTGCGCACGCTGATGCGCAGCCTGGCTGCGGAGGGACGCACGGTGTTCGTGTCCAGCCATCTGCTTGCTGAAATGTCCAACACCGCAGACCGGCTGGTGGTGATCGGCCAGGGCAAGCTGATCGCGTCGACCACGGTCGCGGAGTTCGTCAGCGGGTCGGGCAACGCCGTGCGAGTGCGCAGTCCGCAGCTGGTCACTCTGGCCGAGGTACTGGGCGACGCCGGGTTGCAGGCCGACGTGGACGGCGACGCGCTGACGGTTCGTGGCGCGGCCATCGAGGTGATCGGGGAACTGGCCGCCCGCAATTCGATCGTGTTGCACGAACTGAGCACGCGGTCGGCTTCGCTGGAGGAGGCGTATTTGAAACTCACCGACGACGCCGTCGACTACCGGGCGGGCAAACCATGAGCGCGCTGGCGGTGCTCGACGCCGAACGCATCAAACTGTCGACCACCCGCTCGCCGCTGTGGTCGGTGCTGGGGGTGGCCGCGTTGAGCCTGGGGGTGGCGGCGCTGCAGGGCTGGACCTCCTACGGTTTCACCCCGCTGCCGCCGGGCAAGGCCGCGCTGGGAGTGGCGGTGTTCGGGGTGCCGGTGCTGATGATCCTGGCGTCCATGACGGTGACCGGCGAGTACCGCACCGGCCTGATCCGGACGACGTTTCTGGCAACTCCGAACCGCACCTGGGTGCTGATTGCGAAGGCCATTGTGGCCGCGGCATTTTCGTCGGTCTGCACGGTGGCGATGGTGTTGGCGTCGGTGATGGTGGCGCGGCTGTTCGCCGAACCGGTGGTCGGCGCGCAACTGTCGCTGGTCAGCGCGGCGACCTGGTCGGTGGCCGGCGGTTTCGCGCTGTACGCCGCGCTGGCCGCGGTGCTCGGGGTGGCGGTCGGCGCATTGATCCGCTTCGCGGCCGGCGCCGTCGCGGTGCTGTTGTTGTGGCCGCTGGTCGCCGAGCCGCTGCTGGCCAATCTGCCCTCCACCGGTGTGCAGCTCGGCCCGTGGCTGCCGTTCGCCAACATGTACCGCTTCCTCGGCGTGGAATGGTTGTTCCCGAGCTTCAACATCCCCTGGGGTGAGACAGGGTCGCTGTGTTACTTCGTGGCGCTGGTCGCGGTGGTCTTCGTCGTGGCGGTCGCCGTGCTGAACCGGAGGGATGCCTGACATGGATTGGGCCGCGCTGGGTCGCAAACCGTTGAACTACGCCGAAGTCGGGGCGACTGCGGGTGTGCTGCCGAGCGGCTATCACCACATCCGGCGGACCGCCGCCCTCGGGCAGGGCCGAAGCTGCTTCGAGGAGGCCGCCGACCGGTTGATGCACTGGGGTGTGCAACGCGGTGCGGGATTACGGATCGAGACGTCGTCGGAGGTCGCCGAAGAGGGCACCCTGCTCACGATCAGGCTGGGACCGGTGCTGGCCTACGGGCGGGTGGTCTACACCATCGATGAACCCGACCGACGCGGCTTCGCCTACGGGACGTTGCGTGGACATCCCGAGTCCGGGGAAGAGTTGTTCGCCGTCCGGTATGACGACGGCAGCGTGTACGTGGATGTGGTCGCGTTCTCCAAACCCGCCACGTGGTGGAGCTTGCTCGGCGCGATCCCGGCGGCCGTTGCGCAGAGACTCGTCACCAACCGCTATCTGAAGGCGCTGAAAGCCGACGCCTGACGGAGCTCGGCGGCACGCGACCGATTAACGCCGCCCGCCCGCGGAGCTACCCACTACGGTGGGTGCAATGCGACGCAATTTGACGGGGGCGGTCCTTGGCGCGGTGGTGCTGACCGTGGCTTTGGCCGGCTGTGACAGCAAGACCGAACTCAACGTCGACACGCCGGCGGCCGCGCCCGCGGCCCGAGAATTCGCCGAGCAGCTGCGTCACCAGGTGTCGGTGGACGCGATGATGGGGCACCTCAAGAAGCTGCAGGACATCGCCAACGCGAACGGCAACACCCGCGCGCTCGGCACACCCGGCTACGACGCCAGCGTCGACTATGTGGCGAAAACTTTGCGCGACAAGGGGTTCGACGTGCAAACCCCCGAGTTCCAGGTGCGCATACCGTTCTCCGAAGATCCGCAGGTCACTGTGGGTGGTCAGCCGGTGACCGCCAAGCCGCTGCTCTATACGATCGGCACCGGCGCCGAAGGGGTGTCCGGGCCGCTGGTGCCCGCCCGCACCGGGGATTCTCCGGGGTGCGAGGCCAAGGACTACGACGGGCTGCCCGTGGCCGGTGCGGTGGTGCTGGTCGACCGTGGGCATTGCGCGTTCAGTGCCAAGGAGACTGCGGCCGTCGAACGCGGCGCTGTTGCGGTGATCGTCGCCAACAACCAGGACGGGGATCAGATGGGCGGCACGCTCGGTGAGCGCACCGACGTCAAGATTCCGGTGGTCAGCGTGACCAAGGCCGACGGCGCCCGGCTGCGCGCGGCACCCGGACCGACCACCATCAAGCTCAACGCCGGTGTCCGCACCGAGCACACCCGCAACGTGATCGCCCAGACCAAGACCGGTTCGACCTCCGACGTGGTCATGCTGGGCGCGCATCTGGACAGCGTGCCCGAGGGCCCCGGCATCAACGACAACGGCTCAGGGGTCGCCGCAGTGCTGGAAACCGCGCTGCAGCTGGGTGTTTCGCCCGACGTCAAGAACGCGGTGCGCTTCGGGTTCTGGGGCGCCGAGGAGGAGGGCCTGCTCGGCTCGCGCAACTATGTAGAGTCGCTGGACCTCGAAGCACTCAAGGACGTCGCGATGTACCTGAACTTCGACATGCTGGGCTCGCCCAATCCCGGCTACTTCACCTACGACGGTGACCAGTCCGCACCGCCGGATCCCAGCGGTCCGCCGCGGGTGCCGGAAGGCTCGGCGGGTATCGAACGCACGTTGGCCACCTATCTGCAGAACGCCGGAAAGACGCCGCGGGACACCAACTTCGACGGCCGGTCCGACTACGACGGATTCACCCAGGCCGGTATCCCGGCGGGCGGGTTGTTCTCCGGCGCCGAGGACAAGATGACCGAGGAGGAGGCCAAGTTGTGGAAGGGCAAGGTCGATCAGCCGTTCGACCCGAATTACCACCAGGCCACCGACACCATCGACCACGTCGACCAGACCGCGCTGCAGATCCACGGTGAGGGAGTCGCCTACGTCACGGGGCTGTACGCGCAGGATCAGAGTGGCCGCAACGGGATTCCGATCAGATCCGACCGCACCCGCCGCGAGGTCACCCCGTCGTGAAGGCCGGTTGGGCCGCGGCGCTGGTGGCCGTAGCCGTCGTCGGGTGTTCATCGCAGTCGCCGCCGCAGGCAGATCTGTCGCACGAACTGGCGGGCCGGATCACCGTCGACGCCATGTACACACACCTGCGCAAGTTCGCCGAGATCGCCGAGGCCAACGGCGGTAACCGCGCGCAGGGCACCCCTGGGTACGACGCCAGTCTCGACTACGTCTCGAAGCTGTTGAAGGACAAGGGCTTCGATGTACAGACGCCGGAGTTCGACCGGCTCGGCCCCATGCAGGGCGGCGATCCCGCGCTGGTGGTCGACGGTACCCGGTACCCGGTCGTTCAAGGGTCGCTCCTGGTCCAGACGCAGCCCGGTGGCCTGAACGCACCCACCCTGCATCCCGTCAAGCTCGCGGGCTGCACGGCAGCCGATTACGGGTCCAAGAAGATGACCGGAGCCATCGCGGTTGTCGACGACACCGGGTGCTCGGTGGTGGTCAAGCAGGACACCGCCGTGGCGCAGGGCGCCGTCGGGCTGTTGGTGGTCAGCACCGTAAAACCCAGCCCCACAGGGTTGTTCACGCCAGGCTACTACCGGCAGTTGAAGGTGCCGGTCGGCATCATCGACAAGACCACCGACACCGCGCTGCTGGGTACGTCGGCTGCCGTCAAACTCACCCTGGACGGTAAGTCCGATCTGATCAAGTCGCGAAACCTGGTGGCGCAGACCAAGACCGGATCCACCTCCGATGTCGTGATGGCCGGGGCGCACCTGGACAGCATCCGCGGCGGCCCGGGCATCAACGACAACGGCACCGGCGTGGCCGCGCTGCTGGAAACCGCACTGCAGCTGGGCAGTTCGCCGGCGGTGCACAACGCGGTGCGGTTCGCGTTCTGGGGTGGCCAGGAGACCGGGCTGGACGGCTCGACGCAGTACGTGCGGGGGCTCGACGCGGGGCAGCTCGCGGATGTGGCGTTGTACCTGAACTTCGAGATGCTCGGTTCGACCAACGCCGGGTACTTCACCTACGACGGTGATCAGTCCGCCGCGACGACGGCCGTCAAGGCGGTTCCCGAAGGCTCGGCGGGCATCGAGCGCACCCTGGCCGGCTATCTCAACCTCGCCGGAGTACGGCCCGCCGACATGCCGCTGAGCGATACCACCGACTACACCGCGTTCCTGGCCGCCGGCGTGCCCATCGGCGGTACCACCACGGGATCGTCGCAACGCAAAACGGAAGTGCAGGCGCGGCTCTGGGGCGGTAAGGCCGGCCAGCCGTTCGATCCGAATTACCACACCCCGAGGGACACCGTCGACAATGTCGATGCCCATACGCTGTCAATCATGGGACCGGCGGTGGCGTTTGCTGTCGGTAGCTATGCGATGTCGATCGACGGCGTCAACGGGGTTCCATCGCACGACAAACGAAATCGCCGCGCACGCTGAATCAGAAAAATCGCCGGATTCCGGTGAACCCGACCGCGGGCTACTCCGTAGTACGGGTATGGGAATTGACTTCGGCCACATTGTCAGTCACAGCACAATCGCCGGTGTTCACGGTGTTCTCCCGCCCAATCGATACACCCAGGACGAGGTCACCGAGGCCCTGCTCGCGCTGCCGGGGTATGACACCGTCGCCGACGTGGTGCGCGCGCTGCACAAGAGCGCGAAGGTCAACAGCCGCTATCTCGTCAGACCGCTGGAAGAGTACGCGAGTCTGAGCGATTTCGGTGAGACCAACAACCTGTTCATCGAGCACGCCACCGAGCTGGGCTGCCAGGCGTTGTCGGGTGCGCTCGAAGAGGCCGGCCTGCGCCCGCAGGACGTCGATCTGATCATCACCACGACGGTCACCGGCGCGGTGGTCCCTTCGCTGGATGCGCGCATCGCCGGCAGGTTGGGTCTGCGACCCGATGTGCGGCGAATGCCGATCTTCGGTCTGGGCTGCGTGGCCGGGGCGGCCGGCATCGCCCGGCTCAATGACTACCTGCGTGGGGCTCCCGACAAGGTCGCGGTGCTGGTGTCGGTGGAGCTGTGTTCGCTGACGCGCAAACACCATCCGTCGATGCCGACGCTGGTGGCAGGCGCGCTGTTCGGCGACGGTGCCGCGGCCGTGGTGGCCGTGGGTGCCGACCGGGCAAAGAAGCTCGACCCGAGCGGGCCGGATGTCCTGGACTCGTGCAGCCACCTGTACCCGGATTCGTTGCACGCCATGGGTTGGGACATCGGCAGCGACGGGTTCGAGATTGTGCTGAGCGCCGAGGTGCCGGGCTTCGTGGGCCGGTATCTGGGCGACGACGTCACAGGTTTCCTTGCCGCACATGGCCTCACCATCAGTGACGTCGAGTCGTGGGTGAGCCACCCGGGCGGCCCAAAGGTGATCGAGGCCATCATCGAGACACTCGAACTCCCTTCCGACGCATTGGATCTGACCTGGCAGTCGCTGGCCGAGGTGGGCAACCTGTCGTCGTCGTCGGTGTTGCACGTGTTGCGGGACACCATCTGCAAGCGCCCCGAGCCTGGCACCCCGGGAGTCCTGATGGCCATGGGCCCGGGATTCTGCTCCGAACTCGTCCTGCTGCGTTGGCGCTGATGGGACGCAGAAACATCACAGTCCTCGTCGCCGCGGTCGCCGCCGAGCGGGTGGTCGAGCTCGTGGTCTCCCGGCGCAACCTGCAGTGGAGTAAAGCCAACGGCGGCAAGGAGTTCGGCGCCGGGCATTACCCGGTGATGGTGGTCCTGCACACCGGGCTGTTGGCCGGTGCGCTGCTGGAGGCGCGTCGGCGCCCCTACCGCCGGTGGCTGGGCCGCCCGATGCTGGCTCTGGTGCTGGCCGCACAGGGTCTGCGGTGGTGGTGCATCACGACGCTGGGGCGCCAGTGGAACACGCGGGTGGTGGTGATACCGGGCGCTGCGCGGGTGACCGGTGGACCGTACCGGGTGGTGCCGCACCCCAATTACGTCGCGGTGGTGACCGAGGGGGTGGCCCTGCCACTGGTGGGCGGCGCCTGGCTCACCGCGTTGATCTTCACCGTCGCCAACGCGGTGTTGTTGCGGACCCGGATCCGGGTGGAAAACGATGCGTTGCAAGGCTTGACGTGATCGACCTGTTGGTTGCGGGCGGTGGGCCGGCCGGTCTGGCCACCGCGGTGCACGCGGCGCGCGCCGGCCTCGAGACGGTGGTGGTGGAACGCCGGTGCGGCCCGATCGACAAGGCTTGCGGTGAGGGCTTGATGCCGCATTCGGTGCGGCACCTGCACGCCTTGGGCGTCGACGCGGACGGGCAGGTGTTCCGCGGCATCCGCTATCTGGATGGCCGTCGCGTTGCCGAGGCCCGGTTCTTCGGCGAAGCCGGTCGCGGTGTGCGGCGCACGGTGCTGCACGCGGCATTGTCCGACGCGGCGGCTGCGGCCGGGGTAAAGGTGGTGCAGGGCGAAATCGGTGCAGTGCAGCAGGATTCGACGTCGGTGTCGGCGGCGGGGTTTCAGGCGAGGTACCTGGCCGCGGCTGACGGGTTGCATTCGCCGATCCGACGTTCGCTCGGGCTATCGGAGGACAACGGGCCGCGGCGGCGATGGGGCATCCGGCGCCATGTCCGGATCGCGCCGTGGTCGGACTGCGTCGAAGTGTACTGGGCCCGGGATGGGGAGGCCAGTGAGGCCTACGTGACCCCCGTCGCCGACGACTGCGTCGGCGTGGCGATCCTGACGTCGGCCCGCGGACGGTTCGACGAGCACGTCGGGAAGTTTCCGGCATTGGCCGACCGGATCCACGGATGCCCTCATGGCACGGACCGGGCGGCGGGACCGTTGCGGCAGAAGGTACGTCAGCGCAGCGCGGGACGCGTGCTGCTGGTCGGGGACGCGGCGGGCTACATCGACGCGCTGACCGGCGAGGGACTGGGCCTGGCGTTCGGCGCGGCCGAAGTGCTGGTCGGATGTGTGCTGGCGGACCGGCCGGGCGACTATGACAGGCAGTGGCGGGCGCTGACCCGACGCTATCGGTTCCTGACCGCAGCGCTGTTGTGGGGCAGCGGTTTTCGGCCGGTACGGGCGAGCATCACGCCGGCGGCCGCGGCGCTACCCGTCGTGTTCTCCGCGGTGGTCAACGCGCTGGGGCAGTGAGCGTCGCTGCCCGCCGGCGAACTGCAGCACGCGCATCCCGTGGTAGACCACCAGCGCGGCGATGGACCCGAGGGCGATCCCGGTGAACGTCAACGAGCCTGCGCTCCACGTGAAATCGGCGATCCCGATGATCAACGGGATCGCCGCGGTCATCTGGTTGATCGGCTTGGCGAAGTCGACGTGATTGGTGAGCCAGATCCGGACGCCGAGGATACCGACCAGCCCGTAGAGCACCACGGTCGCACCGCCCAGTACGCCCGGCGGGATGGCCGAAATCGCGGCACCCACCTTGGGACACAACGACAATCCGATCGCCACAGCGGCCGCCACCCAGTACGCCGCGGTCGAGTAGACCCGGGTCGCGGCCATCACCCCGATGTTCTCGGCATAGGTGGTGGTCGCCGACCCGCCGCCGGCCCCGGCCAGCACGGTGGCCAGCCCATCGGCGGCCAGGGCGCGGCCCACGAGCGGGTCCATGTCCGTCGCGGTCATCTGCCCGACCGACTTGACGTGGCCGATGTTCTCGGCGATCAACGCGATCACCGCGGGCACGAACAGCGGCAGTACCGCGACGGTGAACGTCGGCGTCTGGAAATGGGGCAGACCGAGCCACGGCGCCGCGGCGATCGCGGACGTGTCGACCTCGCCGAGGATCAGGGCCAGCAGATAACCGATCAACACCGCCCCGAAGATGGCCAGCCGCCCGATGATGCCGCGGAAGAACGCCAGCGTCGCGACCAGGACCACCAGCGTGACCAGGCCGACCACCGGCCCCTTTTCGAAGTTGCTCTTGGCGGCGGGGGCCAGGTTGAAGCCGATCAGCGCGACGATCGCGCCGGTGACCACCGGCGGAAGGGTCAGGTCGATCCAATGGGTCCCGATCAGGTGCACGACCCCACCGACGATCATCAGCAGCGCTCCGAGCGCGATGAGCCCGCCCAGAGCGCTCCCCATGCCGTGGGAGGCGGTCGCCGCCGTCACCGGGGCGATGACAGCGAAGCTCGAACCCAGGTAACTGGGCAGCCGGTTACCGGTGATGATGAGGAACAGCACGGTGCCGACACCGGAGAACAGCAGCGTCGTCGACGGCGGGAATCCGGTGAGTACCGGAACCAGGAAGGTGGCGCCGAACATGGCCACCACGTGCTGGGCGCCGATGCCGACGGTTCGGGGCCAGTCGAGCCGTTCACCGGGTGCGACGACGAAGTCGTCGTCCGCGCGGGCCTCGACGCGTTTCCAACTCAGCAGGGTCACGCACTATCTATAGGCGTCGAATGGCCAGTTATGCCACGTTTGTTGCGAAAATCCTTGTAAAAACTGGCCACTCGGCGAGAGGAAGCGGCGTCAGTGCATGTGGCTGCCACCGTTGATGTCCACGGTGGTACCGGTGAGGTAGCTGGCGTCCTGGCTGGACAGGAACGTGATGACGGCGGCGACCTCGTCCGTGGTGGCGGTGCGGCCCACGGGGATGTCGGCGGCGAGCTTGGCTTCCTGCTCGTCGGTGGAGCCGACGCGGATGTTGGTGTCCACCGCGCCCGGGGTGACGGCGTTGACCGTGACACCGGTGTTGGCGATCTCGCGGGCCAGCGACTTGGTGAAGCCCAGGATCGCGGCCTTGGCCGAGGAGTAGGGCACCTTGCCGAAGACGCCGCCGCCGCGCTGCGCGGACACCGAGCTCATGTTGACGATGCGGCCCCAGCCTGCGTCGATCATGTCGGGCAGGAAAGCCTTTGTCACAAGATAGGTTCCGGTGGCGTTGACGGCCATGACCTTGTTCCAGAGGTCCAGCGTCGTCTCGAGGAACGGCACGGGGGAGGTGATGCCGGCGATGTTGGCCAGCGCGCCGATCGTGGGCAGGTTGCCCGCGGCGACCTCGGCGGTGACCGCGTCGTACGCGGCGGTGACCGACTCTTCGGAGGTGACGTCGACGGCGTGGCCGAACGCGGGTACCCCGAATTGGTTGCCGATCTCGGCGGCGACCTTGGCGGACTTCTCACCGTCGAGGTCGAGGATCACGACGGCCCAGCCTTCCTTGGCGTAGCGCTCGGCAACGGCCACGCCGATGCCCTTCTCTGAGGTGGCTCCGGTGACGACGGCGGTACGGGTGACAGACATTGGTGGTTCCTTTCAGATCAAGGTGGAGATGAGGTTTCCGGCCGCGGCAGCGGCGGCGGGACGTTCGTCGTGGGTGACGTCGCGGGTTTCCAGTTCCAGCGCGAAGTGCCCCGAATAGCCGGCGTCGGCGAGGCTCTTGAGGCCTGTCGCGAAATCCACCTGGCCGTTGCCGACCGACAGATTGATGTTGCCGGGGACGGCATCACGGATGTGCACGTGCCGGATGCGTGGCCCGAACCGTGCCACGAAGTCGACCGGATCGCCGCCGGACGCCACGATGTGACTGAAATCCATGACTATTCCCACGTTTTCGTCGAGCCGGTCGGTGAGCTGTTGGGCGCGCTCGATGCCGAAGCACAACCGGAAGAAGTGCAGTGACTCGGTCCACAGCGCGACTCCGCGGGCGGTGGCGACCTCGCAGGCCGCGGCCAGCTCACCGGCAACTGCGGTCAGGTCCTCCTCGAGCGAGTTGATCGGCTCGTGGTCGAGCGCACCGCAGGGCAGTACGAGGGCGTCGGCGCCGGTGGCGGCCGTCAGCTCGAGCAGCATCGCCAGGTGTCGGTCCCGGGCGGCCCGACCGGCGGCGTCCAGTGCGACGTTGAGGTCGCCGATGTCGCCGTTGATGGACCGGACCCGGATGCCCGACGCCGCAACGGTGGCCGCGACCTCGCGTACGGCGTCCTCGTCGAGGACGAAGGGAACGTGGTCGCACACGCCGGGTAGCGCACCCAGATCGATCTCGGTGAAGCCCAGGCCGGCGATGGTGTCCAGGGCCTTGGGCAATCGCTGGTGGCGGAAGCTGATGGTCGAACAGCCCAGTCGGCTGTGAAACGAATGAGCTGGCATCTGGCGGCACTTTCTCCCGGGCCTTCGCGGCTGTGGCGGCGCCCACACTACAGTCGTCGACTGTTAACAGTCAACGGGCGGCATTAATTCGTGTTGACTGTTGACAGTGCGTTGTGTGCAGGCTCACACTGGGTGACACCTACCGCATTGTTGACAGTCAACATGTCAGGCAATTCGCAGGTAAACCTGGATTTGAGCGGGATTTGAAAGGATGAGCCCATGAGCGATGACGCTCTGAAAATGCGGGGTCCCGTACTTGGCACCAAGGACGCCAAGAGGGTAGCGGTCGGCTCCGCCGTCGGCGCGGTGATCGAAACCTATGACTTCATCGGGTTCGGAACCGCCGCCGCGCTGTACTTCGGCCACGCGTTCTTCCCGCACTCCAGCCCGGTCGCCGGCACCCTGGCCTCGTTCGCCACGCTCGGGGTGGGCTTCGCGGCCCGCCCGCTGGGCGGCATCATCGGCGGCCACCTCGGCGACAAGGTCGGCCGCAAGCCCGTACTGGTGGCGTCGCTGCTCATCATGGGGCTGTCGACCTTCGCGATCGGGCTGCTGCCCACCTACGCCGCGGTCGGCGTGCTCGCGCCCGCGCTGTTGGTGACCGTGCGGATCATTCAGGGCCTGGCGTTCGGCGCCGAGTGGGGCGGGGCCATCCTCATGAGCTACGAGCACGCTCCGTGGAAAGAGAAGGGCCGCTACACCGGCATCGTGCAGGCCGGCTTCCCGGTGGGGCTGCTGCTGGCCAACCTGGTCTTCCTGGTCAGCGTGCACCTCGGCGGTGACTGGGCGTGGCGGGTGCCGTTCCTCGCCAGCATCGTACTGGTGGTCGTCGGGCTGATCATCCGGGCCAAGGTGCCCGAGTCGCCGGTCTTCGAAGACGTCAAGGACGAGGGCAAGATCGTCAAGGCGCCCATCGTCGAGGTGCTCAAGAACGACTGGCGAAACATCGTGCGCGGCATCGGCCTTCGTGTCGCCGAGACCGCCGGCTATGCCGTGTCGATCACCTACATGATCTCCTATCTCAAGACCGCGAAGCTGGCCACCGCCACCGAAACCCTTGTCGCACTGTGCATTGCTGCCGCAATCGGCATCTTCGCGACGGCGGGATGGGCTCGGCTGACCGACAAGGTCGGTCGCAGACCGGTCTACGTGTGGGTGTGCGCCTTCGGCATCCCCTTCGGCGTGCTGATGTTCGTGCTGGTGAACACCGGCCTGTTCTTCCTCATCATCGCAACCGTCGTGATCGCCTACGGGGTATGCCAGAACGCGCTCGCAGGCTCCCAGGGGGCGTGGTTTCCCGAGTTGTTCACCGCCAACACCCGGGCCTCGGGAGCCTCACTGGCATACCAGATCTCGGCGATGGTGTCGGGCTTCACGCCCTTCATAACGACACTGTTATTCGAATGGATGGGATGGATGGGACCTGCTCTGCTGTTCTCCGCGTACGCCGCGGTCGGCCTGTGGGCCGCGTTGGTGACCCGCGAAACCTGGGGATCTGCCGAACGTCAGGCTGCCGACAAGGCGGCCTCCGACCAGGCGATGGCCGCCTGATGCGCGCCGCGAAGGTGCGTGATGCTGCCTACCGGATGCGGCACCATGTGCTGAACATGGGCGAGGCCCAGGGGCAGGGCTATGTCGGGCAGGCCCTCGGTGCCGCCGACATGCTTGCCACGGTGTACGCCGATCAATTGCGCTTCCGCGCCGACGATCCGGATTGGGACGGACGCGACCGGTTCCTGTTGTCCACCGGGCACTACGCGATCGGACTGTATGCGGCACTGGCCGAAGCGGGCATTGTCGATGTCGCCGAACTCGACACGTACGGATCCGACGAATCTCGGCTGCCGATGTCCGGAATGGCCAGCTACACACCGGGTATGGAGATCTCGGGGGGATCGCTGGGGCACGGCCTCCCGGTCGCCGTCGGCATGGCGCTCGGTCTGCGACACCAGGGGAACGGCGCCCGGGTGCTCAACTTTCTCTCTGACGGTGAACTCGACGAGGGTTCGACGTGGGAGGCCGCGATGGGTGCTTCGCATCATGGGCTGACCAACCTGACCGCGATGGTCGACATCAACGCGCTGCAGGCCGACGGCCCGACCGCGGGCGTGCTGCGCACCGAACCCGTGCCCGACAAATGGGCGGCCTGTGGCTGGCACGTCCAGCGCGTCGACGGCAACGACGTCCAGGCACTTCTCGACGCATTCGACCGGATCAGTACCGAAGCGCCCTCAGTCATCTTGTGCGACACCAAAGTTGGCAAAGGTGTGCCGCTGCTCGAAACGCGGGAGAAAGCGCACTTCATGCGTATCGACGCCGACGAGTGGCAGATCTGCCGCGACCAACTCACAGCGGGATATCAAGGAGTACCGGCATGAGCACCAAACTTCGCACCTCGGCGATGATCGCGTCGTTCGCCGATCCCGGGCAGAAGACCACACCGGCACCGTTCGGGCACGCCCTGGTGAAAGCCGCGCAGGCTGATGACCGCATCGTCGGACTCACCGCTGATCTGGGCAAGTACACCGACATGCACATTTTCGCGCAAGCCTTTCCGGAGCGGTTCTTCCAGATGGGCATGGCCGAGCAGCTGTTGTTCGGCGCCGCGGCCGGTATGGCCGAGACGGGCCTGATCCCTTTCGCGTCAACCTATTCGGTGTTCGCCGCGCGGCGGGCCTACGACTTCATCTGCCTCGACGTCGCCGAGCCGGGGCTCAATGTCAACATCGTCGGTGGATTGCCTGGGCTCACAACGGGTTACGGGCCGTCACACCAGGCGACCGAGGACGTCGCGATCTTCCGGGGGATGCCGGGGCTGACCATCGTCGATCCGTGCGATTCGGTCGACATCGAGCAGGCCGTGCCCCAGTTGGCCGAGCATGCCGGACCCACGTATCTGCGGCTGTTACGAGGAAACGTGCCCACTGTCCTCGATGAGTACGGATACACGTTCGAACTCGGCAAAGCCAAGGTGGTGCGGCCCGGCAACGACGTCGTGTTCGTCTCGAGCGGCCTGATGACGATGCGGGCGTTGCTGGCGGCCGAGGAACTGACGGCCCACAATGTCGACGCGGCCGTGGTGCACGCGCCGACGCTCAAGCCGTTCGACGCCGAAACTGTGCTGCGCGAACTGGATTCGGACCGCCTGGCGCTGACGCTGGAGAACCACACCGTGGTCGGCGGCTTGTTCGAGACGGTGGCCTCGGCCATGGTGCAGCGCGGGGTCGGCCGGCAGGTCACGCCCATCGCGCTGCCGGACGAATTTCTGGCCGCCGGGGCACTGCCGACACTGCACGACCGCTACGGGCTGTCGACTCGGCGCATCGTCGCTTCGGTCCTCGAGCGACTGTAGGATCAGTGTTGACAAACAAATGTTGACACTCAAGGAGCAGGTCATGTCGGAGGCCCCGTCGCTGCTGCGACTTGAGAAGACCAGCCTGCGCGAACAGGCGCTGTCAGCGCTGCGCCGGGCCATCACCTCTGGTCAGCTTCAGCCCGGTACCCACCTCGTGGAGACCGACCTGTCCGATGCCCTGCAGATCAGCCGAGGCACGCTACGCGAGGCCATGCGTCAACTGCAGCAGGAAGGGCTGATCTCGGCGGGGGCGCGCGGTCGACTGTCGGTGCGGCACCTCGACGCCAAGGAGATCAAGGACATCTTCGACGTCCGCGGTGCCCTGGAGTCGCTGGCCGCCAGTGACCTGGCGTCGCGGGACGATCGGGCCACGGCGGTATCGGCCCTGCGCAGCGCCGTCGCCGACATGGAGCGATGGGCCGCGGCCAACCTGGAGGACCGCATCGAGGCCGACCTCAAGTTCCACCGGACCATGTGTCACCTGAGCGGCAACGAGACCCTCCTGCATTCGTGGTCGTCCCTGGAGGGCAGCATCCGGATGTCGATCATGTACGCCGGGGTGGACCGCGCGCTCAAGAACATGGACGCCAAACGTCATCTCGACATCGTCGACGCCATCGAATCGGGCGACCCGGCTGCGGCAGCGGCCGCGGTCCGGGACCACATGTGCACCGCCGCGGCGGTCCTGGTCGACTAGCTACCTCGCCACTGGCCAGTTGTCGCACGCGATTCGCGAAAAGGCGTGCCGCAACTGGCCATTCGACGCTAGAGCTCAGTGGGTGTCGCGCGTCGGAACGAGTGATTCGTGAGCCGACGAGGTCGCCGCCCGCACCAGTACCGCGATGACTGCCAGGGCACCGATCGCCACCACCGGGATGGTCCACAGCCTGCGCGTCAGCAGCGCCGAACCGCACTTGTCGACGTACTGGTCGCCTGCGGCGCTGGCCTGCACCAGATGCGCCGAATACGACGACCCGCACGGGATCTGCATGCCGTACCGGTCGAAGTCGTCGAGGTACACGGGCATGCTCATCAGGTACAGACCGATGCCGAGGACCACTAGACCGGCGATCCCTAGATACACAGCTCGATAACTCATTTATGCCCCCTTCAGGTCATACAAACGTCGGCGAACAGCAGCACCGGCCACGACACGATCGACCCGAGCGCCGACACCACGGCATCCAGGCTGGACATCTCCCGGAGATGTTCGGTGTGGGTGCTCGACCAGATCACCCCGATCAGCCCGTACGGGGTACCGACGATCAGCGCGATGACGATCAACTCGCCGACCGCGACACGGTACGCCAGCAATCTTCGCAACCTGACCAGCACGGGACCCCCATCCGGCATCAACCCTGGCTATGTTAATGGGCATTCTGCCGTGTCTGGCCCCTTTGACCACATTCGCGGGTCCGTTTATGGTGTCGACATGGCGCGCACCCCGCCCACCCGCGGCGACCGGAGTGCAGCTGTCGTGCGACGCCGCCCGAAAGACCGGAAAGCCCAGATCGCGCGCGCCTCGGCGGAGGAGTTCAGCGCCCTCGGCTATCACGGGGTCAGCATGGAGGCCATCGCGTCGCGCGTCGGGATCTCGGCGGCCGCGTTGTACCGGCACTATTCGAGCAAGTACGAACTGTTCCGCGACGCCGTGCTCAACCTCGGCCAGCAACTCGTCGACGGCACTGCGTTCGCCGACGAGATGGACCCCGACCCGGACCCGCGTCAGGAACTGCGGCGCCTGGTCGCCGCCCTGACCGACACCGCGCTGGCCAACCGGGAGTCCGGTGGCCTCTACCGCTGGGAGGCCCGGTTCCTGCGGGGCGACGACCAGACGGCGTTGAACAGCCAGATGCGAACCGTGCACCTGCGTATCCAGCGGCCGCTGCGGGTGCTGCGGCCGGACCTCGGATCGCACGAACGCTGGACGTTGTCCACGGCTGTGCTCAGTGTGCTCGGCAGCATCGTCGACCACCGGGCCAAGCTGCCGGCCGGCCAGATCCGTGCGGTGCTCGCCGAGATCGTCGACACCGTGCTCACCGCGGATCTGCCCGAGCTTCCCGCGGCCGCCGATCCGGTGGCGCAGGGGCGCACGCGAGGAGCAATCGGGGTCGGGCGCACGCGAGGAGCAATCGAGGTCGACGCCCCACCGGCCACCGGCACCACCAAATACGAAGCGTTGCTGAGTGAATCGCTGCGGTTGTTCAACCTGAACGGCTACCGCGACACCACCATGGAGGACATTGCGAGTGCGGTCGGCATGCCGGCATCGGGCATCTACCGGTACTTCTCCGGCAAGACGGACATTCTCGCGGCTGGATTCCGGCGGGCGGCCGATCGATTGTCCGAAGACATGGCCGAGGTACTGCGCACGGTCTCCGATCCCGAGCAGGCACTCGCGGTGCTCATCGACGGCTACGTCGCGCGTTCGTTCGCCCGTCCGGAACTCGACTACGTCTACTACACCGAACGTCTCAACATGACTGGCGCCGACCAGAAGATCCTGCGCGACCTGCAGAGGTCGGCAGTCGAATCCTGGGTGAACCTGGTGATGTCCGTGCGGCCCCAGTGGAGCGCCGGTCAGGCGCGGTTTGCGGTTCATGCTGCGATGGCGTTGGTGATCGACCTGGGCCGGCTCATGGGTTACCAGAATTCGGAGCAGGCCCGGGCCGTGGTCACGGCCATGGTCGATCTGACCCTGTTGGGGCGCTACCGGTTGCGGGCGGCGTTGCCGGCCAGATAGGCGACGTATCCGACGGTTCCGGCCAGCGCCAGCTTGCGGGTCTTGCGCAGGACCAGACCCAACCCGAGCGCGGTTTCGATGCCCCCGTTGGTGTAGATGTGCTTGTGCGTGTCCTTGGGAAACGCGGACTTCGTGATCGATTCGAACAACTGCGGTTTGACGAAATGAGCCACACCGGTTCCGGCCAGGCCGAGGCCGGCGAGCTTGGCCAGCGTCGAGTCGTTGTTCTGTTCGGTCATGGATGATCCTCTCTGATCAGGAAAATGCGTAGTCGCTCAACGGGAATCGGGAAGCATCCGAAACGGCCCGACGCGTTGTCATGGGTCGCAGCAGGGTGGCTTCGCCGCTCGGATTGAAATAGTACGACCGTGCCGAAGCGCAGTCGCCGAGGGTGAACAACGAGTCCCCGAGCAACTCGGTCATCAAGTCCAGGTACCGCGCGTTGGCCTCCTCGGTCACCTCGAACGTGGTGGCGCCACGGCGTTTCAGCTCACCGAACAGCCGGTCCATCAACCGCATCTGGTACTCCATGGTGTTGAAGAAGTTCAACCCCAGGAACGCATATGGACTGGCCAGGCTCAGGTAGTTCGGGAAGTACGGCATCGACACCCCCTGATAGGCCTGGAACCTGGTGTCGCGCCACCATTTCCCCAGGTTGCGGCCTTCCCGGCCGATCACCTCGATGGCAGGGAAATTGGCCTCCCAGAGGTCGAATCCGGTGGCCAGCACGAGGGTGTCGATGACTGTTTTGCTGCCGTCGGCGTTGACGATCCCATCAGATTCGATGTGATCGATGCCGTCGGCCTGCAGCTGCACGTGCGGTTTGGTGAAGGTCCGGTAGTAGCTGTTGGAGAATGTCGGCCGCTTGCAGCCGAAGTCGTAGTCCGGCGTCAGTTTGCGCCGTAGCTCGGGGTCACGGATCGAGGCGAACCGGTGCAGTTTGGCCAGGTCGGCCGCCGCGATGTTGAGCCGGCGGAAGTAGCGGTGTTTGAGCACCGCGGTGTCGACCATGGCCGCGTAGATGCCGTCGGTGAGGGCCCGTATGGTGCGCTGGGTCAATGGGATTCGGGCGAACAACGCCTTGACCCGGGGCGAGAACCGCACGTCGATCTTCGGCACCACCCAGATCGGGGTGCGTTGGTAGACGGTCAGCGCGGTGACCCGGCGGGCCAGCTCGGGGATGAGCTGTACCGCGGTGGCCCCGGTGCCGATGATCGCCACGCTGCGGCCGGAGAGGTCGTAATCGTCGTCCCAGTCGGTGGTGTGGATGATCTTGCCCGCGAAGCTGTCGATGCCGGCGATGTCGGGCGTGTGCGGCTGGGAGAGAAACCCGGTGGCGGTGAAGAGATAGCGGGCCCGCAGTGTCTCACCGGCGGCGAGCGTCACCTGCCACTGCGCGGTCTCCTCGTCCCAGCTCGCGCCCTGCACGGTCGTGTTGAACCGGATGTGTCGGCGCACGTCGTACTTGTCGGCGACCGCGTCGGCGTAGCGCTTGATCTCGGTGCCCGTGGAGAACACTCGTGACCAGTGCGGGTTGGGCTCGAAGAAGTACGAGTACGTGGTGGTGGGGACGTCGACGGCCAAGCCGGGGTAGTGGTTGACGTGCCAGGTGCCGCCGAGGTCGTCTTCGCGGTCGACGATCACGAAGTCGTCGATACCCATCCGCTTGAGCTGGATGGCCGCGCCGATCCCGGCGAATCCCGCCCCGACGATCACCGCGTCGTGTGCCCCCGGACTCATGGCGAAACAGTACCGCAGGTACCGGGTACTTTGTCGAGGGGTTACTGACCGGGCGTGCGCCACCTGTGCGGATCGGTCTCCAATTGCGAGCGGTCCCAGCCCGCTAGGTCAGCGGCCGCGGCGTAGGTCGACTGCAGGAACTCCAGCAGCGCGCGGTCGGGGTCGGAGGAGGTCCGCACCGCCTCGTAGGGCAGCAGGAACTGGCGGAACTCCGGGCTGTAGAAGGCGGCCTCCGGGCCGACCGGGTACTCGGCGAATCCCGCGGGTTCCGGGTAGGCGTACGCGTAAAAGGCGCCCTCTTCGCCGCCGCCAGGCCAGAATCCGCAACTGCTCAACTCGTGCGAGTAGCCCTCCACCATGACCCAGTCGCCGCAGTTGGGTGCCCCGCCGGGGTGTTCGGGGGCGGGTCGGCCGGAGAACCTGGTGCAGGCCATGTCGAATGAACCCCAGAAGAAGTGCACCGGGCTCACCTTGCCGATGAAGAAGGAGCGGAATTCGTTGATCACCCGGTGGGCCTGAATCAATTGGCGCCAGAACAGGTGTGCGGCCTGCGGATCGTAGGACGCGTGTTGGTGGTCCTCGGCGAACGGAATGGCCGGATCGACCTCGTTGGGCCGTGCGGATATCCCAGCCTCGATGCCGAGTTCTCGTAGCGCGGCGACGGTTTCGGCGTAGAACTTCGCGACGGGCTTGGCGGTCAGGGCGACGGTGGCCGACCCGCCGTCGCTGGTGCGCAGTGCCAGCACGTGGTCGACGAAGTCGAATTCCAGGTCGAACAGCCGGTTTTCGTAGGGTATGGACCCGGTGGTCAGCCCGCGTGGACTGACGTACAGGGTGACCTGCCACCAGTGGTTGAGCAGCGGCGAATGGGTGAGGCGGATCTTGCCGACGATCTGCGTCCACATGTGCAGGGTGTCGCGGGTCGGCTCCCAGTCCGCCACTCGCAGGGCCGGCCATCCGTTGGAGGTGCTCATTGCGGTCCTTTCTACGTGCCCACGCAAACATCTCACCGCCGCGCGCCGGTGCGGTCAATGCCGGAACGGCGAGTCGAACCAAATATGTTGTCAGCCCGAGCGATTCGCATGGGCGGCGATGTACCGGCCGAATCTGTGAATCGTGCAAGGAAACGCCTGATGCGCGCCCGATCCCTTCCTTGCCATGTGGCCATCCTCACAGAATGTGATCGTCACGCCGAGCCAAAGGAGGCTCACCATGCACACGACAGAACTGGGCGTAGTGGTGGTCGCACTCGCAGTGCTGTTGACAAGCGCGCTGGTGCGGCATGCCGGCAGGACGCGCCGTCGCGATCAGGAAACCCCGGAACAGCAGTGCCGCAGGGAAATTCGGGCGCTCCGACAGGATTCCGGCCGTTATCTGCGGCCCCGCCGGGTCGCACTCTGGGCGGCAGGCGCACCTTCGCAGCCGCGGGCGAAGCGTACCGCCTCGAAGACCTCGGACGCGGGCGGTTGCGGTGGGTGCGGTGGTGGTTGCGGCGGCTGTGGTGGCTGCGGAGGCTGCGGCGGGTGATCGCCGGTGCCGTCGATGGAGGGCAGACGTATGGAATCTCGCTGGTGGGCACGACGCCGAGACGTCGGGTTCGAAAGGTCCTATGCCGCGGTGGCGGCTCTCGAACTTCCGCAGGCCGTCTTCAAGACCTGCCCGTGGCAGCCACAGGCGCTGGTCAAAACCGGGTTGCGGCAGTGGCTGCGGTGCTGCGCTGCGGCAGTGCGAGACGATCAGCTGATCGGGATGCCGTCGCACGCAGTCGACGAGGCGTGGCACGGGTTGATCCTGTGCACCATGCGCTACCAGTCGTTCTGCGCAGATGCCTACGGGCGCTTCATGCACCACACGCCCGTCGGCGGCGCACCGGCCGACAGTCGTGCCGCAACCGAGCCCATGTCCGAGCAGCTCCGCAGGACCGTCATCGCATGGGAACTCGTCGCGATGCCGGGCGAGCAGTGTGTGCTGTGGGACCTCGACACCCGAGTCGGAGTGGTCGATCCGTGGGGCCTCTGCGCCGACCGCGTGGCGGAGATCCGCGAATCGGTCGCCAAAATCACTGCGGGGGTGAGCTTCTGACGATGACGGTCATCAGGGTGTGCGCCGTGCCACCCGCGCGGGGATCGGCTCGGCGGCAACCACCGTGAAGGGGGTCTCCACCGGGAAGTCGTCGTGCAGAGAAGCCACAGAGACCTCCCGCACCAGGGTGGCCAGCGCCAGGGTCGCCTCCAGCATCGCGAAGTGATCCCCCACGCACGAGCGCGGTCCACCACCGAAAGGCAGGTACTGCCAACGGCTTCGGCCTGCCGAGCGCTCCGGGGTGAACCGGTCCGGGTCGAACGCCAGCGGATCGTCCCAGAGGGCGGGATCACGGTGCATGGCGTAGAAGTTGACCATCGCCATCGTGCCTGCCTCCGCGCGGTAGCCGTCGATGGTGATCTCCTCGTTGAGCATCCGCGGTGTTCCCGCCCCGGGCGGGCACAGCCGCAGCGATTCGTGCAGCACCCGCACGGTGTACTCGAGGCGGGGCACATCCTCGGGCGTGAGCAGTCGGTCACCCAGCGCGGCGACCTCGGCGTGCACCCGGGCCTGGATGTCGGGATGACGGCCCAGCGCCCACAACGAGTAACACAGCGTGGTCGAGGTGGTGTCATGGCCGGCGAGCATGAACAGCACCAATTCATGGCAGATTTCGTCGTCGGTGAGCCGTTTCCCGGTGTCCGGGTCGCTGGCCTCGATCAGGGCGCGAACCAGTGGGGCGTCTCGATCGGGGTCGGCGCGCACGGCGGTCAGGATCTCGTCGGCGAGCTGATGCAGCCGCGCGTTGCCCGCCTTCGCCCGGCGCTGCGCCGGGGTGGGCACCCACTGCGGGAGTTTGACCGGGTGGGTCGCGCGGTCCGATATCCACGACAGCGACGCACGCAACGCCGGGCCCACGTCTTCGGCCCGCTCGTCGAGGTCGAGCCCGAACACCGAGCGGCCCAGGGCCCGTAGCGTCAGCGTGCGGCACGCGGCGTCCAGATCGATCGTCGCGCCGTCATCCCAGCTGTCGGCGACCGCCTGCGCTGCGTCGGCCATGTGTCCGGCGTATCGGGGGACATGCTTCTTGGTGAACATCGGCTGCAGGGTGCGGCGCCGGGGCAGCCAGCGGTCATGCGGCAGATTCAACAGATTGCCACCCATCAGCCTGCGCAGGTCGATCATGTTGACGGCGCCGCCACGATCGGCGACCGCGTCGGGGCGGCCGAGGACGTCGCGTGCCCCTTGGGGTGACGTGATCAGCAGGACCGGCGGGATGAGCCACCGGGGACCCAGCACGATGCGGCTGACCGGACCGCCCGCGTCGCGCAGTCGCTGATGGCCCTCGATGAAGAGCCGCAACGCCTTGATCTGTTGGCGGTAGGGCAGGGGATTGAGGGGTGCCAGCGGCAGCACAGTGGTGGTGACCGCCGGACTGTCGATCTCGACCATGCGTCGAGTGTCGAGCCTGCCGGGTCGCCGGATTAGAGTAGGGCGTTACCCCAATTTCCCGGTGCGGGGATTATCGCTGGTGGCGATGCATGTAACGGTGCGGTCTCCCCGTTGCCAGGAGTCGGACGTCGGGTACAGCACAAACAACTTGACGGTTGCGTCGTTGGCGGCATTCGGTGCGTAGTTGGTGAGCGCCGGCTTGCACTGGTCGGTGTACTTCATCACCGCGGCGTCACCCGGGAAATTGCCGTCGGGCATGGTCAGCACCGAGAACACCTCGCCCTTGTGCGGCTGATCGCAGGTCACGGTGTGCACGTAGAGCACCCTGCTGCTGTCGGGCACCTCGCCGAGGCAGTCTCCGACCTTGACCTGCGTGGCCTGCGTCGAGTCCCGGTTCACCAGGTAATAGACCGCGGCGGCCGCGGCGACGGCGACCACCACGACCACTGCCAGCACGATCAAGATCCACTTGAGCGCCGAGGACTTCTTCTTGGGCTGGGACGCGAACCGGCCGGACTCCGCGGAATACGGCTGCGGTGGTGGGGGTGGGTAGTGCCCAGGCGGATTTGTCACGCCAGCAACCGTAACGCCGCGTCGACGGCCAGCGCTGGCACGTTCGACGTCTTGGAACCCAGATCATGTCGGGCGCCGGGGATCGCGACCAATTCGGTCGGGCCGGCGACGAGCGCGACCGCGGCGGTCAACTCGTCGAGCGTGCCGAACGGGTCGGCGCTGCCGTGGGTGAACACCGTCGGCGCGGTGATGCGCGGCAAGTGCTCGGTGCGGGCGCGCTCCGGCTTTCCCGGCGGGTGCAGTGGGTAGGAGAACAGCGTGAGGACGTCGACTACGAGCGGTGCCTCGGAGCCTTCACCGGCCACCGCCATGGACGTCTGCCTGCCGCCGTAGGAATGTCCCCCGGCGATCACCGGACCCTCGGTGAGCGTGCGGGCCAGCGCCACGGCCTCGGCGATACCGGCGCGGTCGGCGGCCGCCGATCCCGACGGCGGGCCCTTGGGCCTGCGGCGCCGATACGGCAGGTTGTAGCGGATCGCGAGCCAGCCCCGCGAAGCCCATTCATCGCACACCTTGACCAGCATCGGGGAGTCCCGGTTGCCGCCTGCCCCGTGGGTGAGCACCACGACGCCGTGCGGGGTGTTGTCGGGTTCGTGTGCGATGCCGTCGATCGGAGCCAGGCTCGCGTCCACAGTCATGTGTTCAATCTAAAGAGCGCCGACACCGGGCCGTGGCCGTGGCCGAGCGGATACGCCGCGCGCAGGCATTCGGTGACCCATCGCTTGCCGAAGGCGACGGCGTCGGGCACCGAATAGCCGTGCGCGAGAGCACTGGCCGTGGCGGCCGCCAGGGTGTCGCCGGCGCCGTGATCGTGCCCGGTGTCGACGCGTTCGGCGTCGAACTCGTGGAACTCGGCGCCGTCGAACAACAGATCGGGGCTGTGCGTGCTGGCCCGCAGGTGCCCGCCCTTGACCAGCGCCCACCGTGGTCCCAAGGCGTGCAAGGCGCGAGCCGCATCCTTCTGGCTGGCGGTGTCCACCACGTCTATGCCCGTCAGCAGCCGTACCTCGTCGAGGTTCGGCGTGACCAGCGTCGCCAGCGGGAACAGCCGCGTGCGCAGCGCGTCCAGAGCGCTCGGGTGCAGCAACGGGTCGCCGTGCATCGAGGCGCACACCGGGTCCACCACCAGCGGCACACCCAGGCTCAGTTGGTCCCATGTTTCGGCGACGGTCTCGATGATGTCCGACGACGCCAGCATGCCGGTCTTGGCCGCCTGCAGCCCGATATCCGTTGCCACGGCCTCGATCTGGCCTGCCACCACGTCCAGCGGGATTTCGTGAAACCCCTTGACGCCCACCGAGTTCTGGACCGTCACCGCGGTGATGGCGACCAGCCCATGCAGACCCAGCATGGCGAAGGTGCGCAGATCGGCCTGAATGCCTGCACCACCGCCGGAGTCTGATCCGGCGATGGTCATCACCCGGTGCGGGGCCTGGCCCGGTGGGGTCAGCGGCAGGAAGCTCTCGTGGTTCGTCACGGGGCTAAGGGTAGATACACCCGATTTCCATGGTCGGCGAACTCCTGCGATTTCGCCGCCATGCCCTGCGCGATCTCGTCGGGCACTCCGTTCGGGTAGGCGTCGCGGATGTCCTGCGTGATCCGCATCGAACAGAACTTCGGCCCGCACATCGAGCAGAAGTGGGCCGTCTTGGCCGGTTCGGCGGGCAGGGTCTCGTCGTGGAATTCGCGTGCGGTATCCGGATCGAGCGACAGCGCGAACTGATCGTGCCAGCGGAACTCGAAGCGGGCCTTCGACAGTGCGTTGTCACGTTCCTGTGCCCGCGGGTGCCCCTTGGCGAGATCGGCCGCGTGTGCGGCGATCTTGTACGCGATCACGCCGTCCTTGACATCCTTACGGTCGGGCAGGCCGAGGTGTTCCTTCGGGGTGACGTAGCACAGCATCGCCGTGCCGGCCTGCGCGATGATGGCCGCACCGATCGCCGAGGTGATGTGGTCGTACGCCGGCGCGATGTCGGTGGCCAGCGGGCCAAGCGTGTAGAACGGCGCCTCTTCGCAGAGCTCTTCCTCGAGCTTGACGTTCTCCACGATCTTGTGCATCGGCACGTGTCCGGGGCCCTCGATCATCACCTGCACCCCATGGGATTTGGCGATCTTCGTCAGTTCGCCCAGGGTGCGCAGCTCGGCGAACTGCGCCTCGTCGTTGGCATCGGCAATCGAGCCGGGCCGTAGCCCGTCGCCCAGCGAGAAGGTCACGTCGTAGCGGGCCAGGATCTCGCAGAGTTCCGCAAAGTTGGTGTACAGGAACGACTCTGTGTGATGCGCCAGGCACCACGCCGCCATGATCGAGCCGCCGCGGGACACGATGCCGGTGACGCGGTTGACGGTCAGCGGGATGTAGCGCAGCAGCACCCCGGCGTGCACAGTCATGTAGTCGACACCCTGCTCGGCCTGCTCGATCACGGTGTCGCGGTACAGCTCCCACGTCAGCTTGGTGGGATCGCCGTTGGTCTTCTCCAGTGCCTGGTAGATCGGCACGGTGCCGACCGGCACGGGGGAGTTGCGCAGGATCCACTCGCGGGTCTCGTGGATGTTGCGGCCGGTGGACAGATCCATGATGGTGTCCGCACCCCAGCGGGTGGCCCACACCATCTTGTCGACCTCCTCGCCGATGGACGAGGTCACGGCCGAATTACCGATATTGGCATTGACTTTCACGCCGAAGGCCTTGCCGATGATCATCGGCTCGCTCTCCGGGTGATTGTGGTTGGCGGGGATGACGGCGCGGCCGCGGGCCACCTCGTCACGCACCAGCTCGGCTGAAACCCCTTCGCGGGCAGCGATAAAGGCCATCTCGGCGGTGATCTCCCCGGCCCGGGCCCGCTGCAGCTGGGTGCCGCGGTCGCGGATGACGTTGGAACGCGGGCGAAGACCCGCGGTCAGGTCGATCACCGCATCGTCATCGGTGTACGGCCCGGAGGTGTCGTACAGGTCGAGATGCTCACCGTTGGTGAGATTGACCCGGCGGAACGGCACCCGCACGCCGTCGATCTCGCGGTAGACCTTGCTGCTTCCGGTGATGGGGCCGGTGGTCACAGACGGATCGACAAAAACGTCAGTCATGAAGACATCTCCCTACGCCGGCATTACCCGGTCAGGTTCAACGGTCGACGGGCCTACCCGTCCTCTCAGCGCACTCGGCGTGCACTCCCGTGTGGATTTGAATTGTGCGGGTACCAACCTAGCGCAGATGCCTCGCGGTGGGGAACAGCGGTGCGGTTCTCAGGAGATTGGCAGCAACGAGTGGGACTGCACTGGAATTGCCGTCCGTTGATTTACATAGCTAATATATACGTTCTGGGCGGTTCACGAACCGACGATGACTACGACGAAGAAGATTGATGACGACTGAGACGACGACTGAGAACGAGTCCACGCTGACCGGTGCCAACACGGACGCGGCGGCCCTGGAGACGGCGCGCCGACGGATCCGTATGGACCACGACCACCCGTTCTACAAGTGGATCGCGCTGTCCAACACGACGCTGGGCACCTTGATGGCGACCATCAACGCCTCGATCGTGCTGATCTCCCTGCCCGCGATCTTCCGAGGGATCGGGCTCAACCCGCTGGCCCCGGCAAACGTCAGTTACCTGCTGTGGATGCTCATGGGCTACCTCGTGGTGACGGCCGTGCTGGTGGTGCTGTTCGGCCGGCTCGGCGACATGTACGGCCGGGTCCGCATCTACAACCTGGGCTTCGTGGTGTTCACCGTCGCGGCCATCGCGCTCTCGGTGGATCCGTTCCATCTCGGCGGCGGCGCGGTGTGGCTGATCGGCTGGCGCGTGGTGCAGGGCGTCGGCGGCGCGATGCTGATGGCGGCGTCATCGGCGATCCTCACCGACGCGTTCCCGGCCAACCAGCGCGGCATGGCCCTCGGCGTCAACATGGTGTCCGCTGTCGCGGGCTCCTTCCTGGGCCTGCTGATCGGTGGCGTGCTGTCCGAATGGGACTGGCGGGCCATCTTCTGGGTCGGCGTGCCCGTCGGCATCCTCGGCACCGTCTGGAGCTACCGCTCGCTACGTGAACTGGGCACCCGTAGCCCGGGCCGGCTGGACTGGGCGGGCACGCTGACCTTCGGCATCGGGCTGACCGTCCTGCTCACCGGCATCACCTACGGCATCCAGCCCTACGGCGGCTCCACCACCGGATGGCTGAACCCGTGGGTGCTCGGCGCCATCATCGCCGGTCTCCTGATGCTGGTCGCGTTCTGCGTCATCGAACTGCGCGTCGCTCATCCGATGATGAACATCCGGCTGTTCCGCAGCACCGCATTCGGGATGGGCAACCTCGCCGGGCTGATGAGCTCGGTGGGCCGCGGCGGCCTGCAGTTCATGTTGATCATTTGGCTGCAGGGCATCTGGCTGCCCCTGCACGGCTACAGCTTCGAGTCCACCCCGCTGTGGGCAGGCATCTACATGCTGCCGATGACCATCGGATTCCTGGTGTCCGGTCCGCTGGCCGGGACCCTGTCCGACCGCTACGGAGCGCGGCCGTTCACGGTCGGCGGCATGCTGCTGATGGCGGTGACATTCGTGGCGCTGGTGATGATTCCGGTCGACTTCAACTACTGGTTGTTCGCCGCGCTGGTGTTCTTCAACGGTCTGGGCGGCGGCATCTTCACCGCACCTAACACGGCCGCCATCATGTCGGCGGTGCCTGCCGCCGAGCGCGGCGCGGCCTCCGGTGTGCGCGCGACGTTCTTCAACGCGGGCTCGTCACTGTCCATCGGCATCTTTTTCTCACTGATGATCGTCGGGCTCGCCGGAACTCTGCCCACTGCGATGTCGAGCGGCCTTGAGCAGCAGGGTGTCTCCGCGGCGGTGGCCCAAGACGTCGCGCAGCTTCCACCGGTCGGCAGCCTGTTCGCGGCATTCCTCGGCTACAACCCGATCGCCGAGTTGTTGGGCCCCTCGCACGCCCTGCAGCAACCGGGGGTCAACGCCGAGGTGCTGACCGGGCAGCAGTTCTTCCCGCAGCTCATCACCGAGCCCTTCCATTCGGGACTGGTGGTGGTGTTCATCGCGGCGGCGGTGATGATGGTGCTCGGTGCGATCGCGTCGATGTTCAGCGCGGGCCGGTATGGGACCGAGGCGGGAGCCGACAACGCGGCCTGAGTCGGGAGCCGACAACGCGGCCTGAGTCGGGAGCCGACAACGCGGCCTGACCGGGCCCGCCTGCGCATACGCTGGCAAACGTGACCGAGATCGACCAGAGCGAGTTTCAGATCCGCGGTTCGGTGCAGCTGCGCCGGGACCGGTGCGCCACCACCACCGCCGACCAGCGGCTGTTGGATCGACACGACGACACCCAGTGGCTGCACACCGATCCGTGGCGGGTGCTGCGCATCCAGGGTGAATTCGTCGAGGGTTTCGACGCCCTCGCCGAAATACCCAAGGCCGTCACTGTTTTCGGGTCGGCCCGAACCGAGCCCGGCTCACCCGAGTACCGGTTGGGGCGCGAACTGGGTGCCGCGTTGGTGCAGGCGGGCTACGCGGTGATCACCGGCGGCGGGCCCGGCGCGATGGAGGCGGTCAACCGCGGAGCCAGCGAGTCCGGCGGCTACTCGATCGGCCTCGGCATCGAACTGCCCTTCGAGCAGCGCCTCAACGAGTGGGTCGATCTCGGCATCAACTTCCGCTACTTCTTCGTGCGCAAGACCATGTTCGTCAAGTACGCGCAGGCGTTTGTCGTTTGTCTGCCTGCCGGGCGGATTCGGCACGCTCGACGAACTGTTCGAATCCCTGACCCTCGTCCAGACCCACAAGGTCACCAAGTTCCCGATCATCCTGCTGGGCGTGGACTACTGGTCGGGCCTGATCGACTGGATTCGCAACACGGTCCTGCCCGGCGCGAAGATCGACGAATCGGACCTCGCCCTGCTTCATTGCATCGACAGCGTGCCAGAAGCGGTGGAACTCATCACTTCGTCGGCGAAGTAGCCGAGGAGTAACGCCGAGGCTTGCCCGGTCCCAGTTCGGCCAGCGTCGCCACCCGGGTCACCTCGACCGGGCGTCCCAACAGCAGGGCCAGTGCCTCGCAGACCCGCTGCCGGTCACCGGACGCGATCACCGCCGAGATGTGCCCGGCCGCATCCTGTTCGACGCTCCAGCCGCGGGCGCCTGCGGCCTGCAACTGCTGGGTGAGGTCGACGCACGGCACAGCTGCGCCCGTCGTCGTGGTGAAAACCGTTGCCTCCCTGCCTTCCAGGTCGGCCAGCGCGGGCCGATCACGATGCGTGACCAACCGTGCGTAATCGCCGGTGCGATACCGCACCAGTGGCAGGAACTGGTTCTCGCCGCACGTCACGACGACCTCGCCCGCCAGGACCTCGACGTGCACCCGGCGTTCGGCGACCACGAATGGTCCGCCGTCGTCGCTGACCGCGATGGGTCGCGTCTCGTGCAGCCCGTAGATGTCGAGCACCGGACAGGCGTAGGCAGCCTGCAGTGCCTGCCGTAGCGGGGCCGTGAGCGTCATCGCCCCCGAGATCAGCGCCAGGGGGCGCAACGTCCGGGCCAGGCCCGGTTCCAGCAGCACCTCCAGCGACGTGGGTGTCCCGCTGATCACCTGGGGATCGGTGTGCCGCAGAAATTCGTCGCGCTGCGGGCCGCCGCCCGCCCACGTGGCGGGATGCAGGTTGAGCCGGGCCATCAACGCCTCACCGAACCCGGGCAGCACCGAGGCATAGGTGAACGCCTGCCGCTGAAAAACCGTCTGCACCAACGCGACCCGATGCGCCACTGGTTCCCAGTGCGTGCCCACCAACCCGCGCAACCAGTGGAATCCGCGGGCCAGCTCGTCCGGGTCGTCGGGCATCACCAGTGCCGCACCGGTGCTGCCCGAACTAGTGCCGTGCAGCATGCGGTTCAGGTCGGCGCCGGGCGGGACGAACGCCGCGATGTCCCCGACCAGATCCTCGCGCCCGATCAGCGGGAAGTCGGTGAGGTTGTCCAGCGGGCCCGTATGGCCGCGGTACGCGGGCAGTGTGCGGGCCAACGAGAGCTGTTGGGTAAGCCAATCATCAAGGAGCAGTTGATGTGTGGTGGCCTGTTGTTGGTCGGGTGTGAGTCGGTGGCCGGCGCGGTGACACCATGCCGGTGCCAGGTGGTGCTGTTCCAGCTCGGCGAGCCGTTGCCGCCCGGCGGCCGAGAGACCGGGCCAGCGCTGCTCATCGGTCAGCGCCACCTGGCCGAACGGGACGTAATCGTCGAGGCGTAGCGGGTCGTCACTCACTGTTGTACCGCGCCGCAGCTTCTTTGGCCTGAGCATCGGCCAGCCGGCGTTGCACCGCCATGCGATGCTCGTGATCAGCCAGGGCCTGAGCCAGCGCACCCTCGCGCCGCACCGAATCACGCATTTCGAACAACGACCGGGCCTGCGTGGCGTCCTCCCCGTGGGGCAGTAGACCATCCCACAGCAGGAATGTCCGCACCACCTCGTCGCGGCGTTCCGCATCGCTGAGCCAGCGGCCGGGGTCGACCAGCGGTGCCACCCGAAAAGCCAACGCCAGCAGGGCGCGTGCTGCCAGGGGTTCGTCGAGCGGCACGCTGAACGGGCCGATGAGATCCGCGCTGGCGAACAACCACAGGCCCATCGCCGCGCCGCGCTGCGAGGCCGGGGCACCCTGCTCGACGATGCGCTGGGCGGCCGCCGCGCACCCGGTGTGGTTGAACACGTCGCACGCGAGTGCCACCACATCGACGGTGTCGGCGAGGAACGGTTGTGGTGTGCTCGCCAGCCGCGCGGCAACCTCGTCGACAGGCGGGCCGGGTCGCAGCCGCGACCACACCGCGTGTTCGTCCAAGCCCTCGGCGAACCAGTTCGCCAATTGGTCAGCCATGCAACACTTCCCGTCGATATCCTGCGATGTGGGCGGCCAACCTCGCGCAGACCGGCGGGGCGTCGGACATGGTGTCCAGATAATCGACGGCGTAGCCGGCCTCCGCCGCCGGGCCCGCCACCGAACGAGATCGGTCCTGGACCAGCAGAGTGGCGGTGTCGAGATGGCGCCGCACGGTGGCTGCCACCTCGGCGTACTCCTCCTGGCCGGCGCCGAAGAGCGAGGCCAGACCGTCGTCGGACAACACCACCAGATGGCGCAGCTCGTCACGGTCCCGTCCGCCGGCCGGATACCGGTCGGCCAGCAGGTCGAGCGGAAACGACGTGCCGCCACAGAAGAACGTGGTCAGCTGCCGCATGATCTCCAGCCGGTCGCGGGTGAACGCGCTGTCACCTGCCACCTGACCCGGGCCCGACCACGACGTGACCCGCACCCGCCCACCACCTTTGAGCACCGAAAGAATCAGGATCATGCCGGCAAGCACCGCCGGCGAGCCCCGCTGGGGGTTCGGCATCGAGGCCGATGAATCGATGTACAGATCCAGCGTGACCGCTTCGGTGGTGAGCGCTGGATCGTCGGGCAGGTGCGTGCGCCGCCGCGTCGTCACCCCGGGCACCACCACCGGATTGGTGGCAAGGGTTGCCGGCCAGTCGATGTCGGCGACCTCGTCGTCGAGTTCCCACGTCTCCAGCGGCCCCGGGATGCCCGCAGTGGCGATACCGCGGCCCCTTTGTCGCAGCGGAGACACCCACGGTCGCGCCTGCGCCTCGTACCAGGCGAGCATCACCGCGTTCGGATCAGACCCGGCGAACAGCGCCAATGTCTGTGCGACACCGTATTGTTGGCCCGGTGCCGGGTCCTGCAGCGGGACTCCGACGGCGGCGGTCGCGGGGTGCACCGGGGTCTCGTTGAGCCGCGGATCGGCCAGCACCTCGGCGAGCTCGACTGCGGTGGCGGGCGATCCGCCCACCTCGGCGCAACCGCCACCCGAAACTTCTGTGGCCCCGGAGATGATGGAGTCCAGTACCAGGTAGGGCACCAGCACCATGCCGAACGTCAGGGCACCGCCCACCGGGTCGGCCCCGAACGTACGGATCGCGTTCGCGACGTATTCGGCGTCGGCGACCGGCTGCACGGGCTGGCTGAGCAGGAGCTCGTCCTGCAGGGCCTGCACCCGCAGGGCCGCGGCCCGGTGGGCACGTTCCTTCTCCTGGAGGTCCTCGCGGACCATCGACACGTCGAGGGTGGCCGGGTCGATGTGCTGGCGGGCTCGCGCTTCGTCGCGGACGGCTTCGGGCACCACGGGAGGATCATTGGGACACAACGTGTTCGACGGCAGTGACCACAGCAACTCATAGGCCCGCATCAAAACCCACCAAAACGCGTTCGACACCGGGTCTCCGGCCGCGAGGGTACGCCACAACGCGATCATGTCCGGTTCGGTGCCGGGATGGCGCCTGCGCTGCATCCGCACCACCCGATCGTTGATGAGCATGTCCGACCACAGGTTGGAGAGCTTCTGCGCCGTGGTGGTGACGGGGATGGTTCGGCGCGGATCGCTCGCCACGATGGCCCGGGCCATCTGCTGCAGCAGCTTGAACGACACGATGCGGGTGCTCGGAGACAGCACGTGATGGCCGATCTCGTGCGCGAAGACGCTGACCAGATGGTGCTGCGCGCCGTGGCGGGCGAGCTCGTCGACGTCGATCGAGATCGACGGCGGGAACGAGAACCACGCGAAGGTTCCGGTTGCACTGTCGCGCACCATGTTCGGCAGATGCAGTTGCACACCCCACAGCTGCAGTGCGGCCCGCCAGGTCACCAGTTCGGTGTCGGTCGGTGCCCGGCCGGTCATGCCGGCCAGATCTCGGCCAGATACGAGGTCCGACGGACCACCAGTTGCGCGGTCCGGGGCCCGTCGTCGGGCGCGGTGTCGGTGGGGGCGTAGGACAGCACGTGGCCGAAAACGTCGGCGTCGATCTGCCGGCGCTGGTCGCCGACACCGACGGACCATCGTCCCGGGCCGTGGCACGCCGGATTGGTGGGCGGGTGGTCCCACGCGCCGCCGAGTCCGGTGAAACCGCCGATCCGGGCGATCAATTGGCCCTGCGGGCGCAACGGCCAGTAGAAGCGGTCCACCGCCTGCCCATCGGTGAAGGGCACCACCGCGTCGGCGGGAAGGCCCAGTACCGAGGCAGCGACATCGATGGGCAGCAGCTGTAATCGGGCCAGCGCGTCGGCGCGGATACCCAGCACCCCCGACCGCCAGGCCGCGACCGCGGCGACGTTGACCATCGCGTCGGCCGGCGCCGAGATGCCGTGCAGCGCTTGGCGGTAGCGGTGCGGGTCACCGCCGAAGCGGGCCACGTTGTCGGCCGACAGCGCCAGATCGAGCCCGGGCACCGTGGGCAGGTCGACTGCCGCGGGCGCGTCGAGGTTGACTTGGTGGTAGGCCCGGGCAATCACGTGCCGCTCTCCAGCCAGTGCAGGTAGTTCGAATACCGCTGGTAGAGATACTTGAGCGCGACCAGGTCATCGAAATCCCGGCCGTAGATCTTGCCGACACCCGAGACCGCCGAGATCCTGGCCTCGATCGAGGTGAGGCGCCGCGACACCTCGAGCGCGTCCACGCCATCGAGGCCACGGCCGAACTGGGCGAGCAGCTCGGCCACCGGATCCTCGTCGTCGCGGGCCAGCGCGACGAACTGCCGGCAGGACGCGTCGAACAGATCGGTCAGCCAGCTCGCCGGGTCCGACGCCAGTTCCCGGTCCGCGCCGGTGTCGAATCGCGGATGAGCGGGGTTCGGTAACAGCTTGCCGCGCAAGGCGAACGGCACCATCGCCCGGACATCCTCGAGCGTGACGGTGTCGTTGCCGCGGAACCAGGCCAGTGCCTTGGCGTAGAGCACCAGGTTCTGCAGCGAGCGCACCGACACCCCGTTGACCGTCTGTGCGCCGAGATCGACCTGCAGATCGGCACCCGAGTTGGCGTCGATGATCTGCTCGACCTCAAGACCGGCGGTGGCCACCACATCCTTGGTGCGGTACTCGAAACGGCGGCCGCCGTGCTGGACGAATTCGAAGTGGCTGACGAAGAACTCCACGCGGCGGCGCACCTCGGTGGGCACCGGGATCGCGCGGATCTGCTCGACCATCGCGGCCTGCTCGGCGGCGGTGAACACCAACTCGGCGGGCACGTTGTCCTCGGGGCGGTCACCGGCTTCCACCCGGGTCACCAGCTCGTCGAGGAACCGGCTGTTGAATCCGAAGGCCTGCACCGTCACGTCGATCCGGTCGCGCAGCGCCTGGATCACCGGGAAGGTGCCGCCACCGCCGTCGTCGTTGGCGGTGAAAAACCAGCTCTGCACCCCGTTTTCGGGTGCGGTGACCTGCATCTGATCGTGACTCTCGACGTAGCCCTCGGCGACCATGGTCAGCAGCGCGGACTGGGTCTTGGTCGGAATCCGGTTGTACTCGTCGACGATCTTGACCGGCGCGGTCAGCCAGCTCTTCCAGGCGATGGTGATCTCGGCAAGGCTGCCGGCCTGCACCAGATCACGCGGCAGCGGAATCCCGACCAGGTCACCCACGGTCAATTGTGGTTGGCCCTGCTGAACGTGGCGGCGCACATCGGCGGGGGCTGACCCGGCGAGGACGCCCATCAGCACCGCAAGGGTGGTCTTGCCGCGCCCCGGGCCACCGATCAGCAGGCATCTGCCGCCCACGGCGAAAGTCAGCAGTGGCACAAGGACATTGGACGAGTACGCCGGTTGCTTGGGCAGGCTCAGGGCGGCGCCGGCATCGCCGAGCGGATAGTTGACCGTGGTGTCCGAGCCGAATTCGACGTCGTAGAACGGGGAGATGACGGCCTTGTTGATCAGCCAGAAGTAGGCCTGGCGCAGCTTCTCGTCGAGCGTGACCGTCGCGGCGACCGGCGGGGTGAACAGGTCCGCGGCAGTGAGCCCGTCGGCCGGGGCGTGGTGCACGGGCAAGGTCGGCGATGTGGACACCGCGCTCCACCTGTTTGTCATCTGGCCCCTCCCGTCGGGCCAATGCTAACCGTCCGCAGCGTGCCGGCCGTGCGGTGATTCTGCGTCCAGGGCGTGGCTCACTCGGACCTTGGCGCCGTGGACACAGAGGCAACGGATGGGGGCTCAGCTCAGCTCGACGACGACCGGTGCATGGTCACTGGGCGCGGTGGTGCCCTTCTTGGGCCGCCGCTCGTCCTTCACGATCTCGGCATGGGTGACGCGGGAGGCCAGGCCGGGGGAGCCGAGGATGAAGTCGATTCGCATGCCGCGGCGTTTCTGGAATGCCAGCTGGGTGTAGTCCCAGTACGTGTAGATGCCCGGCCCGGGTGTGAAAGGCCGCACCACATCGGTGAATTGGGCGTCGTTGATGGCCTGGAAGGCGGCCCGCTCGGGCGCGGAGACATGCGTGCTGCCGTCGAATCTGGCCATGTCCCAGACATCCTCGTCGGTGGGAGCTATGTTCCAGTCGCCGACCAGGGCGATCGGCATCTGCGGGTCGTCACGCAACCAGCCTGCCGCGGTATCGCGAAGGGCGGCAAGCCAATCCAGTTTGTAGGTGTAATGCGGATCGGCCAGCGTGCGGCCGTTGGGCACGTACAGGCTCCACACCCGCACACCGCCGCACGTCGCGCCCAGTGCGCGGGCCTCGGCGGTCGCCTCCTCTTCGGGCTTGCTGCTCCAGGTCGGCTGTCCGTCGAAGCCGATCTGCACGTCCTCAAGGCCGATTCGCGACGCGATGGCCACCCCGTTCCACTGGTTGAGCCCGACGTGGGCGACCTCGTAGCCCAGCGCGGCGAACGGCATGGTGGGGAACTGCTCGTCGGTGCACTTGGTCTCCTGCATCGCCAGCACGTCGACATCCGCACGCGACAACCAGTCGGTGACGCGGTCGACCCGGGTGCGGATGGAGTTGACGTTCCAGGTGGCCAGGCGCATGGGGTTAGAGCGTACGGGCGTCGACGTAGCGGCTGTGGTGGTGCAGTCGGAAACCCATCAAGGTGTAGAGCGCAATGGCGGGGTCGTTGTAGACCTCGACCTGGACGTAGGCGTGTTGCGCCCCCGCCGCGGCGCCCCACGCGAGCAGCGCCTCGCACAGTGCGCGGGCGTGCCCCTGCCTGCGGCTGCCTTCGGCCGTCCGGATCGACGAGATGCCGAGCCATCGGGTGCCGTCGGGAGTAGCGGTGACCGCGCCGCGGCCGACCGCCCGGTCTGCCATGGACGCGAAGATCAGCTCGCCGTCGACCACGGCGGTCAGCACGTCGACGGGCACCTCACGCCGATAGCCGGCCAGCCACGTCGCGTCGGGCCGGGGCGCCAGCGAGACGGCCGGTGGCGCTGTGGTCGGCGTGTCCAGCGGGCGCACCATGACGCGGGTCGCCTTGACGCCCGGAGTCCGGATCGGCAGCAGCCGCTCGGGCAGCGCCAACCAGGGTGTCAGGCCCCGCTCGCGATACCAGTCCACGATGGCGGGAAGGTCGGCTATCTGCGCCGACATGTCCAGCGGGACAGCCGAATTGGCGCGGCTGGTGACGCCGCCGGCGGCGCGCAGGAGCCAGCCGCGGTGCCAGTGTTGCTCGGTGCCCGGCCACGCGCACGCGGCCGCGTGCTCCAGGGCCCGGATCTCCGAGGCCCGCACCGGGGCGTACGACAACTCCCGCACGCTCACAATGTCGCCGGGGTCGATGTCGACGAGTTCGCCGGATTTGGTGCGCACCAGCACGGTCGGCTCGACCTGCTCCACGTGACCGACGACGTCGGTCAGCGGTTTGGCCGAACCCGCAGGTAGGCGGTACCGCAGGCTGACCCGCGTGCCCGGGGTCGGCAGCGCTGGCATCAATGCCCGAACGGGTCGGCATCCTCGCCGGGCATCCAGGACAGGCCCGGCACGCCCCAATGATTGCGCTTCACCGCACGTTTGGCGGCCCGCGCGTGACGGCCCACCAGCTTGTCGATATAGAGGAATCCGTCGAGGTGACCGGTCTCGTGCTGCAGCATGCGGGCAAACAAATCGGTGCCCTCCAATGTGATGGAGTTACCGTCCGCATCCAGTCCTGTGACGCGGGCCCAGTCGGCGCGGCCGGTGGGGAATTGCTCACCCGGCACCGAGAGGCAACCTTCGTCGTCGTTGTCCGGGTCGGGCATGGTCTCGGGAATCTCGGAGGTCTCGAGCACCGGGTTGATGATCACGCCGCGGCGGCGGTTGGTACGGGTTCGGGTGTCGGCGCAGTCATAGACGAACAACCGCTTGGCGACGCCGATCTGGTTGGCGGCCAAGCCAACCCCGTTGGCGGCGTCCATCGTGTCGTACATGGTCTGGATCAATTCGGCGAGATCAGCCGGGAGTGTTCCGTCCGGTCCGACGGGCACCGGCTCGGTCGGCGTATGCAACACGGGATCTCCGACAATGCGAATCGGTACGACAGCCACGGGGGAAGCTTAGGCGGAAATGCTTCCCACCCGACTCGCGGGCTGATGTGTCACGTCAAGCCAGCAAGCCGTGGTTGAATAATCGCCGAACCACAGCGATGTCATTTCTCGAGTGTCGGAAGGGTCCAAGGGAGCAATATGGACGGCGCCATGGCGCGGACTGAGCGATCCGGGGATGACTCTGATCTGACCGACGGGCTCACCCGACGCGAACACGATATTTTGGCGTTCGAACGCCAATGGTGGAAGTACGCGGGCAGCAAGGAAGACGCGATCAAAGAGCTGTTCTCCATGTCGGCAACGCGGTACTACCAGGTGCTCAACGCACTGGTGGACCGTCCGGAGGCATTGGCCGCCGATCCCATGCTGGTCAAGCGGCTACGCCGGTTGAGGGCCAGTCGGCAGAAGGCCCGGGCGGCGCGGCGGCTCGGCTTCGACGTCACGTAGGCCTGCGCCGGTGACGGGTCGGGCAATTCGCTCGATACAGTGGATCCGATGAATCAGCGAGAATCCTCCGGGCTACCCCTGCGTGCCATGGTGATGGTGCTGCTGTTCCTCGGGGTGGTTTTCCTGTTGGTCGGATTCCAGGCGATCGGCTCAGGCGACGACTCCTCGGGGGACACCTCCACCGTGTCTTCGACGACGACCACCACGACCACCGCCACGTCCGCGGCCCCCAAGGCTGCGCCGGACCCTGCCAAGACAGATGTCCGCGTCTACAACATCTCCGATGTCTCAGGTGCCGCCGAAGGCACCGCCAACCGGTTGCGCGAGGCGCACTGGCACGTCACCGAGACCGGCAACCTCACGTTGGACGGCGTCACCGCCACGACAGTGTTCTTCGGTGACACCCCCGGAGAGAAGGAAGCCGCTGATGAGGTGGGCAAATTGCTCAATGCTCCGGTCGAACCTCGACGCGCTGAACTCAACGAGCAACCACCGGGCGTGATCGTGGTTGTCACCGGCTAGGCTTTTGCCCATGCTGAAGCCCGTCAGTGTCGCTGTCCTGTTCGCCGCCCCCGTTGTCGCGCTGAGCGCCTGCAGCCCGCCTGGTCAGGTGCCGTCCGACACGCCGGGTACCACTCCGTCGATCTGGACCGGATCACCGTCCCCGTCTGCGGCTCCCGGTGAGCACGGCGGCGGGCACGGGAACACCGGGGCCACCGGCACGCAGAGCGCAGGCGAGACCCTGACCGCAGACCTGAAGACCGCCGACGGCACGTCCGTGGCCACCGCGGAATTCCAGTTCGCCGACGGCTTCGCCACCGTCACCGTCGAGACCACCGCGCCCGGGAAGCTGGCCCCCGGATTCCACGGCCTGCACATCCACTCCGTGGGCAAGTGTGAGGCCAACTCGGTCGCCCCGACCGGTGGCGCCCCTGGCGACTTCAACT
The DNA here is from genome assembly GCF_002157835.1 of Mycobacterium dioxanotrophicus. NCBI lineage: Bacteria > Bacillati > Actinomycetota > Actinomycetes > Mycobacteriales > Mycobacteriaceae > Mycobacterium > Mycobacterium dioxanotrophicus. Next base: position 6,550,537 of record NZ_CP020809.1, on the reverse strand, counting down.
CCGCAGGTGGACATTTCCAGGTGGCCGGGCACACCGCGCACCCCGCCAGCGGCGACCTGAGCTCGCTGCAGGTACGTGCCGACGGTTCGGGCAAGCTCGTGACCACCACCGACGCGTTCACCGCCGCCGACCTGCAAGGCGGTGCCAAGACGGCCATCATCATCCACGAGAAGTCCGACAACTTCGCCAACATCCCGCCGGAGCGCTACCAGCAGATCAACGGTGGCGCCCCCGGCCCCGATGAGGCCACCATGGCCACCGGCGACGCTGGCAAGCGCGTGGCCTGCGGTGTCATCGGTACCGGCTAACAGCCGCATCGATTTTGCCGGCTCACCCCGGCCCACGCTCGGGGTGGAGTGGGAGTTCGCGCTCGTCGACGCCGGCAGCCGGGAACTGAGCAACGAGGCCGCCGCAGTGATCGCCGACCTCGGCGACAACCCGCACGTACACAAGGAGTTGCTGCGCAACACCGTCGAGATCGTCACCGGGGTGTGTGAGAACACCGCGGAGGCGATGGACGACTTGCGCGGCACCCTTGGCTCCGTGCGGCGCATCGTCGAGTCGCGCGGCATGGAGTTGTTCTGCGCGGGCACCCATCCGTTCGCGAAATGGTCGACGCAGCAGCTCACCGACGCGCCGCGGTACGCCGAGCTGATCAAGCGAACCCAGTGGTGGGGACGCCAGATGCTGATCTGGGGCGTGCATGTGCACGTCGGTGTCTCCTCGGCGCACAAGGTGATGCCGATCATCTCGTCACTGCTCAACCAGTATCCGCACCTGCTGGCGCTGTCGGCGTCCTCTCCGTTCTGGGAAGGGGAGGACACCGGCTACGCGAGCAACCGCGCGATGATGTTCCAGCAGTTGCCGACGGCAGGTCTGCCGTTCCAATTCCAGTCGTGGCCCGAGTTCGAGGGCTTCGTGCACGACCAGAAGAAGACCGGCATCATCGACCACCTCAACGAAATCCGTTGGGACATCAGGCCGTCACCTCAGCTGGGCACCGTGGAGGTACGCATCTTCGACGGCGTGTCCAACCTCCGCGAGCTCAGGGCCCTGGTGGCCCTGACGCATTGCCTGGTCGTCGACCTGGACCGTCGGCTCGACGCGGGCGAGCTGCTGCCCACCATGCCGCCGTGGCATGTGCAGGAAAACAAGTGGCGCGCAGCGCGGTACGGGCTCGACGCGGTGATCATCCTCGACGCCGACAGTAACGAGCGGCTGGTCACCGAGGATCTCGACGAGCTGCTCAACCGGCTGGAGCCGGTGGCCAAATCCCTGAAATGCAGCGATGAATTGGCCGCGGTCGCCGACATCTACCACTCAGGGGCGTCGTATCAACGGCAGCGCCGGGTCGCCGAGGAGAACGACGGCGACCTGCGTGAGGTCGTCGACGCCTTGATCGGCGAGCTTGAGCTATAGGGTGAGCTGATGCAGCGTTCGATGACGGCTGTGATCGCCACTGCGGCCATCTGCCTCGCCGGCTGCACCGATGTCACCGCCGGCTCGCCGATGGCCGACCCGGATCAGACCGGGATCACGACCACCACAACGACTACGACGACCACGACGTCCAGCCCACGGCTCACGCCGTCGCGGACCCCGAGCAGCAGCGGTGACAGCACGCCGCCACCGAACGGCATGTCCACGACGTGCGACGAGTATGCGGCATTCGACGACCCGACCAAGATGGGCATGGTCCAGCTTCTCGGCGACAACGGCTACCCGGGACTGAAGAAGAACCCGTTTCTCTGGGTGAGTTTCATCGGGGCGATCTGCGTGCTCGCCGACCCCGGCGCCACGGTGGTGCAGGCGATCAGCAAGAAAGTTCCCGGCTGACCCGTGACCGCGACACCGATGTTTCCTCTCGAGGTGGCGATGCTGCCGGGTGAGGAACTGCCGCTGCGCATCTTCGAACCCCGCTACGTCGCGCTGGTGAGCGACTGCATGGCCATGACCGAGCCGGCGTTCGGCGTCGTGCTGATCTCGGCCGGCCGTGAGGTCGGCGGTGGCGACCAGCGGTGCGACGTGGGCGCGCTGGCCCGTATCGTCGACTGCCAGAACTTCGGCGTGGACCGCTACCGGCTCAGATGTGTTATGGCCGAACGTATCCGAGTGTTGCGCTGGCTGGACGACGATCCGTACCCGCGCGCCGAGATCGAAGTCTGGGACGACGAGCCCGGCACTGCCGACGCGTCGTTGCTGGCCGACGTGCAGGACCGCATGGTGGCACTGTTCGACTTGATCGGCGAGGCGCGGGGCGTCGCGTTCCACAGCCGCGACATCGTCACCGCCGCGGCGGCCGACCCGATCGATCCGTTGTATGCACTGGCCGCCCGGGTGCCGATGGGGCAGGCCGACCGGTATTCGGTGTTGTGCGCGCCGAGTGCCGCGGCCCGGTTGGATGCGCTGAGTGAAGCCGTCGACACGGTGACGGCCATGGTGGAGTTTCAACTGTCCGAGTAGCAGGATTGACGCCGAGATGCGGGTTTTGATCGTCGACGACGAGCCACGGCTCACCAAGACGCTGAGCTTGGGGCTGCGGGCAGAAGGCTGGGTGGTGGTTGCCGTCGACAATGGTGTCGACGCTGTGCACCACGCGGTCGAAGACGATTTCGACGTCATCGTGCTCGACATCATGTTGCCCGGGATGAGTGGGTACGAGGTGCTGCGCCGCATCAGGGCCGAGCAGGTGTGGACCCCGGTGTTGATGCTGACCGCCAAGGACGGTGAATTCGACGAGACCGACGCCCTGGACCTCGGCGCCGACGACTATCTCACCAAACCGTTCAAGTTCAACGTGCTGGCCGCGCGACTGCGTGCCCTGCAGCGTCGCTGTGCCCCGGAGCGCCCGGTGGTCATGACGGCGGGGACCTTGTCGCTGGACCCCGCCCGCAAGACCGTTTCCCGCGACGGCGTGCCAATCGAGTTGACGCGCAGGGAATTCGGTCTGCTGGAGTACTTGATGCGTAACAAGGACACCGTCGTCGCCAAGTCCGACATCCTTCGCAACGTATGGGACGCCCACTATTCCGGGCCGCACAACGTCGTCGAGGTGTATGTGCGCTACGTCCGCCGGAAGATCGATGCGCCCTTCGGCACCAACACGATCGGCACCGTGCGCGGTGTGGGTTACCGGCTGGAGTCCGGCGAAGTGCCCGACGGGAACTGAACGCGCACGGCGGTCCCGCCGCCGGGTCGATCGGTCATGTTGATGCTGCCATCATGTGCCGCAACGATTTCGGCGACGATCGACAGTCCGAGTCCGGTGCCGCCGCCGCTGCGGGCCCGGTCGGAGTCCAGTCGGACGAAGCGGTCGAACACCCGGAGCCGGTCTTTCGCCGGGATTCCCGGTCCGTCGTCGGCGACCGCGAGCAGGATGCTGCCGTCGTGCTCGCTGAGCGTGATGTCGATGCGTGAATCAGCATGGCGGGCCGCATTGTCGGTGAGATTGCGCAACAACCGCAGCAGCGCCCGGGAATCACCGCGCAGGTGTGCCGGCGTGATGTCGCGGTGTATCGCGAGAGTGGTTTCGCGACACAGCCGGTCGGCCTCGGCGATGGCGATCGCCTCCAGATCGACGTCCTCCCTGCGCAGCTTCAGACCGCGTTCGTCGGCGCGGGCCAGCAGCAGGAGATCGTCGATGAGCAGCTGCATGCGCTGAGCTTCGGGGATCAGGGTCTGCTCGATCATGTCCTGATCGAGCAATTCGGGATGCGACTGTGCGACGTCGAGTGCCGAGATGATCGTGGTCAGCGGGCTGCGCAGCTCGTGCGAGGCGTCGCCGACGAACTGGCGCTGCGCGTTGTGGCCCATCTCAAGGCGGGCCAGCATGGCGTTCATGGTGTCGGCGAGGGCCGCGATCTCGTCGTGGCTCTCGGGCATCGGGACCCGCTCGGACAGATCCGAGGTGCTGATGTCGGAGACTCTGGCGCGGATGGCGTCGACCGACCTCAGGGACCGCTTGACCAACAGATACGTGGCCATGGCGACCACGGTGATCACCAAAGGTGCTGCGCCGCAGAGCAAGAAGGCCACCGTCTGGACGGTGGTCTCGGCGACCTCGCTGCTGCCGGCCACCAGCACCGTGTAGTGGCCACTGGAGGTGTGCACGCGCTCCCCGACGATGCGCAGGTCGTTGTCCGGAGTTGCGTTGTCCGACATCTGAGTCGGCGTCTTGCCGATGCCGCCGATCGGGACCAGCGGAGTCGACGGCGCGTCGGTCGACCGGTAGACGACAGTGTCGTTGTCCGAGACCACCTGGATCGCGATGATCCGCTGATCGGTGTCCAGCAGGGCGCTGTCGAACTCGTTGGGCGGCTCGGAGCGCAGCCCGCTGACGATGTCGTGCAGGCGCGCCGCCGCGGCGTCGTCGACCTCGGAGATCAGGAAGTGGCCAAGCAGCGCGATCAACGCCGCTCCGGCGACGATGTGCACCACCAGCACGACGGTGGCCGCGACGATGGCCGACCGGGTCGCAATGCCCCAGCCACGGGGTCTGAGCCGCAAACCGCGGGTAGCGGCGCGTGACGTCATCCAGACAGTTTGGGCCCAGCTGACACCAGAGTGCGCGTCGGGGTCGAGAGGGTCGCATGCCAGCTCAGGAACGCCGACCCGAGCAGTACGGCGGCGGACCCGAGCACCGCGCCGCCGAGGACATCGGTGAGCCAATGCACGCCGAGATAGAGCCGGGTGGCCGCCACCACGAATCCGGCCAGGGCGGCACCGGTCAGCAGCGCAGGTGTGCGGCCCCAGCGTTGCCCGACGATGACCGCGAGGATGCCCAGCAGCGCCACCGTCCCCGTGACGTGCCCCGAGGGAAATGAGTGGTCGGTTTCGGCGAGCAGTTGGGTGGCGGCCGGCGGACGGTCGGAACCGACGACAAGTTTGGTCGCGGTGCTCACCACCGACGGCAGCCCGACCGTGGCGAGCACCACGGCCGCGGTGAGCGTCGCCCGCGTGCGCCACCAGATCACTGCGGCAGCGACGAACGCGAGGGCGACGATGGCGCCCGGACTGCCGATATCGGTGATGGCGATGGCGACCATGGTCAGCCAGGACTGCCGATGCCCGACGAACCAGTCGAACACCGCGTGGTCGAGCGCGGTGCCGGTGTGAGCCCGGTAGGCGACGGCCGCCAGGCCGAAGAATCCGGCGAGGAGGACGAGCGCAGCGCTGACGGGTCTGGCGGCGTGTTGAGTCGCTGTCACATGTCCACGATCTCCATGGCGGCTGACAGAACGCTGAGAGCAAAGTTCACCGCGGCTTTTATCAGCGTTCTCTCATCGACGCCCTGTCACCATTTGGGCTCCGGTCGGGAAGCCCGAAACGCTCGTTTGCCAGAGGAGAACAGATGTACCAGCCAGACAAGCCGCGCCACCGCGTGAAGAAGTTGGCGGCGGTCGCCGGTCTGGGCGCCATGGCCGTGATGGGTGTGATCACCGCGATCGACGGCACCCAGGCCACAGTGGGCGGAACCACCGATCAGGTCGCCATGAAGCTGGGCGCCACCGTCACCATGACCACGCCGCCGACGGCGCCGGAGACCTCTTTCGCCGCCCCGACGGTCAAGGCCACGCCGAAGTAACTCCGGGCTCTCAGCCCTCGGGACGCTCGTTCAGGACGCCCTCGACGAACACCGACGGCACCCGTGCGTCGTCGGAGTCGTCGAGGGGCGCCCGGTGATAACGGGCCATCAGTTCGTCGGCCGCCACGGACGAGACCTGCCAGCAGTGGTCGTGTAGCCACGTCGCCACGTCCGCGCGCTCCTCGAGGTACCAGAGCTGGGCCGGATCGGGCATGTCGTGACCCGTCTCGGCGGCCTGCTCACGTAGCTGCTGCAGCCGGGCCTGGCGGCGTGCCAGGTAGTCATCGGTGAAGAAGTCGGCGCTGAAGCCCTCGACGGCGATACGGCTGTCGCGGGCCGACAATTCGGTGATCCGCTCGAAGAGCAGATCCTGCGCGGTGGCCGGCAGATAGGGCAGCAGACCCTCAACCGACCATGCGGTGGGTTGCGCCGGGTCGAACCCCGCCTGGCGCAATACGGTCGGCCAGTCCCGCCGGAGGTCGACGGGGACCGCCACCTGCGCCGCGGCCGGCCGGGCATGGTGTGACTCCAAGACCTCGGCTTTGAACTGCAGCACCTTGGGCTGGTCGATCTCGTAGACCACGCTGTCGCCGACCCACGGCAATCGCCAGGCCCGGGCATCGAGCCCCGCGGCGAGGATCACCGCCTGTCGCACGCCGCTGGCGCCCGCGGCGATGAAGAACTCGTCGAACCACTTCGTCCGCGACGCGGCGTAATCGCCGATGGTCTTGATCCGCTCGGCCATCGCGCCCTGCGGCGGGACCCAGCCCCGCTCGGCGGCGGCATCGAGAAACATCTGCGCGTACGGATCGAGGAACAGCGGAGATTCGGACTCGGTCTCGCGGGCACGCGCCATCGCCACGCCCAGCGCCGTCGCACCCACGCTCTCGTTGATGTCCCAGGTGTCGTCGTCAGTTCTGCTCACTGTTTCCAGTGTTCCCGAACTTCGCTCGCCAGGGGTGCTCAGCTGTCGATGTCGCGCAAGTCGTCACGCGTGAGCAGGTCGTCGCGGATGTTCTGCTCGCGGTAGGCGAGTTGCCCGACCCGATTGGCCACTACGGGCGCCGTGATCAAGGTGAACAGACCCGTCAGGATCACCATGCCGACGTCGGCATTGCCCCGCAGCCGGATCGCGGCGCCGGCCAGCACCAGAAGCAGTCCGAGCACCTGCGGCTTGCTCGCGGCGTGCATGCGCGACAGCGTGTCCGGGAAGCGGACCACGCCGATCGCAGCGGTCAACGACAGGGTCGAGCCACCCAGGATCAGGACCGCGGTGACGATGTCGAGGACGTTCACGACACTCCCCGCTTGTTCCGCGGCTTGTCCTTGTCGGGCACGCGGAAGCGCGCCACGCTCACCGAGCCGACAAAGCTGATCAACGCCAACGCGGTGAGGCTGTAGGTCACCGTGCTGTCCAGGCTGAACGCCGCCCAGGTGCCGATCGCACACATCGTCACCGCAACCAGGGTGTCGAGAGCCACGAGGCGGTCCAGAGTGGTCGGCCCGGCCAGCAACCGGAACATGGTGGTGGCCGCGGCGGCCGACAGCATCACCGCGGCAATGATCCAGACGGTATTCATGCGCGATCCGCCTTCGCTCCTCGCTGGCCCTTCATGCGGGCTCCACCCCCTGCTCCGCCGCCGGCCGCCAATCCTCATCCCGTTCGAAGGCCGCCACCAACATCCGCTCGACCTGTTCGACCTGACGGTAGAACCGCTGCACCGACCGCTCCGAACCCACGTCGATGACGTGCAGATAGAGCATTCGGCGCGACTGGTCGATCTCCAGCACGATCGAGCCCGGGATGAGGTTGAAGATGTTGACCGCCAGGGCCAGCACCAGATCCGACTTGAGTGCCAAATGTGCCCGCAGGACGGCGACCAGCGGTGGCGGGCCGGGCCGGATCGCCAGCCAGGCCACCTGCACCGAGGACAGCACGAGGTAATAGCCCACCAGTACATTGAGTTTCAGCAGCGACAGAGGATGCAGCCGACCTTCGACCGGCACCGCGGGCAACGGCAGCAGCAGCGTGATGACCAGCGCCACCACCAGCCCGCTCGCCATGTTGGCGATCGAGAAGTGGCCCCACAACAGGCACCAGACCAGGATCAGGAAACACAGGATCCACAGCCGCAGCAGTGGGTGTCTCATCGCTCACCACCTGCCAGCACCGCCGAGATGTACTGCCCCCGGTCGAGCACCTCGGCGGCCGACCGCTCGGCGTAGGAGAAGATCGGTCCGGCGGCGACGGTCAGGGCCAGCCCCACCGCGATCAACGCACCCGTCGGTATCAACATCCCGATCGGCATGCGCCCCACGCTGTCCCGGTCGGCGAACTCGATGTCCTCGATGTCGTCGAGCAACACCGCCGGGGCGGCCGCGGCCAGATGCCCCTCGGGCGCGTCAGCGCGAGCCCGCCAGAACGCCTTGGTCCACACCCGGGCCACGACGTAGAGCGTCAAAAGGCTCGTGACGACGGCGCCGGCCACCAGGATCCAGGCCAGTGCCGACCCGTTCTGGGCGCCGGCCTCCAGCAGTGCGATCTTCCCGATGAATCCGGAGAACGGCGGGATCCCACCGAGATTGAGGGCGGGCACGACGAACACGAAGGCCAGCACCGGGCTGGCGGCGGCCAAACCGCCCAGCCGCTGCAGCGTCGACGCCCCGGCCTGCCGTTCGATGAGACCGACCACCAGGAACAACGTCGTCTGCACGACGATGTGGTGCGCGACGTAGTAGATCGCCCCGGACATTCCCAGCTGATTGCCGAGCGCGACCCCGAACACCATGTAGCCGATGTGGCTGACGAGCGTGAAGGACAGCAGCCGCTTGATGTCGCTCTGCGCGATGGCGCCGAGGATGCCGATCACCATCGTCAGCAGTCCGGCCACCAGCAGCACCGAATCCAGTCCGCCGCCCGGGAACAACAGCGAGTGCGCCCGGATGATGGCGTACACGCCGACTTTCGTCAGCAACCCGGCGAACACGGCCGTGACGGGTGCGGGCGCGGTGGGGTACGAGTCGGGCAGCCAGGCCGACAGTGGGAACACCGCGGCCTTGATCCCGAACGCCACCAGCAGGACGGCGAACAGGGCGTCGCGGGTGCCGGTCGATATCCCGTCGAGCCGCAGCGCCAGCTCGGCCAGGTTGAGGGTGCCGGTGGCGGCGTAGATCAGCGCGATGCCGATCAGGAAGATCAGCGACGACACCATCGACACCATCACGTACGAGATGCCCGCCCGCACCCGGTCGGGGCTGGCGCCGATGGTCAGCAGCACGAAGCTCGCCGCCAGCAGCACCTCGAACCCGACGAACAGGTTGAACAGGTCGCCGGCCAGGAACGCCGTGCACACACCGGCCGACAGCACCAGGTAAGTGGGCATGAAGATGGACACCGGTTGGCGTTCGTCGCCGTCGCGGATACCCTGCCCGATGGCGTAGACCACCACCGCCAGCAACACGATCGACGACACCACCAGCATCAGCGCCGAGAGCCGGTCGACCACGAGCGTGATGCCCAGCGGGCCCATGCCGGGCACGCTCTGCGCCCAGCCGCCGACATGCAGCACGAGCGTGCCGTCGCGGTCGGCCAGGTACAGCAGGGCCGCGCACACCGCGACCACCGTCGCCAGCGCCACTTGGGTGATGATCCGCTGCAATCGCGGACGACGACCGGCCACCAAGGTGGCGGCCGCACCGAGCGCCGGGATCAGCACCGGCAGCGGGATCAGGCCTTGCGCGCTCACTTGGCGCCCTCGAAACCGGGCAGTGCGTCCAGCTCGTCGGGGGCGTCGGTATCGAGGGCGGCCGTTGGCTGGGGGATGTCTTCCGCCTCGTCTTCTGTGCCGGACTGCTGCGACACCCGGGTGTCCTCGGGATCGTTGCTGACCTCTTCCACAGTGGTCAGCCGGTATGACCGGTAGGCCAGGGCCAGCACGAACGCCGCGATGCCCATGCTGATGACGATGGCGGTCAGGATCATGCCCTGCGCGAGCGGATCGGCCGTGGTGGTGGCGCCGTCGCTGGTGTTGCCGCGGATCGGCGGATTGCCCGATGCCCCGCCGACGGTCAGCATCAGCAGGTTGACGGCATTGCCGATCAACAGCAGGCCCAGGAGCATCCGGGTCAGGTTGCGTTCGAGCAGCAGGTAGACCCCGGTGCTGGTGAGGCCGCCGATGAGCAGCAGGGGAACCAGGAACGTCGTCATCGCGCCACCGCCTTGGCGAGCCCGGCCGCCTCTGCCATCTCGTTGTCCACCCGCGCGCCGAGACTGCGCAGGACATCGAGCACCAGGCCGACGACGATGAGATACACCCCCAGGTCGAAGAACAGTGCGGTGACCAGCTTGACGTGGCCGAACACCGGGAGGTCGAGCTGAACCACGGCCGACGACAACGCGGGTGCGCCCAAGGCCACCGACGTGATGGCAGTCGTGGCCGACAGGGCGAGTCCGGTGCCCAGGATCTTGCCCGCGTCCAGCGGCAGCGTCTCGCCGAGTTCGTAGCGCCCGCCGGCCAGATACCGCAGGACCAGAGCCAGGCCTGCGGTCAGCCCACCGGCGAAACCTCCGCCCGGATGGTTGTGCCCGGCGAAGAAGAAATATGCCGACAACATCATGATCAGCGGGAAGATGACGCGCGTGGCGACCTCGAGCACCAGCGACCGGTGCCGGGGATCGCGCAGTTCGCTGCCGCGCAGCCAGGTGATGTCACCCGCGGCCGGGCTGTAGGCGGCGATGGGCCCGATGTCGGGCTGACCGACGGCCTGGCTGACGCGGGGCGCCGCGCCGAACCGACGGTGCCGGAACACCAGCGACGCCACGCCCGTCGCCGCCACCAGCAGCACCATGACCTCGCCCATGGTGTCCCAGGCGCGGATGTCGACCAGCAGCACGTTGACGGTGTTGGACCCGTGTCCGCGGTAATAGGCCGCGTCCGGTAGCAGCGCGGCGATGCCGACGCCGGTGCGCGCCGCCATCGCGTAGACCGCCAGGGTGGTGACCGCGGCCCCGACCGCCAGCGCCAGAAGGGCGCGCGGCAACCGGTGACGGTTGATGTTGGTCCGGTCCGCCTCGGCGGGCAGGGTCCGCAACACCAACAGGAAGATCACCAAAACCAGTGTCTCGACCAGGAATTGGGTCAAGGCAAGGTCAGGGGCGCCGTGGAAGGCGAAGATCGCGCCGCAGCCGTAGCCGGTCACGCCGATCAGCAGAACGGCGGCCAGCCGGTTGCGCATCACCACGGCGCCGAGTGCGGCGGCCAGCATCAGCACTCCGACGACCACCTGTATCGGGGAATCCCACAGTGCGAAGTCTGGGCGGTCGCGGGCGCCCAACGCCAGCATGATGATCGGCACCAGTACGAGCGTGGAGAGGATCACCGACTGGGTGGCAGGCAGCGAGCCGCGTTGCGTCACAGCGGTCAACCGGACCGCCAGGATGTCCAGTCCGCGGATCACCGCGTCGTACATGCGGTCGGCGTTGCCCAGCGGTAGGAAGCCGGATGCCGTGCGGGGCAATCGGTTCCTGCCGAAGAACGCGGCCGTACCGACCGCGAGCACGACAGCCGACAGCAGCAGCGGCAGGCCCAACCCGTGCCACAGCGCCAGGTGATAACCCGAGCCGCCGGGCATGGTGGTGGCGTATTCGTCGAGCACCGCGTCCATGCCTGCCGGCCACAGCCCGAAGGCCAGGCCCGCAGCGGCGAGGATGGCCGGTGCGGTGAGGAAACTGGTTGAGGGGCGATGCATTTCGGCGACCCGGGTGCTCGGCTGCGGCAGTCCCTTGGCGGAGAACGCGCCCCAGAGGAATCGCAGGCTGTAGATCGTGGTGAACACCGAGCCCACCACGATGCCGGTCAGCACCCACGGGGCCGCGGAGCCCAGCGCCGGGCTGTGCAGCACGGTCTCCAGGTCGGCCTCCTTGGCGACGAACCCGAAGAACGGCGGCAACGCGGCCATGCTCGCGGTCGCGCCGACGGCGATGGCGAACAGGGGACGGTTGTGCCGCCCGAGGCCCGCCAGTCTGCGGATGTCGCGGGTCCCGGTGGCGTGGTCGATCACGCCGACCACCATGAACAGCGCCGCCTTGAACATCGCGTGCGCGCACAGCATGGCCAACCCGGCGAGCATCATGTCGCTGCCGCCGGCCCCGACCATCACGGTGATCAGGCCCAGCTGGCTCACCGTGCCGAACGCCAGGATCAACTTGAGGTCGTATTCGCGCACCGCCCGCCAGCCGGCCAGCAGCATGGTGAGCAGACCGAGACCGATCACCATCGGTCGCCACAGCGGGGTGTCGGCGAATCCCGGCGTCATCCGTGCCACCAGGTAGACACCGGCCTTCACCATGGCGGCGGCATGCAGATAGGCACTGACGGGGGTGGGGGCCGCCATCGCTCCGGGGAGCCAGAAGTGCATCGGGACGATCGCCGATTTGGACAGCGCGCCGACGAGGATCAGCGCCACGCCGATCGCGGTCGCGGTGCCACCGGGCGGGGACGCGATCAGCTCCGACAACAGATAGGTGCCCGCCAGCTGCCCGAGCACCACGATGCCGACCAGCATGGCCAGCCCGCCGAAGGTCGTCACCAGTAAGGCCTGGGTGGCGGCGCGGCGGCTGGTGGCGCGTTCGGCGTAGTGGCCGACGAGCAGGAACGACAGCACTGTGGTGGTTTCCCAGAAGATGTAGAGCACCAGCATGTTGTCGCTGGCCACCAGCCCGAACATCGCTCCGGAGAACGCGACCAGCTCGGCGGCGAAGCTGGGCAGCCGGTTCTCTTTGTGCCCGTCGTGGTGGTGGAAGTAGTCGGCGCAATAGAAGAGGACGAGCGCGCCGATGGCCAGCACCAGCACACTCATGATTGCCGCGAGCGAGTCGAAGCGCAGCGTGATGTCCATCGACAATTCGGGGAGCCACGGGATGTGCACGGTGGGCACCCGGTCGTGGCTGGGCCAGTTCAGCGCCACCCACACCAGCGATCCGAGCGGCACGAGGGCAAGCGGATAAAACGCCGCTCGGCCCCATCTGGCGACCAGAAGGGGCGCAAGCGCGGTGGCTACCGCGTGAGCGACCAATACGGCGAGCATGGCACTCCGATCTGGTTGGGGTCGGGGTGTCGGACACCGTTGAGCGCTGACGCGGAATCAACGAGCACAAATGGCGTCGGGTTTCGGCCATTCTACGTGGGCGGGTGTCGCTAGCATCGGTTCCTGTGGGAACCCGTGAGGTTCTGGTGGTCGGTGCCGGGCCGACCGGTTTGATGCTGGCCTGCGAGCTCGCGCTCGGCGGTGCGGCGGTCACAGTGCTCGAGGAGCGCACCTCAACGCCCAACATCACCAGGGCGTTCGCCGTGCATGCCCGCACCCTTGAGCTGCTCGACGGGCGGGGGCTGGTCGATGAGTTGATCGCTCGCGGAGTGCCGGTCCACGACGTGGCTCCGCCCGGCGGCCGCACGTTGGACCTGCGTGAGTTGCCGACGCAGTTCGGCATGGTGTTGATCGTCCCGCAGAGCGGCACCGAGCACGTGCTGGAAGAGCGGGCCGCGCAGCTGGGCGTCACGGTGCGCCGTGGTGCCGAAGTGGTCGGGCTCCAGCAGGACGACGACGGCGTGACGGTCGAGCTGGCCGGCGGGGACAGTCTGCGGGCCGACTATGTGGTGGGTTGCGACGGCGCGCACAGCGCGGTACGCGAGCTGCTCGGCATCGACTTCGTCGGCAAGCAATACGCCACCCACATCTTGCTGGCCGATGTCCGGCTGGCAGAGCAGCCCACCGAGACCCTGTTCGGCCGGACGAGCGCCGACGGCGTGGTGCTGTTCGTGCCGTTCGGTGACGGCTGGTTCCGGGCGATCGCCTGGGACCGGTCGCGGGAGCAGGCGCCGCTGGACGAGCCCGTGACCCTCGACGAGATGCGCGGCGCGTTCAACCGGATCGCCGGCGAAGACTTCGGCATGAGCGACATGCGGTGGAGCTCACGTTTCCTCAGTGAACGACGGCAGGCCCGGCACTACCGGTCGGGGCGGGTGTTCCTGGCGGGCGACGCCGCACACGTGCATTCCCCGCTGGGCGGGCAGGGTATGAACACCGGGCTCGGCGACGCCATCAACCTGGGTTGGAAGCTCGCGGCCGCGGTCCGCGGGCAGGCCCCGCCGTGGCTGCTGGACAGCTACGAACGCGAACGGCATCCGGTCGGCGAGCGGGTGCTGCAGATGACCGACGCGTTCAACCAGATCGTGCTCGGCTCACCGGTCACGCGGCGGCTGCGGGCTCTGGTCCTCGCGACCGTGCTGCGGATACCTCGTACCCGCCGGTTCGTGGCCGAGTTGCTGAGCGGTATCGGCATCGCCTATCCCCACGCCCGCGGTGAGGACTGGTTGGTCGGTCGCCGGATGGCCGACGTGAAATGCGGCAACACCCGACTGTATGAGCTCCTGCGGGCAGGCAAGTTCGTGTTGGTCACCGCGGCGCCGGTCGACGTCGCCGGCTGCGACGTCGTGCAAGCGATCGACAACCGGCCCGAACTGCCCGACGCGGTGCTGGTGCGCCCCGACGGCTATGTGGCCTGGGCCAGCGAACGATTACCGCGGTCCTCCGATGTGCGTGCGGCGATCGCGCACTGGACTCGCGCGTGAGGCCGACACCGAGACTGTACTGAGGGACAAGATCAGGCCGAGATTTGTCCCTCAGTTCAGCCTCGGTGTGGTGTCGGTACCGCGTGCCAATATTCCGCCATGGGTGGGGTGATCATCGGCAGTGAAGCATTGTCCAAGCGGCTCGTCACGCGCAATGAACTTCGGCATCACTACCAGCGGCTGTTTCCCGACGTATATCTCCGAGGAGAACCGACACTGCGCGATCGGACCGTCGGCGCCTGGCTGTGGTCGGGCCGTCGGGCAGTGATCGCCGGCGTCGCCGCGTCGGCGCTGCACGGTGCGGCGTATGTGGATCCCGACGTCCCGATCGAACTCGTGTGGAACAACACCCGACCACCGGCAGGTTTGGTGGTGCGCAACGAAACCCTTTCTGGCGACGAAATAAGGCGGGTCGTGGGCATGCCGGTCACCACACCTGCGCGCACCGTGTTCGACCTCGGCCGCCATTACCCACGCGACGAGGCCGTCGCACGTATTGATGCGTTGGCGTGGACTCGGCGCGTCACCGTCGACGACGTCACGCCGCTTATCGCGCGGTACCCGAGCGTTCGGGGGATCCGAGCCCTGAAAGTCGCGCTGCCGCTGGTCGATCCGGGTGCCGATTCCCCGCGGGAAACATGGCTGCGCTTGCAATTGACCGACGCCGGAATGCCGCCCGACGAAACTCAGATCGTGGTGATCGCAGGCCGCGGCCGAGTGGTGGCGGTGCTCGATATGGGTTGGGAGCGGTTCGGTGTCGCCGTCAACTATGACGGCATCTTCCACCAGTCCGATCGCAAACGCTATGTGCAGGACCAGAAGACCCTGCGCCAGCTCGAGGCCATGAGGTGGATCGTCATCCGCGTGATCGCTGAGGACAACATCGCCGACGTCCTCGGCCGCGTCGAACGAGCATTGCTCAGCCGCGGCTGGCATCGAGACTGTAGCCAAGGACGAAAATCGGCATGATCCTGTCCCTCAGTACAGTATCGGCGCCCGAGCCCTTCAGAAATAGCGCAGCCATACATAGATCCATGCGAGGGTCGTGCTCAGCAGGGTCACCACGACGCCGTAGCGCGTGAAGCGCCAGAAGCTGATCGCGTGTCCCGCGCGCTGGGCGATCCCGAGCGCGACCACGTTGGCACTCGCCGCGATCGCGGTGCCGTTACCGGAGAAGCAGGCACCCAAGGCGAAGGCCCACCACAGCGCCTGGCCCGTGCCGGCGTCCGGGGTCTGCGCCACCATCGATTCGACGACGGGCGTCATGGTGGCGGTGTAGGGAATGTTGTCCACGAACGCGCCGAACACCGCCGAGCCGAACAACAGTGCCGTGGCCGCGCCGAACCAGTTGTCGCCGAACGCGGACTCGGCCACCGAGCCGAGCTTCCCGATCACCCCGGTGTGCACCAGCCCGGCGACCATCACGAACAAGCCCATGAAGAACACCAGCGTCGGCCATTCGACCTCGGGCAGGATCTCGCTCACATCGATGTCGGTGACCAGCAGCATCACGCCGGCCCCGAGCAGTGCCACGACCGACGGTGCCACGGGCAGCACCGAATGCAGCGCGAAGCCGAGGATGACCAGGTTCAGCACCACCAGCGCGCGCACGAGCAGGCGGGTGTCCTTGATGGCGCGGCGTTCCTGCAGGGCCATGACCTCGTCGATGTGGATCTCCTCGGCGCGCAGGTCTTTTCGGAACAACACCCGGGTGAACACCACGAACAGCGCGAAGATGATCGCCACCGCGGGCGCCATGTGCACCAGAAAGTCGTTGAACGTCAAGCCCGCTCGGCTGCCGATGATGATGTTGGGCGGGTCGCCGATCAGGGTTGCGGCACCGCCGATGTTGGACGCCAGCACCTCGGCGATCAGGTAGGGCTGCGGGGAGATCCGCAACCGGTCGCATATCACCAGCGTGACGGGGGCGACCAGCAGGATGATGGTGACGTTGTCGAGCACGGGCGACGCGATCGCGGTGATCAGCATCAGCATCACCATGAGCCGAAAAGGCTTGCCCCGTGAGCGTTTTGCCGCCCAGATCGCCAGGAAATCGAACAGGCCGGTCTGCTTGACCACACCGACGATGACCATCATCCCGAGCAGCAGGAAGATGACGTTCCAGTCGATGCCTTCGTGTTCGGAGTAGAAGACCCGTTCGCCGGGGATGAGCCCGAGCAGCGCCATCAGGCCGGCCGCTACCAGGACGGTCTTGACCTTGTCGGCCCGCTCGGTGGCGATGAACCAGAAGGCGGTGACGAATATGGCCAGTGCCAGGACCTGGGCGAGCGAAGCGACGGGGGTGACTTCTGCGGCGAGCACCGGGGGATCAGTCGCCGGGCCCGGCCACCGCCAGACTGGTCAGCAGCCGTTCGAGCGTCACCGCCCCGGTGAGCCGGCCGGTGCTGTCGACGACTGCGATCAGCGGGCTGCGCTTGTTCGCCATGACGGTCGCGATCTCGAGCAGGGTCGCGTCGGGCGGCACGGTGGCCGGTTTCGCCACGGGTGTCGGCAGACAGTCGCCGACGGTGAGTTTGCCCGGTCCGTGCCAGAACAGGTCGGCGTGGATCTCGTCGACCGTGCGCACCAGGGCCGGATCATCTTGGTAGGACTCGGGTATCGCCAGGCGCAGCACCTGGGTGCCGGGGAGCACCGCGACGGGCCGCCCCGATTCGTCGACCACCACCAGCCCGGGCAGCCGGTTGACCACCATCAGCTGAACCGCCTTGGACACCGGGTCGTCGATGCGGACCGTCGGCGGGTGGACGGCGATTTCATGTGCCTGCATGTCTTCGTTCCAGTGGGTCGCTACGGTCATGGTCCTCGTTCTCCGAGTCGCCGGGCGTCGATTGCGCTCAGTTTCGGACGCAGCCCCGGCCACTGACCATCGGGTCTGACACCCATTCCGCGGGGGATGGCGCCTGTATGGACAAACCCCGGCGTCGCACGCCACCCTGGTGGGGTGAAACCGGCGCGTACCCCGGCGACGGCGCTGTTCCGACGGGTGTTTCTGATCAACGGGCTGATCTTCACGCTCGGCACGTTGATCCTTGCGGTGTCGCCGGCATCGGTGTCGTCGCGCATCAAGCTCGCCGAGATTCCGGTGTTGCTGGTCGGTTTGGTGGTGATCCTGACCGCCAATGCGCTGCTGCTGCGATCGAGTCTTGCCCCACTGGATCGGCTCGCCGCGTCGATGCGGCGAGTCGATCCGCCCAAGCGCACCGACCGGATGAACCCTGACGGCAACAGCGATCTGGAGCATCTGATCACGTCGTTCAACACGATGCTCGACCGGTTGGAGACCGAGCGGACCACGGCGAGCGCATCGGCTCTCGCGGCGCAGGAGAACGAGCGTCAACGCATCGCCCGGGAGTTGCACGACGAGATCGGCCAGACCCTGACGGTGGCCCTGCTGCGGCTCAAGCGGGTCGCCGACCAGGCGCCCGCCTCGATGCAGGACGAGCTCGCCGATGCCCAGGAGATCGTGCGGTCCAGTCTCGACGAGGTCCGGGAAATTGCCCGACGGCTGCGCCCCGACGCGTTGGAGGACCTCGGGCTGCACAGCGCACTCAACGCGCTGTGCACCGACTTCGGTCAGGCTTCCGGTATAGCCGTGGTCAAACATATTGCCCCACAAGAAGATCGGCTGCGTCCCGACGTGGAGTTGGTGTGTTACCGGATCGCCCAGGAGAGCCTGACGAATGTGGCACGGCATTCCGGGGCGAGCAAGGTTTGGCTCGATTTGCATTCCGGCGCAACCGATGTGACGCTGCGGATCGCCGACGACGGCCGCGGTGGCGTGGATGACGAAGGGGCGGGCATCAATGGCATGCGCGAGCGGGCACTGCTCGTGAACGCCGAATTGACCATCACCTCGCCACAAGACGGCGGTACCGAGGTGCGACTGGTGATCCCGCTCTGATGACCGCCCGGATCCTGCTTGCCGACGACCACGCGCTGGTGCGCAGTGGCCTGCGCATGATCATCGACGCCGAGCCCGATCTGCAGGTGGTGGCCGAAGCCGCCGACGGGTATGAAGCGGTGTCGGCGCTCGACCAAACCCCGGTGGATCTGGCCATTCTCGACATTGCTATGCCGCGGATGACCGGTCTGCAGGCGGCACGCGAGATCAACCGGTCGCATCCGCACGTCCGCATCCTGATCCTGTCGATGTACGACAACGAGCAGTATTTCTTCGAGGCACTCAAGGCGGGGGCATCCGGCTACGTGCTGAAGTCGGTCGCCGATCGCGATCTGCTGGAGGCGTGCCGGGCCACGATGCGTGGTGAGCCGTTCCTGTACGCGGGGGCGGTGACCGCACTGATCCGTGACTATCTGCACCGCGCCCGGCAGGGCGAGCTGCCGGACACCATTCTCACGCCGCGCGAAGAGGAGGTGCTCAAGCTCATCGCCGAGGGCTACTCGACGCGCGAGATCGCCGCGACGCTGACCATCAGCGCGAAAACCGTGGACCGGCACCGCACCAACATCCTGGCCAAGCTCGGCCTGCGGGATCGGTTGGCGCTGACCCGCTATGCGATCCGGGCGGGCCTCATCGAGCCGTGAGCCCAGATCGGGATGGCATGGGACGCAACGCCGATGCCCCAGCCCATGATGGGCCAGACCGGCCAGAAGTACCATCCACCGCCGCCGAGCCCGACCGCGAGCCAGATGCCGATCATCAACAGTGAGACCGCAATGTAGACGCCGCCGTGGATGCGGACGCTGAGCTTCGCGGCGCGGACCTGGGCGGCACGGCGGCGGGGATCGTTGCGGCGCAGCCGCGCCAGCGGGAGGTCGGCCACGAGTTCTCGGAGCTCCCCGTGGGTGTTCGCCCCGAACGTCGTGGCCAGTCTGTCCTCGTATTCGGCCATGGTCAGGTAGCCCTGGGCGAGGGCCTGCCCGAGATCGTTGGCGGTCTGCTCGCGCTCACGGTCGCCGGCGCGGGTGGGTTGCTGCATGACAGACATGACGCCTCCGTTGAACTTGTCACTGACTAGTTCAATGATGAACGCTGATCTAGTCAGCGTCAAGATGCAAAATGTGTGCCGCGACGGCCGATCGGCGGGCCCGCATGGTGGCGCGGCGTTCGAGCAACGAATCAACGGGCCAGAAGGTCGGGATTCGCCCGTGATGGAGTGTTCGCGTCGGCCGCGTCGCTGGCCCAACTCCTCGGGTATAGTCCCACCACCGTGATTCAGGTGGGTCGGTCCGTCGACGCATCGCCGGGACGGTTAGATGCCGCGCTCACCCCGTTTGGACCGGAATCTGTCATGTGATCGTTTTGCTTCGTGCCGATGTGAGAGGGGCTTGGGGCTTGAGATGGACGTTGCAAGTGGAGCAATGCGGTGATGGCCGCGACGCCGTCGAATGAGATCCGGTTGCCCGAAGCAGCGGTTACCGAACTGCAGGAAGTTGATGTCGCCGAGTGGATTGACGACCACGCGATCGTTGTAGAACGCGCCTCGTGGAACCAGATGCTGTCAAGGTATGGCTTCAACGACGGTCCCGTTGGTGAGATCAATGCGCGCGCAGATCTTTTCGATCTTGCAAAGGACGCCAGCACCGATCCAGCGTCGGCGCTGCGCCTCCTGTTCAATTCACTTGCCTGGGCGAGCAGGGAGACCCATCGCACCACCAGGTTGAGCGTCGCCAAGATCGCCGACGACCCATACGACGTCTGCCAGCTACTACAGCGCGCCGCGGCCCTCAGCCATACCAATCCGCGACGGGCCTACGAGTTGCTTTATCCGCGTGGTCGCGCCGTCGTCGCCGACCTCGGTCCGGCGGTATTCACGAAGTACCTGTACTTCGCCGGTGGTGGCGATGCTGAACATCCATGCTGCATCCTCGACGGAAACGTCGCACTGGCGTTGCAGAAAACTTGCGGTTGGCTGTCCCTGGCATCCCATGGATGGCTGGCCCCGGCGTACGAGCGATACACCGCTCTGCTCGGAACGTGGGTTGAGGAATTCGGACTCAGTCGCCGTGACGTGATCGAACGCTGGCTTTTCGAGGAGGGGCGGCGCATCCGGCGGTGTGCTCGCAGTAGTCGCGACGGTGAGGGCACCTGATATGTCCCGTGGGTTGACGAGCGAGACATGTCGCGTCAACCTGCGATTTGATAGTCAGCGACAAAACTGAGCCAGCGCCTGATCGGTGGTCTTTAGCCCAGGCCAGACCTTGTTGTGGCCGAGCGAGACGTTTCGGATCCCATCTCCCTTGGCGGCGGCAGAAGCCATGCGCACAAGGGTATTTCGTCGGCTACGGAGTGCTCGGAGCCAGCTTGGTGGTACTCCGGCATTGGCGGTTCGGGCTTGAACGGGTGACGTAGTTGTCCGAAAGATGCGGTGTGAGACTGCCGGAGCCCCGCCTGACCCGTATCTCAGCGCTGGCCATTCCAAGGGGCAGGTGGGCGCTCCAGCGGTACCGCCGCGGAGGCGCATAGCTTGATGCGGTGATGTTCCGCTGGTTGAGGCTGGGCACCTTGACGTGAGCCACACCACAATGTAAAGATTCGATTCTGAAACATCAAAATCGGTTAATTTTCCCTCCAGCCCGGAAGGCCAGAACCGTGACCATCCGCAGCAAAGCCGGCCTCCGTCCGCCAACCTGGCGGTATGGAACAGCGACTTTCGGACGTTCCTCCTCCGACTTCGCCATCCGAATCCGATTTCTGGGTCGCAGGGCATCTTGCCTCGTGGCACCACCTGCGGCGACGGGATCGTGAATGACGACCAGAGGGTCAGACGTGGCAAGTGATGATCCCTGCAGGCAATCCAACTCATCGTCCGACAGCCGCCAGCACACCGGTGCCCAACACCTCGACTGGTTCGACCGCAAAATCATCGAGTTCATCTTGGCCTGGGCGCCCTACGACGGGCCAACTGACGATGAGACGTTTCCCGAATTCGGTATGAGCACAGAAGATTTGAAGGCTCGTTTCGTGGAGATCATTGCCATGCAAACTCTGATGAGGCACGTGATGGGCAGTGACGACAGGGCGCTGTTGCAGCGAGCACAAGCACACGCCTACTACCTGCACATCACTCACCGCCCACCACTCAGTGTCGCGCCTCCGAAACAGGAGGAACCGGTCGCTGATCGCACCGGCACCACTGAGGGCACGGGGTCCGCGCACCGGGTTCCCGTGCGCTATCACATTCGATCTCCGTCAGCGCACTTCAGTGATGCAATCTCGAACGAGGGGTTATGACGGCCCCGACAGCGGCGAAGGCATTGGTTGCACCGCTGGCGGGGCTTACCTACGGAGTCGCCGATCCTGCGGTTCTTGGCGCAGTTCCCGCGACATCAATAACTCCGTTGTACCGCAGGACAATCCGGTATCCGACGGCCACCGCAACGATGACGCACCGATCCTGGCTTTGGTACGAACCGCCGTTGGGCCGCGGCGAGCGTGCGCGGCTGACACCCGACGACTGCGGGGTCTGCGGAGCAACGGATCACCGCCGGCGTGACCGGTTTCGCTACCAGGTCCACGGATTCGACACCCCCGCCACGCAGACAGTGCCGACCATCGACGCGATTACTCCGTGGCGGCGACGCGCACCAGCGAAGGTACAGCGCACTGCTCCGGAGTATCTCCACTGCGCTCAGAGGTCAACGACCACCACGGCGTCCACCGCCGTGCGGAGAAGCCCCGAGTGCTGCCGGCAGTGGACCGAGTCTTACGGTAGCCGCACCCCGTCGCCTCGTCGGTGTCGACGACCATGCCCCCGGCAGGGTGAACCCCGTGCAAGGGAGTCACGCCGACAGCCAATCAGGAGCAACACGTGAATGACGCCCAGCTGCACAACCTACTTGAAACCACCGCATCGCACCTCGGTCAGCGACTCGACGAGTTGTTCGACCTGGTTGACCTCGTACGCGTCCGAGTCACCGACCTAGCCGGCCGCGCGGCCGAGCACCACAAGCCCTTCGACCGGACCGTCCTGGCCACGATTCGGCCTCTGCTGCAAGACATCCTCCGCCGTGACGAGCCACTCCTAGAAGGCATCGGCGTCGCCGTCGACCAGAACACGCTGTCGGACGCACCCCGCTGGCTGGAGTGGTGGTGGCGCGACAATGCCGAGGAGAGCCATTTCATGGCCCACGTCCTAGACCCCCAAGCAGTTGGGTTCTACGACTATCAGTCGCGGGAGTGGTTCGTGCACCCGCTGGCTGACGACCATCCTCGCGCTATCGGCCCGTATGTCGATTCCGGCGGGGTCGACAAATACACGGTGACTTTGACCAGTCCGGCGCCGCTGGCCACCGGCGGCAGGATTGTGATCGGCGGCGATCTGTGCATCGCGGGCCTGGAGAGCTTCGTACTCGACCAACTGGGCTTCCGACGGCCTCCCGTTGCGTTGGTCGGCAATGGCCGGGTGATTGTGTCCAACAGCGGGCGCTATGTCAGCGGATCGCGGCTACGGCCCCAGACCACGATTCACCACACCGTCGCGGTGCACTCTGCCCGCGACGAGCAGCTCACGTGGCGCCTCGTTGTGTTGGAGACTCCATGATCGGCTCGACCGACTACGTACCTGCCGACGCCAAGATCGCCACACTCGTCCCGGCACAGCTCACCGCCCAGAGGGGGTGGCGTGTTTGACGCTCTATTCATCCTATTCTGGATCGATGACGGGTCTCGAGTTTCTCGATAATCGGGCTCCATTTGCACTGGTCGGGCTGCTGCGGACGAGTGAGTTCGAGGGTGCCAGCCGACCCGATCAGGTCACCCATCAGATCGAAACTGCCATCGCCGTCGGGTTAATCGGCGCTGGTGAGCGACTGCCGCCGGAGCGACAACTCGCGACCCAGCTGGGGGCGACCATGCTGCAGATTCGCCAGTCGCTGGCAACGCTGCGAAAACGCGGGCTGATCGAGACTCGCCGGGGCCGCGGCGGCGGAAGTGTGGTGTGCGATACCTCGGCGGTCAGTCGCAGCGAAGTCGATCGGCGGCTGCGGGAACGCAGTACTGAAGAACTGCGTGACCTTGGCGATTTGGCCGCCTCGTTGGCTGGCTCGGCGGCGCGGTTTGCCGCCGCACGTGCTGAAGAGCCCGAACATGACCGTTTATTACTGCTGGCGCGACAATTCGAGGAAGCCGACAACGTATTGGACCTTCGGCGTGCCGATAGCCGATTTCACATCGGGCTAGCCATTGCCGCCCAGTCACGCCGACTGACCACCGCGCTCGTACAGGTGCAGGGCGAGATGGCACCGCTGCTGTGGGCGCCATGCGACCACATCACTGACACCTCCGAAGCGGTCAACGCCCACACCCAAATCGTCGAAGCAATCGCCGCCGGCGATGAGTATCGCGCCCAAGAAGCGGCCATGGCTCATGGGAGCCGCGAAACCGAACTGCTCGTCGATGCTCGGTTCGAGGTACTCCTGGGCAACGGTCGCCGCGCATCCTCCTGAGGCCTGACTTGGCCCAGCCGACCCTCTTGATCGCGTGGTAAACCGCGACGGCCGCGACCCGGGCGTCAGGCGTGTGGTGCTTGACGCAGGCACCGCGGGGCGTGAGCACAACTTGGGCCACCACCGCCTGTTGGTCGAACAACTCGCAGGCGTCGCGGGTCAGGGCCAGTTCGGCTCGGGCTGCGCGATACGTTGCGGGCAGCCGCGCAACGACCTGCCGGCGCACCGACGACGAATGCTCACTGGGCATGTGAGCTCCCGATGACCACTCTGCCCTCAACTCGCGCAACTGTGGACCGACAACATGGGTGCAGATCAGGTGGTCGCATTCACGGAAACCCTGCACCGGCATGAAACCGGACCGTCAATCGCGTACTCAACCCGCCAGCGATGTCCAAAAACACTGGCGTCCAGGATATCCCGGATAAGTACATAGGCATTGGACCTGTCGATGATGCACGTGCGAAGGAGACAACGCTCGCTTGCCGTCAGCAAGTGCACGTTACGAATGGTCAGTGCAATGCTACGACAGGCCGGCCCGCCGCTTTCCGCATGATCGTGCCGAGGGAGACCAGCGCCCAAACGCCTTCGAGGATGATGAATCCCCATTCACGACTCATGACCGCGGTGCCGACCAGAAATGAGGATCCGACCAGGTTGGTGATTAGGTATGGGTAACTTGAAACGCTCGCCTTTCCGGTCAGCGTCCCTACGAACGCTGCCAAGATCAAAAGTGAGCCGGTGATCTGAATAACGTCATACATGCGCGAGTCTCCTTCACGATGCTGCCCACCGCTGTCGACAGTGCGCCAGGTCGTCTTCCGACGAGATCCACCTGCGGACCTCGATCCAATTCCCAATGTTGCGGTGTTCGTGCCCCGAATCCTGCAGTTCGCGCAATGGACCCGACCAGTTCCAATACGATATAGAAACTTCGGCTCTGTGTGCAAGATATGTGTCGGAAGCACCGTCGTAGGTGGGCACGTTCGACGGTCTACAAGCGCGGTCGCGAACACCCTGGTGAGTTCGTCGACAACGCGTTCGTACGCTGCCTGGGCCCCGGCGGGGACGGCCGAAAAGCCCGCTGCCCCATCATGTTCGGCCCGACTCACACGGGCGGGGGGTTCCGAGTAATCGGCAGGAAAGGGCAATATCGTCTACGCGGTCGCGTCCAGCCGTCGATGGACCCCGTAGACTGGTCCACGCCGCCAGGCACGCCCGGACACGCGCAGTCGACCAGCTGCAAGATCTCTGAAGGCGCACGGCTATCCGCTCATCTCCATGGCGTCAACGGGATCTACTGATAGGAAGGCAGACCGGTGGCCGGACATGCAGCCTCCGATCGTGATCGCGGGGGCAGGACACGCGCCGACGGCAGCCGGTCCTCTGATCCACGCGATGAAATCATCGCTGCTGCAACGCGTCTGTTCGCCGAGAAGGGCTATGCGGACACGACGATGAAAGCTGTCGCTGATGCTGTCGGCCTGCGGCAGCCCTCGGTCTACTACTGGTTTCGCAACAAGGAAGAACTGCTGCATGCCACCGCGTCCATCAACCGGTATTCGGCTACGGTCGTCGCGTTATTGACCGCCAACGACAGCGCCCCTCCGCCGGCGAAACTCTACCGACTGCTGTACGAAGACACCAGACATATTTGTCTACTCCGCCCCCTCGACTACCACCAGGTCGAGAGCATTGCCTATCAACGGCCGCAGGAGTTCAGTCAGTTCTGGGCCGATTACCGGGCATTGTTCGACGGCGTCGTCGCGTTTATCGAGGATTCCCAGAAATTGAAGAACTTCCGTTCGAGCGACTCACTCAGCGCGGCAGCGGCTGCCCTCGGCCTCAATGAGGGACTCCAGAAACTGCGTCGCCACCATGCCGGTTCTGTTGCTGCCGTTGACTTTCCGATCCCAGTGCCGGCTCTTGACGACGTCTCGGCGGTGGCTCACCTCAGCGCCACGACCACGCTGTTGTCGCACCTGGTGGATCACACCTCGCTGGACACTGTCCGTGCCGAGGCGATGGCGATCGAGTTGCCACCGGACTCACAGTGACCCGTTGCGGAACCCCCTTCATTTCGGGCGGTGGGACCAACGGTCAGAAGAATTCCAGAGGGAAGTGATCTCCCACTCGGTGACGTGCGCCCGGTAGGAACCCCGTCCTGTCCGTTCCCATCGAGGAATGACCGCATGGCACGTGGAAAACTCCAGCCCCAGCGATCTGCCGCAGATGAGTCAACCGCTCATGCCTGTCTATCCGTGGTCATGCTCACGGACGGCCGACCCTGGCAATCTGAAACGCCCTATTAGTTGGGTTGGCTGAACCCGTCGCGACACATTGCCATCTTTACGGCAGCGCCGATAGATGCTCATGAATGCAGATCCATCCGTTTGGCTGTTTCTCAAGTATTATCGTCTCTCGCTCGAAGCGCGTTTCGGCATTTCCGTCGATTTCAAGTCTGGTTTCCACATCGTGACAGAAGATGGCGATATCGCCGCACATCTGAACATTCTGATTCGTCGAAATGCATTTGCCTACTTTGAAGCCTCTCTCCAGTTCCCACTGCCGCCAAAGAGCTTCATATGCAGCTCGGGATCCGAGAAATTCCGGCGTGTAGTAAAAGATAAACGTTGCATCTTCTGCGAAGCCCGAAAAATACTCAGCGGTATGGTGTTTTCCGAAATGCTCGATGACCTCCAAGGCCGCATCCACGGCACCCTGCTGCATCACTTATCTAACCCCTTCCACGTGTCGTTTGACCCAGCTGCCAAGACCGCTCGCATCGCGGGGTCATCCTCGGCTGACACCCACAACATAAATTCGTAACTCAACCCAATACCTCCCGTGAGCGTGACAAGCGGTGATATCTACCAGAACCCGCTGAGATCAAGAAGCCCGGCTGTTATGCCCAGATTGAACGCCGTCATTCCGCGCTAGTTCCTACCGTTCCGACTTTGCCGGCATTAGGCTCAGGGGCAAATACTGAACGCGGCTCAGGCCATATCCTGAGTGCCAGGGGATAAAAGACCGCTGTCAGAACCCCGCCGACGATGAATCCGAAGTCTGCTCCGTTCGTCAACTCCGTGCCGGGACCTGTGTACCAAGCTGTGTTCGTGAAGAAGAACGACACAACAACGGCAGTCGCCCAGACCCCGAGAGCACGCCAGTTGAGTCCATGACTAAACCAATAGACCCCTCCGCGCTCACCTCGGTTAAATACCTGTAGATCGTCGACATCGTAATATCCGTCTCGGTGAATGAAGCCAATGATCATGATGATTATCCAAGGCACCGAACAGATGACCAAGAGCGACAAAAATACGCTCACCGACTCCATGAGTTCCGTATAGAAGTATCCCAAGTACACAAGCAATGTAGCTCCGCCACAGGCCGCAAGCGTCGCCTGCACGCGATTGAGCTTGGGAATGAGTGACGATGTGTCTAGGCCCGTTCCATAAGTGTTGATCACGGCTTGTGCAGTGCCGGACGCTAGGCCGAGGAAAATAAGAAGCGGAACGTACCATAAAGGTGCAGCCTTTACGAGGCCAAAGACGTAGGGGGTATATGCGTCACCCAAACCGGAGGAAAGCACGGCGACTGATGTGAAGGTACCGAAGAGAATGCAGCCACCCAAACCGAAGAATCCTCCAAAAAACAGAGATCCTACAACTTGGCGATCACTGAAGCGTTTTTTAGAGATGTGCCTGGTCCAATCGCCCACGTACGCTCCATACGAGGTTACCGTCGAAATGTTCAGGAGCACCGCGGACAGCCAAGTTGGCCAAAATGAGCCGAGTAGGTAATCGCCGGTCCCGGCATAGCCGAAATCAGCCTTCGGCAGAAAGACAAATACTCCAATAAGCAATGCGAGGCCGGCAGTGGGAAGCATGAATTTCTGTGCGGCAACCATGGCATGGTGTCCGAAAACTGAGACGATAGTCACAATCACGCTCAGCACGGCATAAGCGACGATTCGGGTAACAGCGTGGTCACTGACATTGAACAGAGCCTTCATGCCGGCAACGAGCGCGTCGCCGCCGGTCCAAATACTGAGGGCGGCAAAGGCGAGCGACGCACTCGCCTCGAGAAGCGTTCCAATTATCCGACCGACCACCCCAAACAATGCACCACTCGACACCGGATTGTTAGTGCCACTCCGTGGTCCCATAAGTCCCATGGGCGCGAGTAGGAGAGCACCAAGGAACGCACCTACCACCACGGCACTACACGCTGCCCACCAACTCAGCCCGAACGCGATCGGGAACCAACCTAGAATGATGACGCTGAAGGTGATGCTGCCGCCAACCAGTATGTAGAACAGATTGCTGGGCTTAGATTCGCGCTCCTCGTCCGGTATGTAGTCGATACCGTGCGGCTCAATCCTAGTGATACGGTCATCGGCGTCGGTCCGGTCCAATGGATCAAGTTGAATTGCGTTATTATCGGTTTCCTTCGTACGAAACATAGAATTCTCCAATTCTGGGGTGGGCAACAATGCTCTTAGGCAGAAATCTTTTGGGATAGCCCGACGTCTCGGGCCTTCAACGGGATGGCCAACTCGCACTACCAGCTATTGCGACCCGGGCGTCTGTTCGCGACGGTTTGGACAGGCGACGGCGGCACCGATGACGAGCGAATGCTCGCCTCTAGCGGCAGCCTGAATTCCTGATCTCCGGGGATGGGTTCGACTGTTCGCGGCTCAGTCTCATCCCGCTCGATGTCGAACTCGTCGAGCGTGGTTATCGGCTTCGCTTCGTACCGGTGCGGATCGATGTCTCCCTCACCGGGCACCTCGGTAACGTGCTGCCCGGACAACGACCGGGATCTCCGACATCCGACCTCGGACCCATCAAGCAGGTCGACGCTTCACCTGATTGGTCGACTGCTAGGTCTTACACAATAAATACAAGTGGAGAAGAAGCCGACACCTCAAAGATCGAGCTGTATCCGCTCTCCCGCCGCGGCGCGGGAGACACAGATCATCATCGAGGTGTGGGCTATCCGCTCCCCCTCGGTGAGCAGGCTGTCGCGGTGGTCGGCCCTGCCCCCGAGCATCTTGGTCTCGCATGTCCCGCAAAATCCGCTCTCGCACGACGAGTCCACTCCCGGGATGACCTCACGGACGACTTCAAGCACCGACTTGTGTGAAGGTACTTGTAAGACCGCACCGGTGCGGACGAGCTCGATCTCAAAGCCGTCGTTGTCCTCGCTTGGTCGAGGTGCGACAGCCCCGGCGCTGAACCTCTCGGTGTGCAGCACGAGTCCGCGATGCGACCCGCACAGCTCGGTAAGCTGCTCCAGCATCGTCGGCGGGCCGCAGCCGTATATGTGCGTCTCTGGCGGGAGCGAGGCCAGAGCTTCGGCGAGGTCAGCGCGTCCGTCCTCGTCGCCGGCGACAAGCTTGACGAGGCCATGGTTGGGTAGGGAACGGGCTCGGTCCAGGAACGCCATATCTGCGCGGCTGCGTCCGGCGTACAGCAACCTCCAATTCGCACTACGGCGTATTGCCACGTGCTCCGCCATCGTGAGAATGGGGGTGATCCCGATTCCTCCGGCGACAAAGAGGTAATTCGCAGCATCTGTAAGGGAGAAGTGATTGCGCGGTTCTGAGACCTCGACGAGTGTCCCGACCCGGAGCCTGTCGTGGATCTCTATCGAGCCGCCGCGACCCTCCACAACCCGAAGCACTGCGACGCGATAGCTGTACCGGTCCGCGGGATCACCACAGAGTGAGTAGTGCCGTAGCAGACCCGAGGGTAAGCGGATCTCGAGATGCGCCCCCGGCGTCCACTCGGGTAACTCCTGGCCAGTTGGATCGCTCAATTCCAGGGAGACTGTGCGCTCCGCCTCATACCGGACAGCGTTCAGTCGCAACCTCATAGCCCGGGAGACTTCCGCGCCTGCAAGATTGCGTCGACTGCGAACTTTGTGGCCCGACGGTAGTTGAGGGTGAAGACGTCAGCCGGGACGGAGGCTTCGAAAGACTGGCCGGCCAGAGGCACCTCCGGGGGGTGGAGTCCCCCCAGGATGGGCTTGTCCTCGTCGAAGACCTGTGTTTCCAAGACCAGGATCTCGTCGACCGTGCCCCCCTTGAAATCCTTGTCCGTGGCGACGCCCCAATAGATGATGCATTCCCCGTAACTCACCGGCGACGGAAAATCGACCAGGTAGCGTTTGCCGATCTCGGGACCAAAGTCGTACAGGATCGTCGCGATGCCCGGCGCATAGGAGTGGTAGTGCATCCATGAGTCTCCGGTGTCGGAGAAAGGCGAGCCCGGCACCTTGGGGTAGAAGAACGTCGTCCGTATCTCACGGCCATCCCGCTCGACCTCGATGTTGGGGACCGCCGGTTCCACTTCGCCCATCGACACCTCGTGGACGAACGGGAAGTGGGCCATGTCGCGAAAATTCTCCATGGCGGACATGAAGCCGCACTGGGCTGGAATCGGGTCTGCGGCACGCCACTCCAGCGTGAGGTCGGCGATCTCCGGCGGGTCAGGCAATGCGAAGACCGGGTCTCCCAGACACGTCCAGACGTGACCGAATTTCTCCTGAACCGGGTAGCTCTTGACTTCTGCTTTCGGCGGGATCTGTTGGGAGTTGGTCAGCGAGGGAATGCGGGAGCAGATGCCACTTTTCCCTTCAAAGCGCCAGCCGTGATAGGGGCACTGGATCGCGGAGTCGATCACCTTTCCCGCGGCCAGGTCAGCGCCTCGGTGAATGCAATGGCGGTCAAGCACGCGCGCATGACCGTCGGCGTCACGGAAGACGACGAGGTTCTTGTCAAGTAGTTGCGCGGGCCGCGGCTCATCGATGTCCTCCGACCGCGCAACGACAAACCAGTTGTGCAGGTACGCCTCGCGTAGGGTTTCGGGGTCGTAGGTAGTGCTCCTCACCTCCTCTCCCGCTCCAGCCGGCCGATCGCGTGTTGAGGTCCGGCCGGGTGATCCCATGGGGCGCGCATCTTGGGTTGAAACGGGCTGGTTCAGTTCGTGCATTTTGAGTCTCCTGCATGAGTTGTCTGCTGGGTGAACAAGATGCTCTATGCGGGCATATCCCCATGTCAAGAGGCAAAATTTATGTCCAGTGAGGGTGAAAACCGGTTGTCCGATCGCAGCCTGTCTATTTGTCCTATCGTATGTACGATCGAGGAGTGAAAGACAGTGACGTCAGTGGCCTGGCGGGACTCGGCCAATACGAACTTGATCGACACAGCTTCGTGCCCTTGTATTACCAGCTGCAAGAAGTGCTCAAGCGGCACATTGAGTCAGGACGCTGGCAGCCTGGTGACTTGCTGCCCTCCGAACCCACCCTTGCCAAGCACTTGGGAGTCAGTCGCGTCGTGGTGCGCCATGCGCTCGAGATCCTGGCGGACGACAACCAGATCCGGCGTGAGCGGGGCCGCGGTACTTTCGTCACGACGCCAAAACGGGTTCACCGAGCGGGGGGATTGAGCCGTCTCCTGGCTGCTCCGCGCGAGAACGGTGTGGAGATCCTGGTGCTCGATGTCAACACCAAACGTGTCGACCAGAGCGCGCGGGAGTACCTCGGAGTCTCGAAGGACGAGCACCTGCTGGGGGTTACGACTCGACTGATGGCGGGCGACGTGCCGTTCGCCATCGCCTACTCCACTTTCAGACAGTCCGATGCACGCTGGCTTCAGGACGCCATACAAGTTGGACAACCTATCCCGGATGAGCTCACCCTGGCCGACCAGGAGACCTCGCTGAGCCACTCGGAGATCGTCGTCGAAACCAGCCAGAGCGGAAGGTTCGACGCCGATATTTTCCATATCCCCGACCGGTCACCCATACTCCTGGTGCTGTGCACGGAGTTCTGTCGGACCGATGACGGTGTCCGGCCCTACGAGATCGCGCGCGTCGAGTATCGCGGTGACACAATTCAGCTGCGCGTCGATGGCGCCACCACACTGACGAGGCCGCCGTGGAGTTGACCCACTTTCGCGGACACCCGGTTCCTGTGGACACCGCCTGCTCGGCCGTGACGCGGGCGCGGTTCAGCGCTGCTTGGACAATGGCGGGGTCCGGCTTCGCGGTGTCGACGTCGCGGGATGATGTCGCCGCCGAGACGATATCGTCGCAATCGAGTACGCCGCGTAGGACGTCCAGCTCGTCTTCGGGTGCCGAACTGGCCAGTACCACCTGAAGACCCAGTTCGCTTGATCGTCCGTTGAGCATCGGAGACGGCGGCGTCGAACTCGGCAGGACACCGCTGTGTAGGCGAGCGTGCGTGGCCCCCGGTGATCGGTGAGTGCATCCTCCGTCGCTCGCGACGCAAGAGCCGAATGCTCTTACCTCTACCGAAACCGAGACCTGCCAAGGAAAAGTGGACAGACGGCAGCCAGATCCGGTCGGCAGCGTCGCTGTAGGCGCCAATGACACGTCTGCGAATGCCCGTGCGCCACAACCGTTGCAGCGGAGAGTGCACTGATACATCGTTGCCGCACAGACTCAGGCAACCGTCGCGACGCAAACAGTGGGAAACTGACACGCGCACAATATCTTCGGAGTCGCATCACGAAAGGCGGTCAATGCTGTTGCGCCTGGGTGTGACGGCTGGTCTGCGAGGTCGCTGGTGTAGTCAAACGTGCGCTGGACGCCGTCGCGGGCAATCGACAGGCGATACGACCACCCTTGGTAATCGATGAGGTGGGCTGCCGTGCTTCACTCACCATCTGCCTGAACCGGATGATTGCGAAATACCCTCGTAGAATCCACAATTCACTTGACTTCTGGGAACATGTCGTCGACATCAGCCTGAAACGGACCCGACCGATACAGGACCGTCGATCACCTTGAGGCCCAAGCAATAGACGACGACTGCGATGAGCGCGTCGGCCCTCCAGGGTCGCATCAACTCAGAGATCCCGGCCGCAGCGGCGCTATACCCGGTACACCCGCGCCAGGGGCAGTTCTTCGCGATGGACTGAACTCTTCCCACGCGATCTCGCGCTACCTAAGCGAAATGATCGAAATAACTGATCAAACAGCATATTTCAATGTCCAGCGCCTAGGCCTGGGATGGTCAGACTGGGCACTGGGCCAGGGCTTTTGGTCCGAACGGCGCCACCATGTCACGGCACGACAATGTGGGCGTCGGTTCGCGCGTGCCAGGCGCGGATCCACGGACCGCGTATGTAAAGATGTTTGCTGCCAAGCTGATTCGAGTTGTCGACCTCGATGTCAGCGAGCCGGAGAGCCGCAGGGCTCGAGTACGGCAAGGCTCATCCACCGTCTGCGCATACGTTGGCGGTAACCGTGTTGCGGGGGTGCGAGCGGCTGGTGTCGCGGTAAGGCCACTCCGGTTGTCTGCCTGGGTGGGTCGCAACTTCGACGACGGCCGCGGGCACTGCAGGCGCGGCTCGATCGGGACCGTACCTACGTCTTTGTTGATCACCACATCGCACGTAACCATTGAATTAGACCGCCGCGTAAAGGATCCCGCGTCCCGCCTGGCGGGCAGGACGGCGATCGTTCGCGCGACAACCCCGTAAGCGCGCGCGGCCTCCAGCGGCAGTCGGCTTACCGCGGCATCGGACCCCGCCGCTTCTGGTCGCGGGTTTTCAGCCGCCTTCGGGGTCTCGCCATGTGACCCTTGACACAACCTCGTCCACGCTGTTTCATAAATATCGCGAAACAAAGTTTCACATCCGAATATTTTGACCCTGGAAGGACGGCCCATGGATCACCACGCCACAGGGGCGCTGAAGTCGCGAGGAGCGATAGCATGACGCATTTGGATCGGACCACGCCGGAAGACTCGGGTGGCGACGGTGATTCCGTAGAGGCTTTTGGTTATGCGCAGGAACTTCCGCGCGTATTGAAACTGTGGACCAACTTCGCCATCGGGTTCGCCTTTATTTCGCCCGTTGTGGGCTTGTATACCGTCGTTGTTCTTGGAACACAGACCGCAGGGCCGGCGTGGGTCCTGGCTATGCCCGTTGTCATTGCTTGTCAGCTATTGGTGGCGCTCGTTTACACGCAACTAGCGGAGCGTTGGCCGATAGCCGGCGGCATCTACCAGTGGTCGCGGCGGCTTATTGGAGCGCGATACGGTTGGTGGGCTGGCTGGGTCTACATTTGGGCGCTGACAATCACATTGTCTACTGTGGCTTACAGCGGTGGACTGTTCTTGGCCGGACTTTTTGGCATCAACAACCCAACACTGACCGAGAGGGTCGTTTTCGCGCTAATTTTGATGGGAGTTTTCACCTTCGTTAATGCCATCGGGCTAGATCTTCTCAAGTGGACACTGAATATCGGGATCGCTGCAGAGGTCATAGCCACCCTGGGAATAAGCATCGCACTGATCACTTTCTTTCGCGAGCACCCCGTCAGCGTTCTATGGGACACTAGTTTGCGACCTGACGGCACAGCGTGGTGGCCCGCATTCGTCGCGGCGATTGCGATTTCTGGGTGGATTATTCTCGGCTTCGATGCCTGCGGTAGCTTGGCGGAGGAGACTCAGGATCCCAAGAGGGACGTGCCGCGGGCAATCTTGATTTCGCTGTTCACAGTCGGCTTGGTGGACTTACTCGGAGCGGCTGCGCTGATGCTTGCGTCGCCTGACCTTGGCGCCATAATTAGCGGAGAAGTGCCCGATCCGGTGTCGAGCGCGGTGGAAAGTTCGCTGGGCGCTTGGGCTGCTAAGCCATTCCTTGCGGTTGTTATCGTATCGTTCACAGCGTGTGGCATCGCGGTTCAGGCGAGCACAGTTCGTGTCCTCTTCTCATTCGCGCGAGACCGCATGGTGCCGTTCTCGACGATCTGGAGTCGAGTCTCTAAGCGCAACCATTCGCCAGTCTATGCCACCTTGCTGATAGGAACGCTAGCTTCGCTTGCCTTCATTTATGCGAATGCATTATCTATTCTCGTTTCGTTCGCTACTGCGGCGTACTATGTGTCCTTCTTGGCTCCAGTTGCGGGCGTTCTCTACGTACGCATGAAAGGGCGGTGGAGCACGGAAGGCAGATGGAGTCTTGGGAAAGTGGGAGTCGGTATAAATGTGCTGGCCGCCGCCTGGTTGGTGTTCGAACTGATCAATATCGCCTGGCCGCGAAACTCCGCTCTTCCGTGGTGGCAGAACTGGGCCGTGGAGGTAGGGTTTGTCGCATTTGGCCTCATCGGACTCTTGTACTTTTTGAAGGCGCGTCCCGATCGTATGTTCACAACGGACAGCGCCACCATGGCTGGCGTCCCGCTGGAAGCCCTGGAAGTCGAGGCAGATAAGAAGCAGCGGAATCTCGCCACGGCAGGTGAGGGCGGGCATTAAGGCAAACCACGGATTTACGGTGATCTCCAACCCAATGGTTTTCGCCCTCATATTTCGCGCCTGCCCCCTTTAGTCTCCCCGTAACCGGGCCGGAGATTTGACGATGCCACCCGTTATTTCGAGCCCGGCTACGGGGCCTTCTTAAGGCTGTCCGGCCAGCATTTCCAGCGGCCATCGGTGAGGGACTCGCCGATCAGTCGTAAATCAGTTAGATGATGCACCACCAACCCCTTCTGAACCGATAGGAGAATAGGTAATGAGTAAGGCACAACGTCCATCAGACGAAGGCTTTGATCGTACTCAACTGCAGGGAGTCAAGAATCTAGATCTCTTGGCGGCGATTCCCACAAACGTTGAAGAGGAGGCGGTGGCCCGTGGTATCGCGCTTGGTTTGGACGCGGCAGAGTCGATAAACGACAGAAGAATCTCGACGTTCAGCAGAGGAGCACAGCCGGCGTTTGCGGGTATTAACACTTTCCTCAAGGCTCCGTACTGTGAAGACATTCATGACGTCGGGAATTACGATGTCGCCATCTTGGGCGAGCCGTTCGACATGGGTACGACGTATCGATCGGGCTGTCGATTTGGGCCGCAGGCGGTGAGGAGGATCTCCGCACTGTATGACTCCTACAACTTGGATATGGCAGTCGACCTGGCGCAGGAATTGTCTATCTGTGACGCGGGGGATGTCTTCGTGATTCCCTCAAATATTGAAAAGTCGTTCGATCAGATGGACCGTGCTGTCTCCTACATCATCAACGAGGGGGTTTTCCCAGTAATGGTTGGCGGCGATCACTCGATCGCCTACCCGAACATACGAGCCATCGCCCGGCAGACGGAGGGCAATATCGGGGTTATCCACTTTGATCGGCATATTGACATTCAAGAGTCTGACATGGACGAGCGGATGCATACGACCCACTTCTTCCATGCGACAAATCTTCCCAACGTTCCTGCAAAAAATCTTGTGCAGATAGGAATCGGAGGATGGTATGGCTCTCGACCTGGTCTCAAGGTCGCAAGGGATCGTGAGACAACCGTTATGACAATGGGAGACATTGAAAATCTAGGTATCGATAAGGCTGTCGATGCGGCCTTGGAGATCGCCTGGAAGGGTGTCGAGAAGGTTTATCTCTCGTTTGATATCGATGTGGTCGATGGCGGAATGGCGCCCGGCACGGGCTCGCCGGAGCCGGGTGGGTTGCTTCCGCGTGAAGCGCTCAGGGCGTTGAGCAGGGTTGCGCAAGAAGGGATCTGCGGTATGGAGGTAGTCGAAATTGCTCCGCCGTACGACACCAGTGACTCCACCGCACAGCTGGGCTGTCGAGCCATCATGGATGTGCTCGGAACCCTCGTCGCTAATGGCCATTTGGGTTCACGAGCCGCCAAGCAAGGTTAGTCATCCTTCACGCTGTCCGGATTCACTGGCCGTCTTACTGAAGGTAACGAAGGGTTCGCCCAGCACTTGAGCGGGCGGAGAAGCCGTTACCGGCATGCACAAAACCGGCTTCGTCGACAGGAAAGCGTGAGATGACCTACCGAGCCACCCGGCGGGGGCACGCGGAATTGGGTTCGCATTTCGACTTCTTCGAAGCCAACCGAGCGCGGCGCATCAGTCGAAGCGCCGCGCTCGGAAGGCGTCAAGCTGTCCGGCGTGAGGCAGGTTTGCTCGGGCCCATTGAGGTGCAGAGCGTTTCATTGACGCCGTGCGCGGCGGCTCGTGACCACCATGCACAAACCGGGTTCGTTGAGAAGAAGGCGTGAGATGACCTATCGCGGCAGCCCCCGGCGCTTCGCCGAATCATATCGGGGCGCACTGCGGGCGACAGGTTCCGACTGGTCGGCACTGAGTTGCCGGCCAAAGTCGAGACCGTCGCAACAGTGTGCAGCCACCAAGCTGTCTTCGGTGACGGCAATACAAAGGGAGAAGACATGACCGTCCACGACGGAGTCTCAGTCCATAGCTTCGCACAGTTCCGACGCAGCCTGTCGGGTGCCGACCGTCGCTCACTCGTTGGGATGTACGGGTTTATCGTGGCGCTGCACCTGGTGGGGTTTGGGGTTCTTTTCGCCTTCGTCCTTCCGCGGCATTACCAGCTGGGTGGCGATCACCCTGTTTTCACCCTGGGTGTGGGAATCCTCGCCTATACCTTGGGACTTCGGCATGCGTTCGACGCAGACCACATCGCCGCTGTCGACAACACCACCCGCAAATTGCTCGCAGAGAACATCGACAAGGGCATTGATCGCAAACCCCTGTCAGTCGGGTTCTGGTTCTCCCTCGGCCACTCCACCATTGTGTTCACCCTGACCTTCCTGTTGGCGCTCGGCGTGCGGGCTTTGGTCGGTCCGGTGGAGGACGAAGACTCGCCACTGCACACGATCACCGGCGTAATCGGCCCTTCAGTGTCGGGGGTGTTCCTGTGGATTATCGGAATCATCAACCTGGTCGCATTGATCGGCATCGTCAAGGTGTTTCGCGAGCTGCGCCGTGGCCGCTACGACGAGGCCGCCCTGGAACGTCAACTCGATTCTCGAGGCCTGATGAACCGATTCTTGGGTGGCCTGACCAAATCGGTGACCAAGCCGTGGCACATCTACCCGATCGGCGTTCTCTTCGGCCTCGGATTCGACACCGCCACTGAAGTCGGACTTCTGGTGATCGCTGGTGGCGCTGCCGCGTTCAGCCTGCCGTTCTATGCGATCCTCGTCCTGCCGATCCTGTTCGCCGCTGGCATGTGCTTGATGGACACCACCGACGGCGCCTTCATGAATTACGCCTACGGGTGGGCTTTCGCCAAACCAGTGCGAAAGATCTTCTACAACCTCACCATCACCTCCCTTTCGGTAGCGGTGGCGTTGATCATCGGCACCATCGAACTCATAGGGGTACTTGCCGACCGCTTGCATATTGACTCCGGTCCAGTGGCTGCGCTCGCTGCCATTAACCTCGACTATGCCGGCTATTTGATAGTCGGACTGTTCATCGTCTCGTGGCTGATCGCCGTGGCGGTGTGGAAATTTGGACGCATCGAACATCGCTGGTCGGCCAAGCTTGCCGACTAACCACGACCAACCACCCAGGTGGCCGCGGGACCGCACTCCCGCGGCCACCCCAGATCCGCGCAGCGGCCTCCCGTTATACGGATTCTCCTCGTTCACTCAGTCAGAAGTCGGACATTCAGTGTGGCCGTCGAACGCGAATAAGGCGCCGACGGCGTTACCGCTGCAAAATCCTGCAATGCGGTATCCGGCAGATACCCTTCAACGGAGTTGACTATGATCGACCTGCTTGGTATGGAATTGCAGATTCTCGCGGTCCATTCAAAAGCTCGCCGTGACAATTGGCCGAGCGCTGAACTCACCGAGCAAAATTTACATCGGAACGAAATCGGCCCGTGTGCGATCGCACTCTTGATTTGCACCATCGAGTCCTCGGTTCCGGTACCTCGGCCAGCGGACGATTTTGTAGCGGCAGCTCTTATCGCTCCGAAGTCAGTCACCGGAAGACGCTGACCTGCATGACTTCATCCGTCTGCGGGGAGTCGTACCGACAGTCCGCTTGTCCGTTGCCGTCGATGCCCGACCTGGTCGCAGCGATCGACTCGCAGTTGAGCACTCACCTAGATGCCCGACGCCGCGACGCTGCTTACCTCGGTGCTGACTACGAGGCGCTCATTGTCGCGCTGGTGCGATTTATCCTGGGCGGCGGCAAGCGATTGCGCCCAATGTTTGCCTACTGGGGATGGCGGGCAGCGCTGCCAGCGAACTCCCGTCCATCGCCCAGCGAGGTGGAAAACCTTTTGCTGTTGTTCTCAGCTTTGGAGCTCTTGCAGGGTTGTGCGTTGCTGCACGATGACATCATCGATCAATCCGAGCAACGTCGAGGTAAGGCCACCGCGCACATTGCATTTGCGGACCTGCATCGGGCCAGTGAGTGGAGTGGTTCAGCAGAACAGTTCGGCATCTCCGCCGCCATCCTGATGGGAGACCTCTCGCTGACATGGGCTGACGACATCGTCGCTTCGGCGCCGCTATCGCGCGACACCCACCAGAGGGTTCAAAAAGTGTGGTCAAAATTGAGAACTGAGATCCTTGGCGGCCAATTCCTCGACATCGTCGCCGAATGTAGCAACAACGAGTCGATCGTCGCAGCCATGAAGGTAAACAGGTACAAGACAGCTGCGTATACCGTTGCGCGTCCGCTACAGCTTGGCGCGGCCGCGGCGGCGGATAGACCGGACTGTCAAAAAGTCTTTCACTCGATCGGCATGGCCTTCGGCATCGCCTTTCAGCTACACGACGATATTCTCGATCTTTTCGGTGATCCGGCGCTGACGGGCAAGGCTCGCGGCCAAGATCTGCGGTGCGGCAAGCGTACGGTCCTGCTGGCGGAAGCGATTGCGCGTGCAGATAGCTCAGCGCCGAAGACTGGCAATCACTTGCGAGGCCTCGTCGGTTCCAATCTCACGGAAGCTGAGGTGGCCGATTGCGCTGCATTGATCGAGACCTTGGGTGCGCGCGCCGCCGTCGAAGAGCGCATCAACTCGCTAATGCAGCAGGGCCTTCACGCGCTTGATGCCGCACCGGTCGACGCCGTCGCACGAATTGGACTCCGCCAACTAGCGGCAAACTTGTGCACTCCATCCGAGCGGGGAAACGACGATCCTGCGCTTCCAGCCCGAATCGGGGAGCGCACATGACCGCCATCGGCAACATCCTGCCTGGGCTTGGAGATGAGAATTCGGCTGGCTCTGGGCGCGGCCAAGGGCGAGCAGGCCTTCGCGACCACAGCGCACCCGGCGGTGGATTTCCGGCGCTTCCGCGCCGCCGATGTCGGATCATCCTGGCCGCTCCGAGGCAGCCAACTGATCCGGCCATCTCGCAACGGCTGAGTGCGTGCACGAATCGCATTGACCTGAACTGAGATCCGCGACCGGAGTGCAGAAAGCAGCCGGAAGATAGCGGCGTCGAGTCGGTCCGGTAGCGTCGCCTGCCGTGGGTATCCTTCTCGCGCTGGGCGCGGCGAGCATGTACGGGCTATCCGATTTCCTCGGTGGCGTGCTGTCTCGACGGACGTCGGTCTGGCGGGTGGCGTTTGGGGTCCAGCTAAGCAGTGCGGTCGTCCTGGCTCTGGTGGCGGTGGTCTTCGGGGGCGCGCCCAGCAGTACGGCGCTGGCATGGGGTGCACTGTCCGGCATCGGTTCCGGCGTCGGCACCGGATTCCTCTACCGCGGCCTGGCCAACGGGCGGATGAGCGTGGTGGCGCCGTTGTCGGCCGTCGGGGCGGCCGCCTTGCCGGTGCTTGTGGGTGTGGTCGTCGGGGAACGACCCAGCGCGTTGGCCTGGTTCGGCATCGTTTGCGCGCTCCCGGCGATCTGGCTGATCGCCAGCGGCGAGGGCGACGAGAACGTCGAAGGCGGCCACGTCGCCAAGGGCGGAACCGGTGTACTCGACGGGATCGTCGCCGGCATCGGTTTCGGATTCCTGTTTGTCTCGCTGGGGCAGGTGCCCGAGGGCTCCGGGCTGTTCCCGGCCGCACTCAGCCTCGCGGTGTCGGTCGTGGTCATCGCAGTGATCGCCGGCGTGTTGCGGCAGAGCTGGCTGCCGCGGGACCGGTATGCCGCGATATCGCTGGCGGTCGGCCTGGCCACCGCGGCCGCCACCATGCTGTTCCAGCTCGCCACGCAGTCCGGCCTGCTCGCGATCTCGTCGGTGCTGTCCTCGTTCTATCCCGCGTTCACCGTCCTGCTCGCGGTGGTGGTGTTGCGGGAACGGATCCACCAGGGTCAGGCGTTCGGGCTGGCGATGGCCGCCGGGGCGGTCACCCTGGTCACCCTCGGCTGACCCTCGCGGTCCGCTGATTTCAGGCTTGTCGGACGCCCACGCCGCGGCGGCGCGCCTCGTCGGCGATGCGCTTGAGCGCCCAGCGCACGACGATGCGATGGCCGCCAGTCCCGATGACCAGGGCGCGGTAGACCTTTCCGCGGAGATGCGGGAACGCCGCCCACGTCTGCGATCGCACCCGGGTGCGGTTCGGCGTCAGCGCGTCCAGTTCGAAGACCCATTCGTAGACCGCGAACGGGTGGCGCCCGGCGAGCACGAGACGTTCGTTGGCGCGACACTCGCCGATCCTGAAGCCGAGCGGTGCGTGCGGATCGGCCGGGTTGCCGCACAGGACGCTCAGCACCGCCTCCCATGTTGTCGCCGCATCGGCGTCGATGGTTGTGGCATGCTCGTCGATATAGGGTAAACGTTCTATATAGAAGGACCATACTAGATCGTGGCACCTCCGCGGAAGCATGAAACCGACGCAATTCTCGACGCGACGCGCGCACTCGTCCTGACCGACGGACCCCGCGCGGCGAGCGTCGCGGCGATCGCCCGGGCCAGCGGAGCTCCGGCGGGCACCCTCTACCACCGGTTCGGCAACCGCAACGGCATCCTGACCGCGGCGTGGATCCGGGCGTTGGAGCGGTTCCAGTCCCGCGCGATGGCCGCGGCGGGGGAGACGCCGTTGGAGACGGCTGTCGCGATGGGCGTCGCGGCGGTCCAGTTCGCCCGGGCCACCCCTGACGACGCCCGGCTGCTGCTCACCATCCGGCCCAGCGATCTGCTCGACGGCGAGCCCGACGCGGACTTCGAGACTCGGCTCGCCGCTATGAACGCCCCGCTGATCGAGCGCGTGCGCGAGCTGGCCCGCGAGGTGTTCGGCAACGACGAGGCCCGCACGATGGATGCCATGACGCGCGCCGTCGTCGACCTGCCGTATGCCGCGGTCCGACGGCACGCCGACGATGCGCAGTGGCCCTCATGGCTCGAAGAAGATCTGGCGCAGGCCGTGCGCGCGTTACTGTCGGTCGGGCTGGCAGGCTAGCCGGGTTCGACGGTGATCCGAGCGGTCTGCGCGATCTGGACGAGCGCGCGTGCCAACACCGACCCAGGTTCTGCAGCACTGGTCACCAACGCGACCGTCGCCGTCACCGACGGATTGTCCAGCGGCACCACCCGCACCCCGGCGGGCGGACGAAAGGTCCGCAGCCAGGTTTGCGGCACGATGCTGGCCCACTGGCCGGTGCCGACGTGTGCCAGCAGGGACACCACCGAATCCGCCTCCAACCGCGGTGTCAGCGTGAGACCGTGCGCGGCCAACGCCGAGTCGAGAAGTTGACGACCGCGCATTCCTGTATTCAGCAGGCACAGCGGCAGTTCCGGCACGTCGGCCCACGTCGTCGGGTCGGGTTGGCTCGTCAGCAGGTCGCCACTG
Organism: Mycobacterium dioxanotrophicus; assembly: GCF_002157835.1. NCBI lineage: Bacteria > Bacillati > Actinomycetota > Actinomycetes > Mycobacteriales > Mycobacteriaceae > Mycobacterium > Mycobacterium dioxanotrophicus. Next base: position 6,508,332 of record NZ_CP020809.1, on the reverse strand, counting down.
GCGATGAGCACCTGGCGTTCCTGGTACAGCGGCGTGACGAGAAGGTCGGTGGTGTTCTGGCCGTCCGGATAGATGATGCCCGCGTCGAGTTCGAAGCGGCGGATGCGCTCCACGATGCCTGCCGAGCGTAAGCTGCTCTCCAATTGCACTCGCACCAAAGGATGTTCGAGGCAGAACGGGTTGGTGAGCAATGCCACCGTGCTGGATGCACCGGGGATGACACCCAGGCGTAGCTCGCCGGTCAGGCCGGTCTGTAGCGCGGTGACTTCGTGGATGAGGGCGTCGTGGTCGGCCAGAATGCGCCGCGCCCACAGCACGAGCCGTTCACCTTCGGGGGTCAGGCCGTCGAAACTCTTACCGCGCCGCACCAGCGGAACCTTCAGCTCGTTCTCCAGCTTGCGGATGGCCTCGGACAGTGCCGGCTGCGACACGTAACACGCCGCGGCCGCGCGGGCGAAATGCTTCTCGCGAGCGAGCGCCACGAAATATTCCAGCTGGCGAAAGAGCATGAACCATAAGACCACGGGTGATAGGCGAGACTTATCGGCATGTCGAAATTCCCCGTTGGACGTTTACGGTGAGCGACGGTCAGACTGACATCATGGACAACGAGATCAACGTGACCGTCACATCGTGCGTCGTTCGGGTGACCGACCTGAGCCGGTCCGTCGACTTCTATCGCGCCATTTTCTCCTGCCGGGTCGCGGTGCACACAGACGACATGGCATTGCTGTTGACGCCCAAAGGCTTCCAGATCTATCTGCACGCCAAGGAGCCGTTCCTGGAGCGCGGCATCGGTGTTCTCGGCGTTCAGCACCTGGTGTGGTCCACCGACAGTGCGGCCGATCTTGAGCAGATCACCCAGCGCTTGCAGGCCTACGATCCCGCGACCTACGTCCACACCGATGACGAGACCGGGTTGACCTTCGTCGACGCCGTCGGCCCGGATTACGAGCGGATCATCATCACCCACCCGAGCCCGCGGGAACTGCCCCGCACGGCCATCGCGGATCGCCTGCGCGGCTGACCTACGGTGTCAGCGCCACCGATGCCTCAGCGGTGTAGCACTGGAAGGTCATGGTCCCCTGCAGATACCACTGCACGTTCTGCGCGTCGTGGGAGAGGTATCCGATCGACACGTCAGTGCCAAGGTGCAGATCGAAATCGCCGCCACGCGTGGACAACACGAATGCACCGTCGATCGCGGGAGCCCAGATGATCTCGCCGCTCGCTGAAGGCCAGTTTCTTCGCGGCGGCCTTCACCGGATCCCAGTTCGAATCCTGCGCTCCCCGTTCGATGTCGTCGACGTCCTCTCGGGCCACGGTGAACGGAACCCGCAGTCGCACCAGGACGCCGACGGCTTGACCCGACCATACGCAGGGCTCCGACGGCGGCGCACGGCCAGGCCGACGTGCTGTCGGAGCCGACAAAAGTGGTTGTTGGCCATCACAATCCGAGGCCGATCACTCGGCGCGGCGAAGTACGCTCGGATTCATGACCAACAAGAACGAACGTGAGGAAGCCATCGAAAAGGAGGAGGAGCGTCGGCAAGCAGAACGCGAACGTCTGGAGAAGGAGGAAGAACGTCGCCTCCGTTAGCCACCGCTTCAGTGTCGGTGACCACGTCGCCTGGAATTCCGAGGCGGGGCGGGTCAGTGGCACCGTCATCAAGGTCCACACCCAGGACGTGGATTACAAGGGCTACACCCATCACGCCAGCCCGCACGACCCTCAGTACGAAATCAGGAGCGACAAGACCGATCACGTCGCGATGCACAAGGGATCCGCGCTGACGAAGCTTGCGCGTTGATCGATATCGCTTATTGATCATTCGAAATCACGTCTTGGACGCCGTCGGGTCCTTCGCAACAGACTGGAACCTCCACCAGCGCGGACCGCATTCGACGAGGAGGTATTCGTGTCTGAGCCGACAGAGCCCGCAGAGCCGGATCGCTGGCGTACCCGTCCGGAGCTGCCGTCGATGTGGCAGGAACTCGCCTCGGCCGGACCGGCACTCGTGGCCGCGGGGTGGCGCTGGCTGCGGAGCAACGTTGCCGACAAATGACGGGAACGTATGCAGCCCATCACAGAAGCGTCGGCTGGTCTGGCGGGTAGGACACCGACGTGCCATCGATCTGCGCGAAGCCGGTGAGCTTGTGTATCCGATAGTCGGTGGCGGACAAGATCTCCACGGCGGGAACACCGTGCGCGTAGAGCGCGTCGGCGACCAGCGAGCGGTGGCAGCGCCACGGCACTGCCTCGGCGCACATTATGCAGGTGCGTTTTTCGCGGCCGAGCACGATCAGCGTTTCGATCGCGTGCTGAAAAGCCTCCGTCTGCATGTAATCGGCGTAGCCGCGAAAGCTCTTGTTCTTCCACCCTGTATTGGGTGAATCCTTCCGGGCGTGCCGCAGACCACCCAACGCCGGCAGCGGCAGGTATTCGATGTCGTGAGCCCTCAAGCTGACGGGCAACTCGCTGTCGTTGAACTGCGGATTATGCCGCGAACGCGGAATCGTGCGGATGTCCACGAGTCGTTCGATGCCGTAGCGCATCAGCAGATCGACAAACGCCTCGATCGGTAGCGTCGAATGCCCGACGGTGAAAATCGCGCCGGCGGGCCAGTGTGCTTCTTGTGGCGGGGGGTCGCTCATCCAGCAGAGATGGCCAGCCACGAATCGTCGGCCATGCCGCCTGAGGGATTTCCGATCGTCTTCGCGCTGATTGTCACGTCCCCCGTGCTGTCCCTCGATCCGGTTGACCCGGTTGCAGCCTAATGCGCAGGCGCGACTGCAGACGGGTCAACCGGCGAGGTCTGTGCTTGACTTCGAACTCGATTGTGCGTGACGACAGAATCGAGTCAGGACTTCTTGGTCTCCCAGAAGATCTTGGCGATCTCGTCGATCTTGTCGAGGAGCTGTTGCGCCACCTCCGGGTCGACCGAGCCCTTGGTGCCGGATGCGCCGGCCAGCTTGGTCGCCTCGTTCACCAGCTGATGCAGCTGGGGGTATTTCTCGAAGTGGGGCGGCTTGAAATAGTCGGTCCACAGCACCCAGAGATGGTGCTTGACCAGTTCCGAACGCTGTTCCTTGATGATCAGCGCGCGGGTGCGGAACTCGGGGTCCTCATTGGCCTGGTACTTCTCCGCTATGGCCTTGATTGATTCGGCCTCGATCCGCGCCTGGGCCGGGTCGTACACACCGCAAGGCAGGTCGCAGTGTGCACGGGCGATGACGCGGGGGGCGAGGAAGGACGGCAGTCGCATATGACTCTCTCCTGTACCAACATGAAAACTGCTGTGCGGGTAGGTAGTCCACGCACAGAGCGGATCGACCGTCGCTGCGTCGACTCCTTGTTGTGACATTACTCCTGAACCGGATAACCAGGCTGACAAAGTGGTAAACGTGCCTTGCGGCAATCCGGACCCTCTCGCGTACGGTTCGGTCGTGACCTGGGCATGGCGGGCGAAGACGATTGCGATACTCGTCGCGGCGGCAGGTATCGGCTGGGTGTGGTCGCGGGTGTTCACCGTGGGAGTTTCCGGCCCGTCGATGGCGCCGACGCTGCAGGACGGTGACGCGCTCGTGGTCTACCGGGTGCGGCGGGTACGACCTGGGCACGTGGTGATCGCACGCTTCGACAGCCGCCCTGATCTGCTCGTGGTCAAACGCGCCATCCGGCCCTACCGTGGCGGGTGGTGGATCGAAGGTGACAACCCCATGATGGCCGACGACTCGCGCAAGTACGGCGAGGCTACGGTGACGGCCCGGGTGCTGTTCCGATATTGGCGAGCATCGGCGCAGCCGCCGGTCCGATAGCGCACGTATGGATGCCGCTGCGGGCTCAAGCCGTCTTCGTCACGCCCGTCCCACCAGTACCTGGAAGGTTGGGGTATGTGCCTCCCGGAACGCGCCACCGCCGGCAGTATCAGATTTTTTGGTATCGCCCGCAGTGGCGCATTTCCAGGTGTGGTATGCCTTCAGGGCCACGACACGCCGAGCCCGCCAACCCGCCGCTGCGCTGGCGACCCATCAGCGGTTCGGGTGGTCTGTCGATACCAGTTGCCCCGGTTCATGTTTCGACCTCCGGCCCCGGCCGGCGGCAGCAACGACCGGTACGGTTGATCTGCCGGCCGGCACGGGGCAGCGACACCAGCGAGGTCGGCGTCCTCGCCGGCCAGGTCAGTGAGGCCACGTGAACGAGGCGAGGATCGCGGAACTGGCATCGTGGGCCGAGAGTGGAGTCCTACCGCGCGGCGACTGCCGAGTTGCTGGTCGGACGCCAGCAACGTCGGCCGAATCGACGGCGAAGCTTCTGCACTGCCACCCGAACACCATCCGGTACCGGCTGCGCCGGTTGCACGAGTTCACCGGCCGATCACTGCTCGACCCGCAGGGTGTCGCGCAACTGGCAACCGCCGCCTACGCACTGAGATTGATTCCGGGAGAGGCCAATTCGAGTGGCGCTCAGCCCTGATCGGGGTGCGGGCCGGTGGTTCGGTCCTTGATGATCAGCGCGACCAGGATCGCGGCCCCGACGCCGATGATGGTATCGATGCCGCGATAGGCCAGCAGCTCGAGCGGTGCGGCCGGTTGGGCCAGGTCTGTCATCAGCATGATCAACGGTGTGAAGAAGCCCAGCGCTACCGCGTGGTGATGGGTCATGAACAGTTCGGTCGGGAACAGCAGCGCCATCACGCAGATCGCCAGCACGTACTCGCTCGGCTGCGGGATGAGCAATACCGCGGCCACCATGAGGCCGATGAATGTTCCACCGAGACGGTGGACACCGCGCCGGACGCGTCCGCTCGCGTCGGCGGCGGCCAGTGGGCCGGCGGCCGCGGCCATCGCCCAGTTGGCGTGGTCGATGCCGAGCGACAGCCCCGCAGTCCCGGCGGCGGCAATGGCGATCGCGTAGCGGCTCGCGTGCATCAGCACGTCACGGCGGTCCGGCATGGGCGGCCGTGGCTCCCGCTGCGATCCGCGTGGTGCGTCGAGAACCCCGAGCAGGATCGACAGTAAAGCCGTTGCGGCACAGATGAATATCGCCGAACCCGCCGACACGCGGCCCGCCGGGACGGTCGCCACCGCGCCGAGGGCGAACAGGCCGTAGAAGGGCCCCTCGGGTTTGAGTGCGAGATGGTCCGTCGCCACCGACCCGACCACCGCAAACACCACCGCGGCGAGCACCAAGACTCCCGGCACGACGTGAGAATTGCCCAACGCGACACCGATGGACACCCCGAGTATCAAAATCACGGCGCCCTGGGTCTGGTGTGCGAGCCTGCGCTGGCGTGACTCCGTCCGTCCGTACATCCCGGTGATCGCCCCGAACACCGCGTAGATCATCAGATCAGGGCGTCCGGCCGACAACAGTGCCACGCCGGGGACGGCCAAGCCGAGGGCCACGCGTAGCGCCGGGCGGTGGTCGCCCATGGGTGGAGTCATGGCGATGCGCACCTGCGTGTACACCTGCACGGCGCGCATGGGTTCACTCCGATCGATCAAAAGGTCTGGCAGACAACAACAATGAGGCTGCCGTACCGCGATGTCGCCGTCAAAGCGGAAGTTCCGAGTTGGTGATCGGCGGCGCCTATCAGTGCAGCGGGCGGGCCGTTGATCGGCGTCGCCTATCACGCGGTCGGAAGCAAGTCTTGGACGCACGAGGGGTCGAGGGGACAGGCTTGATGTACCGGGCCGAGCGCCGGTGGCCACATCCGTCACCGGCCCGCTATGAGGACCACGGTCCATTCCAAAAATGTTGTGAATCCGACGATCTGGCGATGCAATGTTCGATCGCAGATCGCCCTTCCATCAATCCACCATGGTTAGGAGCTCTTCTGATGAGTGATTTCGACGATTTCTTCGATGACGTGTTCCAGCGGTTTTTCGGCCCGGGTGCGCGTTCGCGGCCGCCGGTGCAGCAGGTCGACCTCGGCCGGTTGCTGACCGACAGCGCCAAACAGCTCGTCGGCGCGGCACGCGACGCCGCGGTGGAATGGGGCAACCCGGAGATCACCGCGGAGCATCTGCTTTACGCCGCTGCCACCAATGAGCCGACCCGCGAAGCCATCGCGGGTCTGCAGCTGGACCCCGATCAGGTGGCCGAACAGATGAAGGCGGCGGCCGGATCCGGTGACGCCGCGGGCGGCGCGCCCGCGCTGAGCCCGGCGGCCAAGCGCGCCCTGCGCGTCGCGCAGCAGCACGCCGCGCAGGCCGGGCAGAGCTACATCGGCCCGGAGGACATCCTGCTCGGCGTCGCGGCAACGCCCGACACCGCGGCCACGAAGGTCCTCGCCGGTGCGCCCAGCCTGCGCGCCGCAGCCACGGGCAAGCAGCCCGCCAGCGACACCCCCACGCTCGACGAGTACGCCCGCGACGTGACCGCCGACGCCCGGGCCGGCAAGCTCGACCCGGTCGTCGGCCGTGCCGACGAGATCGCCCAGACCGTCGAGATCCTGTCCCGGCGGCGCAAGAACAACCCCGTGCTCATCGGGTGACCCGGGCGTCGGCAAGACCGCCATCGTGGAGGGCCTGGCGCAGCGCATCGTCAACGGCGACGTGCCCAAGACCCTGGCCGACCGCCGGGTCGTGGCGCTCGATGTCGGGTCGCTGGTCGCCGGGAGCAAGTACCGCGGCGAGTTCGAGGAGCGGCTGACCAAGATCCTCGACGAGGTGCGGGACCACTCCGACGAGCTGGTGGTGTTCATCGACGAGCTGCACACCATCGTCGGTGCCGGGTCGACCGGCGAGGGTTCGATGGATGCGGGCAACCTGCTCAAGCCGGCCCTGGCCCGCGGTGATCTCAACGCCATCGGCGCCACGACCATCGACGAATACCGCCGCTACATCGAGAAGGACGCCGCCCTGGAACGCAGGTTCCAACCCGTCATGGTGTCCGAGCCGTCGGTGAACGACACCATCGAGATCTTGCGCGGGCTGGCCGACGTGTACGAGGAGCACCACCAGGTGCACTTCAGCGACGAGTCCCTGGTGGCCGCGGCCGAACTGTCGGACCGCTACATCACCGACCGGTTCCTGCCCGACAAGGCGATCGACCTGATGGACCAGGCCGGGGCCCGGGTCCGGCTGCGCACCAAGACTCCCAGTGCCGATGCGAAGAGCCTCGAAGAGCAGCTGGCCCGGCTCAACCGCGAGAAGGACGCCGCGGTGGCCGCCGAGGACTTCGAGAAGGCCAACGAGCTCAAGAAGGAGATCGCCCAGCAGATCGAGAACTCCAAGGAGCAGGTCGGGGAGATCGAGGCCGGGGCCGAACCTGAGGTCGGCGTGGTCGACATCGCCGAGGTGGTGTCACGGCAGACCGGCATCCCGGTCACCGAGCTGACCGCCGAGGAACGCGACAAGTTGATGGCGCTGGAGGATGTACTGCACAATCGGGTCATCGGGCAGGAGGACGCGGTGAGTGCCGTGGCCGAGGCCGTGCGACGCTCGCGCGCCGGGCTGGCCGACCCGAACCGGCCGATCGGCTCGTTCCTGTTCCTCGGGCCCACCGGCGTCGGCAAGACCGAGCTGGCCAAGGCGCTGGCCGAGGCGGTGTTCGGCGACGAAGGCCGGATGATCCGCTTCGACATGAGTGAATTCCAGGAGAAGCACACGGTGTCGCGGCTGGTCGGCTCCCCGCCCGGCTACGTGGGTTACGAGGACGCCGGTCAGCTCACCGACAAGGTTCGGCGCCAACCGTATTCGGTGATCCTGTTCGATGAGATCGAGAAGGCGCACCCGGATGTGTTCAACGTGCTGCTGCAGCTGCTCGACGACGGCCGGGTGACCGACGCGCAGGGCCGCACAGTGGATTTCAAGAACACCATCGTGATCTTGACGAGCAACATCGGATCGGATCTGATCCTCGACGCCCCCGACGGCGACGTCGAGAAGATCACGCCGCAGCTCATGGAGTTGCTGGGCACGCGGTTTCGGCCGGAGTTCCTCAACCGCATCGACGAGACCATCGTCTTCCACCGGCTGGACAAGGCGCAGCTGCGGCAGATCATCGGCCTCATCCTCGACGGCACGCGGCGGTTGCTGCACGCCCAGGACATCGAACTGGACGTGACCACCGCGGCCGAGGACTGGCTGGCCGAACAGGGCTTCGATCCCAAGTTCGGGGCCCGGCCACTGCGCCGGACGGTGCAGCGTCAGCTCGACAACAAGCTGTCCGGGCTGCTGCTGAAAGGCACTGTGCGCTCGGGCGATACGGTCCGGGTCGATGCCGACGGGACCGGTCTGGTGATCGAGACGGTCAGCCCGGGCGGCGCCGAGGGCACGGCTGACACCACCGGTGAGTCCGCGGCCTCCGGGGACGGTCGGGGGACACAGAAGAAAGCCGCCAAGAAGACCGCGAAGAAGACGCCGGCAACGAAGGAGTGAGGTGATTCAGACCGATGAGCCGGCGTTCGCGTACTAGCCTCGAATCCATGGCAGGACCGAAGTTCTTTCTTCAGTGGCCCGTGCTGCGGCAATTCCGCTCCGGTGACCTGTTGGGTCGCGGGCCCGCGGTCACCTCCGCACACACTCGTGCCATCGAGCCACGTACCTCGACCGCCGACCGCGTCGTGCAGTCGGTGTGCCCGTACTGCGCGGTGGGCTGCGGCCAACGGGTGTACGTCAAGGACGAGAAGGTCGTGCAGATCGAGGGAGACCCCGATTCGCCGATCTCGCGGGGGCGGCTCTGCCCGAAGGGCTCGGCCAGTGAGCAGCTGGTCAACTCGCCCGGCAGGCAGACCGAGGTGCTCTACCGCGCGCCGCGGGCCACGCAATGGCAGAAGCTTGACCTCGACACCGCCATCGACATGGTGGCCGACCGGTTCATCAAATCGCGCCGGTACACCTGGCAGGAGCGCGATGAACAGGGCAGGCCGCTGCGCCGGACCATGGGCATCGCGTCGCTGGGCGGCGCCACGCTGGACAACGAAGAGAACTACCTGATCAAGAAACTCTTCACGGCCGCGGGCGCCGTCCAGATCGAGAACCAGGCGCGTATTTGACACAGCGCCACGGTTCCCGGTCTGGGAGCCTCCTTCGGTCGCGGTGGTGCGACGCAACCCCTGCAAGACATGGCCAATGCGGACTGCATTGTCATCCAGGGTTCCAACATGGCCGAGTGCCATCCCGTGGGCTTCCAGTGGGTCACCGAAGCGAAAAAGCGCGGGGCCACCGTGATTCACGTCGATCCGCGGTTCACCCGCACCTCGGCGGTCGCTGACAAGCACATCCCGATCCGGGCCGGTTCGGACGTGGTGCTGCTCGGCGCGTTGATCAACTACATCCTGACCAACGACCTGTGGTTCAAGGAGTACGTGGTCGCCTACACCAACGCGGCCACGCTGATCAACGAGAACTACCGCGACACCGAGGATCTCGGTGGCCTGTTCTCGGGCTTCGATCCCGAGACGGGCCAGTACGACCCGACGACATGGTCGTACGCCGATGCGGACGGCGGTGGCATCGGGGCGCCCGGCCAGGAGGCGTCTGGTCAGAGCGCGTCGGACAGTGCCACCGGTGACCAGTACGGAAGCGGCGGCCCGCCGCTCGAACACGCAGGCGTGCAGCGCGACGACACCCTGCAGCATCCGCGGACGGTGTTCCAGATCGTCAAACGGCACTACGCCCGCTACACCCCAGAGATGGTGCGGGACGTGTGCGGCATCAGCGTCGGCGACTTCGACTATCTGGCCCGGACCATCACGCAGAATTCCGGCCGGGAACGCACCACCTGCTTCGCGTACGCGGTCGGTTGGACCCAACACACCCTAGGCGCCCAATTCATCCGCACCGCAACCATTTTGCAGCTGTTGCTGGGCAACGTGGGGCGTCCGGGCAGTGGCATCATGGCGCTGCGCGGGCACGCCAGCATCCAGGGCTCGACGGACATCCCGACGCTGTTCAACCTGCTGCCGGGTTATCTGCCGATGCCCAAGGCGGGCAGCCACGACACCTTCGCCGAATACGTGGAGGCGGTCGGGTCGAAGAAGCAGAAAGGGTTCTGGGCCAACGCCGATGCCTACACCGTGAGCCTGCTCAAGGCGTGGTGGGGCGATGCCGCACGGGAGGACAACGACTGGGCCTACGACTACCTGCCGCGGCTCAACGGCCCGCACGGCACCTACCAGACGGTGATGTCGATGCTCGACGACGAGGTCGAGGGGTACTTCCTGCTCGGCCAGAACCCCGCGGTCGGGTCGGCACACGGCCGCATGCAGCGCCTCGGCATGGCGCATCTGAAGTGGCTCGTGGTGCGCGATCTCAACCTCATCGAGTCGGCGACCTTCTGGAAGGACTCGCCCGAGATCGCGTCGGGCGAGCTGCGCACCGAGGACATCGAGACCGAGGTGTTCTTCATGCCGGCGGCCACCCACGTCGAGAAGGCGGGATCGTTCACCCAGACCCAGCGGCTCGTGCAGTGGCGCCATCAGGCTCTCGCCCCGCCCGGGCAGTGCCAGAGCGAGCTGGACTTCTTCTTCAAGTTGGGCCAGCGGATCCGGGCCAAGCTCGCCGGGTCGACCGACGAGCGGGATCGTCCGCTGCTCGATCTCACGTGGGACTATCCCACCGACGAGCACGGCGAACCGTTGCCCGAGTCGGTGCTCGCCGAGATCAACGGATGTCATCTGACCGGCCCGGACGAGGGCACGCCGTTGTCGTCGTACAACGAGCTGCGCGCGGACGGGTCGACCGCCGCGGGCTGCTGGATCTACACCGGGGTATACGCCGAGGGTGTCAATCAGGCCGCCCGCCGGGCGCCGGGCGGCGGCCCGTCGCCGAGCCAGTCGGAGTGGGGGTGGGCGTGGCCGGCCGACCGCCGGATGCTCTACAACCGCGCGTCGGCCGACCCGGACGGCAAGCCGTGGAGTGACCGCAAGAAGTACGTCTGGTGGGACGAGCAGCAGGGCCGCTGGGTGGGCGACGACGTGCCCGACTTCCCGGCGGACCGGGCCCCGGGCAGTCGCCCGGACCCGGCGCTCGGTGGGCCTGCCGCGCTGGCCGGTGACGACGCGTTCATCATGCAACCCGACGGCAAAGGCTGGCTGTTCGCGCCGCGCGGGCTGCTCGACGGGCCGCTGCCCACGCACTACGAGCCGCAGGAGTCGCCGGTCGCCAACGCGCTCTACCCGCAGCAGCAGAGTCCGTCGCGAGTCATCTTCCCGCGCAAGGACAATCTGAGCGCTCCCAGTGCCGGCGACCCGGGCGCGGATGTGTTTCCGTATGTCTTTACGACCTACCGGCTCACCGAGCACCACACGGCAGGCGGGATGAGTCGTTGGCTGCCTTACCTTTCCGAGCTGCAGCCGGAGATGTTCTGTGAGGTCTCGCCGGAGCTGGCCGCCGAACGGGGCCTGGAACCCTACGGCTGGGCCACCATCGTGTCGCCGCGCGCGGCGATCGAGGCCCGCGTGCTGGTGACCGAGCGGATGACCCCGCTGACCATCGGCGGGCACACGGTGCACCAGATCGGCCTCCCGTATCACTGGGGTGTCGGTGGCGACGCCGTCGTCAGCGGCGACGCGGCCAATGATCTCCTGGGCCTCACGCTCGATCCGAACGTGCAGATCCAGGAGTCCAAGGCCGGGTCGTGCGACATCCGGCCGGGCCGCAGGCCCCAAGGTCCCGCGCTGCTGCAGTTGATCGAGGAGTACCAGTCCCGGTCGGGCGCGACGACCGAGACGGACAATGTGCGGATCACCGATCCCGCGCGGGAGATCATCGACCCGCCGGGCGAACAGGACGATCCCGCCAAGGAAGGATGGTCACGGTGGTGACGTCCGGGAGGGAGCGCTGATGGGTCAGTTCGCGGGGCCGAGCGATCCGGCCGCCGACGCGCACTGGGCGGAGCACACCGCGGAACGCAAAGGTTTCTTCACCGACACGTCGATCTGTATTGGCTGCAAAGCCTGCGAGGTGGCGTGCAAGGAGTGGAACCAAAACCCGCGTGACGGTGACCTCGAGCTGCTCGGCTCGTCCTACGACAACACCGGCGCGCTCGGCGCCAGCACGTGGCGCCATGTCGCGTTCGTCGAACAGAACCGGGACCGCATCGAGGAGGCGCGCGAGTCCGGCCGTGCTCTGGTGAGCCTCGGGATGCCCGCTGTCGGCAGGCCGGTCGCGGCCATCGACACCACACCGCCGGACACCCCGGAGTTCCGTTGGCTCATGGCCTCGGATGTGTGCAAGCACTGCACACACGCCGGATGCCTGGATGTCTGTCCGACGGGCGCGATGTTCCGCACCGAATTCGGCACCGTGGTGGTGCAGGACGACGTGTGCAACGGCTGCGGCACGTGCGTGGCCGGCTGCCCGTTCGGCGTGGTCGAGCGGCGCAACGACGGCACCTTCGGGACCACGACCGGGCCCGGCGACCGCAAAGGCGAACAGCCTGAGGTGCCCAAGCGCGGCATCGCGCAGAAATGCACGCTGTGCTACGACCGGCTCGTCGAGGACCAGACCCCGGCGTGCGCGAAGACGTGCCCGACGACGTCGATCAAGTTCGGTGACCACGACGACCTGGTCGTCGAGGCGCGTGAACGGGTGGCGCAGCTGCATGCCCAGGGCTTGACCGAGGCAAGGCTCTACGGCGCCAACGAACTCGACGGGGTGGGCGGCACCGGTTCGGTGTTCCTGCTGCTCGACGAACCCGAGGTGTACGGCCTGCCGCCGGATCCGCGGGTGTGCACAGCCGATCTCATGACGATGTACAAGAGGGCAGGCGTCGCCGCACTGGGAATGGTTGCGGCGGCGGCGTTCTCGTTCCTCCGAGGTAGGTCATGAGCGAATTCGACAGCTATCGGCCGCCCGAGCCGCCGCGGCGGCGGCGCGGCGGCGGTAAGCGGCGGCGCCGTGGTGGCGGGTCCGGCGGGGACGGCGCTCGTGAGATGCCGATGGTGCCGGAGGCCGAATTCACCTCGTACTACGGCCGTCCGGTGGTCAAACCACCGCCATGGGGCCATGAGGTCGCGGCGTATCTGTTCCTCGGCGGGGTCGCGGGCGGTTCGGGTCTGCTCGGGCTCGGCGCGCAGCTGACCGGCAGGCCCCGACTGCGGCGCAATGCACGGTTGGGTGCGCTGGGCGCCGTCGGCCTCGGCGCGGTGGCGCTGGTCGCCGATCTTGGGCGGCCCGACCGGTTCTACAACATGATGCGCACCTTCAAGATCACCTCGCCGATGAGCGTGGGGTCGTGGATCCTCTCGGCGTTCAGCGGGGGTATCGGCGTCGCGGCGGTCGCCGAAGTCGACCGGATGACGGGGGAGCGGCTGCCGCTCGGACCGTTGCGCTCGGTGCTGCGGGTCGTCGAGGGACCGGCCGGCCTCGAAGCAGGCGTGTTCGCCGCGCCCCTGGCCGTCTACACCGCAGTTCTGTTGTCCGACACCGCGAATCCGACGTGGAACGACGCCCACCGGGATCTGCCGTTCGTGTTCGTCAGCTCCGCGAGCCTGGCTTCGGCAGGACTGGCGATGGTCACCACACCGGTGGCCGAGACCGGCCCGGCGCGCACGCTGGCCGCGCTCGGTGTGGTCGGCGACATCACGGCCATGAAGCTGATGGAACGCCGGATGGACCCGGTCGCGGCGGAACCACTGCATCACGGCTCGGCCGGAGAGATGCTGCGGTGGGCCGAGCGGCTGGCCGTCGCCGGTGGTGTGGGTGCGGTGCTCGGCGGGCGTAACCGCGTCGTCGCCGCGGTTTCCGGCCTGGCGTTGATGGCGGCCTCGGCGTTGACCCGGTTCGGTGTCTTCGAGGCAGGCATCCATTCGGCCAAGGATCCGCGCTACACCATCGAACCGCAGAAGCACCGGCTCGCCGCGCGGCGCGCAGCAGGCATTACCGACGACTCGATCACCACGGCAGGCTGAAGCCGGTACGGTGGCGAGCGCTGTGCCTGGCCCGCCTACGTACCGAGGTTGTCTGTGGATTCTGCGCTGTGTTCCGCCCTTGATGAAGTCGTCGGCAATGTCATCGAACCGGCGGCCGCGGCCGTCGACGCAAGCGGCGATTTTCCCCGCGAATCGATCGACGCACTGGCGAAGGCGGGGTTTCTCGGCCTGCTGAGCGCGCCCGAGTTCGGAGGGAGTGGCGGCACCCTCGGGGACGCGGCCGAGGCGGTGCGCAGCGTCGCATCGGTCTGCGGTTCGACCGCGATGGTGCTCACCATGCACTACGCCGCGGTCAGCGTGCTCGAACGCTTCGCCGACGACGACACCCGGACCGCCATCGCGACCGGCATGCACCTGAGCACCCTGGCGTTCTCCGAAGTTGGCTCCCGCAGCCACTTTTGGGCACCGGTCGGCACCGCCGTGCGCGGTGACGGCGACACCGTGCTGCTGGATTCCCGCAAGAGTTGGGTGACATCGGCCGGCCATGCCGACAGCTACGTGTGGTCGAGCCGGGCACTCGAGGCCGAAGGTCCGATGACGCTGTGGCACGTGCCTGCCGCGGCCGAAGGGCTCGGGGTCGCCGGCTCGTTCGACGGGTTGGGTTTGCGCGGCAATTCGTCGGCGCCGATGACCGCGGACCGTCTCGTGGTTCCCGCGTCGGCGATGCTGGGCACCGACGGGCAGGGCCTCGACCTGGCGCTGGAGTCGGCGCTGCCGACGTTCCTGGTGCTCAACGCGGCGTTCTCGGTCGGGTTGATGCGGTCGTTGATCGCCGCCGCAGGCACGCATCTGGCGGGCAGTCGTCTCGAGCATCTCGATCAGAGCCTGGCCGAACAGCCCGAGCAGCGCCGTGCCTACGCGCGGCTGCTGACGCTGGTCGACGGGGCCGCGCTGTTCCTCGACGACACGCTGGGCGCCTTGGCGGCGGGGCGCGCCGATGCGATGTTGCGCGTATTGCAGGTGAAAGCTGTTGCCGCCGAAGCTGCTTCGGAAGTCGCCGACGGGGTGATGCGGTTGTGTGGTGGTTCGGCGTTCCGTAAGGAGCTGGGTATCGAGCGCCGGTTCCGCGATTCGCTGGCGGCCCGGGTCATGGCACCCACCACCGAGGCTCTGCACGATTTCGTCGGCCGCGCCGCGTTCGGCCAACCACTACTGTGAGGCAGCGATGACTCTTCTGCTGGGCGCTGTTGCGTACGACCCCAAGGTGGTCACCATCTGGTCGGGGTTTCGAGACTGGTTGCGCCAGAACGGCCTCGACTTCGACTTCGTCCTGTACTCGAACTACGAGCGGCAGGCCGAGGATCTCGTGGACGGTCGCATCGACGTGGCCTGGAACTCGCCGCTGGCGTGGTTGCGGTGTGAGCGGCTGGCGGCGGCGCAAGGTCGCAAGGTGTCGGCGCTGGTGATGCGGGACACCGACCAGGACCTGACCTCGGTTTTCGTGGTCCGCGCGGATTCGCCGATTCAAGCCATCGCCGACCTGAGAGCGGCGCGGCTGGCGTTGGGTGCCGTGGATTCTCCTCAGGCCACGCTCATTCCGTTGGCGACGCTGGCCGAGGCGGGCTTGCTCGCCGGCCGCGACGTCACCATCGAGCGCTTCGACATCGGTGTCGGCCTGCACGGCGACCACATCGGCGGTGAGCGCGACGCCGTGCGGGCTGTGCTGGACGGTCGGGCCGACGCCGCGGCGATCATCGACACCAACCACCTCGGCTTCGGCCGGAACGGCACGGTACCGCCGTCGAGCCTCCGGATCATCGGTCAGACAACGCCTTTCGACCACTGCAACCTGACCGTGATCGACACCGCGCCCGCCGCGGAGGTCGAGCAACTGCGGGGCCTGCTGCTGTCGATGTCGTATACCGACGAGACCGTGCGGCCCCTGCTGGACCTCGAAGGACTCACCCGATGGTTGCCCGGGCGTGCCAGCGGCTACGACGTGTTGAACACCGCTGTGGAGCTGCTCGGTTTCTACGATGCGTCAGGAGCGATCACCGCATCCGACTACCGGCCATGAATCCGCGGGTCGACCTGGGCGACCTGGGGTTCGACAACGGCGCGCACCTGCTGGTGCAGCGTGCGCTGAATTCCGTGCCGCCGGGCTGTGTCGTCGAAATCGTCGGCCGCGCACCGGCTCTCGCCGTGGATCTGCCGGTCTGGTGCCGACAGTTCGGCCACCGGGCGACCCGCCACGACGACTCCTGGACCATCGAACCGGGTGCGCGTGACCGCTGGGCCGGGGCTGAACGCGCGGGCACACCCGGCCCCGACGGGATCGTCGCCTCCGCTCCCGCCCACTGGGGCCTGGCCGCACGGGGCGCGCTGGTCGAGCGGGGCGCCACGCCGTACTCACCCTTTGACATCCGCGACCGCGACCTGGTGTGGGCGGACATCGCACCCAGCCTGTACGCCCACGCCGCCGCCGAACAATGGGACCCGGCGACCGCCGTGCACTGGGCCGCCCCGATCGACATCCACCCCGACGTCGACCGCGCCGTCGTGCAGGTCATGACGTACCTGGTCGAGAACGAGCAGGCCGCGCTGGTGGTCCCGGCGAAACTGCTGGCCCGTATCCATCCGCATTTCCGCGAGGTGCTGCAGCTGCTGGCGGTGCAGGCCGCCGACGAGGCCCGGCACATGGAGGTCTTCACCCGTCGCGCCCTGCTGACCGGTCTGCCGATGGGTACCTCGACGGTCGGCGGTAGGCAGTCGCTGGCAACGCTGCTCGACGAGGCCGACTTCTCCATGGCCTCATTCCTGTTGTCGGTGCTCGGCGAGGGCAGTTTCCTCAACCTCCTCGAGTTCCTGGACGTGCACGCACCGGACCCCGTGACCCGCGACGTCACCCGGCTCGCCCGCCGCGACGAGGCCCGCCACGTCGCCTTCGGCGTGGCGCATCTGCGTTATCAGGCCGACCGCGACAGCCGGGTGCTCAGCCAGCTTCGCGGTGCCGTCGAGCGTCGGTATTCGGCTCTGGTCGACACCGCGGGCCTCAACGCGGACGTGTTCGACTCGCTGGTCCTGCTGGCGGCGGGCAGCTGGGAACCGGCCGCGATCGCGGCGGGCTACCGTGCCGTGCTCACACTGCAGGACGAGATGGATCAGGGGCGGCAGCGGCGGCTGGTCCACCTCGGTTTCCCGGCCGACGAGGCCGCCGACATCTCCGCGCTGCATACTCGAAATTTCATGTAGCGGCTCAGCGCACTTCACTTGGGCGGTCGAGGTAACCGGCCCACACGACACCGCTCGCCGTTTTCGACCTGAGGGTCGCGCGGGAGCACCCGTGACAGCCCTGGCGTCAAAAGCGTTGTGTTACTTCGTCCGAACCACACGTTACGCCGTGGATTGCAGCCACCCAGTGGCTGCAATCCGAGACGTTGTTTGCGCTAGCGGCTCAGCGCACCGAGATGCCGCTGCCGGCCACCGTGTGGCCGATGACCGGATAGCCGGGCACTTCACCGACGACCAGCAGACCGCCGGAGGTCTGAGCGTCGGCGAGCAGCAGCAGATCGTCCTCGGAGACGTCGGCGCGCAGGTGCGGCCGCACCCAGTCGAGATTGCGCCGGGTGCCGCCGGAGACGTAGCCGTCGCGCAGCGCGTCGAGAGCGCCGTCGACGACGGGCACCGCGGCCCGGTCGATCACCGCACCCACGCCGGAGGCCCGGCACATCTTGTGCAGGTGCCCGAGCAAGCCGAACCCGGTGACATCGGTGGCCGCCCGGGCGCCCGCCGCCAAAGCAGCCTCGGACGCGTCACGGTTGAGCGCCGTCATCGTCGTGAGCGCCTCGGCGAACACTTCGCCGGTCTGCTTGTGCCGGTTGTTGAGCAGGCCGACGCCGATCGGCTTGGTCAGCGTCAGGGGCAGTCCCGGCTCGGCGGCGTCGTTGCGCAGCAACCGGTTCGGGTCGGCCACGCCCGTCACCGCCATGCCGTACTTCGGTTCCGGATCGTCGATGGAATGCCCGCCGATCACCGGGCACCCGGCCTCCGACGCCACCGCGAGCCCGCCGCGCAACACCTCGGTCATCAGCTCCATCGGCAGGGTTTCGCGGGGCCATCCGACCAGGTTGATGGCGACGACTGGCCGTCCGCCCATCGCGTACACGTCGGACAGCGCGTTGGCCGCGGCGATGCGGCCCCAGTCGTAGGCGTCGTCGACCACGGGCGTGAAGAAGTCGGCCGTCGAGAGCACCGCGAGATCGTCACGGACCAGCACGGCTGCCGCGTCGTCGCCGTCGTCGAGGCCGACCAGGACGTGGTCGCCCGACTGCCCGACCAGGCCGCGCACCGCGTCTTCCAGCTCGCCGGGCGGGATCTTGCAGGCGCATCCGCCGCCATGGGCGTAGCCGGTGAGACGAACGGATTCCATGGCGTCAATGTAGCCGCCGAGGGGATTGGCTAAGTTGAGCGGCGGAGGCGTTTGGGTTCCTGGTGGTCCCCCCGGTCTTCAAAACCGGTGAGATCGAGTATCTCGGTCTGGCGGGTTCGATTCCCGTCCGCCTCCGCCAGTTTCTGCTGTCGACGCTCGAGGAGGGCAGGTGACCCAGCCCGACCCCCGTCGGCACATCCCGCGTACCGATCAGCTGTTGGCGCTGCCGCAGGTGCGGGAAGCGCGAAACCGGCTGGGCGACAGTGCGGTGCGCGCCGTGGTCCTCAAGACCCAGGAGCAGGCCCGGCAAGGCGCCCTGCCGGTCGACGAGGTGGCGGCGGCGGTGGTGGCGGGCCTGGCTGCGCGGGCGCCGGTGTCGCTGCGTCCCGTGCTCAACGCCACCGGGGTCGTCGTCCACACCAACCTCGGCCGGGCACCGCTGTCGCGGGCTGCGGTGGACGCTCTGGTGTCGGCGAGTGGGTACATCGATGTCGAATTGGACCTCGCCACGGGGACGCGATCGAAACGCGGTGTCGCGGCCCGGGAGGCTCTGCTGGCCGCGTGTCCGGCGGCCGGGGACGCGCTGGTCGTCAACAACGGGGCGGCCGCGCTGGTGCTGGCCACCACCGCCCTGGCTGCGGGCCGTGAGGTGGTGGTGAGTCGCGGCGAGCTGATCGAGATCGGCGCGGGGTTCCGCCTGCCGGACCTCATCGCGTCGACCGGGGCCAGGCTGCGTGAGGTGGGTACCACCAACCGCACGCACCTGCGGGACTACACCGACGCGCTTGGCCCGGACACCGGATGCGTCCTCAAAGTCCATCCGAGCAACTTCCGGGTCACCGGCTTCACCTCGGGCGTGTCGCTGGCCGAGCTCCGCGATGCGTTGCGGGACAAGGGAATACCGCTCGTCGCCGACTTGGGCAGCGGGTTGCTCGCGCCCGATCCGCTGCTGCCCGACGAACCCGACGCCGCGACGGCGCTCTCCCACGGCGCCGACGTGATCACCGGCAGCGGTGACAAGCTGCTGGGCGGCCCGCAGGCCGGCATCGTGCTCGGCCGGGCCGAGATCGTGGCCCGCATGGCCCGGCACCCGCTCGCACGCGCCGTGCGCGCCGACAAGCTGACCCTCGCCGCGCTGGAGGCCACACTGTGTGGCGGACCGGCCCCGGTCACCCAGGCGCTGCACGCCGACGCCGAGGCGCTGCGGGCCCGGGCCGACCGTATCGCCGACGCCGTCGGCGCAACCGTGGTGGCCCACGACGGGCGCGTCGGCGGGGCGGTGCCCCGGCGTCCCGCTGCCCGGATGGGCGGTCCGGCTGCCCGAAGCCGCTGCGGCCCGGCTGCGTGCCGGCGATCCCGCGATCCTGGCCCGCGTGCACGACGGCGCCTGTCTGGTCGACCTGCGCTGCGTACCCGAGGCCGACGACGAGCGGGTGCTGGCCGCGGTGAAGGCCGCGCTGGACGGTTGACGGTGCAGCAACACGTTGTCGCGACGGCAGGCCACGTCGACCACGGCAAGAGCACCCTGGTGCGGGCGCTCACCGGCATCGAACCGGACCGGTGGGCCGAGGAACGCCGCCGCGGCCTGACCATCGACCTCGGCTTCGCGTGGACCACGCTGCCGTCGGGGCGGGAGGTCGCCTTCGTCGACGTGCCCGGCCACGACCGCTTTTTGGGCAACATGCTGGCCGGCCTCGGGCCCGCGCCGGTGGTGTGTTTCGTGGTCGCCGCCGACGAAGGCTGGCAGGCGCAGTCGAGCGACCATCGCGACGCCGTCGCTGCGTTGGGCATCCGGCACGGGCTGCTCGTGATCAGCCGCGTCGACCGCGCCCCGGACCGCATCGACGACGTGATCGCACAGGCCCGCGCCGAATTGGCCGATACCGGGCTGCGCGACGCCCCGGCGGTCGCGGTGTCGGCCGTCGACGGCAGCGGCTTGTCCGAGCTGCGGACCGCGCTCGATGACGTCCTGGCGGCGGTGCCTGCCCCGTCGACGACAGCGCGGGTGCGGCTGTGGGTGGACCGGTCGTTCACCATCACGGGGGCCGGGACCGTGGTGACGGGCACGCTGGCGGCGGGCACCATCGCCGACGGTGACCGGCTCGAACTGGTCGGCCGCCGGGGCCGCGAAGCGGTTGTCCGCGGTCTGGAATCGCGGGGTGAGCCGTACCCCGCGCTCGGCCCGGTGACGCGGGCGGCGCTCAATCTGCGTGGGGTGTCGGCTGATCAGGTCCGTCGCGGTGATGTGCTGCTTACACCCGGCGCGTGGGAGACCACCCGGACTCTCGACGTGCGTCGCGTCAGCGGAGGCGGGTTCAGCGAGGCGCCCGAGCGGCTCACCGTGCATGTCGGTACCGCGGCGGCACCGGCCCGGCTGCGGCCCTTCGACGACGACCACGCGCGGTTGGTGCTCGACCGCCGGCTGCCCCTCGTGCTCGGTGATCGGTTGGTGCTGAGGCATCCGGGTAGTCGCCGGGTGCTCGCCGGTGCCCAGGTGCTCGACGCCGACCCGCCCGCACTGCGGCGCCGCGGCGACAGCGCCCGGCGGATCGGCGCGCTCGCCGCGATGGACACCCGCGGCGACGTGCTCGTCGAGGTGGCTCGCCGCGGTGTGGTGACTGGAGAACATCTGCACCGGTTGGGTTTTCGGACCGACCATGTGCCGACGGGCATCCGGGTGATCAAGACGTGGTGGGTGCACGTCCCGACGTATGAGGCGTGGCAGCAACGGCTACGGGTGGCGGTGCAGGAGCTGCATGACCGGGACCCGTTGGCGGCCGGCCTGTCTCGCGGTGCGGCCAGCGATCTGCTGGCCTTACCGGACCCGGCGCTGCTCGATGAGATCAGCCACGCGGCGGGTCTCGAACAGGCCGAGGGACTGATCCGGCTGCCCGGCCGGTCCGACGATCTCGGACCCGCCGAAGCCGCTGTCGCCGAGCTGGCGGACAGATTGCGGGACAACCCTTTTCACGCTCCGGAGGCCGACGATCTGGCGGCGCTGCACCTGGGTGTGCGGGAGTTGGCCGCCGCCGAGCGGGCTGGGCGGCTGCTCCGCCTGCGCGACGGGGTGGTGCTGTTGCCCACCGCGCCGGCCCTGGCCATGCGTGAGCTGGCCCGGCTGGACCAACCGTTCACCACCAGCGAGGCGCGCCAGGCATTGAGCACCACGCGTCGCGTCGCCATCCCGCTGCTGGAGCATCTCGATTCCCGCGGCTGGACCCGCAGGCTCGACGCCGGTCACCGCGAAGTCGTGCGCTGATCCTCCCGTTCCGCGTACGCCAACGTGGCGATCGGTGTGGTGTTGATGACATCGAGAAGATCAGCGGGATCGTCGAAGACGGCGACGGCTCCGGCCTGCGCGAGCTCGTCGCGCGATGTGCCACCGCACCGTAGACCGATACACGGCATGCCGGTCCGGCCGGCGGCCTCGACATCCCACACGGCGTCACCGACGAACACCGCCTGCTCGGCCGTGACGCCGGCGCGGTCCAGCGCGGCCTGGACAATGGCGGGGTCCGGCTTCGCGGTGTCGACGTCGCGCGATGACGTCGCGGCCGACACGATGTCGTCGCAATCGAGCACGCCGCGCAGGACGTCCAGTTCATCTTCGGGTGCCGAACTGGCCAGTACCACCTGAAGACCCAGTTCGCTGACCGCGTGCAGGAGCTTCCGCGCGCCGGGTAGGGGCTTCAACAGATTGGTGGTGTCGCGATAGAAGTCCGAGTGCAAGGTCTTGAGTCGCTGGGCGATGTCACCGGCAACGTCGCCCGCGAGCGTCTGTACCAACGTCGCACCGTCCATTCCGATGCTGCGGTGAATCTTCCAGGCCTGCACGGGTATCCGCTCGGAGGCGAACGCTCGGGCCCACGCGTACACGTGCAGGTAGTTGGAATCGACCAGCGTCCCGTCGACGTCGAACAGCACCGCAGCGTTCCGTGTCATCCAGAGCCCCTGACATCGTGTGGTCTTCGCATGTCGGCGACGAATACCCCGTGATGATCAGGTGGAAACGGGACCGATGGGTGGTTTGCCCGGCTGCTCAGCGGGAATAACACAGACAGAATGTCTGCCGAGGAGGTGGCTTGCGTGCCGAATTCGTCGATCAAGAACGAGAAGATGTATCGGGATCTTCGCAAGGAGGGTGACTCCAAGGAGAAGGCTGCGAGGATATCCAACGCGGCTGCCCGCAAGGGCAGTTCCGCGCAGGGCCGCAAAGGCGGCAAGTCCGGCTCTTACGAGGACTGGACAGTTGCCGACCTCAAGAAGCGCGCCAAACAAATTGGTCTGTCCGGGTATTCGTCGCTGCGCAAATCCGAACTGGTGAGCAAGTTACGTCACCACTGACGAGCCGCCAGTCAGTCGCAACGCCGCCGGTGCGCCTGCGGGAACCGCCGGGCGCTGAGGGGCGATCGGGTCCAACCGCCGATACTCGGCGCCGAGCGGCGGACGGGCATCGGGCTCGCCCTTGTTCGGCCACAACGACGTCGCCCGCTCGGCTTGCGCTGTGATGGTCAGCGACGGGTTCACCCCGAGGTTGGCCGATATCGCGGAGCCGTCCAGGATGTGCAGCCCCGGATGCCCGAACACCCGGTGGTAGGGATCGATCACGCCGTCCTCGACGCTGTCGCCGATCACGCATCCGCCGAGGAAGTGTGCGGTCATCGGGATGTCGAGGATCTCGCCGATGCTGCTATAGGGCGCACCGTCGATCTCGTCGGCCAACCGGCGCACCGTCTCATTGGCGGCCGGTATCCAGGTCGGGTTCGGTGTGCCGTGACCCTGCCTGGACGACAGCCGCATCCGTCCGAACCGGCCGCGCTTGGGGAACAACGTGATCGAGTTGTCCTCGGTCTGCATCACCAGCGCGATCACCGTGCGCTGCGACCAATCCTTCAGCCCCACATACAGAGACACAGTCTGACCGGGATGACGCAGCAACTGGCCGAGCCACTTCAGCCACCGCGGCACCCGGCCACCACCGTCGGTCATCACCGTGGTCAGCAGGGCCATCGCGTTGGAGCCCTTGCCGTAGCGGACCGGTTCGATGTGGGTCTTCTCGTCGGGATGGATGGACGACGTGATCGCCACGCCCTGCTCGAACTCGGCGCCCGCCCGCTTGCTCAGTCTGACGCTGGCCGTGCAGAGCGCTTCGGAGTTGGTGCGGGTCAGTTCACCGAGTCGGTCGGACAGCTGGGCAAGGGAGGCTTGGGCTTTCATGCGGTGCAGCAGCTGCTGGGTACCCCACGTGCCTGCTGCGAAGATCACCTGCTCGGCGGTGAAGGTACGCGCGGTGCGCTTGGCCCGCCAGGCGCCCGTCCGGCGGGTGTCCACCGCGTATCCGCCGCCGGGCAGCGGACGCACGGCTGTGACGGTCGTGAGCGCATGCACCTGCGCCCCGGCCCGCTCGGCGAGGTACAGGTAGTTCTTCAACAGCGTGTTCTTCGCGTTGTGCCGGCATCCCGTCATGCATTCACCGCACTGCAGGCAACCGCGGCGGCACGGCCCCGCACCGCCGAAGAACGGGTCGTCGACCTCTTCGCCCGGGGTGCCGAAGAACACCCCGACGGGCGTCATGGTGAAGCTGTCACCGACGCCCATCTGGTTGGCCACCTTGAGCAGCACGCGGTCCGACGGCGTCATGGTCGGATTGGTCACCACGCCGAGCATGCGTTTGGCCTGTCCGTAGAAGGGTGCCAGCTCCGACTTCCAGTCGGTGATGTGGGACCAGTGCGGATCGCGGTAGAACGCATCGGATTTCGGCTCGTAGAGGGTGTTGGCGTAGACCAGCGATCCACCGCCGACACCGGCGCCGGCCAGTACCACGACATCGGGCAGCATGTGAATGCGCTGAATGCCCGTGCAGCCCAGCCTCGGTGCCCAGAACGCCTTTCGCACCTGCCAGTTGGTCTTCGCGAACTCGTGATCCTCGAACCGACGGCCCGCCTCCAGAACCCCGACCCGGTAACCCTTCTCGGTGAGCCGCAGGGCAGCGACCGATCCGCCGAAGCCCGAACCGATCACCAGAGTGTCATAGTCGAAGTGGCGCGTGGTCAGCGATGTCATGAGTCCTCATCGGGATTGTCTTGGCGTCCGCGCCGCCGGTGGCGGGCGCGGACTATGGAGGTGGCTGCGGCGGGCACCAGAACCGGCAGCAGGCTGATGACGACCATCGCGACACCGCCGACGACAGTCACGGGACGCGGCTACCTGGCCGCCGGCCAGCTACGGGTCAGCCTGCCGGATTCTTCGTCGACCATGTCCAGGGCGATGCGCCGGGCCCGTACCGCGGCACGGTCGGCCTTCACGTTGAATTCGCGCCGGGGCGGCTGGGTAGATTCTGTGCTCCTCGCGTCCGCATCCTCGTCGAGGAGATCCTGCATGCCCTCGAGCACTTCGGCGTCGCGTTCGGCCCAGTCGTGGAACATGGTGGCGAGGAACGTGCCGACCGCATCGTCATCGGGCGCGTAGTCGCGGGCCATCTGCAGGAAAACATGTGTGACGCCCGGGGATTCGGGGGTGAACCCCTGGATCCGCAACAGTTGCCGCGGTGCGCCGTCGACCGGTTCGATCACGTAACGCTGGACGTGCAGGGCGGGAGAGGCGAACATGCCCTCCTCACGCCGGATCCCGCTGGTATCGGCGGGCAGGCCGGTGGCCTCGGTCTCCCAGGGTGCGAGCCGGCTGGGTGGGGTGGTGCGAAAGTAGGCCACCGAGCGTTCGGAAACCTCGACCTCCTCCAGCGGGGGCAGCACCTCGATGTCCGGTGGCACCGCCTCGGGATGCAACGTGAACACGTTGGTCAGGTCGAGGTAGTGCTCGTGCAGCAGAAGGTAATTGCATTCGATGCCGAACACCTCGAGCGTGCCGGCCCAATCGGCGGCGTCGGCGAGAAACGGGATGCGCGGGGGATGGCGCAGCGCGGCCGCACCCGGGTCGCCCAGCCAGATCCAGATGAAGGCACCCTGTTCGATGATCGGGTAGGTGCGTACTCGCACGCCGCGCGGCACATTGTCCTGCGACGGTACGTCGACCAGATCGCCTGCGGGATCGTAGGCGAAGCCGTGATATCCGCACCGCACCAGGTCGCCGTCGCGCTGCCCCGTCGAGAGTGGATGGGCTCGGTGGGCGCAGCGGTCTTCCATCGCGACGATCGATCCGTCGGCGATCCGGTACAACAACACGGGGATGCCCAGCAGCCGGCGCGCGAACAGGTCGGGTCCGACCTCGTCGCTCAAGGCGGCGATGTACCAGCAGTTGAAGGGATAGTTGATGCGCGGGTTTCTCATAGGTCCAGCACCAATCGTGGTGAGCGGGAGCGGGATACGCAGATCATGATGCTCTGGCCCGCGGCCTTCTCCGCGTCGTTGAGCACCGAGTCGCGGTGATCGGGATCGCCTTGCAGCACATCGCATTCGCAGGTGCCGCAGACGCCTTCCATGCAGGAGCCGAGCACATCGAGGCCCGCTTCCTCTGCGACGTCGTAGATCGTCTTGTCCGGTGGCACCGTCAAGGTGATGCCGGAGCGTTGGCATTCCACCTCGAACGACTTACGTGTGTCGGCGGTGTCCTCAACGGCCTTGGCCGAGAAGCGTTCGATATGCAGACTGTCGGCCGGCCAGTGCTTGCACCGCTCTTCGGTCGCGGTGAGCAACCCGTCCGGTCCGCAGCAGTACACCAGCGTGTCCGGATGCGGCTCGGCGAGAATGGTTTCCAGCGTGCTGCGGAATGTGGCAGCTTCATCGCGGGCGCACACCGTGACCCGCTCGCCGTAGTGGGCGAGCTCATCGAGGTAGGCCATCGAAGACCTGGTCCGACCGCCGTAGAGCAGCTGCCAGTCGGCGCCGACCGCCTCGGCGGCCGCGATCATCGGGAGCATCGGCGTGATGCCGATGCCGCTGGCGATGAACTGGTAGCGCGGCGCGCTGACCAGACCGAAGTGGTTGCGCGGCCCGCGAACTCGGACCGTGCTGCCCTCATGCAGCTTGTTGTGCACGAACTCCGATCCGCCGCGGCTCGCCGGATCCAGCAGCACGCCGACGCGCCATTCGCCGCGGTTGGTGGTGTCACCGCAGAGGGAGTACTGGCGGACCAGCTCTGGGGTCATCACCAGGTCGATGTGTGCGCCGGGAGTCCACTCGGGCAGCTCGGCGCCGGACGGATCGGTCAGGGTCAGGGTCACCACCCCGTCGGCCGACTCCTCGCGGCGCGCGACGAGCAGGTCGAGTTCGACTTCGCGGTAAGCCGGCCTGGTCATGATGTCCGCCGTACCGGGATCGACTTGTACTGGTTGAGGAACAGCGCCCGCACCCGTGTCGGTTCGCCGTCGAGTTCGAGGTCGGGGAACCGGCGCAGCGTCTCCTGGATCCACAGCTTGAGCTCGAGGCGGGCCAGGTTGGCGCCGAGGCAGAAGTGCCTGCCGCGGCCGCCGAAGGCCTGGTGCCGGTCGGCGAGTCCCTCACGGGTGATGTCGAATGTGTTGGGATCGTCGAACGCGGTCTCGTCGCGGTTGGATGCGATGTACCACAGCAGCAGCCGGTCGTTCTCCTTGATGGTCTTGCCGTGCAGTTCGAAATCCTTGGTGGCGGCGCGGGCCATGAACGCGAACGCCGGGAAGCAGCGCAACCCTTCCTCTACCGTGGCCTCGATCAGCTCGGGGTTCTCCCGCAGCAGTGCGAGCTGGTCGGGGTTCTGCATCAGGGCCAGCATCGTGGCGCTGTAGGTGGCGCGCGTCGAGTCGTTGCCCGCGGTCATCAGCAGCGCGAAGAAGGTCGCCATCTCCAGCTCGGTGAGCTTCTCGCCGTCCACCTCGGCGTTCATCACCGCGGTGATGAGGTCGTCGCGCGGCGCGTCCTTGCGCTGTGCCATCTGCTCGTTGAGGTAGGCGATGATCTCCAGCACGATGGCCCCGGCGTCGTCCCATTGGGCCCGGATCTCGGGGTCCTCGAACGCGCTGAACACATTGGTCCACCGGACCAGCCGGTCGTCGTCGGCGGGCGGCGTGCCGAGCATCGAGCCGATGACCCGGGCAGGCACGGGGCGCGCCACATCGGCCACCAGGTCGAACCGGTCGCGGTCGGCAACGCTGTCGAGGACTTCGCTGATGATCCGTCTGATCGCCTCCTCGTGCGCGGCCACGCGCTCCG
The DNA here is from genome assembly GCF_002157835.1 of Mycobacterium dioxanotrophicus. Lineage (NCBI taxonomy): Bacteria > Bacillati > Actinomycetota > Actinomycetes > Mycobacteriales > Mycobacteriaceae > Mycobacterium > Mycobacterium dioxanotrophicus. Next base: position 6,480,934 of record NZ_CP020809.1, on the reverse strand, counting down.
GGGTGAAGGCCTTGATCACCAGGGCCTTGAGCCGGTCGTGGCGTGGCGGATCCATCGAGATCAGCTGGAGGCGCTGAACGTCCAGCGGGACGCCGATGTCGTCGACATTGAAGATGCCGCGTCGTTCGGAGGAGAACGTGCGGTGGTCGCGGCTGACCGCGCGGACGTCGTCGTACCGAGTGATCGACCAGAAGCCACCTTCTCCGGGGGCGTTGTGCTGCGGGCTGTAGTGCACCGGGGCCTCGCGCTGCATCTGCGCGAACAGCTCGTACGGCGGGCCGGCTTCCCAGATCGCGGGGTCGGCCAGATCGACGTTGTCGAGGTCTGTGGTGCTCACGGTGCTCATGGCACGTTCTCCTTGTCTGATTGCGGTGGCTGGTTACTGGGCGGCGGCCGCTGCGGCCACGCGGCGCCCACGCCACCCGGAGACGGCCCGGACGGCGGTGGTGGTGGCCGGAACCAGGACCGGGAACAGGCCGATGAAGAAGAGGAGGAAGAAACCGAACACGGACATGGCGAACTCACTTTCGCGATGGGGATTTTTGGGCTGTCGCAGCTGGTAGAGGGCTTGGTGCTGCGTTCGTGAGGTACGTTACGGAGCGCGGATCGGTGTGACGACGTCCTCGGCGGCTGAAATAGCGGGGGCTGACTGTCCTCGGAGGACAAAACCGATCCGGACAACCAGGTCCCGCCGTCGACAGCCGCGTTCTACGGTTTGAGCATGGTGGGGAAGAGCGCGGTGGACGAGGCGGCGGTGGCGCGGGCCGCCATCACCGTGACCGGCCGGCTGGTGGACAAACTGCCGGTCATCACCAAGACGGTTCAGCAGTCCCTGGTTGCCGCCATCTCTGAACTGCGTGATGAAGAGCAGCTGCAGCAGTTGCTCCGGGACACCGTCGAGAGCAACGTCGAGACGTTCTTCGCCGCCGTCCGCCATGGCATCTCGGTGCAGAACGTCGAGCCGCCGATCGCCGCTCTGGAGTACTCCCGGCGGCTGGCCCAGCGGGAGGTGTCGGCGAATGCCCTGACCCGCGCCTACCGGCTGGGGCATCGCGCCGCGCTGCGGTTCATCCTCGACGAGGTGCGCGCGACAGATCTGGATCCGGCACTCCGGCTGGCGGTGTACGAGCTCATGGAAGCCGTGTCTTTCGACTACATCGACGAGATATCCCAGCGCGTGGTCGAGGCCTATCAAGACGAACGCGATCGCTGGTTGGAGTCGCGCAACAGTGTCCGGGCATCGCGGGTGCGCGACCTGCTGGCTTCGGGTGACGACGTCGACGTCGACGCGGCTGCCATGGCAATCCGCTACCCGCTCAGGCGGATTCATCTCGCCGCGGTGGCGTGGTGCGACGAATCCGGCGAAGGTGACGAGCTGTCCTCGATGGAACGATTCTTCAATCGATTCGCCGAATCCATTGGGGCTCAGGAGAACCCGCTGTTCATCTCGGTGGACCGGGTGACCGCGTGGGTGTGGATCCCGGTTCCCGGCGAGGCTGCCGACGATGTGGTCAACCGGCTGCGGGTGTTCGACGACGGACCGTTCCTCGCTGTCGGCAATCCGCTACCGGGTGTCGACGGTTTCCGGCGTTCGCATCGGCAGGCCCAGGACGCCAGGACGGTGGCCGTCGCGGCCGGTGCGGCGTTGTGCCGGTTCACCGCGGCAGGCGACAGCGGGGTGGCCGTGGCCGCGCTGCTCGGCGGCAACGTCGAGTCCGCCGCGGGGTGGGTGACCGATGTGCTCGGGCCGCTCGCCGAGGCCACCGAGAACGACGAGCGGCTGCGTGAGACGCTGCGCGCGTTCCTGGGCAGCGGCTCCAGCTACAAGGCCGCCGCCGAAGACCTTCATCTGCACACCAATTCGGTCAAATACCGGGTGAACCGGGCGGTGGAACGCCGCGGCAGGCCCATCACCGACGACCGCCTCGATGTGGAAGTGGCGCTGCTGCTGTGCCACTACTTCGGCGCGTCCCTCCTGCACTGACTTCTCGTGAAGGTCAGGGGTTCTCCTGTGCCGGTCAGGCTCTGCTGGGGCATGCTTGTGTCCTACGTGAGAGTGGTTGCGGTACGGGACGTCTCGTCGAGCTCCGGGAGCTCGTAGTCCCGCCAACCGGGGATGTCGGCCACCTCGACGACGCGTCCGCCGTGTTCCTCCAGCGCCGGCCCGCACACGTCGCCTACCTTCTTGACCACGGTGCCGTACGGGTAGGTGGCGTCGGTACCGATCGCCGACCCGGTGCGCTGATCCTGCGGCAGCGACTCGTCGGCTGTCGGGTCCAACGGGCCGCCGGGCAGGCTGTCGACGATGATGACGTCGCGCGCCGGTTGGGTGCGAAACGCCATGGCCCACTCCACCTGCTCGGAATCGTGCACATCGATGTCGGGGTCGACCACCACGACCTGCTTTGGCCGCAGGTTGCTGCCCATGGCGGCCAGGATGGCGCTGCGGGCTTCCCCGGCGAAGCGCGGGCGCATGGCGATCACCACGCGGAAGTACACACCGCCCGAGGCCGGGATGGCCACTTTCTCGATGGTCGGGAACTGTTGGCGCATGATGTCGTAGAACGACGCTTCGAATGAAAGCTGCTTGAGGATATGGTTTTCCGTCGTCGGACGGCCGGTCAACAGGGCTTGGAAGTATGCACCGTTGCGGTGGGTGATCGCCGTCGGCCGTACCACGGGCTTGGGTGATGCGGGCGTGTAGTAGCCGGTGTATTCGCCGAGCGGACCTTCTGTCACGGTCTGGGTGAAGTCCACTTCGAACTCGATGACGAACTCGGCATGCGCGGGCACCGACACGTCGCTGGTGCGGCACTTCACCAACTCCACGGCAGCGCCCCGCATACCGCCGACGACCTCCCAGTCGTCGGTGTCCTCGGGCACCTGAATGGGACACGAATACGCGATCATCGGGTCGACACCGATCACCAACGCCGCGCGAAACGTCTTGTGCCCCATGGCCCGGGCTTTGGCCTGATTCTTGGCGAAGCGGTGGTTCGGGATGGCCATCAGGGTCATCGTCTTGTTGTCGATGATCTCGCAGCGATAATGCCCGATATCGGGCACGCCGGTCTCCGGATCGTGGCTGACGACGAAGCCGGGGGTGATGTACCGGCCGCCGTCGTCGGGGCTGTATTTCGGCACGGGCAATATCGAGAGGTCGATGTCGTCGCCGGTGATGACGTTCTCGTGCACCGGTCCGTCGTCGACGTACTTCGGCGGAATCCGGGTCTTCAACCGTTGCACGATGTCGTCGAACGCGTTGGCCTCGGTGCAGCCGTACGCCAGCAGCGCTTTGGCGCGAGAGTTGTAGATGCCGCCCACGAGCGGGAATCCGGTGCCGTTGTTGTTGAAGACGATGGCGGGGCCGCCGGTGGCGGCGCTTTTGCGCATCGCCTTGGCGACTTCCAGTTCCAGGGCCACCGGCCGGTCGACCTCGATGAGCTGTCCGTGGTCTCGCAACGCGCTCAGGAACGAGCGGAAGTCATCGAAGGGCATTGCTTGGCGCCATCCTCACTCTGGTGTTTCCGTAGCCACGGCAAATAACTGTGTACTACGACTAGGCAGGTAGGGCTACCGAACAGCACAATTGGTCACCGTGCAGTTACCAGATTTTGCCCTGCGGGTGCACGGCGGCGACGGAGTGGGGCCTGCGTGTGTGCTGTTGCAGGACCGGTTCGGCCTCGACGTGAACGTGCTGCTGTACGCCGCCCGCGTCGGCATCGGAGGGCCGTTGACGCCGCCCGTGCTGCAGGCTGCGACCGCACGGGTGGCGCTGTGGCACGCCGAGGTGGTGCGGCCGTTGCGTGGGGTGCGTCGACGGCTCAAATCCGGGCCGTCACCTGCCCCGAGCCCTGTCACCGCCGAGCTGCGTGAGCAGCTTCAGAGCCTGGAAATCCGCGCCGAGCTGATAGAGCTCGGCGAACTGGACGCCCTTGTGCGCGACACCGGTCCCGGCGCCGACGATCCCACCGCGCAGGTCACCGCGGCCCTGCTGCTGGCCGTCCACGCACATTCGCAGCGGCCGTTGACGGCCGACGAAGACGCGGCGCTGGCCACGATCGCCGCGGCGGCGGTGGCAGTCGCCACGACATGACGCGAATCAAAAGTTACTGGATGTAACTGGTCGCGGAGCGAAGGTGCTCGACGGCCTCGTCCACGATCGCAGGCACCAGATCAGCGCACGACGGCAGATCCTCGATGATGCCTGCGACCTGACCTGAAGCCAGCACACCTGCCTCGGTGTTGCCTTCCACCAGACCGGCTTTCAGCAGCATCGGGGTGTTGGCCGCCATGACCACCTGCGACCAGGTGAGCTCCTTGCCGTGCCGCATGGCCAGGCCGTCTTTGACCATCGACTTCCACGTCATGCCCGAGAGCTTCTTGAACTTCTGTGCATTGCTGACCGCGGCAGCGAAGCCGCGGGCCCGCGAACCACTTTCGAGCTTCTCGACCAGACCGGTACGCAGGACCCGATGCGGCATGCCGTCGACGCGGGTGGACACCACGGTGCCATCGAGCGCAGCTTGCAGGTAGCGCTGCTTGACCGCGTCAGGCACGGTCGAATCCGACGTCAGCAGGAACCGGGTGCCCATCGCAACGCCCGCGGCGCCGTAGGTCAGGGCCGCGGCCAGCCCCCGGCCGTCGAAGAACCCGCCCGCGGCCACGACCGGCATCCCGGTGTCGGCCACGGCGTCGAGCACCGACGGCAACAGCAGGGTGGTCGCGATCGGGCCGGTGTGGCCGCCGCCCTCGCCACCCTGCACGATGACCGCGTCGGCGCCCCAGCCCGCCACCTTCTTGGCGTGCTTGGCCAGGCCGACCGACGGGATGACCACCACGCCTGCGTCTTTGAGCTTGGCGATCAGGTCGGGTTTGGGAGCCAGGGCGAAGGAGGCGACTTTGACTCCTTCGCGGATCAGGAGGTCGACGCGCGCATTGGCGTCGCCGGCGTCGGCGCGGATGTTGATGCCGAACGGTTTGTCGGTGGCGGCCTTGACCTTGGTGACCGCGGTCTGCAGTTCTTCGAGCGTCATGGTCGCCGAGGCCAGGATGCCCAGGCCGCCGGCGTTGGAGGTCGCCGCGACCAGCCGGGCGCCTGCTACCCAGCCCATGCCGGTCTGTACCACGGGATGTTCGATGCCGACCAGCTCGGTCAGCGGGGTTTTGAGCTTGCCCATCGGCTAGACCTTGACCTCTTTGTCTCGCAACGCCTTCGGATCGATCACCTCACGCAGCAGCTTGAGTTCCTCCTCGGTGGCCAATCGGGTGGTCTCGGCGGAGTCCAGCCCGTGCACCTCGAACGACGTGTTGTCGGCAACCTGTTGAGCGTCGACGCCCGGATGCAGCGACACCGCGCGCATCTGGTGGTCGGGGCCGTTGAAGTCGAACACGCCCAGGTTGGACACCACGCGGTAGATGTTGGCGAACCGGTAGGCCGGGTTCGCCGGATCGACCTTGTCCCAGCCGATTCCGGAGACGATGTCCACCGACTCGCAGAACACCCGCTTGGAGTGGTTGCCCACGAAGTAGCTGGTGGTGTGGTTGATGCTGTTGCCGGGCGCGCCGCGGACACCGAACATCTGGCGGGTCGGGTGCTGGATCGGACCGAACGCCGAGAGGTTCTGGTTGCCGTAGCGGTCGATCTGGTTGGCGCCCATCACCACATGGCGCTTGCCCCAGGCCAAGGTCTCGAAGACCCGGTTGAACGGCATCCAGCCTTCGACGGTGAACGGCGCGCCGATCGCCGGGGTGTCGGCCAGAATTCGTGCCTCACCGTCGGTCAGCACGATGTCGGGGGAGAAGGTCAGCCGGGCCAGGCGCGCACCGATCTGGACGACGGTGGTCATCGGGCTGGCCATGATCTCGCCGGCGTCGCGGAACAGTTCGGCGCAGGCGACGGCGCACACTTCGGCGCGGGTCACGGCAATCACTTGCTGGCCTCCTTGAAGGCGCGGACGGCGGCCTGGTAGTCAAGCTCGCTGCCCGACAGATACGTCTTGACGAACTCGGCCCACGTCTCATCGGAGCCCGCGGCTTCCGCGTAGTGGCGTTGGAACTTCTCGTCGCGGCGGTAGTCGGGCTCGTTGGTGGCGAAGTGGGCACCGTTCGGGGCCTCCACCACGGAATCGACCATCATCCGGTTGATCAGGAGGGCCTGCGTCGGAACGGCTTTGACGAGTTCTTCGGTGGACACGACGCGCTCGACGGACAGGAAGCGGCGCTGCGCCGACATCAGGAACAGGTCGTCGAAGTAGGGGTCAATTCCGGTGTAAGCCGCATTGCCTTGGGCATCACCGAGATTCATGTGTACGAACGCTGCGTCGAGGTTCAGTGCGGGCATCGCGATCAGTTCCTCGTAGGCGCCGTCGGTCGCGTACGGCGACGTCACGGTCTTGAGTTCATCGCCCCAGAACGCGCGCACGTCGCTGCCGAGACCGGCGCGGATCGGCAGGAACGGCAGCCGTTGTGCGGCCGCCTGCAGGCCGCAGCGCAGCATGCCCTCGTCCATCTCGCGGGCCTCGATGGCGCCGGAGGTGCGAGCCTTGGCGAACCACGGGTCGTAGAACGGTGGGGAGTCCAGCGACACGAAACCGTAGTAGACGCGCTTGACCTTGCCTGCCGAGCACAGCAGGCCGAGATCGGGGCCGCCGTAGGTGACCACCGTGAGGTCCTTGACGTCGGTGCGCAACAGGGCGCGGACGAAAGCCATGGGCTTGCGCCGCGAGCCCCAGCCGCCGATGCCGATGGTCATGCCGCTTTCGATCGAGGCGGCGGCCTCGTCGAGAGTTGTTCTCTTGTCGGTCATTCTTTCCCCTTGGAGGTGCCGGCGAAGGCGTCACGGTGCTCGTCGGAGACGCCGGAGAGGTTGAGTTCGAACGTAAAACCTTGTTCCATGCGGTATCTCGCGGTGACTGGCTGTACGTCGATGAAGTTCAGTGCTTCCTTGGCGGCCCGGATCACCCGGGTGTCCTTGCTGGCGATGTCACGGGCCACCCGTAGCGCGGCCTCGTCGAGGTCTGCGCGTGGCACTACCTCGTGCACCGAGCCGAAGTGGTGCAGGGTTTCGGCGTCGACGGTGGCGGCGGTGAAGAACAATCGCCGCATCATGTGTTGCGGCACCAGGCGCGACAGGTGCGTCGCTGCGCCGAGGGCGCCGCGTTCCACCTCGGGAAGGCCGAACTTGGCGTCGTCGGAGGCGACGATGACGTCGGCGTTGCCGACCAGGCCGATGCCACCGCCGACGCAGAACCCGTTGACCGCCGCGACCACCGGCACCTCGCATTCGTAGACCGCCTTGAATGCCGCGTAGCAGCCGCGGTTGGCGTCAATGAGTGCGGTGAAGCCTTCGGTGTTCTGCATCTCCTTGATGTCCACTCCGGCGTTGAAGCCGCGGCCCTCGGCTCGCAGGATCACCACGTGGGTGCTGCGGTCGCGGCCGGCTGCCGTGACGGCGTCGGCCAGCTCGAACCATCCCCGCGATGGGATGGCGTTGACGGGTGGGTAGTTCACGGTGACCGAGACGATGCCCGGTTCGACAGTGGTGGATGTGATCGTCATTGGTTTCCTGATCGTTCCGTCGTCGCTACCTAAGCAAGCACTTGCTTGGTACGCTAGCACAGTGACAGATACGCCAGAAGGCGGTGCCATCAATTTGGGGCTGACCGGCAAAGTGGTGCTGGTAACCGGTGGAGTACGAGGGGTTGGCGCCGGAATCAGCGCTGTTTTCGCCGGTCAGGGAGCCACGGTGGTGACCTGCGCGCGCCGTCCCGTCGAGGGCCTGCCGTACGAGTTCCACAGCTGCGACGTCCGGGACGACGATTCGGTGAAGGCGATGATCGATGCGGTGATCGCCGGGCACGGCCGCCTAGACGTCGTGGTGAACAACGCGGGCGGCTCGCCCTATGTGGCGGCCGCCGACGCGTCGGCGAAGTTCAGCACCAAGATCATCGAGCTCAATCTGCTCGGCCCACTGTCGGTTTCCCAGCACGCCAACGCGGTGATGCAGGACCAGGACAGCGGCGGCTCGATCATCAACATCTCCAGTGTCAGTGGGCGCAGACCCACACCGGGAACCGCGGCTTACGGTGCCGCCAAGGCCGGGGTGGACAACCTGACCGCGACGCTGGCCGTGGAATGGGCACCCAAGGTGCGGGTGAACTCCGTAGTGGTCGGCATGGTCGAGACCGAGCAGTCCGAATTGTTCTACGGCGACGCCGAATCCGTGGCAGCCGTCGCCGCCACCGTGCCGCTGGGTCGCCTGGCCAAACCGGCCGACATCGGTTGGGCCGCAGCGTTCTTGACGTCCGACGCGGCGTCCTACATCAGTGGGGCGACCCTCGAAGTCCATGGTGGCGGCGAGCCGCCGCAGTACCTGGCAGCTTCCAGCGCAAACAAATAGCGCAGACAAACAAGGAGAAACAGCAATGGGTTTGCTTGACGGCCGCGTGGTCATCGTGACGGGTGCCGGCGGCGGTATCGGACGCGCACATGCGCTCGCGTTCGCCGCCGAAGGGGCCCGCGTCGTGGTCAACGACATCGGCGTCGGTCTGGACGGATCGCCGGCGGGCGGGGGCAGCGCGGCGCAAAACGTGGTCGACGAAATCGCCTCTGCCGGTGGCGAAGCCGTCACCAGTGGCGCCAACGTCGCGGACTGGGCGCAGGCTGAGAGTCTCATCCAGACCGCCGTCGACGCGTTCGGCGGCCTCGACGTTCTCGTCAACAACGCGGGCATCGTGCGGGACCGCATGTTCGCCAACACCTCCGAAGAAGAGTTCGACGCCGTCACCGCCGTGCACCTCAAGGGGCACTTCGCCACCATGAAGCACGCGGCGGCCTATTGGCGCGCCCAGTCCAAGGCGGGCAACATGGTTGACGCCCGCATCATCAACACCAGCTCCGGTGCCGGCCTGCAGGGCAGTGTCGGACAGGCGAATTACAGTGCGGCCAAGGCGGGTATCGCGGCACTGACCCTCGTGGCGTCCGCCGAGATGGGGCGCTACGGCGTCACCGTGAACGCCATCGCGCCGTCGGCCCGCACCCGGATGACCGAAACGGTGTTCGCAGAGATGATGGCGACGCAGGACGCCGCATTCGACGCGATGGCGCCGGAGAACGTCTCGCCGCTCGTGGTGTGGCTGGGCAGCGCCGAGTCAAAAGACGTCACCGGCAAGATGTTCGAGGTCGAGGGCGGCAAGATCCGAGTCGCCGAGGGCTGGGCGCACGGACCGCAGATCGACAAGGGCGCGAAGTGGGATCCGGCCGAGTTGGGCCCCGTGGTCTCCGATCTGCTGGCCAAGGCCCGTCCCGCGGTTCCGGTCTACGGGGCCTGAGCTCTTCCCGCGAGCAGACACTCCGGCACCGGCACAACGGCGTGTCGGGTGCCGGAGTGTCTGCTCGCACTTACTTTTTCGGGTCCCGGGTACACGTCGCCAGAAAGGTCTTGCCGTCCTGCTCGGCGACCTGCGCGGGGTTGAGCCACCCGATACCCTGGAACCAGTAGGTGTCAGTGGGATGGTCAGCCGAGTGGCTGACAGCCTCGGTGAGGTCGGTTGTGGGATCCCAGTGTTGTTCGGTGGTGTGGACCGCGAGGGTCAATTCCTGTTGGTTGCGCCAATCGAATCCGAGCGGCAATCCATCGCGAATCACCAAGCCGGGGAAGGACTCTCCCACGGTGTAGCGCTCGAACGTGATGGTGTCGTCGTTGCTTCTGGTCGCCATCGCGAGGTCGGTTTCCGCGGGTTTGGTACGGTCCGCTCGGAAGCTGAGTGTCACGCCGGTGGTGGACGCGCAGGGTGACCCCGTCCAGACCCGAAGTGTGCCATCGGTGACACGCACCCCGAACGCCGTTGGCAGCGATGGTTGCTTCGCGGGGTCGGCTGTGCAGACTGTGAGCAACTGCTTCCGGTTCATGGCTGAGATTTGAGTGGGGTTGAGCCAACCGAATCCCTGGAAAAAGTAGGTGTCGTAGGGGTGCTCGGACGAGCCCGCGATGATGTCGGCGACGCTGGTCGGGGTCGACCCCGCGCCTTCTGCCGCAGTGAGCCATAGGTCAACGGTCTTCGCGGTTCGCCATTCGAACCCGTCGGGCAGGGGTTCGGCGACGGTGAGTCCAGGATTCGGTCCCGCCAGGGACAGGTACTCGAATTGTGCCCACTCGTTGGCTGGCGGCTGCAACACAAGCTGGGCGCTCCCAGGGGAGAACGCGATGGCTATCCGGGAGACCTGCACACACGGGGTGCCAGTCCAAAAGTGCAGTTGCCCATTGGTGATACGTGCTCCGAATACCGGGGGCAGCGATGGGGCCTGTGGGTTCTTTCCGAAGATCTCGCACCCAGAAATCGTCAGTATGGTGAGCAAAATCGCCAGTCCTCGCGCGATCACTTCTCATAGCCTCCGTCGTTCAGTCCGGCGTCGCGCTCCAAGCCCATCCAATCTGACGTCAACGCCCACAGCATGCCGAGGTGGCCCTTCTGCGCCCACTGTTGAGAATGCCGTTCTTCGTGATGCAGCAATTTATCCAGATCGAGCGTGCCAGGCCTGGGGACGCCGTCGGGGCCGACGCCGCGTGACACACCGGACTCCACCATCTGACGGAGTTGATCTGCAGGGCCGTGGGAGTGGTCGATGTTGCTCATGTAGATATCACCCCAAGTACTGCCGCCCATCCAACTGAACTGGTCTTGCACCCAGTTGCCGCCCATTCCCATGAGCATGCCGTTCGGTGTGGTCATCAGTGCTCCGTCGGCGTTGAGGATGAAGTCCACATCGTCGCGGTAGGTGAAGGAGTTTGCGTTTTGCCGATCGACGATCCGCTGTACTTCGTCTGCCGAGTATGGAGTCTCCGCGAAATCCTTCTTGCCAGGCGCTGCACCGTAGTCCGTGCCGCAATTGAGGATGTAGGTCATCAACACGGCCTTGCGCGCTTCGGCGCCGGTGGTGCCTTTGGGCATGAGGAAGTAAGACTTGCCGTCGGGGTCCTTGACCTCTTCCAAGCCGTCGAGGACTTTGAAGCTGTCCGGCGTGATGTGGTGGCGTCGGGCGATCTCGACGATGACTTCTGGTGGTACACCGCGGCGTTCGGCATTCTCCAACCACTTTTTGTAATACCCGTCGGCGGGACCGTTGAGCAGGCCGGCGTCCCTCAACGCCTTCTCGTATTTGTTCTCCGGGGGCTTGTCCGGTTCAGGGCCGTTGCCGTCCGGACCGAAGTTCTGGGGTTGGTCGCCCTTGCCGCGTTTCTGGTCACCGAGCGCGGAGTATTCACTGCCGATCCCTCGGATCGTCGTGGCAATCGAATTCAGTTCACCGTTGGACCGTTTGACGATGTCGGCGACGTCGCTCAGGCCCCGTCGCACGATCGGCACCAGCATCTGCTGGCCGGCCGCGTTCTGGGGAGCCTTGGCTGCGGCGTCGAGCACCCACGTCCGCACCGCGTCCAGATCAGTTCGGCCGACGGTCACCACTCGTGCTGCGCGGTCGATCTGTTCGCCCATCCGGCGGTCCAGGTTCGCGAACTCGGCCACCTTTCCCCGATGTTCGGTGTTGGCCGCATCGTAGGCGGCGGACGCCGTGCCAGACCAGGACGATCCCGGCGTCGCCGCAGTCAGGTGCGCCTGCACCCGGCTCAGCGGCCCATCGGTCTTGAAGGGTTCGCCCGTTTGGGGCACACCCTGGCCGAACGTTGAACGCGCCTCGGCCCAGGTGGAGAGAAATCCCTCCAGAACACTCATCGGCACCCCCGGGCCCCGGTGCAACAGCACTGTCAGCTGTCAGTTTCCCACGAGTCGTGACGCCCGGATCGCACAAATCTGCGGTCGTGCGCACGCCACGGGAACGAGGGCTCGGGCACCGGGGGTCCAGTGCCCGAGCCTCGTGCTCAGCTCAGGCAGCGTCCTTTTCGCCGCCCGTCTTGGCGGAGTCGGCGGGGGCGCCGGACTTGCCTCTCTGCCCGGTGATCTTCTTGACCGCGTCACTGAGCTTCTGCACCGACGTGGCCACCTGGTCGGAGGTGTTCTGCACGGCCTCGCGCACCCGGTCCCCACTGCGACTGATCGACTTCGTCACGCCGGGCAGCGCCTTGTTGCCGTCGGACAGATCCGTCGCGCCATGGGCCTTCGACCTCCCAGCGCCAGTGTTCAACTTCGCTGCACCCGTGAGGCTTTGGGTCCCGACGGCGGAGTCGACGGTCTCCTCGACGTTCTTGACGTTCGCCTCCACGGACGCCTTGACGGTGTCGACCGCGGCGGACACCTTCTTCTGCGCGGAGTCGGCATCGGTCGGCACGGCATCCTTGGTCCGGTTGATGACCTCGGCGTTGATCGCGCGGCCGAACTTGACGACGGAGAAGCTCGCCGTGGCGACAGCATGGTTGATCGCGGTGGCGATGGTCGCCGGGTTCCGCGTCGCGAAGGCGGCCTTCACGCTGTCGGCGGCCTGCTGCAGTTGTCGGGTGAGGGTCCGGACCTGCAGTTGCACGTTTGTTTCGAACGATGGTTGGGTGCCGAACTTTTCGCCGTCCCAGTCCACCAATGTCCAGCCGTCTTCGGGATTGCCCTCGATCACCACGTAGCTGGTGTTGGTCAGCGGATGGGTGGTGAGCAGTCTGACCTTGTCGGCAGTGCTGAGGTTCTGGGCGTTCATCATGGTCCAGAACATGATGGTGCCGCCGTGGGAGAACACCGCGACGTTCCGGTCGCCGTTGTCGTACATGGTCTGCAGCGCTCCGTCGACCCTGGCGTCGAACTCATTGCCGTCGATCGAGCCCGGTATCCGGGCGCCGCGTTGTCCGGCGAACGCCCACGCGATCGGGGCCTTGAGATATCCGTTCATCGCGTCTTTCTCCGGGGTGCCCTCGTAATCACCTGCTTCGATTTCCTGCAGGCCGGGCAGAACTTGAATGGGCAGGCCGAGGTATTGCGACATCGGTGCCGCGGTCAATTGTGTGCGCACCATGGTCGAGGCGTAAATGGCGTCGTAATTGTTGTCGCCGAGTTTCTTGGCGACGTCCTGGGCCTGTTGCTGGCCTTTGGGGGTGAGCACCGGGCCGGGTGTCGAGGTGTCGATCAAACCCGAAGTGTTGCCGTATGACTCGCCATGTCGGATGAACGTCACGCGCATCACCTCGGCGGCGTTGGCGACAGGCAGCGCCAGGCACAAGGCGAGGAATGCCATCGCGACACCTCCCAGGATCGATTGTTTCCGCGTCATGCTTTGGGGCCTCCGTATTTGGTAGTGGGGACGGGCACAGGGATCGTCCAGTAAATCGCAAGGAAATTGGCGGATTGTCCCGCTGTCCGGGATGTCAATTTGACGAATTGCCGACGCGCGTTGCGCAATTCGGGCGCGACAATTCGGCCCCTCCGTCATTCGAGGACGGGGCCGAAGTGCCGGTGTTTATTTGTCGGTGGTCCTTATCTCACGCGGCATCTTTCGACGTGCTGTCCGACCCGCCGCGCGCGGTCTTGTCGGCGCCGGTCAGCTTCCTGACGGTGTCGCCGACCTGCTTGATCGACGACTCGACACCGGCTTGCGCGTCCTTGACGGTTTGCCGAACCCGTTGCCGCGCAACAGAAACGGTCTTGCCGGGCGCAGTCTTGTTGCCGTCGGCGAGATTCGTTGCGCCATTGACCTTTTCGGTGATCTTGGCGACGGACCTGGCGCCGGTGGATGTCTCGGCCACCGGGGTTGCGGCGGTGCTGAGTGTGGAGGTCTGCGGCGTCGGCGACAGGCTGCTCAGTGAGCTCGGGATGCTGGTGATCGCGTTGACAGTGTCGGTCACCGAGTCCGTCACGAACTTCACGCCGGCCTTGGCGACGTCCTGCACACCCTGCGCCCCAGTGCTGACAATGGCGGCGGGATCCGGCGTGAGAACGGGCACCCGCATGTTGTAGACCGCCTGCTGCGGCGCGACGACCAGGTCGCGGACGTTGACGAACATCTGGGTCGGGTAGCTGGCGGGGCCGACCTCTTCGCCCGCCCAGCTCTTGAGGGTCCAGCTGCCGTCGGCGTTCTGATCCACCACCACGGCGTCACCGTTGGTCAACGGGTGCTGCACGATCAACAGCAGGTTCGGATTGTCGACGTTCATCATCGTCCAGAACATGATGGTGGCGCCGTGGGAGAACACCGCGGCGTTCTGATTACCGTCGTCGCCCGCCGGGGTGTCCGCCTCGATCTGCTTCATCGAGTTGTTCATGCGCTCGTTGAATTCCAGGCCGGTCTCGCCGCCGGGGACCGGGACGAACTGCAGTCCCAACGTCCAGGCCAGCGGCGCGACGATGTAGCCGATACGGCCGATGCCGGTCTGTTCGGGCAGGCCCTCGAAGATGCCGGCACTGATTTCCTGCACACCGATGCGCTCTCCGGCGTCGGTGTTCTTCGGATAACCGATGACGGTGACGGGCAGGTTCAAGTCGATCGCGAGCGGCTTGGCCGTCTCCTGCGTCCGGATCATGGTCGACGCATAGATCGCGTCGACGGGCCCGTATTTGTCGGTGTAGGCAGGCGAGGTCAGGTAGGCGGCGACGGCGTCGGCCTGGCCCTCGCCCTTGGGTGTGAGATCCGGCCCCGGTGTCGACGTGTCGATGTTGTTGGTGGCATTGCCGTAGGACTCTCCGTGCCGGATGAACGTCACCGTCATGGCGGACGCGGGCAGCGCTGTCGCCGCCAAGAGCGCGCAGGTCGTCAGGGTCGTCGCAGCGGCCCCGGCGGTCCGGCGTCCCGAGAGTGTTCGCATGTAGTTCTCCATCCGTTCGCCAAGATGTGGGCTGGCGCACAACGGGTGTTCACTGTGCGCGCGCTCACTGTACAACATTCAAAATGTGTCTACTAACGGGTTCGTCAACCATGCAAAAATGCCCCTGAACTGAGAGTTCAGGGGCATTCACGCGATGGCGATACCTACGGGTCGCAGATGACGATCGGGATCTTGCGGTCGGTGTAAGACCGGTAGTTGGCGAAGTCGGGATACATCGCGTCGAGCTTGGGCCAGTACTCGTCGCGCTCGGCGTCGGTCGCATCGCGTGCGGTGAGGTGGAGTTTTTCGCGCTTGGTCTGGAACGTCATCGACGGGTTGGCCTTGAGGTTCAGGTACCACATCGGATTGGTGGCCCGGCCGCCCTGCGATGCGACCAGGACGATGCGCGTGCCCTCCTGGAGGAACAGCAGCGGGCTGTCCCGAGGCTCACCGGACTTGCGCCCGGTCGTGGTCAGGATCCCCACCTCGGCCCCGCGCAGGAACTTGTCGCCCAGGCGGCCGTTGGTCTTCTTGAAGAGCCATGTCTGCGCGCGGGACATCCACTTGATCGCAGTGCCAACGCCCTTCGAATTCAGAGATTCGATCTGCTTGGCGCTGAGCGGGCGGGAGGCTGATGACACGGATGACCCTATCGGCTGACGAACGGTGTGAGCTTGGCCCGGATGTGGTGGATCTGACCGTCCGAGGCCGGGATCAGGAACGTCTCGTCGACGTGCGAGCACACCCGCCGGCCGAACAGTCGCGGCTTGGTAAGCACGTCGAATTTGGCGTGTATGTGGTCGCCGTCGACGGTGAATTCGGGCGGTGTCGTGGCCTCGATCACGCGGTATTGCGGACCGCGATTCAGGCTGCGGCGCAGGTGTTCTCCGGAGAAGCCGGACTTGAGCCCGGCCTCGATGCGGATACACCCTGGCGCGAACGGCACCTTGTCGGCGTCGTGGCTCGACAGCGCATCGATGTACGCCTGGGCCGCCGCGATGCGCTCCGCTTCCGACCGTTTCGATTCCCCGGTCGCTTCGCTCCTGCCCTCCGGTGTCGATTCCCCGGTCGCTTCGCTCCTGCCCTCCGGTGTCGATTCCCCGGTCGCTTCGCTCCTGCCCTCCGGTGCCACGTAACCCTCAGATCCGCTCGATGATCGTGCCGGTCGAGAGCGCTCCGCCGGCGCACATGGTGATCAGCGCGGTGGACTTGCCGGTGCGCTCGAGCTCGTGCAGCGCGGTGGTGATCAGCCGGGCGCCGGTCGACCCGACAGGGTGACCGAGCGCGATGGCGCCGCCGTTGACGTTGACCTTGTCCATGTCGGCATTGTGCACCTGCGCCCACGACAGCACGACGGAGGCGAAGGCTTCGTTGATCTCGACCAGATCGATGTCGCCGAGCTTCATCCCGGCCTTCTCCAGCACGCGTGCGGTCGACTGCACGGGGCCGTCGAGGTGGTAGTAGGTCTCGGCGCCGACATTGGCCTGCGCGACGATCCGCGCTCGCGGCTTCAGGCCGAGCGCCCGTGCCTTGTCTTCGTCCATCCACAGCACGGCGGCCGCACCATCGGAAATCTGCGACGACGTCCCTGCGGTGTGAATGCCCCCCTCCAGCACCGGGTTCAGTGATGCCAAGCCCTCGGCGGTGGTGTCGCGCAGGCCCTGGTCACGCGTCACCGGGGCCCACTCGGCGGTGGGCTGCTTGTTCTCGTCGAGCACCGGCGCCGAGATCGGGGAGATCTCCCGGTCGAAACGGCCCTCGGCCCAGGCCTGCTTGGCCTTGGCCTGCGATGCCAGGCCAAGGGCGTCGACGTCGGCGCGCGTGATGCCGCGACGCTTGGCGATCCGCTCGGCGGCCTCGAACTGGTTGGGCATGTCGATGTCCCACGACGACGCCCGGATCAGGCTGCGGTCCGGCCCCGCGTTGGCGCCAAGACCGACCCGGCTCATGGCCTCGATACCGCAGGCGATGCCGATGTCGATGGCGCCAGTGGCGATCAGGCCGGCGATGAGGTGGTTGGCCTGCTGCGCGCTACCGCACTGGCAGTCGATGGTTGTCGCGCCGACATGCTCTGGCAAACCCGCGGTCAGCCAGCCCACGCGGGTGATGTTGTTGGACTGCTCGCCGTACTGCGTGACGCAGCCACCGATGAGCTGCTCGACGTCGCCGGCGTCGATGCCCGCCTTCTCGACCAACGCCTTCTGCACAGCCCCCAGAAGTTCGGTGGCGTGCAGGCCCGACAACCAACCATTGCGCTTGCCGATCGGGCTGCGAGTGGCTTCGACGATGACAGGATTACCCATATCGTCAGGCTAGAACACGTTTCATTAGTCTGACAAGCAGCGATGCCGCCGTGCCTTTTATCTGCGGTGAAGGCATGTTTCAATGGTCTTCAAGAGGTACTAGACGGATTTGTCTCGCTGCCCGCCATGTACTGGAGTTTCAAGGAGATGAGCATGCCCTGCCCGAACCTTCCCCACGGCTTCGACCCCCTGGATGCGGAGTTGAATCTCAAAGGTCTGCCCGTCGCTGAGCTCGCCGAGCTTCGCACGTCCGAGCCGGTCCACTGGGTCGACGTCCCGGGCGGTACGGGCGGGTTCGGCGACAAGGGCTACTGGCTGGTCACCCGGCACGCCGATGTCAAAGAGGTGTCGAAGCGCAACGACGTATTCGGTAGCTCACCGGACGGGGCCATCCCGGTCTGGCCGCAGGAGATGACGCGCGAAGCCGTCGACCTGCAACGCGCCGTGCTGCTCAACATGGACGCTCCGCAGCACACCCGGCTACGCAAGATCATTTCCCGCGGGTTCACCCCGCGGGCCATCGGCCGGCTGGAGGCCGAACTGCGTGAGCGTGCCCAGAAGATCGCAGAGACCGCGGCGTCCGCGGAGGCGGGCGACTTCGTCGAGCAGGTGTCGTGTGAGCTGCCGCTGCAGGCCATCGCCGGTCTGCTCGGCGTTCCGCAGGACGACCGGGACAAGCTGTTCCGCTGGTCCAACGAGATGACCGCGGGCGAGGACCCCGAATACGCCGACATTGATCCGGCGATGTCCTCGTTCGAGCTCATCACCTATGCCATGAAGATGGCCGAGGAGCGCGCCAACAACCCCACCGACGACATCGTCACGCAGCTGATCCAGGCCGACATCGACGGCGAGAAGCTCTCCGACGACGAGTTCGGCTTTTTCGTGGTGATGCTCGCGGTGGCCGGCAACGAGACCACCCGCAACTCGATCACCCACGGCATGATCGCCTTCTCTCAGCACCCCGAGCAGTGGGAGCTGTACAAGAAGGACCGCCCGGAGACTGCCGCCGACGAGATCGTCCGTTGGGCCACACCGGTTTCGGCGTTCCAGCGCACCGCCCTGGAGGATGTCGAGCTGGGTGGTGTGCAGATCAAGAAGGGGCAGCGCGTGGTGATGTCGTACCGCTCCGCCAACTTCGACGACGAGGTTTTCGAGAACCCGCACACGTTCGACATCCTGCGTAATCCCAACCCGCACGTCGGTTTCGGCGGTACCGGGGCGCACTACTGCATCGGCGCGAACCTGGCCCGGATGACCATCAACCTGATCTTCAACGCCGTCGCCGACCACATGCCCGACCTCAAGCCGCTCGGTCAGCCCGAGCGGCTGAAGTCCGGCTGGCTCAACGGCATCAAGCATTGGCAGGTCGACTACACGGGAAAATGCCCGGTCGCACACTGAGGCGCTGACGGATCAAGGAGCACACGGGTGGACTTCACACCGAATCCCGAGCAGCAGGCCGTCGCCGATGTCGTGACGTCCGTGCTGGAGCGGGACAACAGTTGGGACGCACTGGTTTCCGGTGGCGTGTCGGCGCTGGCGGTACCCGAGCGGCTCGGCGGAGACGGGCTGGGACTGCTTGAGGTCGCCACCGCACTGACCGAGATCGGCAGGCACGGCACCATCGGGCCCGCGCTGGCCACCCTCGGATTGGGGCTGATCCCGCTGCTCGATCTGGCTTCCGAGCCCCAGCAGGACCGCTACCTGGCGGGCGTGGCCAAGGGTGCAGTGCTGTCGGCGGCGCTCAACGAGCCCGGTGCCCAGCTGCCCGAGCGACCCGCCGCGACGTATGCGGACGGGAAGCTCACCGGTACGAAAGTCGGTGTGCCCTACGCTGAGTCGGCACAGTGGCTGGTGGTCACCGCCGACGGCGGCGTCGTCGTGGTCGCCCCGACCGCCGCAGGCGTCACCGTGACGAAGACGCCGACCGCCAACGGTTCCGACGAATACGTCGTGACGTTCGCCGACGTGGAGATTCCCGCAGAGGATGTCCTGCCGGGCGCGACGGCGCACCGCGTGAACCAGCTGGTGTTGGCGACCACGGGTGCGTTCGCGGCCGGGCTCGTGGCGGGTGCGCTGCGGCTCACCGCCGACTACGTCGCCACCCGCGAGCAGTTCGGGCGTCCGCTGTCGACGTTCCAGACCGTTGCCGCCCAGCTCTCGGAGGTCTACATCGCCTCGCGGACCATCGATCTCGTGTCGACGTCGGCCACCTGGCGGCTGTCCGAAGGTCTTGACGCCGACGACGATCTCGCCATCCTCGGCTACTGGTTGACCTCACAGGCGCCGCCCGCGATGCGCACCTGCCATCATCTGCACGGCGGCATGGGCATGGACATCACCTATCCGATGGACCGTTACTACTCGTCGATCAAGGACCTGGCCCGCTTGCTGGGCGGTCCCGTGCATCGGCTGGATCTGGTGGGAGCGTAGAGCATGTTCATCGAACTGACACCCGAGCAGCGGGCACTGCAAGCCGAACTGCGGCAATACTTCTCGACTCTCATCACTCCCGACGAGGCCAAGGCGATGGAATCCGATCGCCACAATGAGGCCTACCGTGCGGTGATCAAGCGCATGGGCTCCGACGGCAAGCTGGGGGTCGGCTGGCCCAAGGAGTACGGCGGGCTGGGCTTCGGGCCCATCGAACAGCAGATCTTCGTCAACGAGGCCAACCGCGCCGATATCCCGCTGCCGTTGGTCACCCTGCAGACCGTGGGTCCCACGCTGCAGGTGTACGGCACCGAGGAACAGAAGAAGAAGTTCCTGCCCGGGATCCTTTCCGGCGACATCCATTTCGCGATCGGCTACTCCGAACCCGAGGCCGGCACAGACCTTGCCTCGCTGCGGACCACCGCTGTCAGGCACGGCGACGAATACATCGTCAACGGCCAGAAGATGTGGACCACCGGCGCACACGATGCCGACTACATCTGGCTGGCCTGCCGCACCGATCCGACCGCGGCCAAGCACAAGGGCATCTCGATCCTCATCGTCGACACCAAGGATCCGGGTTACTCGTGGACCCCGATCATCCTGTCCGACGGTGCCCATCACACCAACGCGACGTACTACAACGACGTGCGCGTGCCGGCCGACATGGTGGTCGGCGGGGAGAACGGCGGCTGGAAGCTCATCACCACCCAGCTCAACCATGAGCGGGTCAGCCTGGGCCCGGCCGGGCGCGTCGCCGGCATCTACGACCACGTCCACGCGTGGGCGTCCAAGCCCGGCTCCGACGGCGTGACGCCCATCGAGCACGACGATGCGCGGCATCTGCTCGGGCAGATCAAGTCCATCTGGCGGATCAACGAACTGCTCAACTGGCAGGTCGCGGCGTCGGGTGAGACCATCGCCGTCGCCGACGCCGCGGCGACCAAGGTGTTCTCCACCGAACGCATCCAAGAGGTCGGGCGCCTGGCCGAAGAACTCGTGGGCCGCTACGGCAACCCGGCCGACCCGGAGACGGCCGAACTGCTGGAGTGGCTCGACAAGATGACCAAGCGCAACCTGGTCATCACGTTCGGTGGCGGGGTCAACGAGGTGATGCGGGAGATGATCGCCGCGTCGGGGCTGAAAGTGCCGAGGGTTCCGCGGTGATGTGTGGTCGAGTGGCCAGTTACCACACGCATTTCTGCCAATTTCGTGCATCAAGTGGCCACTCGGCCGAGGGGACTGCAGATGAGTGACCTTCAAGCAGGCATCGATGAGATTGTCGCGGCCGGGCGTGGCGAGCCGACGGTAGGCCGGGACCCGGTGAATCAGCCCATGATTCACCATTGGACCGATGCGATCGGCGATAAGAACCCGATCTACGTCGACGAGGAAGCGGCACGCGCGGCCGGTCATCCCGGGATCGTTGCGCCGCCCGCCATGATTCAGGTGTGGACCATGATGGGGCTCGGCCGCACCAGGTCCGACGACGATCCGCTGGCCCGGATCATGAAGCTGTTCGACGATGCCGGGTACGTCGGGGTCGTGGCCACCAACTGCGACCAGACCTACCACCGCTACCTGCAGCCGGGCGAACGGGTGAGCATGACCGCGGAGATCACCGATGTGGTGGGTCCCAAGCAGACTGCGCTGGGCGAGGGCTACTTCGTCAACCAGAAGATCCGGTGGCATGTCGGCGATGAGGAAGTCGCCGACATGGACTGGCGCATCATGAAGTTCCTGCCTGCCGACAAGAGCAACAAACCGTCCGCCGAAACCGTGGCCGTCCCCGAGGATCTGGACCCGGACAAGCTGATGCGGCCGGCGTCGTCGCGCGACACCAAGTTCTTCTGGGACGGTGTCAATGCCCACGAACTGCGGATCCAGCGTCGCCCCGACGGCACGCTGCAGCACCCGCCGGTGCCCGCGGTGTGGCAGGACAAAGATGCACCAACGGATTACGTGGTTTCCTCGGGCAAGGGCACGGTGTTCAGCTACGTCGTGCACCACGCACCGAAGGTTCCTGGTCGCACCCTGCCCTTCGTCATCGCGCTCGTCGAACTCGACGAGGGTGTGCGGATGCTCGGTGAGCTGCGGGGTGTCGACCCGGAACAGGTGAAGATCGGAATGCCGGTCACCGCAACATTTATCGACTTTCCGGACAGCGACGTCAGCCCAGCCTGGACTCTTTACGCATGGGAGCCGCAAGCATGAGCCTCACCAAGCTCGACCTCCAAGTCGGCACCAAACTGCCCGAGTTGCAGATCTACGGGGACCCGACGTTCATCGTGTCCACGGCCATCGCGACGCGTGACTACCAGGACGTGCACCACGACCGGGACAAGGCGCAGGCCAAGGGGTCCAAGGACATCTTCGTCAACATCCTCACCGACACCGGTCTGGTGGGGCGCTACGTCACCGACTGGGCCGGACCGAACGCCGTCATCAAGTCGATCAAGCTGCGCCTCGGGGTGCCGTGGTACGCCTACGACACCATCACCTTTACCGGTGAGGTGACTGCGCTCGACGGTGACCTGGTGACGCTGAAAGTGGTGGGCAGCAACAGCCTTGGCGATCATGTCATCGCCACCTCCACCCTCGTGTTGGGAGCAGCGCAGTGAGCCTGTCCGGCAAGGCAGCCATCGCCGGTATCGGCGCCACCGACTTCTCCAAGAACTCCGGCCGCAGCGAACTGAGGCTGGCCGCAGAGGCGGTGCTCGACGCGCTCGACGACGCCGGCCTGCAGCCGTCGGACGTCGACGGTCTGGTGACCTTCACGATGGACTCCAACCTGGAGACCGCCGTCGCGCGGGCCACCGGCATCGGCGACCTGAAGTTCTTCAGCCAGATCGGCTACGGCGGCGGTGCCGCTGCGGCGACCGTGCAACAGGCCGCGCTCGCGGTGGCGACCGGCGTGGCGGAAGTGGTTGTGGCATACCGGGCCTTCAACGAGCGCTCGGAGTTCCGCTTCGGCCAGGTGATGACCGGCCTGACCGTCAACGCCGACTCGCGCGGCGTCGAGTACAGCTGGTCCTACCCGCACGGGCTGAGTACTCCCGCGGCATCGGTGGCCATGATCGCCCAGCGCTACCTGCACGAGTACGGCGCCACGAGTGCCGATTTCGGTGTGGTGTCGGTGGCCGACCGCAAGCACGCCGCGAACAACCCCAAGGCGCACTTCTACGGCAAGCCCATCACCATCGAGGATCACCAGAATTCCCGGTGGATCGCCGAGCCGCTGCGCTTGCTGGACTGCTGCCAGGAAACCGACGGCGGCGTGGCCATCGTCGTCACCACCCCCGAGCGGGCCAAGGACCTCAAGCACCGGCCGGTGACCATCGAGGCCGCCGCCCAGGGTGCCGGTGCTGACCAGTTCACCATGTACTCGTACTACCGCGAGGAGCTCGGCCTGCCGGAGATGGGCTTGGTGGGCCGTCAACTCTGGGAGCAGAGCGGCCTGTCGCCCGCCGACATCCAGACGGCCGTCCTGTACGACCACTTCACGCCGTACACGCTGATCCAGCTGGAGGAGCTCGGTTTCTGCGGTAAGGGCGAGGCCAAGGACTTCATCGCCGGTGGCGCGATCGAACTCGGCGGCCGATTGCCGATCAACACCCATGGCGGCCAATTGGGGGAGGCCTATATCCATGGCATGAACGGCATTGCCGAAGGCGTGCGGCAGTTGCGGGGTACGTCGGTCAATCAAGTCGACGATGTGGAGCATGTGCTGGTCACCGCAGGCACCGGGGTCCCGACCTCCGGGTTGATCTTGGGTTAAAGGTGCGTTGCCACCCCTGTCCGGCACGGTAATGTTTGCTCCACATGTGCAGGATGCATAGAAGGGGGCCGTGGCATGGGGATGCCGCCGGATAGCAGCCCGTACGGGTCGCAGACGGTGACGGGTCCGGGATGGCCCAACATCGATGAGGAACAGCTGACCGCAGCGTCGGCCTCCTATCAGAAGTTGGCGGCCAACATCACCGGCAACATCGTGCCCCAGCAGACCAATCAGCTGATGAAGCTGAACGAGGTCTGGCAGGGCACCGGCGCCACGGCCGCATCCGGCGAAGCCACCACGATGATCGGCCACCACGAAGCCAACGGTGCGCAGGCGGAGTCCATCGCCACCCAGCTCACCGCCATGGCCGCGGCCGTCGTGCAGACCAAGACGGCTGTCAACGCCACCGCGCAGCAGGTGCAGCAGGAGGTCGAGATGCTGCAGGCGCTGCCGATCGACAACAAGCAGGCGCTGATCGAAGGCGTGATCAAGATGGGGCTGTCGCAGAACATCGCCACCGTGACCGCCGCGACCTCGGAACTGGCGAGCAGCCTCGGAACCACGGCCAACATGCCGGCCGTCACCACACCGCCCACGGCTGAAGCGCAGCAAGCCGCGCAGAAGGGCGGCGAGCAGATGATGCAGATGATGGGGCAGTTGCCGCAGATGCTCGGGCAGATCCCGCAGATGCTCGGCCAGGTTCCTCAGCAGCTGACCCAGCCGTTGCAGCAGCTGACTCAGCCGTTGCAGCAGTTGACGCAGATGTTCGGTTCGGCGGGCAAGGGGGGCACCGGCAGTGGTCCAATGCCGTTCTCCGCGTTCTCCACTCACCCCGCGGCGGGCGGGTCCGGCCCGAGTTCGGGTGCCGGGCTGATGAAGGCGGCGTCGTTGCCGGGCTCCGGCGGTGGCGGCGCGCAGACACCGTTGATGGGCAAGCTCGTGGGCGGCACCTCGCCGGTGTCGGTGGCCACCGAACCGGCCATGGCCGGTAGCAATGCGTTCGGCGGGGTGGCACCGGTGTCCGCCGCCGGTATGGGCGGGGGCATGGGTCCGATGGGTGCGATGGGGCATCGCGGCTCCGGTGGTGGTGGCACCACGCAGGGGCTGGCTGTGCCCGCCCCTCTCGAGCACGAACTCGACGACGGCGACGTGGACGATGACTGGTGAATCGGCTGTCATGCGTGTAGGTGCGATGAACTCTGAAAGAGGTGCCCGGTGAGCAGCACACCGTTTACGAGCCCTGGGTTTCTGGGCTGGACCGCGGCTCCGGTCGAGCTGCCGGACATGCCGACGATTCAGGCCGGTGCCGATGCGATGAGCATGACCATCGCCGGCCTGTTGCCAACCCTGGCGGCTTCACTGACCGCCAACGTCACGGCGCTGTCGGCCAAAGAGAACATGTTCAACGGCAAACTGTCCGACGCGCAGGGCGCCTACGAGAACGCCGACCAGTCCGGCCAGCAAGGTGTCGGACAGCTGGGCCAGATGATGGGCCAACTCGGCCAGATGGGCCAGATGGCCAGCCAGCCTGCTCAGGCCGCCGGCGGGATGGGCGGTCAGTTCGGCCAGCTGATGCAGCCCGTGATGAAGGCCATGGAAGGTGCCAAGGGTGGCGGTGGCTCCGGGTCCGGTGCTCCGGGAGACGGCGTGCCGGGTGGTGGCGCGCCAGGTGGTCCCGGCGGCCCCCAACCTCTGAACGACCGCGAGGCCAAGCTCAACGAGCGCGATGCCAAACAGGATGAGCGGGAGACCAGGCAGAACGAACGCGATGTCCAGCAGGACCAGCGTCAGGCCGGCCAGGATGCCCGCGAGGCACAGCTGAACGAGCGGACACACCAGGCTCCGACCGCCCCGCACAACGCGGGCGCCGGGCCGAGTGAGAACCGGCCGAGCGCCGGGCCCGCTCCGGTGGCACCGCACCAGGCTCCGGCCGCCCCGCCGCCTGCCGCGCCGGTGGCTCCGCATCAGCCGCCGCAGCGGTACGACGGTGGTGACTTGTCGCGTCGCATGTAGGCGCGCACGCGCGGGAGTCGATTTCGTGCCTGCGTCGCCGCTCAGCGCCGCTGGCTCAGGTGTCTGGAAAACACTGCCGTTTGGCGCCAGCAAACTCGTCAGCCTCACGAAGCGCTGATCGGACTACGGTAGATCGGGCGGCGTAGACCGCTGCACCAAGGCGTTGGTTTTCCGGTGCCGGAGCTTCCCGGTGGTAGTCGAGCGGGGAATCCGGCTTCGGACACGGGTGAACAACTTTCGCTGCCCACGTGGTGACCCGGCCCGCAGGCGGGAGAAGCTAGGCAAGCGGCGGGAAACCCCGCATAGGGGCGGAAACGCTTGGCTTGAACGTCTTTTCGCGTTCGACTCGACCAAACTGTCGGCTGAGCGTGAGAGGCGGAAGTGGCAGCTGTGGCAATGGTGGTGCGTTGCGTGGGACGTTTGCTCCGAAGCGGCAGCGGGTCATTCGCGTCAAGCGTGGCATCAGCGTCACGGGCGGCCGGCCGGGACACACGGCAGTTTGCCAGAATTACTATTGTGTGCGTAAATTAAGAAGCTTTGTGCGCGCATGCACGACCGCACTACGGTGTGGATCCTGTGCAAACACCGTATTTAAGACATGGTTTCGTGTTCCGAACGGTCGATACCAGGACCAGGTACTTTCAAACACAAGGAGCCGCAATTTAGGGTCAGAAAAGTAGCCTAAAACGCTTGTTCTAGGTGATAGCGTTTGCTCGCTCGCATAGCGAGTTCGCTGACAGCGACTGATGAACCGTTAAGGGGAGTTTGCGCTATCGCGTCGGCTGAGTGCGTCGGCGTCAATATGCAAGGCAGGGTGTCGGAGCGTAGCGGTAACCGAGACGCAACCCACATCCAAGCTCGACTGTCCAGGCGTCGGCGAGGGACGACGGCTCCGCCCGTACCAATCGGAGTTGACAATTGCGATTCCACATTTTTGGCGCCCACCGGTCATCCAAGACGGTCGCGAGTGGTGTTCTTCCGTTGAATACCCACGCTCCCAGGAACATTGAACTCCCGTCTGTATCACGGGCAGACTTTGTCCGCAGCGGTCACGCAGCGGAAAGTCATCCCAGCTCGGAATGGGCTGCCGCAACGCACCGCCGCACCGACACCGCACGGCCGGACGTCGGCCTCCCGCACCGCAACGTCCGGGTCGGCGTGATCGGCTATGGCTATTGGGGGCGCAACCACGTTCGTATTCTCGCCGGACTTCCGGGCCTTCACGTGACGGTGATCGAGAATCGTCCGGACGCACTTCGGGAGGCCCAGCAGCGATACCCCATGGTCGCGGGCGCATCGAGTCTGGACGAGGTAGCCCACGTGTTGGACGCGGTGGTCATCGCCACACCGCCGCATGCTCATGGCCCGGTCGGTCTTCAGGCGTTGCGAGCCGGGTTGCACGCCCTGGTGGAAAAGCCACTGGCTACCTCGGTCCGGGACGCAGCGGCACTGGTTGACGCGGCCAATGACACTGGGCTGACCCTCATGGTCGGGCACACGTTCGAGTACAACGCGGCGGTCCAGAAGCTCAAGCAGACGATCAGCTCGGGAGAGCTCGGCCGCGTTCTGTACATCGACACCGCACGGCTGAACCTGGGGCGGTATCAGGGTGACTGCAATGTGATCTGGGATCTTGCGCCACACGATATTTCGATCGCCTCCTACCTGCTCGGCGAGTTCCCGCGAAAGGTGTCGGTATGGGCGCAGCGCAACGTCGGCAGGCATCACGCTGATGTGGCGTATCTGCGGCTCGACTTCGGCGAGGGGTCGGCGCCTGCGTTCATCCACGTCAGCTGGCTCGACCCGAACAAAGTGCGTCGGATCACGGTAGTCGGTGATCGGAAGATGGCCGTATGCAATGACCTCTCCGATACTGAACGCCTTCGCATCTACGACGTCGGCGTCGCGACCCCCGAGCTGTGCGGCAGTGGCGCGATCGATGCCGCGAACGTCGCCTACCGGACAGGCGATATCACTTCCCGCAGAGTCGATTTCGTTGAGCCGTTGCTGGTGCAAGACAGTCACTTCATTGATTGCGTGCGGACCGGACGACGTCCGGACACTCCCGGCGAGTCCGGTCTGGCCGTGGTCCGGGTCCTCGCGGCCACTGACGAGGCGTGCCGGTCCGGCGGGACTGCGTTGGTTGAGCGGACCGACGAAGGTGAGATAGCGACCGCGGAGGTGGCGTTGTGACCAGCCTTGAACTCGGCGTCCCCTTCCTCGATTTGTGCGCGGTGAACGGCGAACTGCAGTCTGACTACGAACTGGCGTGGAAGCGCGTGCTCAACCATGGGCGGTTCGTCGGCGGTCCTGAGGTTGGGCAGTTCGAGGACAGCTTTGCCGAATACTGCGAAGCCACGGATTGTGTCGGCGTCGCGAGCGGAACCGATGCGCTGGAACTGATCCTCGAATGTCTCGGTATCGGCCCTGGGGACGAGGTGATCGTGCCCGCGAATACGTTTGTCGCATCAGTGGAAGCCGTGTGCTCGGTCGGTGCGCGCCCCCGATTCGTCGACGTGTTGCCGGACACTCTGCTCATCGATCCCAGAGCGGCAGCGGCGGCGGTCAGGCCCTCGACCGCGGCGATCTTGGCGGTGCACCTGTTCGGCCAAATGGCGGACCTGGATGCACTTTACGGCGTGGCTCGGCGCAACGCCCTGGTCCTGATCGAAGACGCAGCGCAGGCACACGGGGCGCGGTTACGCGGACGTCGCGCCGGCGGCATCGGTGTCGCGGCAGCATTCAGCTTCTATCCGGGAAAGAACCTCGGTGCGTTGGGTGACGGCGGAGCCGTCGTCACCGACGACTCCGCACTCGCCGCGCGCATCAGGTGCCGCGCCGACCATGGCCGAGCGCGCTCCGACCGCTACTGTCACGCGGAACGCGGCCGCAACAGCAGGCTGGACACGGTACAAGCGGCGATGTTGTCCGCCAAGCTTGCAGTTCTGGACAATGCGAACTTCGCACGGCGCCGCGTGATGGACAGGTATCGAAGGCAACTTCCGCCATGGTGCCTACCGGTGGCAACGCATCCAGATGCCGAATCGGTCTATCACCTCGCGGTCGTCCGCGTGCGGCGGCGTGCTGAGGTAACGGCTCAGTTGGACCGCCATCGGATCGGCTGGGGGATCCACTATCCCATCCCGTGTCACCGTCAGCCTGCGTACGGCGAGTTCGGCGAATCGTTGCCCGTTGCCGAGCAGGCGGCCGGCGAGATCCTGTCGCTCCCCATGTCTCCCGTGATGACCGATTCCCAGGTGGACCGGGTCTGCGAAGTGTTGTGGAAGGTGCCGACATGACAGGAAAGACTCGAAACCGGGTGTCGAGCAATGGAAACGGTAGTCCTTTGCATCCCGCGGCGTATTCGAGGCACCGCCGGATCGCGAACCAGGATGTCGGTGCCGGCGTAACGACCGCGTTGCCGGTAGCCAAGGTCGACAGCCCGGCGGAGGCCGAGGGCACCAAGGAGATTGCCGACCGGAGCAACATGACGCTGTTCGCTTCCAACCTGAAGTTGATCGCGCTGTTGGTTTCGGTCGTCATCATCGGCGCGGGTACCGGATATATCGGAGCTCTGGTTCTGCCAAAGCAGTTCGCCGCCCGCGCACAGCTACAGTACAACCTGTCGAATTCCGTCCCTAACGAGCTGCTCCGCGAAGATCGTACGCTGACAACCCAATTGGTTCTGCTCGACAGCCGGGCCGTACTCGCGCCGATAGCGTCTGCCAACGGAATGACACCGGAGGATTTCGCCCGCAATGTGTCTGCGGAAATTCTCGACTCCAGCGAGATCATCCAGGTCGAGGTTCGTGACCGAAATGCTGCACGGGCCCAGATGCTGCTGACGAGGGTGATCGACGGATATCTGGCGCTCGCGAACAAGAGTTGGCGAGACCCGGTGCGCAGTTATCAGGAGAGCCAGATCCGTAGTCTGCAGTCGCAACTCGACGATGTGCACAAACAGCTGCAGGTTACGGCAGCGAGCGGGCAAGACGGCACCGCGCTCGTCCAGCGTCAGGAAGTGCTGCAGACCGAACTGGACTCGCTGCATGCCCAGCTGTCGTCCGGGCCGGTCTCGGCGACGGAGCCGCCGGCACGGGTGGTGACCGCGCCGTACCAGGTGGCCGATCAGGTGCGGCCCCGACCCTTGTTGGCTGCGGCCGCCGGAGCGGCCGCAGCGGTTGTGGTCGCCGGTTTCGTTGTCCTTATCGTGGCCCGTCGCAGGGCCCGGTCGTGAATTGACATGTACCGGTCGACGGCCGGCGAGGCAGTAGTCCCGGCCAGCACAGCGCGCAGCTCGGCGACCGTCGCCGGCTGGACACTGGTCAGCCGGGTGACCGGTGTTGGCCGGGTGATCGTCATCGGCGCGGTCCTGGGTCCTACCTTCCTTGCCAACACGTTCGTCGCAACCAACACCATCCCGAACCTGGCGTACCTGGCCATCGCGGGCAGCGTGCTCAGCTCGGTCGCAGTACCCGCGGTGGTCCGGATCGTGACCACCGCCGGAATCCACGGCGCCGCCGCCGTTCTCGGCCGGCTCGCCGGAATGCTGCTCGCGGCGACCGGCGGTGTCGCCTTGCTTCTGGTCATGGCGGCGCCGCTGATCGCTCGCCTGCTGACCTTCGGGATCGCGGACGGCCCAACTCGCGACCGGGCGGCGCACCTCACGGTGGTGATGCTTGTCTTCGTCGCGCCGCAGGTGCTGTTCTACATGATTGCGACGCTCGGGGCGGCGGCGCAGCAGGCGCGGGGAAGTTTCGCACTCGCTGCCGCCGCCCCAGCGGTCGAGAACCTCGGCGTAATGGCGACGGTCGGTGCCGCCGGCGTCCTGTACGCGACCGGGATCGAGATGGACGACGCTCCCCTGGGGTTGTCGATCCTGCTCTGCGTTGGCAGCACAGCGTCGGTCGGCATCCACATGGCATTGCAGCTGTGGGGAGCTGCCCGGGTCGGGCTTCCGATTCGGCCTTGCCTGCGACGCTGGGCGGATCCGGCCACAGCCGACATCGCGCGCCGGATCCGGCAGCTCGTCGTGGTGGCGGCGTGTCCGTATCTCACCTATTTCGGCTTACTGGCCTTGGCCGGGAGCGTGCCCGGCGGGGTCCTCATACTGCAGATCGCCTACACCGTGTACACGGTCCCCGTCGCGCTCGGGGCCCGGGCGGTATCCACCGCAGTGCTGCCGGGACTCTCGGAGGCGGCCGACCGCGAAGACCGAAAGATGTTCAACAAGAAGGTCACTGAAGGTATCGCGTACGCATTTGCGGCGAGCCTGGCGCCGCTGATTTTCCTCGCGGCGTTCGCGGTGCCGATCGCCGACATCCTTGCCAACGGCCGCCTGAGGGTGGGAGCGCTCATCGAATCGCTCGCAGGCTGCTTGGTTGTGCTCGCAGTCGCCCAGGTTGCCGCCGGACTACGCGAGATCGGACTTCAGGGCCTTTTCGCACGCCTCGATGTGCGGGGCCCACGCGTCGTGGCGTTGCTGGAACTCTGTGCAACGGTGATCGTCGGATTGTTCGCACTGAACGAACTCTCGGGCACCACCCGACTTCTCGGTCTGGTCGCAGCAGTTCTGGCGCGGGACGCCGTCGGGGCTCTGAGCGTGATTGTTCTGCTGCATCGGGTGGTGCGCCCAGCACCGATCGTCGACTGGAAGTGGCTCGGGGGTGCGGTGCTTTCCTCGATGGTCATGCTGCCGCTGGTTGCGGGCGGCAGGCTGGTCCTGGAGATGCTCCACGTGAACCGGATCGGACTTGTCCTCATCGTCGGCGGCAGCTCGACGGTTGCGCTCGCGTTGTTCGCCTTCACTCTGCACGCATATGTCACCCGCCGACGGGGGGTGCCGGCATGACCGTTGACGTCGTGGTTCACGAACCTCCGCAAGCGGTGCTCGATCGGACCCGGTCCCGCCGGATTTCGATCGTCGCACTCGGTTGCGCGGTAGGCGCAGGTCTTGTCGCGGCCGGGATCGGACCGATCGCCATCCTCGTTGTGGCAGGTATCGGTGTGTTGGGTCTCGTTGCGTGGCAGCCGATCTGGGCGACGTATCTGTACCTGGCGACGCTGCCGTTCATCGCGGGCATCGGCCGCGGTGCGTTCGTCCCGCTGCTGCGACCCAACGAGGCATTTCTGGTGTTGCTCATCGCAGGAGCATTGGGCGGAGCTTATGTCCGGGTGATACGGGGAGCACCCATGCAACTCCGGATCGGTCCGCTCGACCTGGCACTCGCCGCGTTCGCTCTGCTGAGCACTGTCTGGCCGATCGCCTCGCTGTTGTTGCGCGGTACCATCCCGGGACCGACGGACATCGCCGCGGTGCTGCCCATGTGCAAGCTCGCCGGGCTGCTGCTGCTGGTCCGCAACACGGTACGTACACCGGCACAGGTGCTTTGGTGTATTCGCCTCATCGTCGGAGGCGCACTCGGCATTGCTGTGCTCGCCGTCATTCAGAGCATGAAACTCGGACCGCTCCCGGGGTTTCTGGCCGTGTGGTATCCCGCTTGGCCGGAGGAAGTCGACCGCGCGACGACGACGCTGTCGAACCCCATCGCGACGGGCGACTACGTCCTGATCGGATTGATCGTCCTCGTCACAGCGGGAGTGCGAGGTCTTGTTGGCCGACGGAGTTCGGTTGCGGCAGGGGTTTTGTTGGTGGCAGGCATGCTGGCGGCCGGGCAGTTCTCGACCCTGATCGGCGCGTTCTTCGTCGGCGTGATGCTCATCCGACTCATTCCGAGAGCATCGGTGTTCGTCCTGCGGCTCATGCCGTTGTTGGTACTCGCGATTGTGGTTGGTGCGCCTGCCCTGCTCAGCCGTCTGGAGAAGTTCGAGGGCGGTGGTTTTCCTCCGCACAGCTGGCGTGTGAGATGGGACAACGTCGTTCACCTGTATCTCCCCGATCTGCTCCACAATGGGCGGTTCCTCATCGGCGTGTCGCCGAACTCGGTGAAGGTCCCTCCAGACACCTGGCGCAAGGTCATCTATCTCGAATCGGGATATCTGCAGTTCCTCTGGATCGGCGGCGTGCCGCTGTTGATCGGTTTCATCGCGCTGTCGAGGGTCGTCATCCGAATCGGCCGGAGGCTGAGCGTCGGCACCGACGGTGTGGCTGCATGCGCATCCGCGCTCGTCGTGGCGTGGTGGATGATCATCGTCCTGTCGCTGCTGGACTCGCATCTCTACCTGCGCGGGCCCGGCGACCTGGTGTTCGTGCTGCTGGGAATCGTTGCAGGCAAGGCAGTTGAAGTGAGGACCGATGACGGCACCGGCTAAAGCTGTGAACAACGGCCCCGACCAGGTGGTGCGCCGCTGCGCGGACCTGCTGATCGCGGGGTCCGTCCTCGTGGCGCTGTCGCCCCTGCTGCTGTTCATCGGGGCCGTCATCCGATTGAGCAGCCCCGGCCCGGCGATATTCCGGCAATCGCGAGTGGGACTCGCGCGAGAAACGTTCTGCTTCTACAAGTTCCGCACGATGCAGGCCGGCTGCGATGACACCCCACATCGCGAGTTGGTCTGCCGGGAGTTGCGCGGTGACGAGGTCTCGCGTGGCGGGAGCTGGAAGCTCGACGCCGACAGTCGCGTCACGCGATTCGGCTCTTTCTTGCGTCGGACGAGCCTCGATGAGCTGCCGCAGCTGGTCAATGTACTGCGGGGAGAGATGACGTTGGTGGGCCCGCGGCCATGTCTGGAGTGGGAAGCCGAGATGTTTCCCGGCGAGTTCGGCGAACGGTTCGACGTTCGCCCCGGCGTGACAGGGCTGTGGCAGGTCAGCGGTCGCAGCACCGTGAGCACTCTCGACATGCTTCGGCTCGACGTGCGCTACGTCCGTGAGCGGACGCTGTTCGGTGACTTCGCGATCCTGATGCGGACCGTGCCGGCGGTGCTGCGAGGTGATGGGGCCCGATGAGCGCGGCGACCTCGATCCGGTGGATGAAGACCTCGACGCAACTGGTGCGGCGGCGATGTGCAGGGAGCGACGCGTGGCGACGATTTGCATGATCCGACAGGGCTATTACCCCCTGGATCCCCGGGTTACGAGGCAGGCCAAGGCATTGGCGTCGATGGGCCACGACGTCGACGTACTGTGTATGAGGCGGCCCGGCGAGCCGTTGTTCGAGCAAGCGAACGGAGTCCGGGTCTGCCGGCTCCCGATGCGTCGGCACCGGCGAGGCAAGGTGACATATCTGGTTGAGTATGCCGCTTTCTTCGTGGCGGTTGCGGCGCTGATCTCCGCACGGCAACTCCTGCGTAGATATGCAGTCGTGCAGGTCAATTCGCCGCCGGACACGCTTGTGTTCGCCGCTCTGGTCCCCAAGTTGTGCGGCGCCAGGGTGGTGTTGGATCTGGTCGAGACGATGCCCGAATTCTTCGCGACGAAATTCGACGTGCCGCTGGAATCGTTCGTCTGCCGCGCGATCGCACGAGCCGAACAGCTGAGCATCCGTTTCTCCGACGTCGCGATCACATGCACCGAGCAGCAGAAGGAGGGATTCGTCCGGCGTGGCACGCCATCCCGGAAAATCGGCATCGTCCTCAATTCCTCCGACGAGTCGGTGTTCGACGGCGGCAGGTACGCGCATCGGGGCCGTGACGACGACCGCTTCACGCTGATCTGCCACGGGTCCATCGAGCCGCGATACGGTCATGACACCGTCATCCGCGCACTCGCCCTGCTCAAGGACGACATACCGGGGCTTCGCTTCGTCGTGTACGGCGAGGGCAGCGCAGTTCCCGACTTGAAGAACCTCGTCGGCGAACTGGATCTGGCGGATCGCGTCAGCTTCCACGGCTACGTCCCGATGCACGAACTCCTCACGGCGATCAGCGATGCCGATTTCGGTGTGGTCGCCATGACACGCGACGCATTCCGTGACGTCACCCACTGCCACAAGATGTACGACTTCATCGCGATGGGCGTGCCCGTTCTGATGTCGCGTACCCGATCAGTCGAAGCGTATTTTCCGCCAACATGTTTCAAATATTTCGAATCGGGAGACCCTGCCGATCTGGCTCGTGCGATAAGGGACGTCGAGCGAAATCCGGCACTGGCGAAGGACTTTGTCGAGCATGCCGGGCGAATCAGTGTTCCGTACCGGTGGGACGCTCAGCGTGCCATTTACCTGGATCTTGTCGAACCACTACTCGGGCGGCGCCGTTCGGACCGTCACATGCACAGCGGATTATCCGCGACCCGTTCATAAAACCCGTCACACACCAGTCTGGAGTCCCAATGGACCACACCTGCGCATTCTTCGGTTTGGGTCGAGTCGGGTTGCCGCAGGCCCTTGTTGCCGCCGATTCCGGCCTCGATGTGTTTGGCATCGATGTTGATGAACAGCGGATCGAGTCGCTTGCGATGGGCGTCTGCCCATTCACCGAGCCATCACTGCAGGACCTCCTGGACCGCCATCTCGGTACGGCGTTCCATCCACTGCCGGACCGTGAGGCGTCACCGGTGCTCAGCCGGGCCGACTTCATCGTTATCACCGTCGGCGGCCCGTATCCCAGTGGGCCCCACGAGGCATTCATGACCCTGTCGCGCATAGTCGACCGCATCTTGTCCACCGACGTGCGTCCCGGAGTGACGATCGTGCTGCGGCCGACAGTCGAAATCGGGACAACAGATCGTCTCCGAGAGCACATCGAACTCAAACACGATCTGACGGAAGGAATCGACTTCCACCTGGCCTACGTTCCTGAGCGACTCGCCGAGGGGAACGCTGTCGTCGAGGAACGCACACTGCCCAAGATCATCGGGACATATTCGGATGCGGCGTACGAACGTACCAGCAGCCTGTTCAGCCGCGTCGGCGGTCGCCTCATCAAAGTGTCGAAACCACGCACAGCGGAGACCTGCAAGCTGATCGACAATTCTTTCCGCAGTACGCTTTTCGCGTTCGCCAACGATCTTGCGCTGCTGGCGGAGGGCAACGGCATCGACGCTCTGGAAGTCATCACCGGCTGCAACCAGGACTATCCGCGCAATGCCATACCGGCGCCCGGTCCGGTGTCGGGGTACTGCCTGGGTAAGGACCCCTACATTCTGGAGGAATCCTTCGGGGCGTCGGCCAGTGGCCGCGGATTCGGATCGCTGTGGTACTACGGCCGGAAGGCGAACGACGCACTTGCCGACCACTGCGCTGACGTGCTGCGGCGGACCCTGGGGAAATTGAAACGACACCACGGCGCACGTGTGCTCGTGATGGGTATGAGCTTCAAGAGCGACGTTGACGATTATCGTCTCTCTTTCGGAATCGACCTCGTCGACGTGATTCGCCGCCGCCTTCCCGATGCCAAGGTGCGGATCTATGATTCCCACCTCGGCGCCAACAGTTACACGCGGATGCCGCCATCGCTCAACGTCCCGGTCGAGGACAGATTCGACCGGTTGTCGCCGGAGGTCTTTCGTGACATCGACGCTGTTGTGATCGCGGCCAGGGCGCCCGAAATCGCCGCCCTAGGAGATCGCACCAGTCTCGGAGAATTGCTGGTCCACGCCCAGCCCGGCCTTGTGATCTACGATTGCTGGAATATCTGGCGGCCGGCGGTAGACATCGAGGGCGTGAGCTATTTCGGCCTTGGTTTCCGGAATCCATGCGGTGGCGATTGATATGGCGAAACGATCCGCGTTGGTCACCGGTGCTGCCGGCTTTCTCGGCTCGCACCTCTGCGATCAACTGGTCGTAGACGGTTGGCAGGTTGTCGGAATCGACAATCTGTTCCGCGGGGACATGGAGAACCTCGTGACATGCCTGAAGTCGCCCAGCTTCAGTTTCGAGAAGCTCGACCTGCTGTCGGCGGCCGATCGCAATCACCTCGGCCAGATCATCCGTGAAATGGGCGTCACGACCGTTTTTCACTACGCGGCGATCAATGGCACCGCATATTTTTACGAGCGCCCGCTGGAGGTCCTTCACGTCAACAGCGAGTCGTCGCGAGGGCTGGTCCAGGTGCTGGCCGGCTGCCGTGATGTGTGCAAGCTCATCTACGCGTCCTCGTCGGAGGTGTACGGGCAGGCGAGTGTTTTCCCGACTCCAGAAGATCACGACATCGTGCTGCGTTCGATGGCCGATCGGGATTCGTATGCCGCGGGTAAGGCGATGGGGGAGTTTTACACGCGCCTGTACGCAGAGAGCCAGGGAATCGATTGGTTGATTCTGCGATTTTTCAACACCTATGGCGAACGAATGGATACGTCCGGCTACGGACAAGTGATACCCGAGTTCATCCGGAAACTCGTCCACGACGAGCAGTTCACGATTATCGGCGACGGGTCGCAGACTCGGGCGTTTCTCTATGTGCGTGACCATGTCCGGTTTGTGCTCGCGGCGACCGAACGGGTCCAGAACACCGTTCTGAATGTCGGGAGTGACGACGAAGTCGAGATCAGGTGTGTGGCGGAACGGCTCCACGAAATTGCCGGACGGCGATTCGCGCCGGTGTACCTGCAGGCGCGCCCTCACGACCATATTCGGCGGTGCCCTTCGACGGTCCGGTTGGAAGCCGTCACGGGGTTGCGGCCTGAGGTAAGCCTGGATGACGGGTTGCGGCGATGCTATGAGTTCTATACGCGGGAGAGCATCAGACCGCGATAGGAAACCTGAGGAACCGCGGGGATACGGTTCTGGACCTGACGACAGGGAGGTTTCGATGAATGTCCGAAGTTCGCTGGGACAGGCAGGCTTTCGTGAGGTCACGGCCGGATGATCCGTCGCCGGGAGGACTTCGCCACTGGTTCCGTGATCGAGACCGATGTGGTCGTCGTCGGAGGAGGCCCCATCGGCATCGTCACCGCGCTCGAACTGGCGAAAGCCGGTGTCCGGGTGGCACTCATCGAAAGCGGTCTCGAGCATCAGGATCCGGTGACGCAGGATCTGGCGGTACCGGCTTCGCCCCAGAACGATTACTTCCACTTGCGCAGTGAGGTCTCCGTCCGTCGACAACTCGGCGGCACCACCGCACTCTGGGGCGGGCGCTGCGTCAAATTCGATCCCGTCGATTTCGAGGACCGGCGTATCACCGCTCACGCGCCGTGGCCGATCAACTACGACGACGTCGAACCGTACTGGCAGCGGGCATGTGACTGGGCCGTGTGTGGTCGAGCGGCCTTCAACGCGCGTGAAATTCCGGAG
Organism: Mycobacterium dioxanotrophicus; assembly: GCF_002157835.1. Taxonomy (NCBI): domain Bacteria; kingdom Bacillati; phylum Actinomycetota; class Actinomycetes; order Mycobacteriales; family Mycobacteriaceae; genus Mycobacterium; species Mycobacterium dioxanotrophicus. The sequence continues at coordinate 6,443,536 of NZ_CP020809.1, read as the reverse complement.
ATCGCGCACCGCGACATGGTTACCGGCCTTCCGGACGACGCTGTGCGGACCAGCGACCTGGAACGGTGGTCCCTGCCCACGCGGTTCGGACGGACGTACGCGTCGGCGCTGCGGGACGTCTCGGGTCCCGAGGTCTGGACCGGATTGACCTGCGTCGAGATCGTGACAACCGATGAAGGCGACCGGGTCGACCACCTTGTGGTCAAGACGCTCGACGGCCGGGTGGGGACGGTGGTCGCAACGGAATACGTGATCGCCGCAGGCGGTTTGGAGGCTACTCGGCTGTTGCTCGTGTCGGATCGCCGTCACCCTGGCGGCCTGGGCAACGCGGGCGGTCACCTCGGGCACTGGTACATGTCGCATGTCGTTTGTCGGGTGGCGGTAGCCCAATTCGCCGACGACAGTGTCATTCACGCGCATGAGCGCGACAGTGAGGGTGTATATGTCCGCCGACGCTTCACCTTCAGTCCGCAGCTGCAACGGAGATTGGGTATGCCCAATGCAGCTGTCTGGCTGGTCAATCCACCGATAAGCAATCCGGAGCATCGAAGTGGGGCGCTCTCAGGTGTGTACCTCGCCCTGATCTCTCCGATAGGCAGGTTCCTGCTGGCGCAGGCGATACGCGAACAACACATCGAGACTGGCCTGGCTCCGCAGATCGGTGCCCATCTATGCAATGTGCTGCGAGACCTGCTGCCGTCCATGGGATTCGCTGTCACGTTTTGTTATGCACGCTTCCTCCGGAGAGGGCGAAAGGCCCCCGGCTTCGTTGTTCGCAGCCCGGACAACCGCTATCTGCTGCAATATCACGGCGAGCATCTGCCTCATTGGGCAAGCCGGGTGGAGTTGTCCAGCGAACGGGACGCGCTCGGGATGCGCCGAATCTGCACCCACATGTGCTTCACCGAGGCCGATTACGAGGGTGTGCGCCGGGCGTTAGGGCAAGTGGACGCGCACTTGCGCGAGCATGCTGTCGGACATGTGGAGTGGCTCAGCGACGACGTGGAGGAGTTGATACACCGTGATCTGAAACTGGTCGGTGGCCTCCATCAGGTCGGCACGACACGCATGTCTGAGACCCCCGATGGCGGTGTCGTGGACCGGAATCTCGAGGTTCACGGGGTCAAGGGGCTCTACGTTGCAAGCACGTCCGTATTCCCGACTTCTGGCCAGGCGAATCCGACGTTGTTGGGTATAGCGCTGGGACTCCGGCTGGCCGATCGACTTGTGGCGGCGCGAAACGGGCAGTTTTCCGTAGACCGGACCGTCACCCCTATTCACCGTCGGGGTGGCCCGCCTCATTCTGCCGGCGCGTCGGCGGTGTCGTGATCAACGGATCTTCACGAGTCCGTCGGCAGCTTCCTCGTAGGCGTGCCCGCACTCGCAGATGAGCTTGTCGCCGAGGCGTTTCCCACATTCGCAGGCCCACCCGATCAAACGGCCCGGGTTACCGACCACAAACCCATGAGCTGGCACGTCTCGGGTGATCACTGCTCCTGCCCCGACGAATGCACATGGTCCGATGGTCAATCCGCAGACCACGACCACGCCCGCGCCCAGTGACGCACCGGCGCGGACCACTGTCGGAAGCAGTTCGTCGGTGCTGCGCTTGATAGCGGTGCGCGGACGCAGATCATTGGTGAAAACGACAGCGGGCCCGACGAACACGTCGTCTTCGATGGTCACCCCGTCGAAGAGCAGTACGCTGTTCTTGATCGTGACCCGGTCACCAATGGTGACCCCACCCTCGACATAGGCGTGATCGCAGATGTTGCAGTCGCGCCCGACAATCGCGCCGGCCATGATATGGGCGAAGGCCCACACGCGGGTTCCTGCGCCGACGCGGTCGCTCTCACACAATCCGTGTGAGTGGACGTAGACGCGATCGGATGCATCCGAGTGCATGTAAGGATCATCGGTGTTCTGTCGATCAGCCGAGGCGCTTTTGCCCGGGAAGTGGGGCATCGATATCGACGATCACGGGGCAGCGCACACGTTCGATCGTGAAACACCGAAAACAGTGCTGGTGGTGTGATGCGATAACGGGTACGAGGCGAATCACCCCCCTTCCGAAAGAGGATCGACGATTGCGACGGCCCGGCCCGGCGGTCATCTCGGTGGATCCGCGCACCGACCCGCGATGGCGCGTACTCGCCGCGGGGCCGAAGGGCAGTCTTTTCACCTCGCCGCCCTGGATGAGAGCGGTGTGCGACACCTATGGCTTCACCCCCCAGGCTCGAATAACCGCGGATGCCGACGGTCATCCGACCGGGGGCTTCGCATGGGTGCCGGTCAGCGATATGTGCGGGGACCGGTTGGTCAGCCTGCCGTTCTCGGATCGGGCAGAACCTCTGATCACCGATGCAGCCCAGTGGCCGTATCTGGCGCTCGATGCTGTCGGTACCGACGTCCCGCTCAAGATTCGATGCCTCGACGCCTCGTCGCCGACGTGCGACCCCCGATTCGTCCGGATAGACGAGTCCGCGTGGCACTGCACTCCGTTGGATGCTCCACTGTCCGAGATCCGGTCATCGTTCCGGCCGGCCACACGGCGCAACATCGCCACGGCCGAACGCAGGGGCGTGCACGTCGACGCATCTACCGGGATGGCCGCTGTCCGTACGTATCACCGGCTGCACGTGTCGCTGCGTAAACACAAATACCGGTTGTTGGCCCAGCCGGTGGACTTCTTCGAACGCATCTGGCAAGAATTCTCCGCTCACGACGGGATCGTCACATTCCTCGCTTACGTCGACGGCGAACCGGTTGCCGGCGCGGTCTATCTCGTGTGGAACGACGTCCTCTACTACAAATTCGGTGCGTCGTTACCGGCGACGCTGCCGTTGCGGCCGAACGATGCCGTCACGTGGTCGGCGCTGCAGTGGGCAGCTGAGCGGGGATTCCGGGTGGTGGACTGGGGACTGAGCGCTCTGGATCAACAGGGACTCGTCGCGTACAAACGAAAGTGGGCGAGCGCAGAGCGCCGAATCGTGACCGTTTGTACCCAGCACATCGAGGGCAGTGGAACGCCCAACCGTGTTCTCGGTGAGTTGACCGATCTGTTGACCGAGGATTCGGTGCCCGATCACGTCACCGAACGGGCCGGCGCCCTGCTCTACCGCTACTTTGCTTGACGCCGCAGCAGAGGCTCGTCAGCGGCCCGTTCGCAACCGACGTTGTGCGCTCTGCAAGATGCGGTGGCCCACCGGCGATTCGCGGGTCAGATCGTAGATGAACCGAAATGTCGGAGACGACACGTATTCGACCGGTGTAGGAAACCTGAACGCTGTCGCTCCGAAGGACATTTTGTACGCGTCGCCGCCGGAGTGCGTCGCCGAATTCGGGTGTTGCACGGTGGGGGAGATCGCAGCTTCGCTCACGCCTCCGAAGTCAAACCAGTTGTAGCCCTGTGCTTTCGCCCATCTGATGGCTTCCCATCGGACGGCGGTGGGTACGCCGAATTTCGTCGCAGGCGATGCACGGTCCATGCCGGTCAGTCGGCCGGTGAGGACACCTCCGCAACCGGTGAGCAGATCGGCGACCACGGGGGTGCCCGCGATCTCGCCGATGAACAGCTGTGCTTGTCCGGCGGGCGCCAGCAGGCGGTAGAGGTTGTCCATGTACTGCAACGAGATCGGGGTGAAGCCGTGATGCCGGGCAGTGGCTGCGTGCAACCGTGCCAAGCTGGGCACGTCATCGTGCGTGCCGTGGCGAACACGCACCCCACGTTCGGGCCATTTCTTGGCGCGGCGCCGGGCTTCGGCCGGCAGTCCCGACCACAGCTCCGACTCGCCGCGAGAAAGGTCCAACCGGACCGTTACCCGAGGGGCGATATCGGCGTGGGTGGGTTTGAAGCCGTGTCGCTGCAGTTCGAGGCTGATGTCCTCCCCGCAGGCAGGTGGCTGGATGAACAGCATGCCCGTCTCGTTGTCGGCCAGGTCACGCACGGCAGACGACAGAACGGCGGTGACGGTCGCCCGGTCCGCCGTCCCGGCGATGACAGGGCCGTAAGGGAGGTAGCCCACCTTGCCGACGAACGGCAATTTTCGGGTGAAAGCCTGCGCTCCGCCAACCAACTCGTCGCCGTCGCACGCGAAGACGTATAGCGGTTCGAATCCAGCCAGTCGGCGCACCTCGGCCCACGCCGACAACTGTGCGACGTCGCAGCCTGGCTCCGTGGATACCAATGTGTCCCACCGCTTCAATTGGGCTTTGGTGGGGCTGCGGCTCACGGTCACCGACAACCTCGCCTCGCCGCGAGGATGCTCCAGACACCAGGCCGGACGACCTGCGGATCCGATCAGGCCGTCCACCACGTCCCGGTAACGTCGACGCTGGACCGGCCAGCGGTACGGGCGTGCGGCGTTTCTGGCGCGCGTCGCATACGCTGCGGCCTGATCCCGATCTGCATACAGATGCTGGATGGCTCGAGCGAGGCTGTCCGCGTCGCCGGAGTTGAAAGGCGCGAAGCAGCCGGCCGGGAAGTTCTCCGAGACCGACCGCGTCTCTGAGACCGCCATCGGTATGCCCATCGCGATGTAATCGAACATCTTGCCCGCCAGCGTGAGATCGCGGAAGCTGTCGCGTTTCATCGCCACCACACCGACATCGGAATTCGCAAGCATCGCCACCAGTTGGTCGATCGGGATGAAACCTGCGCTGAAGACGACGTGGTCAGCCACCCCGAGCTGGGAAGCCAGCGCCGCCAACGACTCCCGAGCAGATCCGTCGCCGATGAGATGCAGTTCCAGTTCGGGAATCGTTGTTATCAGCTGGGCGACCGCGTGGATCGCGGTATCCAGTCCGTACTGCGGTTCCATCGTGCCGTGACTGACGAGCACGAACGTGCCGCTATCGTGCCGGTGGTGCTGAGCGGGGTCGAAGATCTCCTCGTCGGAGCCGTCCATCACCACGGTGATCTTGTCTGTCGCAGCGCCTCTGGCGCCGAAGGTCTGTCGCATCTGCTCGGTCACGGTGATCACCGCGTCTGCGAACCGGATACTCGCCTGTTCCAACGCAACAACCAGTCGTACCGCAAGGTGGCGGTCATCGAGCCCAGACTTGGTTTCGAAGAACTCCGGCATCGGTTCCTGCAGGTCCAACAGAACTCGTGCGCCTGCCAACCGCGGAATCAGAGCCGAGAAGACCAGCGCGTCCGGCAACGAGTTGACTTGCACCAGGTCGAGGCGGCGGTGAAGGTGCAGTGCGGTTACTCCCACACTGGCCGCAAGGAAGAACAGGATGTACTCGAAGAGTCGCCGTGCCGTTGTCGCTCCCGCGGTATGTCGCATCGGGATCCGGGTGATGGTCAAGCCATTACGGCGCTCCCGCATGGGCTCGCCCGGTTCGCGCAGGCACAGGACGTGCACTTGGTGTCCCCGGTCGAGGAGGGCGGATATCTCACGTTGGAGCCGGGTGTCGCGAAAGTAGTGACATCGGATAACACACACCCGCGCCATGTCGTCTCCTTGGCGTCGACTGATGTCGTTTCTCACCCTATCCCCTTGACGTGCTGGTCAGAGTAGAGTTCAGCCCGATCGTCTCGACGTCGGCGAGGACCACAAATGGCACGATTGATCAATCGATGGTCGATCCTGGTGTGGGCGGTTGCGCTCGTGGCCACTGTCGTGCTCGTCACCGTATTGGCGACAGACGGTTTGGCGCCAGGAACGGCGACACCGACACCGGAACCAAAGGCAAGCTACGGCGGTGGCGGCACCTTACCCGTCGGCTCGGTCTTGCCGTCCGGCCAGCAGTGTGCGAAATACGCGGACGACGTGGGCCTCGATCGTGAGACGGTCCCGGAGAACCGGGCAGCGAACATGTCGGTTCCGCAGGACCTGCGGATGCCTGCCTGGCCGGATTTCTGGGACGCCTCGGCGAACCGGCTGTTCGTTCCACGTATCGACGGTCAGTTCACCGGCACAACCGATCAGATCATCGTGTGGGGTGCCTGCAAATGGGGCATCGAGACCGACCTGGTCCGTGCGATGGCCATGGCCGAATCCTCGTGGCGTCAGGACAAGGTCTCCGACTTCGTCATGGACCCGGCATTGTGTGTCGACGGCTCCAGCCTGCCGTGCCCGACGAGCTTTGGTCTGTTGCAGCTCAAGCACACCACCCGGCCGGGTTCTTGGCCTAATTCGCTGCAGCACACAGCTTTCAACGTCGATTACTCGTTGGCGGTGCTGCGCGGGTGCTTCGAAGGTTGGGTCACATATCTGCGCAACGGCTACACGTCCGGCGATATGTGGGACTGCGTGGGCTGGCATTATTCGGGGGCTTGGAAGGACGACCTGGCATTGAAGTACATAGACACGGTTCAACATTGGTTGAACGTGCGGCCGTGGATGGATTGGTAATCGGGTTTGGTTGCCGCGTATCTGCCGTACAAGGTGCGCAGTACCGGGCCGACTCGATGGCGTAGTGCGCGCATGAACCCGACGGAGTTCACCACCCGGTCGATGCGCCAGTAGACCTGTGGCGGGATCTTGGCCATGAGTGGGTCCCGTCGGGCGCGCAGCAGTGCGCACAGTGCAGGCGCGGGCAGGTCGGCATATCTGTCGAAGTTCTCGAACCACTCTCGGCTGAACCGGGCCTCGGTCGCGGGGCCGATCAGCGCTGTGCGCCGGGTCTTTTCGTAGGTGGCGAAGGCCTCTGCGACGGTGCGTTGGGTCTGCAGCTGCTCAGCCAGGCAGATCGCGTCCTGCAGCGCCAGGCGCATACCCGAGCCGATGGAGAAATGCGTGGTGTGCGCGGCATCGCCCATGAGCACGACCTTGCCCGAGAACCAGCGATCGTTGGTCACAGTGGGAAAGTTCTGCCACGGCAGCGACGGTTCGGTCCATCCATCACCGGACAAGAGAGGTCGCCCGTCGAGTTGGCCGGCGAACAACTGCTCGAGGACGGCCAGCGCGTCGTCGGCCCCCTTCGCGTCCAGACCGAGACCGCGCCACGTCTCTTCCCCGCACTCGACGATGAACGTGCTGGTGGCGAGGTCGAACGCGTATGCGTAGCACCAGATCCAGCCGGCGGGAGTGGACACGAACGCAAATGTGAACCTGTCGAACACCTTGGTGGTGCCGAGCCAGACGAACCTGGTCTTGCCGAGAGTCACGGCAGTGCCGAACCGTCGGGCATCGCGATCACGCAGCGCGCTGCGGACGCCGTCGCATGCCACCACCACATCGGCATCGGCAAGCTCGTGGGTGTCGAGGATCTCGGTTCCGAACCGAACGTCCACACCGAGCGCGATGGCGCGCTCGGTCAGGACGTCGAGTACGACGGAGCGAGCGATGCCGTAGCAATCGCCGTCGAACAGCACGCGTTCGCCGGCCCGGTCGACTACCAGGCCGTCCCATTTCACCGCAGAATCGGCGATGAGCGAGCCGGCGACGTTGTCGGTCGACCGCAGATCGGTCAGCAGATCGTCCCATACCGTGACACCCCAGCCCCCGGCGTGACCGGGCGGTCGACGGTCGAGCACAACAACCTCGTGGCCGGGCCGCGCCCGCTTCATCAGCAGCGCGAAATAGAGGCCGGCCGGACCGCCGCCCACGCAGACGATTCGCATGCTGCTCCTTTCCCACGACGGATCTTGCCGTGAAAAAATGCGGTCACAAGGCAATTCGCCGGATTCTCGCCGGCTGTTCGCGTCAAGGCCTTTCACCTCGTGTCGGCCGAGGGATGTGCCTGCGAGTCGACTCGACGAGTAAAGCCGTTGCGCCAACCGTGAACTCAGCACCGCCCGGACCGTGACTGGGGCGCGAAGACGCTGTGCACAGTGGCAGCCCCGAATCGGTCGGTCGGCGAGCCGTCACCGCCATCGCGCTGAGCGCGAGTCGGTGCCATCGCAGGATGCTCATCACGCGCAGTTTGCTCACCGCTGACCGGAGCGTGCTGAAGGGATCGACCCAACGAGCCAATGACATTTGCCAAATCTGCATCAGCGCGTCGATTTGTCGGGCGCCCTCAATCCGGAGCCTTCGTCGACAGGCGTCGTGCGAATGTGGAAATAACGTATGGCGTGCAGTTTTCCCTACGGCCTAACGGTGGCTTGAGGTGGATACCCGTGCCCGCTGGTATCGGTTGCAAAATCAGAAAAAGTTGCTAACTTTGACGTTCTGCGGGTGGTCAAAGTCGGGCGCTCACAGGTTGCGATTGCTGTCTGTTGTTGAGAGTGAAGAGAGGTTTGCGCCAGCGCGCCGCACGATTGCTCCGGCGCGAATATGCGAGCCCCGTGGTGGAAGCAGCTGGAAGTAGCCAACGATCATTCCGCGCGAGCTCGGTCGCCTTCGGGGGAGGGCCTTTCTTGGCCTGTTCGATAGTTCAGATGATCTGGGTGGGGTGCTATCGCCTGTATAGACGGAGTTGAAATTGGGATCCCACCCCACGGGCACTCACGGCTTGCCAACGGTTCTTACGCGTGACGTTCCGCAGGCATTCGGTGGTCATCCGGGCATTCGCCAGATGAAGGCCGTTTCCTCATGACCGCCTCCATGCGGCCGTCGGTCTCGGTGGTCATTCCCGCCCTGAACGAGGAACGTAACCTGCCGCTCATCGCCGAAGGTATGCCTCCCGAGATTGACGAGATCATCTTTGTCACAGGGGATTCACGGGACAACACGACTGCGGAGGGACGCCGGCTGTGGCCGGACGGCACCCATCTGCGGCAGAGCCGACGCGGTAAGGGAAATGCGCTGGCTTGCGGATTCGCCGCGGCCTCGGGCGATGTCATCGTCACCCTCGATGCTGACGGAAGTGCCGATCCGGCCGAGATTCCCCGCCTTGTCGAGGCTCTTGTCGCCGGTGCGGATTTCGCCAAGGGGTCCAGATTCGCCCGTGGCAGTCGGTGTGCCGACAGCACATGGTTCCGTGCGGTCGGGAACAAATTCCTGAACGGTCTGGTGAACATCCTCTTCCGCGCCGAGTACACCGACGTGTGCTATGGCTTCAGTGCATTCCGGCGTCACTGCCTCGACGTCATCGACCTGCCGGACGTTGCGGTGAGCGCGCCGCAATGGGGAGACGGCTTCGAGATCGAAACATTGATCAGCGTCCGCCTCGCTGCCGCCGGGGCCAAGATTGTCGAGGTCGCCAGTTCCCCGTGCAGTCGCATCCCGGAGTGCGGCAATGCGAACGCGATTTCGGATGGTCTTCGGCTGCTGTCCACGGTTCAGCGGGAATGCCGCCGGGCGCGGAGCGCACCGCGGTTTTCGGCGGCTGGGCTGCCGGGGGCGCGTCACGCTCGGCCGGGCTGAGGAGTCCGCCGTCTTTCATCGTTTGCCTATCTATCGCCAGCGACTCCGTGGCAACGCCAGGGGTGGTGGATCGTCGCGGCCATCGAAGCCTGCTCTCATAATTAACTTGCGGACAGAATTAACTAAAAATGCATGTTCTGTATGAAGTGCGACGAACTGTCGCACGATCGGATGACTGTAACGGAGGGCTCTGACTGCGTGGATGTCGTTATGTGTGCCGCTGGGCGGGACGTCGAACCCAAGCCGCTCTATCATTTGCCAGAATTGCAATTCTAAGGAAAGATACTGCCCACGCGACCGAGCGAACCCCGCTCTCGCCGAGTTGTAGCTAACTACCAGTGCATAGCCGGAACGCGGGCGGAAGTAGCGCCGCGCCAATTGAGGAGGGACTGTGGTTGACTGCGACGCCGCGTCTGAGCCCGTGGCGTGCCCGGTTTTTGCACGGCAGCACTTTGACGGCTTGGTGCCCAGTGCGCGCTTGCCGCGTCGACGGTGCGACGCGCGTCGGTGCAGACTCCAAAACTCAACGCCTGCAGGAAGTCTTGGCGCGCTGAGTGCTAGTCCTTGGGTCGGGCACGATGCCGCCGTGTCATGCCGACCCACTTCGGCGCCGCTCGCGCGGTCGGCGAAATGTCGCGTCCCGTGCTGACGCGACCCGCGTCGACGCGTGTCGACCGAGGTCTGCGCACCGCTGTCCGAGCCGCCCTGTCACTCCGCATTCACCATTCATCCGTGACGACGAAAGAACGCAATAGATGCAAAATGTCGTGAGCATAAGAGACGCCGTGGCGCGGCCGACTGTTTCGGTGATTATTCCCGCGCTGAATGAGGAACGAAACCTCCCGTATGTCGCTGAACGTATGCCGGCGGGCATCGATGAAATCGTGGTCGTCAATGGCGATTCTCGGGACGACACGGCGAGGGTCGCGCGGCTTCTCTGGCCGGACGGGGTCCATGTTCGGCAGACCCGACGGGGTAAGGGCAACGCCCTGGCATGCGGATTCGAGGTGGCCACGGGCGACATCATCGTGATGATCGACGCCGACGGGAGCACAGATCCGGCCGAAATCCCGCTGTTCGTAGAAACTTTGGTCGCCGGCGCGGACTTCGCCAAGGGCTCGCGTTTCACCGAGGGCGGCGGCAGCGCCGACATCACCAGGATCAGGCGGCTGGGCAATCGTTTCCTGAATCATCTGGTGAACGTCCTCTTCGACATGGACTACACCGACCTCTGCTACGGGTACAACGCGTTCTGGCGACGTTGCCTGGACGTCATCCGCATGCCCGACGTGGCGGCCGACGGGCCGCAGTGGGGCGACGGGTTCGAGGTCGAGACCCTGATCAACGTCCGGTTGGCCGCGCAAGGCGCCAAGATCGTCGAGGTCGCCAGCTATGAGTCCAGTCGTATTCACGGCGTGAGCAATCTCAATGCGGTCAGCGACGGATTGCGGGTGCTGGCAACCATCCAGCGGGAATTCAGCGAGCACGGTCGGCGCGCCACAGCACGATCGGCCGAAGTCCAAGTGATCTCGTCGCAATGAGAAGGACCAGAAATGTCTGCGCCGTCGACGGCGGAATCGTCGCGGAGTGATCCCCGATTGTGGGCCGCCATTCGAGGCCCTCGGTGGTGATCGCCGTCTTGGAGTGGGAAAGTAATGGCAGCCGTTCTTGATCGGGCACGGCCGCCGGCCGAGGAAATGCCCACAGCTTCCCGGCCGGACCGTGAAACGCGGGATCCGCGGGTGCCCAGCGTGATACCGGATGCTGCGCTGGTCGTTGCGGGCGGGGTCTTGCTCGTCGCTTTGGCCTATGCACGTTCACGCGGAGGGCTGAGCCACGCAGCGCCATTGATGTGGGCTGGGCAGCTTCTCATATTCGTTTACGTGGTGGCCCGCATCTTGCATGGGTCCACATCCGCCCGTGATCGTGCGTTCCTGGCGATTCTGTTCGCGGTGGCGCAAGCGGTTGTTCGGTGGGCATACAGCCCGCACGCCTTCACCTTTTCAGATGAGCTTCAGCATCTACGTTCGCTGGAGAACGTTCTTGCCAGCCACCATCTTTTTGAACCGAGTTACGCCCTCCCGATCAGCCCCCAGTATCCAGGCCTGGAGAACGTCACAGCCGAGTTGGCGCAGGTGTCGTCGGCCAGTCCGTTCCTGGCCGGGGTGCTGGTTGCCAGCATCAGCCATGTCTTGACGGCGACGGCGCTGTTGCTGTTGTTCCGCGAGGTGACCGGGTCGTCGCGGGTGGCGTGCCTTTCGGTCGTGCTGTACATGCTCAATCCGCATGCCGCGTACTTCGACACGTCGTTTCTCTACGAGACGTTGGCGCTGCCCTTCCTGGTGCTGGCCGTCGTCCTCGCGATCCGTTTTGCCACCCGGCAGTCTGGCCGTGTGCTCAGTTTCGCCGGCGTGGTGGTGTGCTGCGCCGTCGTGACCATCACGCATCACGTGTCGATCCTGGCGACGGCTGCTGTGCTCGCCGGCATTGCCGCGGCCACAGCGGTTTTCCGCGCCAGTCGGTCGTTGGCCCCCTGGCTGGCAGGGTGTGCAGTGGCAGCCGTGGCGGTGTTCTGGCTGTGGATCCACTTCTTCGCCCCGGCCACCTTGGATTACCTCAGCAGCCCAGGCGACCAGATCTTGTCGGCCCTCGCAAAACTGTGGGAATTCGACGGGCAGATGTCGCTTCCTCGTCCGCCGACACCGTTGTTCGACCGTGCGATGTCCCCGTTGGGAGTTCTGGTGACACTGGGCCTTTTGGCGGTGAGCGTGCGGCTGGCGCGTCGCCGGCAACCGCTGGAGCGCAGCTTCATCGCGGCTGCGGCGGGTTCCTACAGTCTCGTGCTCGCGACCCGGCTGCTCGTGGAGAACGGTCCCGAATTGTCGGCTCGGATGCTCACGTTCACGACGATGTTCACGGCGGTCGCGATGGCGATTGCGCTCGAGTACCTCGTGATCATCAGACCAGGCGGGCACAGACGCGCGGTTCGAACAGCGAGCCGAATGGTCCTGGCGATCGCATTGACCATCGTCCTATTTCTGGCTTCCGTCGTTGCGAGCCTGCCGGAGTGGTTCCAGCGACTGCCGGGCAAATTCTGGATCGACGGCTTCGCCAGTGGTATCGATGCCGTCGGCACCAGCCGGGCCGAATGGGCGGATGCCTACCTCTCGCCCGGTGCGCGGTTCTTCGGGGACACCGCGTCGCTCACCCTCTTGTCGACGCTGGCCGAACTTGACCCGATCCGTGACCCGGAATCTCTGTACTACACCGACTACTTCACGCCCGAGAATCTCGCGCTGGTCCGCAGCGAGTCGGCGGTGTATCTCGACGTCGACCTGCGTATGACAGAGCAGTCGCCGATCACCGGGAACTACTTTGCCGCGGACATCAACAAGGGCCCCGACAGAAAGCCGATCGAAAAGGAGCTTCTGTTGAAGTTCGACAGGATTCGCGGGATCTCCCGGATCTACGACTCGGGCTACGACCGCTTCTACGATCTGCGATGGGTCCAGCCGTGATCACCCGACGGAAATTGTCCTGGATCGACGGGGTCGCGGTGGCCGCAGTCGCTTGCTACCTCGCCGCGGTCCTGCCCATCTTTCCCAATATCGTCGGGCACCTTGCGGGAACGGTGCTCTGCTTCGTGCTTGCGGGTGCCGCGCTGGCAGGTGCGGTGATGCCCCGACAGGTGAGCACCACAGCGTGGTTCACGGCGGTGATGGCCTGCGCGATCGGTGCCGGCGTTATCGGTGGCGTGTTGCTCGATTACCTGCCATCGGGTCTGGTGTCGTTCAACTGGTTGTCCTTCGCCCTTGTGACGACACTTGTGTCGGCGGCAGTGGCGCGGCTGCGCGGTCCCCGAGCTCCGATGCCGCGGGTACGTGTTCCGATCCCCTCGCTCACCGTGGGGATGAAAGTGCTCACGGCGCTGCTGTTGCTCACTGCGGCGATCGTCATCTCGCTCAGCAGCAAGAATCAAGACCGTCCATTCACCGAACTCTGGCTCGTCCCTGACAATCCCACGCAACTCCCTGCTGGTGCCAGCCGCGCGATTGTCGGCATCAAGAGCCACGAATCGGAGGTCGAGAACTTCACGATCGTCTTGGACACGGGCAAGAGGGTGATGACCGGACAGGTGACGCTGCGACCCGACGAGGAGTGGACCCAGACGATCCCGGTCGAGGGCGCGAAAGCGGAGGCGTCGGTGTACCGGGGTGACCCCACCGGCGAACCGTATCGGACGGTGTGGATTGACAAGCAATAACAACGCCGTGAGTTCCGATACCGAGCGTCGCAAGCCGCCTAAGTCCGGGTCAGCCCTGGTGCTCACCATCGCAGCCGCACTGTGCAGCACCACGGTGGTGACCGCAACGCTGGGATTCGCGTTCTGGGCTTTGGCCGCTCATATCGCCAGTGCCGAAACGGTTGGACGGTCGGCGGCAATGATCTCGGCCATGCAGTTCATCGCCACATTCGCCACGCTGGGGCTGCACACTCTGCTGATCGCTGAACTCCCGCGTCGCGATGGTCCGGATGTTCGGCGCCTGGTGGTTACCTGTGTGGGAGCGGCCGGTGCCGTAGGACTGCTGGGCGCGACCGGATATGCCCTCGTACAGAACGGTTTCGGGCACAGCGAGTGGATGTACTCATCTCCGGTTGGCGTGGTGCTCTTCGGTGTCGGCACCGCGGTCAGCACCGTGACGATCGTGCTCGACGGAGCCATGGTCGGAGTTCAGCAAAGCGGGCGACAGGTATCGCGGAACCTGGTCTTCTCGGTGGTGAAATTGGCGGCGCTTCCCCTCGCGGCGTTCGCCGTCGGGATGTCGCCACAGATCATCTTCGCCGTGTGGTTGTTGGGCAATCTCGTCTCGTTGGCAATTCTCGCGATGCGCACCGAGGCCGTGGATCAGTGGCTGACCACTGCGCCGACCGTCCGAGGATTCTCGCCGCTCTGGCGGGCCGCGGCGGGCCATCACTGGGTCAATGTCGCCACCCAGGCACCGCGATTGGCGCTGCCGGTGCTGGTCGCCGTCCAACTCAGCAGTGAAGTCAACGCTGCGTTCTACGCGGCATTGCTTCTGGCGACCTTCATCTGGATCGTGCCCAACCATCTGGCCACCGCGATGTTCGCGCTGCACAGTGGCAACCCGGAGCACTTCGAGACCGGCCTCAACACCGCCATCCGGCTATCGGCAGTTGTCTCGATCCTGGCCGCCGTCGGGGCCCCGTTCCTCGCCCAGCCGATGCTCGCGATCTTCGGGCGGCAGTACGAAGAAGCGCGGTACTGCTTGATCGCGATGGCGGTTTGCACATTTGCCAGTGCCATCAAGTCGATCTATATCGCGGTGCGGCGGGCCCAAGGCGCCCTTGGCCGGGCGGCGCGGGCGGCGATTCTCGGTGCCGGTTTGGAACTGGGGGCGGCCGAGGTCGGGCTGCAACTGGGCGGCATCACCGGAATCGGCATCGCGTTGGGTGTCGCGACCGTGGTCGAGGCGATGTTCTTCTGGCCCGCCATTCGGGCGGCGCGACGGCAGTTCGCGGCGCAGTCGGCGGTACCTGTTTGCGGTGGCGAGAACGCATGAGACGTCCGGTGACTGGGCGAAGAGCTCTGCGTGCGGAGAGCCCCACGAGTTCGCGAGGAGACGGCGCGTTGCGCATATTGGTGGATCACAGCGGCTACGCGCTGCTGAACATAGGTGACATCGCCATGTTGCAGGCGTGCGTCCATCGGCTCAGAAACCTGTGGCCCGATGCGATCATCCACGTTTTCACCGAGTCGCCGGATCAGCTGCACCGGTACTGCCCGGAGGTCAGTGCCGTCGCTCCCACAATTGTCGGCAGGCGACGGGCTTCGGTGCTTCCGAAGTCGGGGCAGTTGGCGGCCGAGCAGATGTGGAAGACAGCGATGCCACTGCTGGCCCGCTCGAATGGGGCGGCGGTTTCCGGGGGTGCGGTGCCACTGCGGGTGCTCGACGCGGTGCGGCGCGCAGACCTGGTCGTCTCGAGCGGTGGCGGGTTCATCAGCGATGTGTTCTGGTGGCATGGGGCCGGGGTGCTCAGCGTGCTCGCGATGGCGCAGCGGCTCGGCAAGCCGACCGCGATGTTCGGCCAAGGTCTCGGACCGGTGACGCATCCGGTGTTGAGTCATGCCGTCAGGCTGACCATGCCGAAGCTGACCACCATCGGTCTGCGCGAACAGGCGCGGTCCACATCGATCCTGCGTGCGCATGGCGTGGACCTCGAGCGGGCAGACGTCACCGGGGACGATGCCCTGGTGTTGGCGACGCCGGCGACACGTCCCCGCGCGGGAATGGCGATCGGCATGAACGTGCGGGTGGCGTCCTACAGTTCGGTCGACACCACCCTCGCGAGTCAGATCGTCGGCGTCGCAAGGGCAGCGGCGCGCAGCCGCGGGGTCGCCACGGTCGCATTACCCGTGTCCCGCTACGCAGCGCAATCGGACTTGAGATCGGTCCAGTCATCAGGCGACGGCGAGCGCAACGGTACCGATGACGAGTTTGCGGACATCCGTTCGCCCGAGGAATTGAAGGCCTCCATCGCCCGTTGCCGGGTGGTCGTGACCGGCAGCTACCACGCCGCGGTGTTTGCCCTGGCGGCCGGGATACCCGCGGTGGGCATCACCAGCTCGAGTTACTACGACGGGAAGTTCGAGGGCTTGGCGGCCCTGTTCCCGGGCGGATGCCAACCGGTGCGTATGGGACCGGGATTCGAGCAGGCACTCACTGACGCGATCGACCGAGCCTGGAACACCGACGACGTCATGCGCGACCGCATTCATGCGGCTGCGCGGACCCAGGTCGCCAGGGGTGATGACCTCTATGCCAGATTCAAATCATTGGCTGCAGAACGTGTTACGGGCACCAACCGCCCACAGTCGGTAGTTCCCACGCGCGCCGCTCACGCGGTGCCGACAGCAGAGGACCTTTCATGACCCTCACCTCTCCACCGTCACCATCGGACACGGAGCCCGCCGAGGACACGTATCGCCAAGGCGGCCCTTCGGTCTCGGTGATCATCGCGGCCTACACCGAACAACGTTGGCCCGACACGGTCGAGGCAGTTACCTCGGCGTTGAACCAGTCGCAGAGCGCACTGGAGGTGATCCTGGTCATCGACCACAACCCGGGCCTGGCCGCCCGCGCGCACCGAGCTGCGCGGGGTCACCGTGCTGGAAAACACTGGGCCACAAGGTGCTTCGGGTGCCCGCAATACCGGTGTGATGGCCAGTAGAGGCGAGATCGCGGTATTCCTCGATGATGATGCGGTGGCGACACCGGATTGGCTGCGGTCCCTGTGCCGGCACTTCGACGACGAGGATGTCGTCGGGGTCGGGGGAGGTCTCACTCCAGCCTGGCCGGACGAGCGGCCGCGCTGGTTTCCGCGTGAGTTCTATTGGGTGGTGGGTGCTTCGTACACCGGCATGCCCGAGGACGCGGCACCCATGCGGAACGTGTGGACGGGCAACATGGCGATTCGGCGCACGGTGTTCGACGCTGTCGACGGCTTCCGCCCCGGATTCGGCAAGACCGGCCGGGTCTCCCGCCCGGAAGACACCGATCTGTGTCTGCGGGTACGACGAGCCGTGCCGTCCGGACACTGGATGTACGAACCGGCGGCCCTTGTGGCACATAAGGTTCCCGCCGAACGGAGCACGCCGTCCTTCTTCCTCACCCGGTGCTGGAACGAGGGCCGCGGCAAGGCCGCGCTGTCCCGGCTCGTCGGGATCGACGACAGCACCGCCGCCGAGCGGCGTTACGCGTCTCGGGTGCTGCCGCGGGGATGCCTGCGTGAGCTCTACCTGGCGCTGCGTCACCTGGATGTGACGCATCTGCAGCGATGCGCGGCGATCGTGGCAGGGCTGCTGGTGACAGCAGCTGGAATGGTCACCGAGATGGTGATCGGCACCCGGACTGCGACTCCGCAGACGAATGCACGGCCGGCCGGAGACCCGGCCGAGCCCTTCCGCCCGATTCGCGTTGCCGAATGGGAGGTCAGCGGACCGCTTCCGGACCTTTTCACCGATGAGACGCCTGGTCCGATCAGTCTGCTCGTGCGGTTGGGGACGGAGCCGCTGGGCATCGTCGATCTTGATGCCGCCGATGCGGTGCTCGGTGAACGCGCGTTGGTGGACGCGGTCTGGCAGTCGTTGGGCCGCGACATCAACGCCCGGCAGGCCGACAGTGGTTTGCCCGCCACCGACACGCTGTCCGGGAAGGGCGTCGCATGCGACCCGGCCGAACTGGCCTTCACCCTCGAGCGTCGACAACTGCTCGCCGACGCGCCGCAGGTTTCGGTTGTCATCTGCACCCGTGACCGTGCCAGCGGTCTTGCGGAATGTGTTGGGCGCGTGGCCGATCAGGAATACCCGAACTTCGAGATCGTCGTAGTGGACAACGCACCGGCTGACCCGAATGCCGTGCCCGCCGCCCTGGCGGCACTGGACGTGTCGGTACCGGTGCGGTATCTCCGAGAGCCCCGAGCGGGGCTCTCATGGGCCCGCAACACCGGATGGCGTGCGGCACAGGCTGACATCATCGCGTTCATCGACGACGACGAGGTGCCCGACCGGCACTGGCTCGCCGAATTGGTGCGCGGGTTCGCGGCTCGACCGGCAGTCGGATGTGTCTCGGGTGCAGTGCTTCCCGCCGAATTGAGGACCGAACCTCAACACTGGTTCGAACAATTCGGTGGGCACAGCAAGGGGCGTGGATTCACGCGCGAAGTGTTCGACCCCGGATATCCGCAGAGCCCGCTCTACCCGCTTCCGCCGTTCGGTGCGGGCGCCAACATGGCATTCCGCCGTGAGGTACTGGCCGATATCGGCGGCTTTCACGTTGCCCTCGGTGCCGGTACCCCGGCCAAGGGCTCGGAGGACACCTACGCCTTCACGCGGTTGCTGCTTGCCCGACACACCATGGTGTATCAGCCGACCTCGATCACCTGGCACTACCACCGGGAAACCCTCTCTGAGCTTCAGAGCCAGCTGCATGGGTACGGAACCGGTCTCGTCGGGTACTACGCCGCCCTCATCGTGCACCGTCCGATGCTGCTGCTTTCGCTGATTCGATTGGTTCCGAACGCGATTCGTACCCTGCGCGGTAACGACACCGTGCGCACCGCGACGATGACGACATTTCCTCCGCACCTGTTACGGGCGGAACTGCAAGGCATGCGCGCAGGCGTCCCGGCCTACATCCGCAGTGTCCGGCAGCAGCGACGGAAAGCTTCGCACGCCGGGTAGGGCCGGGCGTAGTGGCGGATCTTGTCCGGTACCAGAGATTTCGGTTGAGCGGCTAGCTGCGGTGTGTGCTGTCCCGCATGGCGCGCAGCGCCGACCGGCTCCGGCGCACCACGGCGTAACCCGCCGTGAGTGCGCGAGTGGGTGCGTAGTTCACGCCGATTCGTTGCTGATTGACCGTCTCGGCGAATCTGTTGATCGGCGTGGACAGGCGAACGGTGAGCCGCGGAACCCGGAAGGGGTCACTGCCCGGTGAGGCGATTCCGTTGGCCACACCAGCGCCGTTGCGGTAACCGAGTTCGAGCGACATCTCGCGGACCCGCCGGCTGGAATACCCGTACGGATAAGCCAGTGTCGCGACGGTGTGACCGAGACGGTCTTCCAAAAGGCTCTTGGGATCGGCGAGTTCGGCCCGCAGCTGCTTCACGGGTATCTGGTCCAATTGCGGATGGCTGTGGCTGTGCGCGCCGATCTCGACGCCGGCCTGCTCCAGGACTGCCAGCTGACGCCACGTCAACATGCGGTCCGGCGGCGTGCCGGCGGCCCGCTGACCGGCATCGTCCAACCATCCGGTCGTGATGAACACAGTCGCGGGGAACCCATGGCTTGTCAGCACCGGCAAGGCTTCCTCGACCAGGTCGGCGTACCCGTCATCGAACGTCAGGACGACAGGGCGCTGCGGAAGCGGCTCTCCGGATCGTCGAAGCCGACACAGCTCACCGAACGTCAGACCGGTGAACCCGTTGTTGGCGAGGTACGCCACCTGCTCGGCAAACGCTTTGGGGCGAACGGACAGTCCGCGGATGGACGCGGCTGCAGTGTCGCTGACGGAGTGGTACATGAGTATGGGAATGGTATTTCCAGCCGAATCATCATCAGGTCGCTTCATTACGCGAGCCTCTTGCGGCGTGGACGGACAACTCGGTAGCCGGACATCGGGAAGGAGTATATCGCGCGAACGTGCCGGACCAGCAAAGTGATTCGAGGTGACTGATCGGTACTTCAGCGGGTGTACCGGAACCAGTCGATCAGCATGGTCGCCGGGAAGTGGGTCGACTGGTCGGGTGGTCCCGGCCAGTCCCCGCCCACAGCCACGTTCAGCACGGCATACATCGGCTTGTTGAACACCCAGGTCGCTCCCTCGGGCAGCGATGAGGGAGTGAAGTCTGCCAACGCGGTTCCGTCGACTCCGATGGTGATGCTGTCAGGCTGTCGCGTCACCCAGTAGACGTGAAAATCCTTGCTGAGGTCGGTGATCAGCCCGGTCTTACTCAGGCCGTTGGTCGAGTAGTCCGATTTTCCTTGCGGCCCATGCAATGTCACGTTGTAGGTGGTGCCCGTGTTCACGAGTTCCATGACGTCGATCTCGCCGCACTGTGGCCAGCCGACCGTGTCGATGTCTGAACCGAGCAGCCAGAACGCCGGCCAGATTCCCTGGCCGGACGGGAACTTGATTCGTGCGGAGACAGTTCCGTACAGGATCGGGATCTTGCCTTGGGTGATCAGGCGCCCTGAGGTGTAACCGGTGGGGGTCTTCAACGCTTGGACGATCAAGTGTCCGTTGCCGTCGTGGCGAATGTTGGCGGTGGCATCGGTGTAGGTCTGGAGCTCATGGTTGTCTGGGCTCAGATTGCCGAGGTCGTAGCTCCAGAACTTGGTGTTGGGCCGAGACCCGGCCGGGCCGTCGAATCCGTCGAACACGTCGGATGGTGAGGGTGGTGGCGGCGATGCCGGTCGAGGTGTGGCATCGCCGCCCGAGGCGTTGGTGCACGCGGCCAACATCAACACCGCTACCGCCTGTGCGATTGCCAGTCTCGGTCGAGTGTGCACGAACAAACAATAGGGGCTGAGGCGACTGAAGGTCGCCCGGCGCCGGAGAGCCGAATTGTTGCTGACGTAGTCGGACTTCGGGCGCCGAGACATTGCGCGGGCAGGCGGTGTTCTCGAACTGCGGCCAAGCTGTTACCGAAGTGAATGGTGTGCTGTTAGCGATCGCAGGGATACTTGTTCCGCTGGCGCGGGAATCGCCGGACTGCATGTGCCTGGGTGTCTTTGCTGTCGTCGATGGAGCGTACTTGTGAGATATCCGCGCCTAGTTCTCGTGAGTCTGGTGGTTGCCGCAGTTGCAGCACCTGTTGCCCCGGCGGGGGCTGCGGTCACGTCACTCGAAGCCGAATCCATGGTCGTGACTCCGGCAGGGGCCGGCAGTGTGTACGCCGACAAGACCGCTTCCGGCGGTGCGGCACTCGGACTGTGGACAACGGCCCAGGCGACAACCAACATTTCGCTGTCAGCCCCGGCGACCGCCTTGTCGATACGGGCGAAGGGACAGCTGTGTAAGGGCGCGCCAACGATGACGGTGGCCATCGACGGAAAGGCAACGTCTCCAACTGCTGTCTCGACAACTTCATGGGCGGACTACAGCATGACTGTGGCCCTTCAGGCCGGCACGCACACGCTGAGTGTGGCTTTCACCAACCCGTATCGCAAAGGAAACTGTTCCCGGGCGCTCGGGCTCGACCGAGTGACCGTGCAGACAGGCGGTACATCCGGTGCAGGCGCGGTGCTCGACGACTTCGTCGGCGCCGCCGGAACCCAACCCAGCAGCCAATATTGGGATTACGACACCGGGCAGTGGAACAGCAACGGCCAACTTCAGAACTACACCAACTCCACTCAGAACATCCGCCTCGACGGCAACGGAAACTTGATCATTCAAGCGTTGAAGACGTCGACGGGATACACCTCGGGTCGTCTGGTCACGCGGGGCAAGGTGAACATGGTGTACGGCACGATGTCGGCCCGCATCAAAATGCCGTCGGGGAAAGGCATCTCGCCGGCGTTCTGGCTGCTCGGGTCGAACGTAGACACCGTCGGCTGGCCCCAGTGCGGCGAAATCGATCTCATGGAGCTGCCCAAACTCGCAACCTATTACTACACAACCTTGCACGGGCCGTGGGTGCAGCGTCCGGCCGGCGCTTCCGCCGACTACATGATCGGCACCCAGGGTCCGATCGCCGACCTCAGCACGGACTTCCACACCTACTGGGTTCGGCGATCGGCAGGCCAGGTGGTCATCGGTATCGACAACACCACCTTGGGTACCTACACGAAGGCGATGCTGACCAGTAACCAGCAGTGGGTGTTTGACGATCAGCCGATGTACGCGATCTTGAACATCTCTGTCGGCGACAATTCCTCCGGACAACCGGATGCGACCACTCCTTGGCCGGCGACGATGCTGGTGGACTGGTTCAGGTTCGATCCCGCATGACGTGCGGCCCTCGACTGTGCGATCAGGGTTGTGTCGCGCAGTTGGAGGGCGCGGCCACGTCGTCGAAACGGTCGGCTATCCATTGCCGTACGGTCTTGTCCGCGTCGGGTGGCAGCTCCGCGTGGCCGGCACCGGGGATCTGCATGTGCTCGATCCGGCCGCCGATCCGGCAGCTTTGTTGCACCGCCGAGGACACCCACTGCGGACGAACGGTCTGGTCGTTGTCCCCGGAAACCACAAGCATGGGCACGGTGAGGGGCTGCTGCGGCAGCGCGATTCGCTGCAGTGCCCGGCGCAGGGCATCGACGTCGCGGCGTCTGTCCGGCTTGAGTTCCTCTTCTGCGTAGACCCTACTGAGCAAATCTCCGACCGGTGACTGACACTGGGCCAGAATGCCCATTCCGGCGGCGATCCGCCCGTGCACATATCGGCTTTCGTCCAACTCGGCGTTGTACCGTTGCACACCCTCGATCAGTAACGGAAAGTACATCTCCTGGTCGTTGGTCAGCTGTCCCGACCAGGCCAGGTCGGCAAGACCCGTCACATTCGCAGCAGGGGACATCGCGACACTGCCGATGAGGTCGACGCCGTCGCCGTAGAAGGCGTTCAGTTCATCGGCGGCCCACACCGCCTGACCACCTTGTGACGTCCCGGCAGCAACCCAACGTCGCGACACGGTCGAGGTGAGCTCGTGCAGTGCGCGCACCGCGTCGATGACGTTGAACGCCGCGGACTTCGGTTCGAGGTAGGGATGGGTGCCCGGTGAACCGAGTCCCTCATAGTCGGTCATAGCGACGGCATATCCGTCGGCCAGATATGCGCGGACCTCCGCGAGATAGCCCATCAGGTCGGAATGGGTCGACGGACCGCATGCGTTGTCGATTCCCGTCGTTCCGTGGGCGAGGGAGATCACCGGCCAACCGTCCTGCGGCGGGTCGCCGGGCGGAATGAAAAACGTGCCCGAAATCTCACGGGTCCGGCCGTCAACGCCGGACACCGAGGTGTACACCGCCCGCCACGCGTCGCCGATCACCGGATCGTTCAGCGGCGGGTTGAACGGCGCCCGTTCGAGCACATGTCCACGGGCCGACCAGGCTTCGGCGGCCACGTCGGGCAGCGGCGTCTTGATCGGCGGCGCCGCTGATGCGTCCCCGCCATCTGCGCTGCATCCCGACGCCACCGTCGCCAGCACGAGCAGGACGACGAGTACGAAGTCGACCGGGACCCGCGCACGTGGCCTAACGGCCGCCATCGCCAGGATCGCTTGGCCGCTGGAGGTATTCGACGCAATCCTGCGGTGACCGACCCGTTTGTTCCATGCACACCGCGACCGGAGGATCCGTCAACTGGCTCGGGTCCGCGCTGGTCGGGTAGGTGATCTCGCCCCGCACCAGTGACCATACGAAGAACTCCGTGCCTTGCACATGCTCGCAATACGCGACCGATTTGTCGCCGGTGACAGCTGTACGGCTGGCAGGGAGACACGAGGCTCCGATGACGGCGACCTGTCCGGGCTGGCGTGGGGGCTGTTGGGCCTGGGACGCCGGTGCCGGGGTCTGGGGCGCGAGGATCGGCTCGGCCGTCGTGGCCGGCGTCGGTTCGGACTTCCGGATGGACTGCAGCGTGCTGAACGCGGCGATAACGAGCAATGCGCTCACGACGGTCATGCCAATCGCGGCCGCTCGCGGCAGCCAGACTTCTGCCCGGGTTCGCGGTCGCGGCTCCGGGGCAGGCACGGCATCGCTCTCGAAGCTTCCGTTGTCGACGACATGTTCGGTCCAGGTTTCGCCGTCCCAGTAGCGATATTGGTGGCGCGCTGTGGGATCGACGTTCCAACGCCCGGTCCGCGACGGCGTCGAGATGGGAGCGGCGACCGGAGCCGAGCACTGGCTGCAGAACCGGTTGTCGTCTTCGTTGAGGTGACCGTGGATGCAGACGGTCTTCGCCACGATCTGAGTTGCGCATTCTCTGCAGAACAGCGTGTTTACCGGGTTGTCGTGACCATTCGGGCACGTCACAGTGGTCGTCCACCCTTCGTTTGCCTGCGCCATAGAACGCGAAATCGATCTCTGCGAGCCTCCGAGCGCCGCACCGTTGGACGCTACCCCACATCGTCGCACCTCTCGCGGCGTGTCTGTCCAGTGGAGTCGATATCCTGTCGACCAACAGGAACCGAGGTCAGCAAACAAGTGAGTGGATAGCCGGGCGACGGAGTTGATTCTGAGGGTGACCGAAGACAATGTGGACGGGGTGCTGTTCGGGGCTCGCGCTGTGCAGGTGGGACTGATGCGCAGATGATCGCGAAAGGCCGGACCCAGTCGCGGCAATGGGCCAGCGGTACCGATCGGATGCTTGCCGGCGCACGATTCGTTGCGTTGTTCGGCGAACTGGATGTTCCGCACACGTCGGTGCTCGACGAGGCATTGGCCAGGATCGCCATGGCGGGACCCCACACCAGGGTGGCGTTGGATCCGCGTCCGGCGACGCGGCTTTGGCGATACGCCCCTTCGGAACTGGTGGCGGTGCGCGAATTGCCGCGGTCGGTGGTAGAGGGTGGCCGGGCGGCAGTGTTGCAGCACATTCGTCGACGGCCGGGAGCGCGGGCGGCACTGGAAATCCATGCTTCAGAACGGCATATCGCACTCGACGTCGACCATGGTCTCGGTGACGCACGTTTCGCGCTCGAACTGATCGGTGCGTTGTTCGACCATTCCGGCGGTCGGACGTCACGGTGGACCACCGACAACGACACGCCCCTGGCATTGCTGCGGTCGGTGATCCGCACGTTCGGTGCGAATCCGCAGTGGGCCCGGCCTGCGGTGCGGTACGCAGCCGAACAGAGGTTTCAACGTCCCGCTGACAGCGGTGGCGCGGGCGATCCGATGCCGTGGTCCCCTTCATTTGCGGTCCGGATCGCGCACATCGACGCCGATGCGGAGGCCGCGGTGCACGACTGGCGTCGCGCGCAGGCCGGCACGCCGGGAAGTGCCGCAGTGTGGTTGTACATCGTTCGGCAAGCGTTGCAGGTGGCCGGGTTGTCGATGACCGACCGCGTCATGACAGCTTTCGACTGTCGGCGCTACCTGTCCCGGCGGCAACGGGCCAACGGCAACTTCATCATCGGTCTCGAAGTTCCGTTTGCGTCTGATGACCCCCTGTCCGCGGTCAGCACGCGGGTACGTGACCTCGTCATGGCGGCGGTGCCGCTGGCGGGGATGGCTGTGGTGTCGGCACGGGCCATGCTGCCGTTCGGGCGCGATCCGGGGCCTGCGAGTACCTATCAGCCCGGAGCGCCCGCTCACGTCATGTACTCCGACTTGGGCACCGTACGAATGATCGACGACGTACCGTGGCGAATGGGCGGTGATCGATCCCTCACCGCTCTGCTCGACACCGCGGGTCCGCACGCCGTCACTGTTCTGAACAATCGGATCGGCGACACCCGAAACATCTCGATCTCGTTCAACGACAACGCCGTTGAAAGCCACACCATCGACCGCGCGGTGCGCTACCTGGCTGATCCGATGCGGTTTCTACCGCTGGCTACGCAATGCCCGCGTTGACGCCGGGGGTCAGCTGCCTGCGCGATGCCACAGCTCGGCGTACAGGGCGCTGGATGCGGGCATCTGAACCGGATCGATCAGCGAATTGGCCAGGCTGGCTTGCTGATTGAAGTAGGCCTCGTACGCAATGTCGGCGTGGTTCTGCCGGAAGAATTCGTACATCCCTTGGACGTAGGCCGGATTGTCGCCCTGCCCGTCGGTGCCACCGACGACACCCCATTCGGGGATCGCGAGAGGCTTGTGGTGGGCCCTGGCGAACGACAGCCAAGCGGCTATGCCGTGCGGCTGGTCGCGCCACCGCGCGAACGACTCACTGTCGGTGATGCCATTGTCGGCCCAATCGTAGGCATCCACGCCGACGACATCGACGACGTCGTCGCCCGGGTAGCTCTCCGTGAACGGGTCATGGCCTGATGCCGACTGCACCGCATTGCCGTTCCAGTCAAGGGTGAACGCTGGGCTCTCCTGGCGGAAGATCTTGGCAACCCGCCGATACGCGGCAATGAAGGCCTTCGGGTCCCATGCTGACCATCCGTACCAGTCGCCGTTGAATTCCCAGCCCAGCCGGATGTCGGCGTCGCCACGTTGGTGTGCGACAAGGTTGCGAGCTATCTGGACGAAATCGTCGTCGTGACTTCCGTTGGCGATCGCCCCCAGGGTGGTCGACTCGTTCGTCGGGATGAGCGGCACTGCGATCGACAGCCGACCAGCAAACCCGGCGTACCTCTCGACACCCCAGGTGTCATGGCGCAGCGCGTCCCACGTCGAGCGTTCGAGGAAGACGCTCACGATGGCGAGATTTTGACCCCGATACGCGGCGAACTTCTCCGCCGCGGGCCGGTTGCCGTAGGTGCCGAGGTAAGCGCCGCTGGGCCAACTGGATGCTGTGGGTTCGGACTGAGCCACCCCGCTGCACGAGGAGAAGGTGAGGGCAACCACACCGACGAGCGCGGCCAGTGCTCGGGGAATCGATACGAGGCGCCGGCGGCGTGGCATCAAGACGGGCTCCCCGGTGTCCGTACGCGTGGCGACTGCGCGACATTGGCTGTTCTCGCTCGCCATGCTAGCGAAGTTTTGAGTTGGCGACGAAGTCCACCTGGACCGCAGCCGCCTGTGAGGGAAGGGCTACGGCTGCTCCGATATGTTGCCGCCGATCTCCTCGAGTTCAGAGCCTGGGATCGGCCGGCACGAGAGCGGTGACAGTGTTGATCGCTCGAGCCGGGTGCGACGCTGCCGACAGCGGCAAATCATTGCCCATTCAAGGAATTCGGGTCCTCGCGACCCCCGTGTACCAGGCGCGATGCCAATGCGCCCATCCTGCCGCGGAAGGTGTTGGGCCGATATCGGCGGCATTGACACAACGCGCAATCCGTGCCGCGTCGATAGTGCTGATGCGCCGAATGCTGATGACCACATTGGCAATCACTGTGACGCATCTGACAACGATAGCGAATTTCAGACCGAGCTGTCGTGACATCGGCCGCGTTGGCCTCCGAGATCCTCGACCGGCGGGGGCGCGGGCGCGGCGAGATGGTGCGCAACCGTTGCCGAGCGCATGGGCGGTATCTGGAAAAGCTAGGCCGCCAAAGCAATTCAGCGGGCTCGGCTGCCGGCCTCAACTAGGCCGGGACAAGCTCGACGCCGGAGAGCACGATGGTGTTGCCGCGGCCCGGTGCGGTCAGCACGCCGACGAACCTGCCGTCTTCCTTCCAGACGTTGGCCTGCAGCGTTTCTCCGGGGAACACCACGCCGGCGAACCGGGCACCGTAGCTCGCCACCTGTGTCACGTCGCCGTCGAGCAGGGTGTCGACGATGGCCTTGCAGCCGATGCCGTAGGTGCACAGGCCGTGCAGGATCGGCCGGTCGAATCCGGCGGCCGCGGCGAACGCGGGATCCGAGTGCAGCGGGTTGCGGTCCCCGCACAGCCGGTACAGCAGAGCCTGCTGCGGCAGCGTGGGCAGTGACACTTCGAGATCGGGTGCGCGGTCAGGGATTTCAACTGACGTCGACGGGCCGCGTTCGCCGCCGAAGCCACCTTCACCGCGGGCGAAGATCGACCGCTTGGTGGTCCACAGCACTGTGCCTGCCGGATCGGTCACCGTGGTCTCGCTGACGATGACCGCGGCCTTGCCCTTGTCCCAGATCTCGGTGAACCGCTGAACCGACTTCGCGGTCCCGCTGGGCGGGATCGGGCCCGGCACGCTGACCGCCTCGCTGGCGTGCAGCACTTTGGACAGCTCGATGTCGATGCCGGGGAACTGCACCGTCGGCGGTGCGGTCATGTGGAAGCTGGCCGCGACGTTGCCGAAGGTCGGCAGCACCTGGGGCGTGTCATCGATCAGGTAGCGCAGCTCACGCTGGGCCAGAGGGTCGGCACCGGCCCCAAGGCCGAGGTGGTACAGCTGGATATCGCTGCTGGTCCACGAGAATTCGACGGGAGCCAGTTCTGCTGCCAGCGCCTTGTCAACATCGATCGGCATGTCAGCCCCCTGTTTTCGTTGTGGCCGTTCCGGCCGAGGCGAGGTGGAGCGCCGCCAGGTATCCGAACGTCATGGCCGGACCGATGGTCCCGCCCGGGCCGGGATAGGTGTGCCCCATCACCGGCGAGCTGACGTTACCCGCGGCGTAGAGGCCCTCGATGACGGAGTTGTCGTCGCGCAGGGCGCGGCCGTTGACGTCCGTCCGGACGCCGCCCTTGGTGCCGAGGTCGCCGGGCACCATCTTGGCCGCGTAGAACGGACCGTGCTTGATCTCACCCAGGTTCGGATTCGGCTTGTTGGTGGGATCGCCGTAGTAGCGGTCGTATGCGCTGTCCCCGCGCTTGAAGTCGGCGTCGACGCCGGTACGGGCGAAGCCGTTGAACCGCTCGACGGTCTCGGCGAACGCGTCGGCCGGCAGCCCCATCTTCTCCGCGAGTTCGGTCAGCGTCGGTGCCGAAACCACCACGCCGGAGTCCAGCCACCGCTTCGGAATGCGTTGTCCCGGTTGCAGTCCGGCGAAGATGTAGCGGTTGCGGTACTGCTGGTCGAAGACCAGCCAGGCGGGAACGTTCTCGCCGGGGCCCGGCCCCTGCCCGTACTGCCCGCCGTACATGTGGTGGCAGGCCTCGACGTAGGGCATGGACTCGTTCATGAACCGCTTGCCGGCCATGTTGACGATGATCGAGCCGGGGGAGTTGCGCTCCGAGAGTGCGAACCATGGGGCGTCGACGAGCGGCACCGTCGGCCCCCACCACGCGTCCTCCATGAGTTCCAATGCCGCGCCGAGCTTTTCGGCGGCGATGATGCCGTCGCCGGTGTTCGCCGCGGCGCCCACGGTCCACTCGGTGGTGATCGGGGCGCGCTGGTATTTCACCCGCATCTGCTCGTTGTGCTCGAACCCGCCGCTGCCGAGGATGACGCCGCGACGGGCGCGGATCAGTTCCGGCTCAGCCGATTCCGGCGAACCTGCCGTGCGCACATAGATACCGCGGACCGCGCCGTCCTCGACGTAGAGGTCGGTCAGCGCGGTGTTGAGCAGAACCGGCACACCGGCGTCGCGCAGGCCGATCCGCAGTGGTGCGATCAGGGCGCGCCCCATCCCGACCAGGTTCTTGCCGGTGGCGTTGGCCCACATGGACCGAATGCCGACCTTGAGGCTGCGCAGCACGCCGCGCGGATGACGCTTGAGCTGGTTGAGCCGCACGTAGTCCTGCTGCATCACGACCATGTTCAGCGGCACCTTGCCGTAGGGCGGCTCCAGGCCGTCCAGGTCGGGGCCGAGCTTCTTGGCGTTGAACGGCTTGGGTTCCACCGAACGGCCGGTGGGCTTACCGCCTGGCGTCTCCGGGTAGTAGTCCGAGTAACCCGGCACCCAGCAGAGCTTCAGCGGCGAGTTCTTCAGGACGAACGACAGCATCTCCGGACCACGGTCCAGGTAGGTGTCGATCTTCTCGGCGGGAACCACGTCGCCGACGATCGTGTGGAGATACGTTCGGGCGGCGTCTCGGGTGTCTTTGACCCCGTCACGCTTGAGAATCTCGTTGTTCGGGATCCACACCCCGCCGCCGGACCGTGCGGTGGAACCTCCATAGTGCGGGGCCTTCTCTACCAGTACTGTCGAGAGGCCCTGGTGGGCAGCTGTGAGGGCGGCGACCATGCCGGCAGCGCCGCTGCCGACCACGACGACGTCGTACTCCTGTCCAGTCATGTAGAACACGTTATAGAATTGGCCGGCAATCCAACAACTGTCCCGGTCAAACAAGTGAGGGGACTTCATCACAATGCTTAGCGTCGAGGTGCGTGATCAGCTGGCTGCAGACCTGGCCCAGGCCGAGCGCAGCCAGGTTCCGACCACCCCGCTGACTGATCGGTACGGCGACATCGATGTGGTGGACGCCTACGAGATCCAGCTGATCAACATTCGGGCGCGGGTGGCCGGGGGCGCAAGGGTGATCGGCCACAAGGTCGGGCTGTCGAGCAAGGCGATGCAGGACATGATGGGCGTCGACGAGCCGGATTATGGGCATCTGCTCGACGAGATGCAGGTCTTCGAGAACGTGCCGGTCAAGTCGTCGAAGTACCTCTATCCGAGGGTCGAGGTCGAGGTGGGATTCATCCTCGCCGACGATCTGCCCGGGGCCGGTTGCACCGAGGAAGACGTGCTGGCCGCGACCGCTGCCTTCGCGCCGGCCATCGAATTGATCGACACCCGGATCACCAACTGGCAGATCAAGTTGTGCGACACCATCGCCGACAACGCATCGTCTGCGGGTTGGGTGCTCGGCGAGGCGCGGGTGTCGCCGAAGGATGTGGATATCCGCAACATCGACGCGGTGCTGACCAACCACGGCGAGGTCGTCGCCGAAGGTCGTAGTGATGCGGTGCTGGGCAATCCGGTGACCGCGGTGGCCTGGTTGGCCCGCAAGGTGGAGAGCTTCGGGGTGCGCCTGAAGGCCGGAGACATCGTGTTGCCTGGCTCGTGCACGCGTGCGATAGATGCACCAGCGGGCAGCGATTTCGTCGCCGACTTCGCCGGGTTAGGTTCAGTAAGACTGAGTTTCGAATAAGGGGAGCCGACAATGGCTGAGAAGATGTCAGTTGCGATCGTCGGGTCGGGCAACATCAGCACCGATCTGCTGTACAAACTGCTGCGTTCGGAGTGGCTTGAGCCGCGCTGGATGATCGGGATCGATCCGCAGTCCGAAGGTCTGGCCCGGGCCCGCAAGCTGGGTCTGGAAACCAGCCACGAGGGCGTGGATTGGCTTCTGGCACAAGACGAGAAGCCCGACATGGTGTTCGAGGCCACCAGTGCCTATGTGCATCGCGATGCGGCACCGCGCTACGCCGAGGCCGGCATCCGGGCGGTCGACCTCACCCCGGCCGCGGTCGGCCCCGGCGTGATCCCGCCGGCGAACCTGCGCGCACATCTGGACGCACCCAACGTCAACATGGTCACCTGCGGCGGCCAGGCCACCATCCCTATGGTGCACGCGGTTTCACGTGTCGCGGAGGTGCCGTACGCCGAGATCGTGGCATCGGTGTCATCGGCCTCGGCCGGTCCGGGGACCCGGGCGAACATCGACGAATTCACCAAGACCACCAGTGCGGGTGTGCGCGATATCGGTGGGGCCCAAAAGGGTAAGGCGATCATCATCCTCAACCCTGCCGAGCCGCCGATGATCATGCGCGACACCATCTTCTGTGCGATCCCGGAGGATGCCGACCACGCTGCCATCACCCAGTCGATCAAGGACGTGGTGGCCGACGTGCAGACCTATGTGCCGGGCTACCGGCTGCTCAACGAGCCGCAGTTCGACGAGCCGTCGGTGGTCAACGGTGGCAACCACCTTGTCACCGTTTTCGTGGAAGTGGAGGGTGCGGGCGACTACCTGCCGCCCTACGCTGGAAACCTGGACATCATGACCGCGGCGGCGACCAAGGTCGGCGAAGAGATCGCCAAGCAGTCGCTCAGCGTCAAGGAGGCAGTCCGATGAGTGACATTTTCTTCAACCCCGTATGGGACGTCCGGATGACCGACACGTCGTTGCGTGACGGGTCGCATCACAAGCGGCACCAATTCACCAAGGACGAGGTCGGTGCCATCGTCGCGGCCCTGGACGCCGCGGGTGTGCCGGTCATCGAGGTCACCCACGGTGACGGGCTGGGTGGCTCGAGCTTCAACTACGGGTTCTCCAAGACTCCGGAGCAGGAGCTGATCAAACTGGCCGCCGAGACGGCCAAGGAAGCCAAGATCGCCTTCCTGATGCTGCCGGGTGTGGGCACCAAGGAAGACATCAAGGAAGCGCAGAACAACGGTGGGTCGATCTGCCGCATCGCGACGCACTGCACCGAGGCCGACGTGTCGATCCAGCACTTCGGGCTGGCCCGTGAGCTGGGGCTGGAGACCGTGGGCTTCTTGATGATGAGCCACACGATCAGCCCGGAGAAGCTGGCCAAGCAGGCCCGCATCATGGCCGACGCCGGATGCCAGTGCGTGTACGTCGTGGATTCTGCCGGTGCCCTGGTCTTGGATGGGGTCGCCGACCGCGTGGCGGCGCTCGTCGCCGAATTAGGAGTGGACGCTCAAGTTGGTTTTCATGGCCACGAGAACCTCGGCCTGGGTGTCGCCAACTCCATCGAGGCGGTGCGCGCGGGTGCCAAGCAGATCGACGGGTCGTGTCGCCGGTTCGGCGCGGGGGCGGGCAACGCGCCGGTCGAGGCGCTCATCGGCGTGTTCGACAAGATCGGGGTGAAGACCGGTATCGACTTCTTCGACATCGCCGACGCGGCCGAAGAGGTTGTCGCACCGGCGATGCCGGCCGAATGCCTGCTCGATCGCAACGCGTTGATCATGGGCTACTCGGGTGTGTATTCGAGCTTCCTCAAGCACGCCATCCGCCAATCCGAGCGCTACGGGGTGCCTGCGCACCAGCTGCTGCACCGGGCCGGGCAGCGCAAGCTGATCGGCGGCCAGGAGGACCAACTCATCGACATCGCCCTGGAGATCAAACGCGAACAGGAGCAGGCAGGGGTTTGAGTAGTTGTCGCCCAATGTGAACAAGATGGCGAACATTCTCGAGAATGTCACCAACTTCTTCACATTCGGCGGGTGGGCAAGTCGAGGTGTCGGCCGCCGCGGGCAAGATGGGTCAGGTGACATCCGAACTGACTGCACCGGCGCGAGCTGAGGCGCAGTCGATCCTCGAGCAGTTGGCCGGGCCTGCCGCGCGGCTCCGTGACGATCAGTGGACGGCCATCGAGGCGCTCGTGGTGCACCGCAGGCAGGCGTTGGTCGTGCAGCGCACCGGGTGGGGCAAGTCGGCGGTGTACTTCATCGCGGCCAAGTTGTTGCGCAGCACCGGCCACGGTCCGACGGTGATCGTGTCGCCATTGCTGGCGCTGATGCGCAACCAGGTGGCCGCGGCCGAGCGCGCCGGCGTGGCGGCCGCGACCATCAACTCCGGCAACGTCACCGAATGGGACACGATCCATCAGCGGGTCGCCGCAGGCGAGCTCGATGTGCTGCTGGTGAGCCCAGAACGGTTGAACAATCCCGACTTTCGGGACAACGTTTTGCCCGCGCTTGCAGCGGATGCCGGTCTGGTGGTGGTCGATGAGGCACATTGCGTATCCGACTGGGGACATGACTTCCGTCCCGACTATCGACGCATCCGCACGCTGATCGCCGAATTGGGCGCCGACATCCCGGTGCTGGCCACCACCGCGACCGCAAACGACCGGGTGGTCAACGATGTCGCAGCCCAGCTCGGCGTCGGCGGTCGCGACACTGTCGTGCTGCGCGGCGGACTGGATCGCGAGTCGCTGCGGTTGGCGGTGGTCAAGGCGGGCAATCCCGCACAGCGTGCGGCCTGGATTGCCGCACAACTGGGTTCGCTCCCCGGGTCGGGCATCATCTACACCCTCACAGTGGCGCAGGCCCACGACGTGGCCGCCCTGCTGTCCGAGCAGGGCCACAAGGTGGCCGCCTACACCGGGTCCACCGACACTGCCGAGCGAGAACAGCTGGAAGCCGACCTGCTGGACAATCAGGTGAAAGCCCTGGTGGCGACCTCGGCCCTGGGGATGGGCTTCGACAAGCCCGACCTCGGTTTCGTCGTGCATCTGGGCGCGCCGTCGTCGCCGATCGCCTATTACCAGCAGGTGGGGCGTGCGGGCCGTGCCACTGCCAGCGCTGAGGTGATCCTGCTGCCCGGCGTCGAAGACCAGGACGTCTGGCGGTACTTCGCCTCGGTGGCGTTCCCATCAGAAGCCATGGTGCGCAACGTCATCCGAGCACTCGACCCTGAACGGCCGCAGTCGGCACCCGCACTGGAAACCCTGGTGGACCTCAACCGGTCCCGACTCGAGATGGTGCTCAAGGTGCTCGACGTGGACGGCGCGGTCCGTCGGGTCAAGGGCGGGTGGATCTCCACTGGAGAGCCGTGGAGCTA
Source organism: Mycobacterium dioxanotrophicus (assembly GCF_002157835.1). Lineage (NCBI taxonomy): Bacteria > Bacillati > Actinomycetota > Actinomycetes > Mycobacteriales > Mycobacteriaceae > Mycobacterium > Mycobacterium dioxanotrophicus. The sequence goes on along the minus strand of NZ_CP020809.1, from coordinate 6,409,749 downwards.
CGACGAGGAGCGCTACCGCGCGCTGGACGAGGCGCGGAAACGCGAACAGCAGGCCATGCTCGACTATCTCGACACCGACGCCTGCCGCATGGCGTTCCTGCGTGGGCAACTCGACGATCCCGAACTTCAGCCCGGACAGCGGTGCGGCCGTTGTGACAACTGCGCCGGGACCCACTACGAGACTGCCGTCGACGAGGCAACCCTGACCGCCACGCGGGAGCGGCTGCGTCGCCCCGGGGTCGCGGTGGCGCCCCGCAAGCAGTGGCCGTCGGGCCTGGCATCCCTGGGAGTCGCCCTGTCGGGACGCATCAACGACGGCGCAGCACCGGGGCGGGCCATCGGCCGCCTCACCGATCTCGGCTGGGGCGCGCGGTTGCGCAAACTGCTGGCCGAGCCGGATCAGGAGGTGCCCGACGAGGTGGTGCAGGCAGCGGTCGCGGTGTTGAAGGCCTGGAACTGGGAGAACCGGCCCGTCGCCGTGATGGGTCTGGATTCGCAGAGCCATCCGGTGCTGACCCGCTCGACTGTGCAGCGGCTGGCTGCGCTGGGCCGACTGGCCGACTTGGGCACGCTGCCTTATGCACCCGACCGCCGGCCCGTGACCGCGGCGAACTCGGCCTACCGGGTGGCCGCGCTGAACGGGTCTTGGGAGCGGCCGCAGGTCCAGTTCCCCGACGGGCCCGTCCTGCTGGTCGACGACATGACCGATACCGGGTGGACGCTGACGATGGCGGCGCGCGTGCTGCGCGGCGCCGGTGCGCCCGAGGTGTTGCCGTTCGTACTGGCCAGCACGAGTTAGCGCGCCGGCTTCGAGCCGCCCAACTGGGCCGTCAGCACGTCGGCGGTGGCGCACAGCCCGCGGGCGTGGCGGGTGATCTCGGTATCGGACAGGGCCCGGCCGATCTGCAGCGAGGCCACCATCACCTGGCGTTGATGATGGTCGAACACCGGCGCGGCGATGACGCTGATGTCGTGGGTTTTGGCGTTTGCTTCGCCAGGTAGGTACACGCGTTCGCCGATGTCGGAGATCAGCTCGCCGAGCAATGCGCGCAGCTCGTCGGGCAGGGTGCTCGACATGCCGGCCATCAGTGCGTAGAGGCGTCGGCCGCCTGGGGTGAGACGTTCCACCAGGTATCCCGATGTGCGGCATTCGGCGATGACGCGGTCGAGCCGTTCACCGTCGGTGCGCAGCGGGATGGTCGGTTCTTTGGCGAGCCACCCCTTGACGGCCCGGTCATCCCACAGCACGAACATCAGGCCCACCGGCGGTGCGAACGGATAGCTCTGCCCGACCTGCACGGTGACCGGAGTGCCGGGTGGTGAGACCAGTTCCAGCAAGGTGATGCGATCGTCGACCACGCCGGACAGGGCCGCGGTGGCGTTGAACGTCTCGGAGAGCCGCCGTAGTTCGTCGCGTGCGCCTGGGCTCACGCGCATCGATTCCTGTGCGGTGTGGCCCAGTGAAATGAGCGTGGGCCCAAGCCGATACGTCTTCTGTTGGGCGTCGCGGATCACGTAGCCGGCGTCGGACAGTGTGGTGAGGATGCCCAGGCATGTGGGCTTGCTCAATCCGATGCGGCGGGCCAACTCGGAGAGGCCGAAGTGCTCGTGCGGATGCCCTGCCAAAAAATTCAGGATGGCTACCACCCGCGCAGTCGGTGGCGACGCGCGGCCGGCCGATTCCGTCACCGTCATCCGGACCTCCGACATTGACTCGAACTAGAACACGTTCTAACCTCAGGTCGGAAACTCTACCACTACGGTCCAATATTGGACCGCGAGGACGGGGATGGATGTACGCCCAACCACTTGTCGACGCCATTGCGGAGGCCGAGCGCCTGGTCCGCGAGGCGCCGCACATCGAATCAGAAGCCGATCTGCTCGAGGGCCTGCAATATCTCGCGGGCGGCATCTCGGCCTGTACGCACATCGCGTTCGACTACGACCGCGACCACCCGTTCTTGCTATCGGGCACCGGCCCCTTCAACAAGATGGGGCTGGACAACCCGGACACGCTGTACTTCGGTACCCGGGTGCAGGCGGGCCACGAGTACGTCGTCACGGGAACCCGCGGCACCACAACGGATCTCAGCTTCCAGATGCTCGGCGGTGAGTACACCGACAGAGACGTGCCCGACAGCGAGACGGCATTCGACGACCGTGCCCTCGACATCGCCGAGGACGGCACCTTCGAATGGCGGGTGACGCCGAAAGCTCCCGCCCAGTTGGTGATCCGCGAGGTCTACAACGATTGGTCGGCCCGACGTGGCACGCTGGCGATCGCCAGGACCGACACCGCAGGCACCGCACCGCCCGCGCTCACCCGGGCACTGATCGAAAAGCGTTACGCCACCGCGGGCAAGCAGCTGGTGCAACGGATCAAGACTTGGCTGCAGTTCCCGCAGTGGTTCTACATGAATATTCCCGTCAACACCATGGTGGCGCCGCGGCTCACGCCCGGCGGTCTGGCCACCCAGTACTCGTCGGCGGGCCACTACGACCTCAAGCCGGATCAGGCGATGCTCATCACGCTGCCCGTCACCGACGCGCCGTACCTCGGATTCCAGCTGGGCAGCCTCTGGTACATCTCTCTGGACTACATCAACCACCAGACCTCACTGAACGGCACTCAGGCCCAAGCTGATCCGGACGGCAAGATCCGCATCGTCGTCTCCGACGAGAATCCCGGCGTCACCAACTGGGTGGAGACCCTGGGCCACGCCAAGGGGTTCGTGCAGTTCCGGTGGCAGCGGGTGTCGCGCGAGCTGACCGAGGCCGACGGCCCGACGGTGGAACTGGTGGACCTTGCCAAGATCGAGACCGCCTTGCCGTACTACGAGCACAACAAGATCTCGCAAGAAGAATGGCGGCAGCGGATTGCGCTGCGTCAGAAGCAAATCGCCAACAGGATGCTGGGGTAGCGGATGTCCGTGAAGCTTGATGGTCTGCTAAAAGACCGAGTCGTCGTGATCAGTGGCGTCGGCCCGGCACTGGGCACCACGCTGGCGCGTCGGTGCGCCGAGGCCGGGGCTGATCTGGTGCTGGCTGCTCGCACCGTCGAACGGCTCGACGATGTCGCCAAGCAGGTCGCCGACCTGGGCCGGCGCGCCATCGCGGTGGGCACCGACATCACCGACGACGATCAGGTCAACAACCTGGTGTCGGTCGCGAACGAGGCCTACGGCAAGGTTGACGTGTTGATCAACAACGCGTTTCGGGTGCCGTCGATGAAGCCCTTCGCCAACACGACCTTCGAGCACATGCGCGAGGCCATCGAGCTGACGGTGTTCGGTGCCCTGCGCTTGATCCAGGCGTTCACGCCGGCGCTGGCCGAGTCCAACGGCTCGGTGGTCAACGTCAACTCCATGGTGGTGCGGCACTCGCAAGCCAAGTACGGCGCGTACAAGATGGCCAAGTCTGCACTGCTGGCGATGTCGCAGACGCTGGCCACTGAGCTGGGTGACCAGGGTATTCGAGTCAATTCCGTTCTGCCGGGTTATATCTGGGGTGGCACGCTGGAGAGCTACTTCGCTCACCAGGCCGGCAAGTACGGCACCACGGTCGAGGAGATCTACAAGGCCACCGCGGCCGCTTCGGATCTCAAGCGGTTGCCGACCGAGGACGAGGTCGCCTCGGCCATCCTGTTCATGGCCAGCGACATGGCGAGCGGTATCACCGGCCAGGCGCTCGATGTGAACTGCGGGGAGTTCAAAGCATGAGCAGCAAGGCACGGGTCGACGTCGGCACGGTCGACGATCTGCACGCCTCGGCGACCAAGGCCACCGGCCTCGACGACTTCGGGGCCGACGACGACAATTACCGCGAAGCCCTGGGCGTACTGCTCGAGTCGTATCAGCGCGACGCCGATCTCACCGAGCTCGGCAGCAAGATGTCCCGGTTCTTCCTGCGCAACGCCCTGGTGGCGCGGTTGCTCAGTGAGTCGTCCTGGAAGCAGTACCCCCAGCATGTCGAGGTGGCGATCGAGCGGCCGATCTTCGTCACCGGGTTGCCGCGCACGGGAACCACGGTGCTGCACCGGTTGTTGACCGCCGACCCGGCGCATCAGGGTCTTGAGATGTGGCTGGCGGAGTTCCCGCAGCCGCGGCCGCCCCGCGAAACCTGGCCGGAGAACCCGGTTTACCAACAGCTGGCCGCCCGCTTCGACCAGCATCATGAGGAGAACCCGGACTACACCGGGCTGCACTTCATGACCGCCGACGAAGTGGAGGAGTGCTGGCAGCTGCTGCGGCAGTCGCTGCACTCGGTGTCGTATGAGACGCTCGCGCACCTGCCCACCTACGCCTGCTGGCTCGCCGGACAGGACTGGACCCGGTCGTATCAGCGGCACCGCCGCAACCTACAGCTCATCGGGCTCAACGATCCGGAAAAGCGTTGGGTGCTCAAGAATCCCAGTCATCTGTTCGCACTGGACGCGGTCTTCGCGACCTACCCTGACGCCCTGGTGATCCAGTGCCACCGGCCGGCCGAGACGATCATGGCCTCGATGTGCTCGTTGTCCCAGCACACCACCGAAGGGTGGTCGAACAGTTTCACCGGCGCCCAGATCGGCGCAGACGCGCTCGAGACCTGGTCGCGCGGCCTTGAGTTGTTCAACGCCGAACGCGCCAAGCATGATTCGGCACAGTTCTATGATGTCGACTATTTCGAGTTCATTGCCGATCCGATCACGACCGTGGAGAACGTGTACAAGCACTTCGGCCTGCCCTACACCGATGCGGCCCGCGCCGCCGTCACCGCGGTGAACGAGGCGAGTAAGAGGGGGCCCCGCGCGCCCAAGCACACCTACGATCTGGCCGATTACGGGTTGACCACCGAGCAGGTCAAGGAGCGCTTCAAGGGGCTCTGAGAAGCCCCATCACACCGTGGTGTTGGCGAGTGTGTTGATCCGCTTCAGTGCCTCGCGAGCCAGTGACAGCACGTCATAGCCGCCCACGACGCCGCACGTCGAGATCTCGATGGCGGCGTTGTGGGCGGCGACGAACGCGCTGTCGCAGGCCCAGTCAGGGCTGCGGAACGACCACAGCGCGATGTCCGGGGATCCTGAGTTGGCCTGTGGCAGAAGGGTGAACCTGTAGTGCTGGCCGCGCATCGTGGTGACGGTGAACGTGACGTCGCGGCAGGAATCGATGGCGTGGCGGGCATCGGCGAGCGCCGCCTTCGGGTCGAAGTCTCGGTGGTAGACCGCGACCATCTCTTCGATGTACACCCGGCCCTCGTCGGCCCAGTGCCCACCGTCGGTGGCCGCCGGGTGGCGGTCGGCGATGAACGGCGGATCGACCTCTCTGGCCACCCCGCTGCAGGTTTCGGGTGACACGGTGACGAACAGATTGCCGTCCTGATCCTGCACGTGCGGACTCAGCAGATCGTGGACCTGTCCCGCAGGGATGGGTGCCACCGATTGCTCAGCCTGCGGATGCGGCTGGTCGAGCACCCGGGTACAGCCGGTGAGTGCAAGGGTCAGACCGAGGATCAGAATCGACCCCCGTCGGAGCATGTCCTCAGCCGTCGCCAGGCGAGGGCGCCGAGGAGAACTCCTCCAGGCAACCCTCGGCGACAGCATGCCTGATGCTATCCGTCAGACGCGGGCACGAGCGTGCCCGCGCCGGATCGCCCCCGGATTCCCGCAGTTCGGCGAACACGGCACAACGTTGCGTCGCCTCCGAGTTCCACTGCACCGACGTGTGTTCCGGACCCAGCTTCTTGACCTGGACCGTGACGTGACAGAACCGGCAGTCCACCGAGGCCAGGCCCGAGGTGAGGTACCGCTGCCGGTCCTGCTCGGTGGCCTCCCGGACCGCGGCTGCTCGTTGCGGATCGGACGCGAAATCCGGTGCCTTGGACCATGTTCCGGGCTTGCTGTCACTGCCGGCGGGGTGCGGGTGGTCGTCATCGTGCACCCCGTGCAGCAGCAGCATCGAGCGAGCCAACTCGTCGACCTCGGGCCTCATGACGTCGACGCCTGCTCCGCCTGTTGCTGCCGGAGGTTCTCCTCCACCTCGATGTGCCATTTCTCGTTGGCCGCGGTGGTGTCGATCTCCATCTCGAACCGGTCGGTCATGTCCGGTGTCACGTCGGCGACGTCGACATAGAACTGCTGGTACCAGCGGCGCATCTGGTACACCGCACCGTCTTCCTCGACCAGCAGCGGGTTGTCGATACGGGTCTTGTGCCTCCAGATCTCGACGTCCTGCATGAAGCCCTTGCTGACACCGTCGGTCATCGCCGCGGCCAACTTCTCGGTGGTGGCATCGTCCATGCCCTTGGGCTTTTCGACGATCACACCCCACTGCAGCACGAATGCGTCCTGGCTGACCGGGTAGTGGCAGTTGATCAGGATGGACTCGGCCTTGTAGCCGCCGTAGTTGTTGTGCAGCCAGTTGATCATGAACGACGGCCCGAAGTACGACGCCTCCGAATCCAGATGTGCCTCACCGTAGGCCGTGCCCATGCCCCCGATGTCGGGGCGACCCACGTTGTGCAGGTACTGCGACGCGATGTGGCCTTCGAACACGTTCTTGAAGTACGTCGGCAGGCCGTAGTGAATGTAGAAGAAGTGCGCCATGTCGGTGACGTTGTCGATGATCTCGCGGCAGTTGCTGCCCTCGATGAGCATCGTGTTCCAACGCCAATCGGTCCAGTCGTCGCTCGCAACTTCCGGGATCTCGGGGATCCGCACTTCTTCCTGCGGCGGGTTGCCCTCGTGGTCGTGCCACACGAACAACAAGCCACCGCGGACGTCGGTGTGCCAGGCGCGCGTGCGGGCCAGCCGTGGGGTGCGCTTGGCGTAGGGGACCAACTTGCACTTGCCGTCGCCGCCCCAGCGCCAGTCGTGGAACGGGCAGGCAATGGTGTCGCCCTTGATGGTGCCCTGGGACAGGTCGCCGCCCATGTGACGGCAGTAGCCGTCGAGAATCTTGACGTCCCCCTGCGAATCGGCGAACACCACCAGCTTGGTGCCGAACGCCTCGATGGAGTGCGGCTCGCCGTTCAGGTAGTCCTTCACCGGGCCGAGGCAGTGCCAGCCCCGCGCATACCGATCGGGCAGCGCGCCGGTGTCGATCTCTCGAACAGCAGAGCTGAATCCCCGGTCGCTTCGCTCCTGCCCGCCGACGCTGATTCCCCGGTCGCTGCGCTCCTGCCCGCCGGCAGTCTCCGTAGCCATGACGCCTCCAGTCCGTCTCTCTCTAACTAGAACACGTTACAGTTTTTCCTCCGCGTCTGGCAATGAGGGTGTGTGACCTGTCGCGTAGCGCGCCGTCGGCCGCGTTATGTCGCCGGTAAACCCACCCGGAGGGCGATCTCCTGCATCGTTCCCACGCTGGTCACGACCTGTGGTGACGCCGGCTGGCCAGGGGCGCTGTCGAACTCGAGCCGAACCAGGGCGCGCCCCTCGGTGAACATGAGAAGCGTCACTGCTTTGGCGCCGTCGGGCGAGACGCCGGCCACGACGGTGCCGTCCGTGCCGACCGGAAACGGCTGCGGGGTGCCGCCGGTGACTATCGTGCTCACAGCGGTCGACGCCTGCCGCAGCGTGGCCGTGGCGGTGGCGGCATCGGGATAGATCAGGATCGTGTCGGCGATGGCCTTGGTGTCGTCGGTGTTGACGAAGAACGCGCTGGCGCCGGACATGCCGTTCGGATTGGTGTTCGACGACCTCACGGTGAAGGTGTCCGGCGGAATGCTGATGTCGGTTGCGGTCAGCATCAGGCGGCTGTAATCGAGGCTGCCCGGCTTGGTGGTACCCGCGACCGGCGGGGCGGCTGCGGGTGGCGCGCTGGACGCTGTGGTGGGCGTCATACCCCAGCGCGCGGCGGAGCCTGGGTCGGTGGCGGAGCAGCTCGCCGCCGTCGTGGCGACGATCGTGGCGAGACCTGCAGTGAGCACGAGTTTCAGCGGCGATGACGTCGGGAACGGCATAATTACTGTTCACAGTACGCGTCGCGATGAGCGACTGCCCGGCCTGCGAGGCCGGCCTGCGGTATATGTGAACGATGCCCCTGTACTCATTCGAGGGCCGCGCGCCCAGAGTGGATCCGACTGCATTCGTGGCGCCGACCGCCACGTTGATCGGTGATGTCACGGTCGAGGCCGGTGCGTCGGTGTGGTTCAACGCGGTGCTGCGGGGTGACTATGCGCCCATCGTGATCCGTGTGGGCGCCAACGTGCAGGACGGCTCGGTTCTGCACGCCCCTCCCGGTATTCCGGTGGACATCGGGCCGGGCGCGACGGTGGCGCACATGTGCGTCGTACATGGTGCGCATGTCGGAGCCGAGGCGTTGATCGCCAACCACTCGACGGTGCTCGACGGCGCCGTGATCGGGCGACGCAGCTTGATCGCCGCCCACTCATTGGTGGTGGGCGGCACCAAGATTCCCGACGAGGTGCTGGTCACCGGCGCGCCCGCGAAGATCAGGGGACCGATCGGGGGCACCGGGGCCGAGATGTGGGTCAACACCAACCCACAGGCCTACCAGGAGCTGGCGCAGCGCTACCTGACCGGCCTCTCGGAGGTACCGGAGGGTTAGGCCGGCGTCGCGGTCGCCGCGGCGCGGTCGACCTCCCAGAAGGCCCGCAGCGCGACCATCTCTCCCGCATCGTTGACGCGGTAGGTGAACACGCCTTCGGTGGTGATCTGATGGCCGCCCATGGTGGTCACGATGCTTCCCACGTTGGCTTCCTCGTTGCCGCACTGGAAGGTGTCGACGAACCTGAACTCCAGGTTGTCGGTAGGGGCAATCGCCTTGTCCCAGAAGGCCGCGATGGCCTCCTTGCCGTGATGGCCGTTGCCTTCGGGGTCGAAGAACGACGGCCCGATCGGGTCCTGCACGATCGCGTCGTCGGCGAACACCGCCAGCCACGCCTCCTTGTCCCGCGCCGCCACCGCGGCCCGCGACCGCTGGCCCGCCAGATGAGCCGGATGGTTGGGATCGGTCACTGCCATGTCAGTCCTGCCAGCCGGAGTGGATGTAGATGTCGGCGAACCGCTTGAGCGAGTCCTGCTTCTTCTCCAGCGGAGCGTCGAAGCCCAGGCCCTCGAGCAGCCACGGGATGACGATGTTGTCGGTGATGCCCGCCGCGGCGAGCTCGCGGTGCCCGTCGAGGTCGAATTTGTCGATGCACACCGCCTGGTACTCGAAAGGCTCGTCGGCTCTGCCGTATTCGGCGCGCAGCTTGTTGATGGCCTGAACCGTCTCGGCCAGCTGGGCGCACGTCATCATCGCGCTGGTCCAGCCGTCACCGACCCGGGCGGCCCGCTTGAGTGCGACCGGGGTGTGCCCGCCGACGTAGAACGGGACCGGCTGCGACGGCGCGGGGCTCATCTGCAAGCGGTCGAAATCGTAGAACTCCCCGTGGAACTCGACCATGCCGCCGCCGAGTACCAGCTTGAGCACTTCGATCATCTCGTCGACACGTGCCCCGCGCTTGGCGAACGGTACCCCGCACCATTCGAATTCCTCTGGGGCCCACCCGATTCCGACGCCGAAACCGAAGCGGTTGCCGGTAAGGTTGGCCACTGAGCCAACCTGCCGCGCGAGTAGCAGCGGATTACGCGAGCCGAGTTTCATGACGTTGGTGTAGAACCGCAGCGTCGAGGTCACCGCACCCATCGACGCGGCCGCGATCAGCGGATCCACCCACGGAGTCTCGGCGTTCCACATCCGCGATCCGTCCGGCGTGTACGGGTAATCGGCGGCCTGCTTCTCCATGTAGAACAGCGAGTCGGGCAGGGCGATGGAATCGAACCCGACTTCCTCTGCGGTACGGGCCAATCCGGTCAGATGTTCCAGCGGCCCCATGGCCACGCTCAGCGTGTACTTCATGCTCATGACTTGTCCGCCGGCTTGTCGCTGCCGACCACCCACATCGAGTAGTACTGTGCACCACCACCATAGGCGTGACCGAGAGCCTTGCGGGCGCCCTCGACCTGATGATCACCCGCCTTGCCCATGACCTGGATCGCCGACTCCGCGAAGCGGATCATGCCCGACGCGCCGATCGGATTCGAACTCAGTACGCCGCCCGAGGCGTTGAACGGGATCTTGCCGCCGATGGCCGTTTCCCCGGCCTCGGTGAGCTTCCAGCCCTCACCCTCCGCGGCAAAACCCAAATTCTCCAACCACATCGGTTCGAACCAGGAGAACGGCACATACACCTCGGCGACGTCGATCTCGTCGATCGGGCTGGTGATGCCCGCGTCACGCCACAGCGCTGCGGCGGCGTCGCGGCCGGCCTGCGGGTTGACCTGGTCGCGACCCGAGTAGGCCAGCGGTTCGGTACGCAGTGCGGTGGCGTGGATCCAAGCCACCGGGTGTCCGTCGGCGGCCCGGGCATCGGCCGTCTCTTCGTCGCCGATCACCATCGCGGCCGCACCGTCGGAGGACGGACAGGTCTCGTCGAAACGGATCGGATCCCACAGCATCTGGGACGACATCACCTTCTCCAGCGTGATGTCGGGCTGGTGCAGATGGGCCAAGGGGTTCTTGGCACCGTTGAGGCGGTCCTTGACCGCGACCATCGCGCCGATGTGATCCGGTGCGCCCGAGCGCCGGATGTAGGCGCGCACGTGCGGTGCGAAATATCCGCCGGCACCGGCGCCCACCGGCTTGGTGAATGGCACCGGGATGCTCAACGCCCACATGGCATTCGACTCGGACTGCTTCTCCCACGCCATGGTGAGCACGCGGCGGTACTTGCCGGATTTCACCAGGCTCGCGGCGACGACGGCCGTCGATCCGCCCACCGAGCCCGCGGTGTGCACGCGGATCAGCGGCTTGTTGGTCGCGCCGGTCGCATCGGCCATGAACAGTTCGGGCATCATGACGCCCTCGAAGAAGTCCGGTGCCTTACCCACCACGACGGCGTCGATATCGGCCATCGTCGAACCGGAATCGGCGAGTGCTTTATCGATGGCCTCGCGCACCAGGCCGTTCATCGAGACGTCGTGACGTTTGGCCACGTACTTGGTCTGCCCGGTGCCGAGGACGGCTGCCTTGTTGGCCATCTAGCTCTTCCCTTCCAGGACGGTGACCAGGTTCTGTTGCAGCGCAGGGCCACTCGTGGCATGCGCCAGCACGCGGCCCGCGGAGCCATCGAAAATAAGTTGTGCGGCAAAGCCGATGCGCTCCAGGCCGGCCGAGAACATCGGGTTGGCGGCCAGCGCGCCACCTGACGGGTTGACCTTGGTCGACGCGCCCAGGCCGATGGCCTCGGTGAGGATCAGCTGCTGATGCGTGAACGGCGCGTGCAACTCGGCGACATCGAACGCGGTGTCGCCGCCGGTCGCGGCCTGCGCGGAGGCCTCCGTCGACGGCGAGGTCGTCAGGTCCCGCGCACCCAGGATCGGCGTCTCGATGCGGTGCTCGAAACCGGTGATCCAGGCGGGGTTTTCGCGCAGTTCGCGGGCCCGGTCGCCGGCCGCGAGCACGATCGCCGCGGCGCCGTCGGTGATGGGGGCGATGTCGTGGCGGCGCAGCGGATCGGCGAAGAATGGCCGGTCCAGCAGCTCGGCGACAGTGTCGGCCGATTTCACCGAATCGACCCGCTCAGCTGCGGCGAACGAGTCCAGCGCCACCTGCGCCATGGTCTCGGCGGTCCACTTGCCGGCGTCGAGACCGAAGCGGGCCTGCAGGCCGGCCATGGACACCGAATCGGGCCACAGCGGTGCGACGGTGTACGGGTCGGTCTGCAGGGCCAGCACGCGGCGCAGCACGCCCGCGCTGGACTTCCCGAAACCGTAGACCAATGCGGTGTCGACTTCGCCGGTGAGGATCTTGATGTAAGCCTCATACAGTGCCCATGCGGCGTCCATCTCGACGTGGGACTCGTTGATAGGCGGTACCGCGCCGATCGAGTCGATCGCGGAGATGAACGAGAACGCCCGTCCGGCAAGGTAGTCCGAGGACCCCGAGCACCAGAAACCGATGTCGGTCTGCTGCAGGCCGAGTTCGGCATAGAGCTGGGCGAAACACGGCATCAGCATCTCGACACCGTTGGTGGTGCCGTCGGTGCGTCGCACATGCGGGGCATGCGCGAAACCGACGACAGCAACATCACGAACAGTCATGTGGGGTTTCCCTTACAGGTGGTGCTTGTAGCTGTCGTAGTCGGCGTCGGGCTCACCCGTCGGCCGGAAATGAGAGATGTTGTCGATGCCCAGGCCCCATTCCTCACGGGGGCGCCACACGGCCTCGACCCGCATGCCCATGCGCACCTCGTCGGCAGGGATCTCGGTCACCAGGTGCAGGAACGGGATATCAGCACCGTCGAGCAGCACATACGCCGCCACGTACGGCGGTTTGATGCGCTGTCCCGCGAACGGGATGTTGATGATCGCGAACGTGGTGACAGTGCCCTTGTCGGACAGCTCGACATACTCGGTCAACTGCTGACCGGTGGCCGGATCAGCCTCGCGCGCAGGGAAATACACCTTCCCGTTCTCGCCCGTGCGCGCACCGAGCAGCGTGCCCTCCTGCAGTGCCCGCAGGTACGCGCTCTCCGGGTACGACGCGGAATGCTGGATCTCGATGGCCGTCGGCACCACGAGCATGGTGATCGGATCGCGGTCGTCGGTCACATCCGGAACGTCTTCAGGGGTGTCACCCGGCACGAAGTACGCGATATCGGCGATCGCGCCGACAGGTTCGTCGACCCAGTGCACATGGACCCGGTCCCCGGTGCTGAGCTGGCCTTCCGGGGCGTCGACCGCATGGAGCAGCGGCGTGTCGGCGCCGTCGAGCTTGATCAACGCCCAGGCGAACGGACGGTCCAGCGGCTGGCCCTCGAGTGGCTCCGGCTGCCAGGTCCAGGACAACACCGTCCCGACGCTGGAGACCGGCACCACCTCGGTCAGTGGTTCGTAGCTGACCGGGTCATACTCGGCGGGTGGCACATGCACACGCCCGTCCGACCCGCGTACGCCGACGACGCGGCGGTCACGCAGGGCAGTGAAGAACTGACCGAGCACCGGGCCCACTGAACGGGTGTAGTCAAACGACAGTTTCAGTGGCGCAGAAAGTGGCGGCTCGTGATGATCTATCGAGGCCGGGCGGCTTTGGCTGGCTGTCACACATCGAGTAGAACAGGTTCTAAGAATCGTGGCAAGGACGGGTCGAAAGGCAAACTAATGAAGCTCGGTCTTCAACTCGGATATTGGGGCGCGCAGCCGCCCACCAACCATGCGGAGCTGGTCGCTGCCGCCGAGGACGCTGGGTTCGACACCGTGTTCACCGCTGAGGCGTGGGGTTCGGACGCGTTCACGCCGCTGGCCTGGTGGGGGCGCGAGACCAGCCGGCTGCGGTTGGGCACATCGGTGGTCCAGCTCTCGGCCCGCACCCCGACGGCGTGCGCGATGGCGTCGCTGACCCTGGACCATCTCTCGGGTGGCAGGCACGTCCTCGGGCTCGGGGTGTCCGGGCCGCAGGTGGTCGAGGGCTGGTACGGCCAGAAGTTCCCCAAGCCGTTGGCCCGCACGCGCGAGTACATCGACGTCATCCGCCAGGTCTGGGCCCGCGAGGCCCCCGTCACCAGCGCGGGACCGCACTACCCGCTGCCGGCCTCGGGCGAGGGTACGACCGGGCTGGGCAAACCACTCAAGCCCATCACCCATCCGCTGCGCGCCGACATCCCCATCATGCTCGGCGCCGAAGGCCCCAAGAACGTCGCGCTGGCCGCCGAGATCTGTGACGGCTGGCTGCCGATCTTCTACACGCCGCGCATGGCCGACACCTACAACGCCTGGCTCGACGAAGGGTTCGCGAAGCCGGGGGCGCGTCGATCCCGCGAAAACTTCGAGATCTGCGCGACGGCCAACATCGTCATCACCGAGGACCGCCCCGCGGCCTTCGCGGCGATGAAGCCATACCTCGCGCTCTACATGGGCGGAATGGGTTCGGAGGACACCAATTTTCACGCCGAGGTCTACCGCCGGATGGGCTACGGCGACGTGGTCGACGAGGTGACGGCGCTGTTCCGTTCGGGCCGTCAGGACGGAAAGGACCGAGCGGCCAAAGTCATCCCGGACGAGGTGGTCGACGATGCGGCCATCGTCGGCGACAAAGACTACGTACGGGAGCAGATCAAGGTCTGGGAGGCCGCCGGCGTCACCACGATGGTGGTGAGTGGCCGTAGTGCCGAACAGCTCCGGGAGTTGGCCACCCTCGTGTAGCTGGGACATTTTCCCTCGCCGGTAACGGTAGACACTTCTTGCAAAGTGTTTAGAACGCGTTCTAGATTTGGGGTGTGACCGACGCCACTGGGTCTTCGCGCAAGCGCTCATCCGAAGCCACGCCCTCGCAGCACACCGTCGCCGGCTCTGTGGTGACCATGCCCGTGCGGATCCGCGCCGCGGATCAACACATGGCGATGTTCTCCGTCGACGCCGGCGCCGCGCAGCGGATGATCGACTACAGCGGCCTACAGGTCTGCCGCTACCGGCCGGGCCGCGCCGTCGTCGTGCTGATGCTCATGCGCTACACCGACGGCGACCTGGGGCAGTACCTGGAATACGGCACCAATGTCATGGTCAACCCGCCCGGTTCGACCGCAGGCGGCATGCGCGCCCTTCAGTCCGCCGCAGCGTTCATCCACCACCTGCCCGTCGATCAAGAGTTCACGTGCGAGGCCGGACGGTCGATCTGGGGCTATCCAAAAGTGATGGCGGACTTCACTGTTCGTGACGGCCGGCAGTTCGGGTTCGATGTGACGATCGACGGGCAGCTCGCGGTCGGGATGGAATTCAAACCTGGGGTCCCGGTGCCTGCCAGGTTCACGTCCAAGCCGCAGGTCCACCCGACCTTCTCGCACCTCGACGGCGTCACCCGGGAAACCGCGGGGGAGATGCGGCTTTCCGGCGTGCGCTATCGGCTCGGCGGGGTCCGGCTGTGGCTGGGCGATCACCCGTACGCCAACGAGCTTGCGGCACTTGGCCTGCCCAAACGCGCCCTCCTATCGAGTTCAGTGCAGAACGTGCAGATGACGTTCGGTGACGCCAAGGAGATCTCATGACCCAGACCCTTCCCAGCACCAAGCCCGACGTCGACCTGGCTGACGGGAGGTTTTACTCCAACGGCGGAGCTCGTGAGGCCTACCGCTGGATGCGGGCCAACGAGCCGGTGTTCCGGGACCGCAACGGCCAGGCCGCGGCGGCCACCTATCAGGCGGTGCTCGACGCCGAGCGCAACCCCGAGCTGTTCTCCAGCGCAGGCGGTATCCGGCCAGACCAGCCCGGCATGCCGTACATGATCGACATGGACGATCCCGCACACCTGTTGCGGCGCAAGCTCGTCAACGCCGGGTTCACGCGCAAGCGGGTGATGGACAAGGTGCCATCGATCATCCGGCTGTGTGACACGCTCATCGACGCGGTGTGCGAACGCGGCGAGTGCGACTTCGTCCGCGACATCGCTGCGCCGCTGCCGATGGCCGTCATCGGCGACATGCTCGGAGTGCTGCCCGAAGAGCGGGACATGCTGCTGCGGTGGTCCGACGACCTGGTGTGCGGGCTGTCCTCACACGTCGACCAGACCGTCATCCAGAAGCTGATGGAGACGTTCGCCGCGTACACCGAGTTCACCAGGAACGAGGTCATCAAGCGGCGGGCCAATCCCACTGACGACCTCTTCTCGATCCTGGTCAACGCGGAGGTCGAGGGCCAGCAGATGAGCGACGACGAGATCGTCTTCGAGACGCTGCTGATCCTCATCGGCGGTGACGAGACCACCCGGCACACCCTGAGCGGCGGCGTCGAGCAACTGCTGCGGCACCACGATCAGTGGGACACGTTGGTGGCGGATGAGCGCTTGTCCAAAGACCATAAATCGCACCAGGAGAAACTCCCCGGCGCCATCGAGGAGATGCTGCGCTGGACCTCGCCGGTGAAGAACATGTGCCGCACGCTGACCGCCGATACAACCTTCCACGGCACCGAGCTCAGATCCGGCGAAAAGATCATGCTGATGTTCGAGTCGGCCAACTTCGACGAGGCCGTGTTCGGCGACCCAGACACGTTCCGGATCGACCGGAATCCCAACAGCCATCTGGCATTCGGCTTCGGAACACATTTCTGCCTGGGCAATCAGCTGGCCCGGTTGGAGCTCAAGCTGATGGTCGGGCGGTTGTTGCAGCGGTTGCCCGATCTGCGGCTGGACACCGGAGCCGACGTGCCGCTGCGCCCAGCGAACTTCGTCAGCGGCCCGGAGGCGATGCCGGTGGTGTTCACCCCGACCGCGCCGGTCTCGCGTTGATCAGTCTTCGAGGTAAGAGACATTGTCGCTGACCGGGTTTCGCGGCGACCGCACGGTGTTCGCAGGAAAATCCGTGACGCCGTAGCCCACCGCGACCCCGCACATGATGCGCATGTCGTCGCTGATCCCGAGTTGCTCGCGCACGATCTCGGGATAGCCCGCGATCGATACCTGCACGCAGCTGTCGAGGCCCCGTGCGGTGAGCGCCAGCAGGAACGTCTGCAGGAACATGCCCACCCCGAGGCTGTCGGCATGGCCCAGCTCGCGGTGCATACATACGACGCCGGCCAGCGGTGCGCCGAAAAATTCCCAGTTGCGTAGCACTGCAAGGCGTCTGGCCGCGACGTCGGCGCGGGCGATGCCCATCGCGCCGTACACCAACTTGCCGACGTCGCGTCGGTAGTGCTCGAACTGTGCGGGCAGCGGAGGGATCTGCGGATCCGTCGCCTGTGCCTCGGCCAACAGCGCCTTGACGAGCCTGTCCCGCGCGGGGCCCGTGGTGAACACCACCTGCCAGGGCTGGACGTTGGAGTTCGACGGCGCGTGGATGGCGAGCTCGAGGGCTTCGTCGACCAACTGCCGAGGAACGGGTTTGTTCGGCCGGAACAGTCGCGTGGAGTGCCGCGCCAGGATCGCTGCCTCGAGGTCATGCATAGCTCAGCACCGTATAGGTCCTGGTGAGCGCCTACCCAGTCATTTTCTGCGGGATCCGGAAAGCTGTGTGCTGGTTAAGTTTTCGCTATGTATCTGATACGCGAACTTCCTTTGCGGCGACATTATTAGATAGGCTTTCTAAATGTGATGACGAGGAGGTGCACGATATGGCACGACGTAAATTGCGGCAGAGGCTGATCGGTGGGGTCGTGATCAGCGGAGCGCTCGTGGCGGGATCGCTCGGCGTGTCCGGGGTGGCCAATGCCGAGCCCGCGACGATGCCGGCAGGCGTCCAATTCGGGTCCGTCCCGCTCTGGGGCCCGCCGCCACCACCGCCCCCGCCGTTCTGGGGGCCACCCCCGCCACCGTTCTGGGGTCCACCGCCACCACCGTTCTGGGGACCACCGCCGCCGCCCCCTCCGCCGTTCTGGGGGCCGCCACACCGGCGTTGGTGAGCGACGGGCCCAGATAACGACAGCGCCGAGGACTGCGGCCAAATACTGACCGCAATCCTCGGCGCAAACGTCTGGCGGACGGCCTATTTCATCTGGAAGTTGGGCGCCCGCTTCTCCTTGAAGGCGAGCGGGCCCTCCTTGGCATCCTGAGAGAGGAACACCGGGATGCCGTTGGCGGTGTCGGGCTTGAACGCGTCGAGCTCGTGCATGCCCTCCGTCTCGCGGATGGTCTTGAGGATCGCCTGCACGGCCAGCGGGCCGTTGTTGTTGATCACCTCGGCGATCTCCAGCGCCTTGTCCAGCGCTGTACCGTCGGGCACCACGTAGCCGATCAGGCCGTAGGACAGTGCCTCGGCGGCGGTGATGTGGCGTCCGGTCAGCAGCAGATCGCACGCGATGGTGTACGGGATCTGACGGACCAGGCGCACCGCCGAGCCGCCCATCGGGTAGAGGCTCCACTTGGCTTCGGAGATGCCGAACTTCGCGCTCTCACCGGCCACCCGGATATCGGTGCCCTGCAGGATCTCGGTACCGCCGGCGATGGCCGGGCCCTCGACTGCGGCGATCAGGGGCTTGGTGAGGCGGCGGCCCTTGAGCAGGCCGTCGATGCGTGACGGGTCGTAGCTGCCGTCCTTGAAGGAGTCACCCGGCGGCTTCTTGGTCGCGCCCTTGAGGTCCATGCCCGCGCAGAAGTAGCCGCCCGCGCCGGTGAGGATGCAGGTGCGGATCTCCGGATCGTTGTCGACGCGGTCCCAGGCCTCGACCATGATCGAGAGCATCTCGGTGGAAAGCGCATTGCGCGCCTCCGGCCGGTTCAGCGTCAGGATCAGGGTGTGTCCGCGCTGCTCAATGAGGGCGTCGGGCCCTTTTGGGGTATCGCTCACGGGTGTCCGCCTCTCTGCGTTTCCGCCCCAGACTTGTCACGAAATGTAACACGTTCTAGTTTAGGTTCTGTGGCTCTGAATATCGCCGATCTCGCCGAGCACGCCATCGACGCTGTGCCGGACCGTGTCGCCCTGATCTGCGGGGACGAAAAGCTGACCTACGCCGAGCTTGAGGCCAAGGCCAACCAGTTGGCTCATTACCTCATCTCCCAGGGTGTCAAGAAGGACGACAAGGTCGGCTTGTATTGCCGCAACCGCAACGAGATCGTCATCGCGATGCTGGGCATCGTCAAAGCCGGCGCGATTCTGGTCAATGTCAACTTCCGCTATGTCGAGGGCGAGCTCAAATACCTGTTCGACAACTCCGACATGGTCGCCCTCGTCCACGAGCGCCAGTACTCCGACCGGGTCGCCAACGTGCTGCCGGAACTGCCGCTGCTCAAGACGATTCTGGTCGTCGACGACGGGTCCGACAACGACTTCCAGCGCTACGGCGGGGTGGAGTTCTACTCCGCCATCGCCGACCAGTCGCCCGAGCGTGACTTCGGGCCGCGCAGCGAGGACGACATCTACCTGCTCTACACCGGTGGCACCACAGGTTTCCCCAAGGGCGTGATGTGGCGTCACGAGGACATCTATCGGGTGTTGTTCGGCGGCACCGACTTTGCGACCGGCGAACCGATCGCCGACGAATACGATCTGTCCAAGCAGGCCGCCGCGAACCCACCGATGATCCGGCTGCCCATCCCGCCGATGATCCACGGCGCGACGCAGTCGGCCACCTGGATGGCGCTGTTCACCGGCCACACCGTGGTGCTGATGCCGGAGTTCGACGCCGATGCGGCGTGGCGAATGATCCACGAGCACAAGGTGAATCTGCTGTTCTTCACCGGCGACGCGATGGCCCGCCCGCTGCTGGATGCGCTGCTCGCGCATCAGGACGCGGGTAACGAGTACGACCTGTCGTCGCTGTTCCTACTCGCCAGCACCGCGGCCCTGTTCTCGACCAGTCTCAAGGAGAAATTCCTTGAGCTGCTGCCGAATCGGATCATCACCGACTCGATCGGCTCGTCGGAGACCGGTTTCGGCGGCACCAGCATCGTCGCCAAGGGACAGAGCCACACCGGCGGCCCGCGGGTGACCATCGACAAGAACACCAAGGTGCTCGACGACGACGGCAACGAGGTGGTCCCGGGTTCCGGCGTGCGTGGCATCATCGCGAAGTGCGGCCACATCCCGGTCGGCTACTTCAAGGACGAGAAGAAGACGGCCGAGACGTTCCGGACCATCAACGGTGTGCGATATGCGATTCCGGGCGACTACGCCGAGGTCGAGGCCGACGGCAGCGTGACGATGCTCGGCCGGGGCTCGGTGTCGATCAACAGCGGCGGCGAGAAGATCTACCCCGAAGAGGTCGAGGCTGCGCTCAAGGGTCACCCCGACGTGTTCGACGCGTTGGTAGTGGGTGTGCCCGACGAGCGTTTCGGTCAGCACGTCGCCGCGGTGGTGCAGCCGCGTGAGGGCGCCCGCCCCTCGTTGGCCGACCTGGACGCGTTCGTGCGCACGGAGATCGCCGGGTACAAGGTGCCACGCAGCCTGTGGCTGGTCGACGAGGTCAAGCGCTCACCGGCGGGCAAGCCCGACTACCGGTGGGCCAAGGAGCAGACCGAACAGCGTGCCGCCGATGAGGTGCATGCGAATCATGTGGGAGTAACCAAATGAAGACCGATCTGTGCGAGCGGTTCGGAATCGAATACCCGATCTTCGTCTTCACGCCGTCGGAGAAGGTCGCCGCCGCGGTGAGCAAGGCCGGCGGGCTGGGTGTGCTCGGCTGCGTGCGGTTCAACGACGCCGATGATCTGGAGAACGTCCTGCAGTGGATGGACACCAACACCGACGGCAAGCCCTATGGCGTCGACGTCGTGATGCCCGCCAAGATCCCGACTGAGGGCCCGGCCGTCGACATCAACAAGCTGATCCCGCAGGGCCATCGCGACTTCGTCGCCAAAACCCTTGCCGATCTTGGTGTTCCGCCACTGTCGGAGGACGAGGAGCGCAACGAGGGGGTGCTGGGCTGGCTGCATTCTGTGGCCCGCAGCCACGTCGAGGTGGCGCTCAAGCATCCCATCAAGCTGATCGCCAACGCGCTGGGTTCACCGCCCAACGACGTCATCGAGCAGGTGCACGCCGCCGGTGTGCCGGTGGCAGCGCTGGCCGGCAGCGCCAAGCACGCCCTGCGCCACGTCGACAACGGCGTGGACATCGTTGTCGCACAAGGGCACGAGGCGGGTGGGCACACGGGTGAGATCGGCTCGATGGTGCTGTGGCCGGAAATCGTTGACGCACTTGATGGTAAGGCGCCAGTGCTGGCCGCCGGTGGCATCGGCACCGGCAAGCAGGTCGCGGCGGCGCTGGCGCTGGGGGCGTCGGGCGTGTGGATGGGCTCGGCCTTCCTGACGTCGGCCGAATACGATCTGGGCCACCGTCTCCCCGGCGGCACATCGACCATCCAGGAGGCGCTGCTGCGGGCGGGCACCGCCGACACTGTGCGCCGCAAGATCTACACCGGCAAGCCGGCCCGGCTGCTCAAGACCAAGTGGACCGACGCGTGGGACGCCCCGGACGCACCGGAGCCGCTGCCGATGCCGCTGCAGAACATTCTCGTCAGCGAGGCGCATCAGCGGATGAACGAGTCGGACAATCCGGACACCGTGTCGATGCCGGTCGGTCAGATCGTGGGCAGGATGAACGAGATCCGCCCGGTCGCCGACATCATCGCCGAGCTGGTCAGCGGTTTCGAGGCCGCCACCAAGCGCCTCGACGACGTCCGCGACAGCTAGTTTCGCGAGAGGAACCTAGGGACCGGGTGGTCGGACGCGGTCGGCGGCTGCCCGGTCGACAGCGACGCGACCCGGGGTAGCGCCCGTCGCCCGCTGGTTGTGTCGCATCCACGCCCAGAGCAAGATCAGCGGAACGACCAGCCCGCCGACGCCGAACACGATGAAACTGGGGAAGCCGCTCATATGTTCGGTGAGCCACGCGAAATTCTGCCCGAAGAAGCCGGTGATGAAAGTCAGCGGCAGGAACACCGTGGCCAGGATTGTCAGCTGCTCGATGGTGCTGTTCTGGCGCACGCTCACCTCGGTTTGCTCCACAGAGATGACGGCCATGTTCGCTTGCAGGACCGTGGCCAGGAGCTCCTTCTGGGCGGCCACTTCCTCGCTGATGAGATGCACATGGTCGTGCACATCGCGGAGGTATGGCGCGAGTTCGGGCTCTTCGACATTGCGCTCGACGCGAGTGAGCACCGCGAGCAGCGGATGAACCGCGCGATAGAAGTTGGTGACCTCGCGACGCAGATCGTAGATCTGTTCGGTCGGCGCCACCGCGCCGGAGAACACGGTGCCTTCGACCAGCTCGATGTCGGATTCGAGACCGGCGACGACCGGCCCGTAACCCTTGATCACCTGGTCTAGGATGGCCCACAACACTGAGTTGGGGCCGAGCGCAAGCAATTTCGGATGTTGTTCGAGTCGGGTGCGGGCACCGTGCAGCTCGCTCGCGACACCTTGCCGAACCGTGATGACGAAGCCGGGCCCGACGAAGATGCTGATCTCACCGAAGTCGACCTCGTCCTGATCGTGGTTGTAGCGGGCGGTGCGGAGGATGACGAGCTGCACCCCGGATTCGTATTCTTCGACCTTCGGGCGCAGGTGGAAAGTCTTGGCGTCGTCGACGGCGAGCTCGTGCAGATCGAACGACTCCCGCACCTCGTCGAGCTCCTCACTGCTCGGCTCGAAGAGACCCAGCCAAACAAACCCACCTTGATGGCATTGCTGCGCCGCTTCGTCCAGGGATATCGTCCGGTCGCTTTGCCGGCTACCGTCGAGATAGTGAGCGCAGTCGACAATCACGGGACACCTCCGGCAGGACAAGGGCGAACCTACTGGCTGTATTCAACACCGCCATCGGAATCTACCGCCCGCATATGAGCGCAGATATTGGTGAATTCCGGATGTCCGGACGCGCATAGGATTCCGCGGAGATTGTCTGGCAATTTGCTGGAGACTATCTGGACATCTCCCGCGAGCAGACAGTGCGGTACGCGAAACGCGGCGTGTCGGGGAACCGCAGTGTCTGCTCGCGGGAAAAAAAAAGAGGGTCAGCGTCCGGGCAGCTTCTGCACGGCCTGGATCATGGGCGTCAACGCCTTTTGCCACAAGGTCTGTGAAATGCCCAGCGGCGGATCGAGGTTGAGTACGCGTGCGGTGGAAACCGTTTGTGACTCGGTGTATTTCAGGATGCCGTCGGCGCCGTGGCGGCGACCGATACCGGACGCCTTCATGCCGCCCATCGGTGCCGCGGTGCTGCCGAACGCTAGCGCGTAGCCCTCGTCGACGTTGACCGTGCCGGCCTCCAGCCGAGCTGCGATGGCCTCGCCCTCGGACTTCGACGCGGCCCAGACACTGGCGTTCAGGCCGTATTCGGTGTCGTTGGCCTTGGCGATCGCCTGCTCGACGGAATCCACCGGATAGATGGACACGAGGGGCCCGAACGTTTCGTTGCGGCCGCACTCCATCTCATCGGTCACGTCGGTCAGCACGGTCGGCTCGAAGAACAGCGGGCCGATGTCCGGGCGGGCATTGCCACCGGCGATCACCTTGGCGCCCTTGACTTTCGCGTCGTCCACGTGGCCGGAGACGGTCTTGACCTGATCCTCGGAGATCAGGCTGCCCATGTCGGCGGTGAAGTCGTAAGCGCTGGAGAGCTTCATGTTCCGCACCCGCTCGCCGAACTTGGCGGTGAACTCCTCGGCGACGTCCCGTTCGACGTAGATCCGCTCGATGGAGATGCACAACTGCCCGGCGTTCGAGAAGCACGCGCGGGTGGCGGCTTTGGCGACCACGTCCAGGTCCGCGCCCTTGGTGACGATCATCGGGTTCTTGCCACCGAGTTCCGCGGAGAAGCCGATCAGTCGACGTCCGCACTGTTCGGCCAGTGAGCGTCCGGTGGCCGTGGAGCCGGTGAACATCAGGTAGTCGCAGTTCTCCACGATCGCGGTGCCCACCACCGAGCCGGGCCCGGGAACGACCGCGAACAGGTCGCGCGGCAACCCGGCCTGGTACAGCAGTTCGGCATTGGCCAGGGTGCAGAAGGGGGTTTGGCTGTCGGGCTTGACGACGACGGCGTTGCCGGCCAGCAGTGCCGGGATGGAATCCGAAATCGACAGCGCCATCGGGTAGTTCCAGGGGGAGATCACGCCGATCACGCCCTTGGGGTGGTGGTTGACCACGGTCTTGACGAAGCCGGGCAGCAGGCCCTGGACACGCTTGGGGGAGAGCAGTTTGGCGGCCTCGCGGGCGTAGTAGCGCGAGTTGAGAATCATGTCGACGATCTCTTCCTGCGCGGCCGACCGGGCCTTACCGGTCTCTGCTTGGGCCACGTCCATCAGGAAGTCGCGGTTCTGCGCCACCAACTCGCCGAATCGCTCGATGATCGAGCACCGTTCCTTGACCGGACGCCTCGCCCAGTTCACCTGTGCGGCACGGGCTTTGGAGAACACAGCGGTGACATCCTCGGCGGTGCCGACCGGAATGGTGGTCAGCTCCCTGCCGGTGAAGACCTCCTCGATCGACTTCGACTGACGCGCGTCGGCATCGGCGATCGCGACGAGTTTGCGGAGCCGGGCGAAGTCGGCGGCGGATGGAGCGGGCATGGAGGACCCTCCCTACTGGCGAGTAACTAGCGTATTAGGCCCAACCTACCCGGTACCCGAGGTCCGACCAACCCTCCCGGGAGCCGAGAAAACCGTGAAACTTCGTCCGCGGCCGACTAGACCTGCGGGACCGGGTCGGTTCAACGCTGTCCGATCTGTTCACGACGGCGCCACCAGAGCTGTCCTAACCTGCGGATATGCCTGTTCTCACGTCGACAGTCGTCGAAATCGTCGCCAAAGACCTGCACCGCTCGCTGGAGTTTTATCGGCTGCTCGGCCTGGAGGTCCCCGAACCCCGCGGACCGCACGTCGAGGTGGCCCTGCCCGGCGGCAACAAGCTGGCCTTCGACACCGAGGAGGTGATTGCCGGCATGCACCCCGGGTGGGCACCGCCCACCTCGGCCGGTCGGGTCGCGATCGCGTTCGGTCTGGCCGCGCCCGCAGAGGTCGACGAGCTCTATGAACGGCTCACCGCCGCGGGGCACCAGGGGACACTCAAACCGTTCGACGCGCCGTGGGGCCAGCGCTACGCGACCGTCGAAGACCCGGACGGCACCTCGGTGGACCTGTTCGCGGCGCTGCCGAGCTGACGAAGGGACACCCCGGCCAGCGACCGTACCTCGCGGTGCAGATGGGGTTGATCGGCGTAGCCGGCCTGAGCTGCGACGACAGCGGGCGCGAGACCCGACTGCAGGAGCCGCACGGCCCGCCGGAAGCGCAGGATGCGTCGCAGCTGCGCCGGGCCGTAGCCGTACACCGCCGAGCAGTGCCGCTGCAGGCTCCGGCTGGACCAGCCTGTGGCACGGGCCGTTTCGGTGACAGTGGCGCCGTCGGCCAGCCGTCGGGTGATCCGGTGCAGCACCGGCAGCGACCACGGTGCGGTCTCGGCGCGCGGGGATGCGGTGACGAGCGTGCGGGCCAGACCGTCGAGGGTGGCGTCATGGCGAACGCTGCGCAGCTCACGCAAAGCGGTTCGGGTGTCACGAAGCTCGACCGCCGGAACACCAAGTAGTCGCGGTAGGACACCTGGACGAAATCGCAAGCCCTGCACCGATTCCTGGCTGCCGCAAGCCGTGAACGCCATGGTGTCCGGACCGGCCACCACGA
Organism: Mycobacterium dioxanotrophicus; assembly: GCF_002157835.1. Classification (NCBI taxonomy): domain Bacteria; kingdom Bacillati; phylum Actinomycetota; class Actinomycetes; order Mycobacteriales; family Mycobacteriaceae; genus Mycobacterium; species Mycobacterium dioxanotrophicus. The sequence goes on along the minus strand of NZ_CP020809.1, from coordinate 6,384,671 downwards.
TGTCGTCATCGAGTCGGATCAGGTCCATGCAACCGTCGGGCAGCACGCGGCTGGGCGCCGCCGGACCGGTGCGCAACCACCGGCACTCGATCAGGTCATCCAGCCCGCGCGGAGGTGGCAGTTCGCGGTAGCCCACGAGCCCGACGTTACCGGGTGGCACCCGCAGTTGACTCAGCGTTGACGGCGTGCGCTACTCGTACTTTTGGGCCCTGCATGCAGAGTCAATGCGGAACACCGGATCGGCGCAATCGGTGCCCTGCGCGGACAGCTGCCGCTTGATCACCTTGAACGTCTCGGTGCGCGGTAGTTCGGTGGCGACGCGAACGTAGGAAGGCCATTGTTTGGGCCCGAGATCGGACTGATCGGCCAGAAACGACCGGAACGCGGCGGGATCGAACACCGTGCCCGGCCGCAGCACCAGTGCGGCCATCACCTGATCACCGACCGCGGGATCCGGGATCGGATACACCGCCGCCTCGACGATCTCGGGGTAGCGCAACAGGATTCGCTCGATCGGCGCGGTGCCGAGATTCTCGCCGTCGACCCGCATCCAGTCGCCGAGCCGCCCGGCGAAATACGCGTAGCCGTTCTCGTCGCGGTAGGCCAGGTCGCCGGTGTGATAGACACCGCCGGCCATGCGCTGCGCCTCGGCGTCGGGATCGTTGTAGTAGCCGCGGAACCAGCCCCGCCCCGTCGGGTTGACGAGCTCGCCGACGACGCCCGGCGGGCAGGCCTTCCCGGTGTCGACATCGACGATCGCCACCTCGTCGGTGAGCGGGCCCAGGGATCCCTCGGGGGTGTCGGGCGTGCGGGCGATCGCCACACCACCTTCGGTGGAGCCGAACCCGTCGACCACGACCACGCCGAACCTCTTGGCGAACCGGTCGAGATCCCGCGGCGCGCCCTCGTTGCCGTACAGGATCTTCAGGGGATTGTCGGCATCGTCGGGGCGGGCCTCGGTGGCCAGGATGTAGGACAGCGGTTTGCCGACGTAGTTGGCGTAGGTGGCGCCGTAGCGTCGCACGTCACATAGGAAACCCGACGCGGAGAACTTGCGGCGCAACGCGATTGACGCGCCGGCCGCGGCTGCGACCGCCCAGCCGGCCATGATCGCATTGGAGTGGAACAGCGGCATCGACAGGTACGCGGTATCGGCCGGGCCGAGCCCGAAGCGGTCGGCGAGCATCCGGCCGGGAAACGCGACCTTGTCGTGGGTGATCCGGACGGCCTTGGGTTCGCCGCTGGTGCCCGACGTGAAGATCAGCATGAACAGGTCATCGGCGGACAGGTCCCCGAACGTCACGGGGGCGCCCGCGTGCGAACCGAGTTCGATTGCCCAGGATGGTGATCCGACGTCGATGTGGTCGACGCCGGGCGGAACCGTGTCGGGGTTGTCGGTCAGCACCAGTTGGCAGTCGGCCCGCGCGATGTCGCGAGCCAGTGCCTCGCCGCGCCGGGTGGGGTTGAGCCCCACCGGAACCAGCCCGGTCAGCCCGGCGGCCACCAGCAGGCTGGAGAAAAACGGGGTGTTGCCCAGCAACACGCCGACATGCGGTGGCTTGGGCGGATTTTGGCCGGCACCTCGAATATGTAGCCGGGCCCACAACGCCGCTGCGAGTTGCGCTCCGGCCGTGATGTGATCGGCCCAGCTGACGAAGGTGTCGTCCGCGTAGATGCCGCGGTCGGTCACCTTCGCCAGCGGGGCCAACAGTTCCGTGACGGTCGGACTCGGCACAATCAAGCTGGCGTGTCTGCCAATTCGCGGCCGATCCGCAGCAGCTGGCCGGTCGCCCCACCGAGCCCGAACTCGGTCTGCTTGGCGGCCAAGAAGTAGCGATGCACCGGATGGTCCATGTCGATGCCGACACCGCCGTGCACGTGCACCGTGGTGTGCGCGACCCGGTGCCCGGCCTCGGCGGCCCAGAACGCGGCACTGGCGACGTCGATGTCGGCGGGAAGGTCCTCCGACAGTCGCCAGGCAGCCTGGGTCAGCGTCAGCCGCAGCCCCTTGACGTCGATGTAGCCGTCGGCCAGCCGCGACGAGACGGCCTGGAAACTGCCGATCGGCCGGTCGAACTGTTCACGCTCGCGGGCGTACTCGGAGGTGAGCTCGAGTGCGCGTTCCAGCACACCGAGCTGATAGGCGGTCCGCCCCAGGTCGGCGTGGATGGTCAGCCAGTCCACCACGTCGGCCCCGCCGATGAGGCGTCCGGCACCGACCTCGGTGCCCTGCAACTCCAGCAACCCGACACTGCCGCGCGCGGTGGTGTCCAGCGTCGTCACCGTCACCCCGGGATCATCAGCGGCGACCAGGAGAACGCTGAGGGATTCTTGTCCTCCTCGCGTGCGGGTTCCCGAGCCCGTTTCGGCCGGAACCAAAAACGCGTCGGCCACCGGTCCGAAGGCGACGAGGGTGCGGGTACCGGTCAGCCGGTATCCGTCACCGGCGGACTGGGCCTGCACCGGGCCCTGGCCCATCTCGCCGTCGAGCGCGACCGTCAAGATCTTGCCGCCCGCCACCGCGGGCGTCGCCCACTGGGCCGCTAGCTCGTCGGAGCCGAACGCGGCGAGCGCACCGGCGGCCAGCACCACCGACTCCAGGTACGGCACCGCGGCCAGCCGGCGACCCAGCGCGGTAAGCACCGCGGTCTGCTCGAGCACGCCGAATCCGCCGCCGCCCAATGACTCTGGGGCAGCGGCCGAGAGCACGTCGGCCTCGATCAGCTTGGCCCACAGGTCGCGGTCGAAGCGTTGCGGCAGTCCGTCGAGCTCACGCTGATGTTCGGGCGTGCACACCGATTCGGTGATGGTGCGCACCAGGCCACCCAGGTCGTCGGCGGCTTCTGTGGTCTTGAAGTCCATTGCTGTGGTGTCCTTACCGGTTCACTCGGGGCAGGCCGAGGGCAACCATGCCGATGATGTCACGCTGAATCTCGTTGGTGCCGCCGCCGAAGGTCAGAATCAACGCCGAGCGGTGGAAGCGTTCGATGCGGCCGCGCAGCAGCGCGCCGTGGCTGTCGGCGCGCAACGTCGCCGATGTGCCGAGCACCTCCATGAGCAGCCGGTAGGCCTCGGTGGCCAGCTCGGTGCCGTACACCTTGGCCGCCGATGCGTCGGCCGGGGACGGCGCGGCGTCCTGCGCGGAGGCCAGCTCCCAGTTGATCAGCTTGAGCACCTCGGCCTTGGCGTGCACCCGGGCCAGGTTGAGCTGCACCCACTCCGAGTCGATCAGTCTCTTGCCGTGCACATCCTTGGTGTTCTGCGCCCACTCGCGGACTCCGTTGAGCGCGACGTAGATGGGCTGGGCGGAGACCAGCGCGACACGTTCGTGGTTGAGCTGGTTGGTGACCAGCTTCCAGCCGGCGTTCTCCTCGCCGACCAGGTTGGTCACCGGGATACGCACGTCCTGGTAATAGGTGGCGCTGGTGTCGACACCGGACATGGTGTGCACGGGTGTCCACGAGAAGCCCTCGGCCGTGGTGGGCATGATCAACATGGAAATCCCGCGATGCTTCTTCGCCTCGGGGTTGGTGCGTACCGCCAGCCACACATAGTCGGCATAGGCGATCAGGCTGGTCCACATCTTCTGGCCGTTGACGACATAGTCGTCGCCGTCACGGACCGCGGTGGTGCGCAGCGCGGCCAGGTCGGTGCCGGCACCCGGCTCGGAGTAGCCGATCGAGAAGTGCAGCTCACCCGCGGCGATCTTGGGCAGGAAGAACTTCTTCTGCTCGTCGGTGCCGAAATGCATGATCGTCGGCGCGACGCTGTTGATGGTCAGGAACGGCACCGGGGCGCCGGCGATCGCCGCCTCGTCGGTGAAGATCAGCCCGTCCATCGGCGGGCGGGCCTGACCGCCGAACTCCTTGGGCCAGCTCAGGGTCAGCCAACCGTCCTTGCCCATCTGAGCCACGGTCTCGCGGTAGACGTTGCCGCGTCCCATCTCGCCCTCTGAGGAGTTGAGCGCCTCAAGCCGCTCGGGCGTCATCAGCTGGGAGAAGTACGCGCGCAGTTCGCGGCGCAGCTCCTCCTGCTCCGGGGTGTAACCGATCCGCATCCGCTTGCATCCTCACTGCTTGATGGACCTGACTTCTCACCCGGTTGTAACACGTTCTAGTCTTGGGGTCCAGGCCGGTGCTGGACTGGCATCGGCCGGACCGGGTCGTATTCTGTGGCTGCGTGCCGGCAGCCCGGTGCGCACACACGTCTTGAGGAGGTCGTGATGCGAGTTGAAGTTGACCGTGATCGGTGTGAAGGCAACGCGGTGTGCGTGGGAATTGCCCCCGACCTGTTCGATCTCGACGACGAGGACTACGCCGTGGTGAAGGCCGATCCAGTGCCTGCCGACCAGGAGGACCTGGCCGAGCAATCCATCGCGGAATGCCCCCGCGCCGCCCTGCTCCGTAAAGACTAGAGGTATTCATAAATATGACCACCAATGCTGATATCGACCTGTCCGGAAAAGTTGCGGTCGTGACCGGCGCGGCCGCCGGGCTCGGCCGGGCCGAAGCCATCGGGCTGGCCCAGGCCGGAGCCACCGTGGTGGTCAACGACATGGCTGCGGCGCTCGACGCTTCGGACGTGTTCGACGAGATCGCCGCGGCGGGTTCGAAGGGCGTGGCCGTCGCCGGTGACATCAGCCAGCGTTCGACGGCCGACGAGCTCGTGCGGACCGCAGACGAGCTGGGTGGGCTGGGCATCGTCGTCAACAACGCGGGCATCACCCGCGACCGGATCCTCTTCAACATGACCGACGAGGAATGGGACGCGGTCATAGCCGTCCACCTGCGCGGCCACTTCCTGCTGACCCGCAACGCGGCCACCTACTGGCGTGCGAAGGCAAAGGAGGGTGATGGCACCGTCTACGGCCGTATCGTCAACACCTCGTCGGAGGCCGGCCTTTCCGGACCCGTCGGTCAGCCCAATTACGGCGCCGCAAAAGCCGGCATCACCGCCTTGACCCTCTCAGCGGCGAGGGCCCTGGAGCGCTTCGGGGTGCGGGCCAACGCCATCGCGCCGCGCGCCCGCACGGCCATGACCGCAGAGGTGTTCGGTGACGCGCCCGAGCTTGCTGACGGTTCGGTCGATCCGCTGTCCACCGACCATGTGGTGACCTTGGTGCGGTTTCTCAGCTCACCGGCAGCCGAAGCCGTCAACGGCCAGCTCTTCATCGTTTATGGTCCAACTGTCACCTTGGTCGCGGCTCCGACGGCGGAACAGCGGTTCACCGCGAATACCGACGCATGGGCGCCGGAAGACCTCAGCGTGACGCTTCGCGATTACTTTGCTGATCGTGACCCTGAGCGTGGATTTTCGGCCACCGCGCTGATGACGGAACGAGACTGACCGTCTCGGTTGTCATGTTTCAGCGCCGGGTAGAACACGTTCTAGAAAGGTGTCATCGTTACGTGTTGTGATCAGCAAAAACGCGTGAATATTGACTGTTTTTGCCGTTCTTTGACACTGCGAACGTGTTCTAGTTAATATGAGCCGGCTCACTAAGAGCGACGTAAGAACATGGGGTGGGAGCGCCGCCGGGAGCGACGGCCTAGGGTCTTTCGCCATGGAGCCCAACACCTACCCCGACCGCCGAGAATGGAGCCGAGGTTGATCGAACAGCTTGCGGTTCCGGCCCGGGCCGTGGGCGGGTTCGTCGAAATGTCGCTGGACACTTTCGCCAAGATCTTCCGCCGCCCGTTTCAGCTCAAGGAATTCCTCGACCAGACCTGGATGATCGCCCGCGTCTCGCTGCTGCCGACGCTGCTGGTCGCCATCCCGTTCACCGTGCTGGTGGCGTTCACGCTCAACATCCTGCTGCGCGAGATCGGCGCCGCCGACCTGTCCGGGGCGGGCACGGCGTTCGGCACGATCACCCAGCTGGGTCCCGTCGTGACCGTGCTCGTCGTCGCGGGTGCCGGTGCCACGGCCATCTGCGCCGACCTGGGCGCCCGGACCATCCGCGAGGAGATCGACGCGATGCGGGTGCTGGGCATCGACCCGATCCAGCGCCTGGTGGTGCCCCGCGTGCTGGCATCGACGTTCGTGGCCCTGCTGCTCAACGGCCTGGTGTGCGCCATCGGCCTGGCCGGGGGTTACGTCTTCTCAGTCTTCCTGCAGGGCGTCAACCCGGGGGCTTTCATCAACGGCCTGACAGTGCTGACCGGCCTGGGCGAGTTGGTGCTCGCCGAGATCAAGGCCCTGTTGTTCGGTGTGGTCGCCGGCCTGGTCGGCTGCTACCGCGGCTTGACGGTCAAGGGCGGGCCGAAGGGTGTCGGCAACGCCGTCAACGAAACCGTGGTCTATGCGTTCATCTGCTTGTTCGTCATCAACGTGATCATGACGGCCATCGGCGTCCGGGTGCTCGTCCGATGACCGGCATGATTGTTGCGTGCGAAACGACCGGGGGATCGGAGAAGGCGAAGGTATGAGCTACGACGCCACACTTCGTTTCCGCAGGCTGTTCCGCGGTGTGCCGCGGGCCGTCGACAACGTCGGAGAACAGGCGCTGTTCTACGGCGAGACCATGCGCTACATCCCCAACGCCATCACCCGCTACCGCAAGGAGACCATCCGCCTGGTCGCCGAGATGACGATGGGCGCGGGCGCGCTCGTCATGATCGGCGGCACGGTCGGAGTCGCGGCCTTCCTGACATTGGCCTCCGGTGGCGTCATCGCCGTCCAGGGCTACTCGTCACTCGGCAACATCGGTATCGAGGCGCTGACGGGCTTCCTGTCGGCCTTCCTCAACGTGCGCATCGTCGCACCCGTCATCGCCGGAATCGCGCTGGCCGCAACCATCGGCGCAGGCGCCACCGCCCAGCTGGGCGCGATGCGGGTGGCCGAGGAGATCGACGCCGTCGAGTCGATGGCTGTGCACGCGGTGTCCTACCTGGTGTCGACGCGGCTGATGGCCGGGCTCATCGCGATCGTGCCGTTGTACTCGTTGTCGGTGCTCGCCGCCTTCTTCGCAGCGAGGTTCACCACGGTGTTCATCAACGGGCAGTCCGCGGGTCTGTACGACCACTACTTCAATACCTTCTTGATCCCGAGCGACCTGTTGTGGTCGTTCCTGCAGGCCATCGTGATGGCCATCGCCGTCATGCTCGTGCACACCTATTACGGCTTCAACGCCTCCGGCGGCCCGGTCGGCGTGGGTATCGCGGTCGGTCAGGCCGTGCGTACCTCGCTGATCGTCGTCGTCACCATCACCCTGTTCATCTCCCTGGCCGTCTACGGCGCGTCCGGCAACTTCAACCTCTCCGGGTAGGCCCGATGTCTGACGGAAACGCGAAGAAGAGCCATGTCAGGATCGCCGCGGCGATCCTGGCGGCGATCGTGGCCGTGGCCGTGGTCTTCACCTACCTCTCCTATACGGCCGCGTTCACCAGCACCGACACCGTGACGGTCACCGCGCCGCGGGCCGGCCTGGTGATGGAGCAGGACGCCAAGGTCAAGTACCGCGGCATCCAGGTCGGTCAGGTCAAGAACATCGAGTACGCCGGCCACGAGGCCAAGCTGACGTTGTCGATCAAGAGCGACGAGATGCGCTACATCCCGTCGAACGCCGGGGTGCGGATCGCGGGCAACACCATCTTCGGCGCCAAATCGGTCGAGTTCCTGACGCCGGACAACCCGGACAGGAAGTCGCTGCGGCCGGGCACCAACGTCGCCGCCAAGGACGTGCAGCTGGAGGTCAACACGCTCTTCCAGACCCTGTCGGACGTGCTGAACAAGATCGACCCGGTCAACCTGAACGCGACCGTGAGTGCGCTGGGGGAGGGCCTGCGCGGCCACGGTGATGACCTGGGCGCCGCGATCACGGGGCTGAATCAGTATCTGCAGCAATTCAACCCGAAGTTGCCGACGCTGCAGGACGACTTCGCCAAGGCCGCCGTCGTGGCCAACATCTACGGTGACGCCGGCCCCGACCTGGCCAAGGTCATCGACAACGTGCCCGCGCTCAACAAGACCATCATCGACGAGAAGGACGACCTGAACGCGACGCTGCTCGCCGCGATCGGGCTGGCCAACAACGGAACCGCGACCCTGGCTCCGGCCGCCGACAACTACATCGCCGCCATCCAGCGACTGCGGGCCCCACTGAAGGTGGCCAGCGACTACTCACCCGAATTCGGCTGCATCCTCAAGGGAACCAGGGTCGCGACCGAACGCTTCGCCCCGATCATCGGCGGTATCCGGCCCGGCCTGTTCGTGTCGTCGAACTTCCTGCCCGGCTCGCCGGCCTACACCTACCCGGAAAGCCTGCCCATCGTGAACGCATCCGGCGGTCCGAACTGCCGCGGTTTGCCCGACATTCCGAGTAAGCAGTTCGGTGGCAGCTGGTACCACTCGCCGTTCCTTGTCACCGACAACGCCTACGTGCCGTTCCAACCGAACACCGAAGTGCAGTTCGACGCTCCGTCGACCCTGCAGTTCCTGTTCAACGGTGCGTTCGCGGAAAAGGACAGATTCTGATGGCGTCAAGCACGCATCACGACCGAACCATGCTCAAGGTCGCCATCTTCGCCATCGCCATGCTGCTGGTGGCGGCCATGCTGGTCGTCGTGTTCGGCCAGTTCCGGTTCTCGTCGAATCACAGCTATCACGCCACGTTCACCGAGGCGTCCCGGCTGAAGGCGGGCCAGGACGTGCGGATCGCGGGCGTGGCCGTCGGCACCGTCAACAAGGTCAAGCTCAACCCGGACAACACCGTCGACGTCGCCTTCGACGTGAACAAGCGCTACCAGCTCTACACCTCCAGCCGTGCGCTGGTCCGGTATCAGAACCTGGTCGGCGACCGGTACATGGAAATCGCCGCAGGCCCGGGTGAGCTGCGCAAACTGCCGCCCGGCGGCACCATCGCCATCCAGAACACCCAGCCCGCGCTGGACCTCGACGCGCTTCTCGGTGGGTTGCGTCCGGTGCTCAAGGGGCTGGACGGCGCCAAGGTCAACGAGATCTCCAACGCGGTGATCGAGCTGCTGCAGGGCCAGGGCGGCGCCATCTCGAACCTGCTGACCAGCACCGGTGCCTTCACTCAGAACCTCGCGGCGCGCGATCAGCTCATCGGCGACGTGATCACCAACCTCAACACCGTGTTGGGCACCGTCGACGAGAAGGGCGCCAAGTTCGACGCCAGCGTCGACGAATTGCAGAAACTCATCACCGGGCTGGCTCAGGGGCGGGACCCGATCGCCGGTGCCATCGGCCCGTTGGCGTCGGCCGAGAACGATCTGACGTCGATGCTGCAGCAGTCGCGCAGGCCTCTGCAGGCGGTCATCGAGAATGCGCGTCCGTTCGCGCAACGTCTCGACGAACGCAAGGCCGACGTGAACAAGGTGATCGAGCCGCTCGCCGAGAACTATTTGAGGCTCAACGCCCTGGGGGCCTACGGTGCGTTCTTCAACATCTACTACTGCTCGATCCGGATGAAGATCAACGGCCCCGCCGGCAGTGACCTCCTGATCCCGTTCGGCGGTCCGCCGGACCCGTCCAAGGGAAGGTGCTCGGACAATGGCTAGGCGCGGCAGTGACAATGCGCTGCGGACCGGAATCTTCGGCATCGTCCTGGTGACCTGCGTGGTGCTGGTGTCGTTCGGCTACAGCAGCCTGCCCTTCATGCCGCAGGGCAAGGTGTACGACGCGTACTTCAGCGACGCCGGCGGCATCAGTCCCGGCAACGACGTGAGCGTGTCCGGCATCAGGGTCGGCAAGGTGACCGGCGTGGCGTTGGCCGGTGACGCCGCCAAGGTCAGCTTCACCGTCAACCGCGACATCAAGGTCGGCGATCAATCGCTGGTGGCGATCAAGACCGACACCGTGCTGGGTCAGAAGTCGCTTGCGGTGACGCCCAAGGGCTCGGGCACCTCGACAGTCATTCCGTTGGGCCGCACCACGACTCCGTACACCCTCAACACGGCGCTGCAGGATCTCGGGCGCAATGTCGGCGAGCTCGACAAGCCCCGCTTCGAAGAGGCTCTGCAGACGTTGACCGACACCCTGCGAGATGCCACGCCGCAGCTGCGCGGTGCGCTGGACGGGGTGGCCAATCTGTCGCGCAGCATCAACAAGCGCGACGAGGCGCTCGAACAGCTGCTGATGCACGCCAAACGGGTATCGGATCTGCTGGCCCAGCGCGCCGGACAGGTCAACCAGCTCGTCACCGACGGCAACCAGCTGTTCGCTGCCCTCGATGAGCGCCGCCAGGCACTGAGCAACCTCATCGGTGGCATCCGCGGTGTGTCCGAACAGCTCTCGGGATTCGTCGCGGACAACCGACGTGAGTTCAAGCCGGCGCTGGAAAAGCTGAACCTGGTGATGGACAACCTGCTGGAGCGCAAGGAACACATCGGCGAGGCACTCAAGCGCCTGCCGCCGTACGCCACCACACTCGCCGAGGTCGTCGGCAATGGGCCGGGCTTCAACATCAACCTGTACGGTTTGCCGCCTGCCGCGATATCCGAGGTGCTGCTCGATACCTACTTCCAGCCCGGCAAGCTGCCTGACAGCCTTGCCGACATGCTGCGCGGCTACATTTCGGAGCGGACGATCGTGAGGCCGAAGTCGCCATGACGCAAGACAATTCGGTGTCCAAGCGCAGCCGCTGGCTGCGGACGGGGCTGGCCGCGGCGCTGCTGATCATGTTGGCGGTTGGCGTCTATCAGGTGTGGCCGTCGCGGGTCGGGAACAAGCTGACCGCCTACTTCACCAACGCGGTCGGGCTCTACCCCGGCGACGAAGTACGGGTGGTCGGTGTCCCGGTCGGCCGGATCGACTCGATCGAACCGCGGCCGACCGACGTCAAGGTCAACATGACGCTCGATCGCGGCGTCAAGGTGCCCGCCGATGCCAAGGCGCTGATCATCGCTCCGAACCTGGTGTCCGCCAGGTTCATCCAGCTGACTCCCGCCTACACCAAGGGCGACGAGATGGCCAGCGGGGCTTCGATCGGCCTGGACCGCACCGGGGTTCCGGTGGAATGGGACGAGGTCAAGGAGCAGCTGACCCAGCTGAGCACTCAGCTCGGCCCGCAGCAGGGCTCGGTGCAGGGACCGCTGGCACAGTTCGTCAATCAAGCCGCCGACACGTTCGACGGCAACGGTGACTCATTCCGCAACGCGCTGCGTGAGCTGTCGCAAACCGCTGGGCGGCTGGGTGATTCGCGCACCGACCTGTTCGGCACCATCAAGAATCTGCAGATTCTCATCGATGCGCTGTCCAACAGCAACGAGCAGATCGTGCAGTTCACCAACCATGTGTCGTCGGTCTCGCAGGTGCTGGCGCAGAGCTCCAGCGGCCTGGACACCACGCTGGCCACGCTGAACCAGGCGCTCGGCGACGTCCGCGGCCTGCTGCACGACAGCAACGACGCGCTGATCGGGCAGGTCAGCAAGCTGGCCGATTTCACCCAGATCCTCACCGATCACAGCGACGACATCGAGCAGATCCTGCACGTGACGCCCAACGGCCTGGCCAACTTCTACAACATCTACAACCCGGCCCAGGGCACTGTCGGCGGTCTGCTGTCGCTGCCGAACTTCGCCAACCCGGTGCAGTTCATCTGTGGTGGCACGTTCGACGTCGGTGCGAACCCGGACAACTACAAGCGCGCGGAGATCTGCAGGCAGCGCATGGGTCCGGTGCTCAAGCGCATCACGATGAACTACCCGCCTGTGCTGTTCCACCCGATCAACAGCATCACCGCCTACAAGGGGCAGATCATCTACGACACCCCGCAGACCGAGGCCAAGTCGGAGACACCGGTGCCATATCTGCAGTGGCAGAACGCGCCCGGTGTGACGCCGCCGCAGGTGCCCGCGGACGCATCGCTGAGTTCGTTGATGGTGCCCCCGGCGCCGGCCGCGGCCCCGAGCACATCGCATGCCGGTGGTCCCGAGGCTGCCGCACCACCGGGACCCGCTCTGGCTGAGCAGGCACCGGCTGAGCAGGCACCGGCAGAACAGGCGCCGGTGGCGCCGGCGCCCGCCGAACCGGGAGCCGGCGGATGATGCGGGGTAAAGCGTTGGGACGTAAGGCCTCCCGCGTGAGCAGCCGGACCGTGGCGATCGGCTGCGGTACGGTTCTGCTGGCGGGTTGCCAGTTCGGCGGGCTCAACTCGCTCAACATGCCGGGCACCGCCGGGCACGGGCCGGGGTCGTTCACCGTCACCGTCGAGCTGCCCGATGTGGCCACGTTGCCGCAGAACTCGCCGGTGATGGTCGACGACGTGACCGTGGGCAGCGTGTCCGGTGTTGACGCGATGCAACGCCCGGACGGCTCGTTCTACGCCGCGGTCCAGTTGTCGCTCGACGGCAACGTCAACCTGCCGGCCAACGCCACCGCCAAGGTCGCGCAGACCTCGCTGCTGGGATCGCAGCATGTCGAGCTTTCGGCGCCGGTCAGTGAGCCCGGCGAGGGGCAGCTGCGCCAGGGCGCCAACATCCCGTTGAAGCAGACCGGTCGCTACCCGACCACCGAGGAAGTGCTCTCCTCGCTGGGCATGGTGGTGAACAAGGGCAACCTCGGTGCGCTGCAAGACATCACCGACGAGGCATACGCGGCCGTCGCAGGCAGAGCGGGCCAGTTCACCGATCTGATCCCGCGACTGGCCGAGCTGACCCAGTCACTCGACCAGCAGACCAACGACATCATCGCGGCGGCCGACGGACTGAACCGCTTCGCCTCGATCCTGGCCCGCAGCAAGGACAACCTGGGCCGCACGCTGGACACCCTGCCCGCCGCCCTCAAGGTACTCAACGACAACCGGTCCAACATCGTCGAGGCGTTCACCGCGTTGCGCAGCTTCGCCGAGGTGGGTGCGCGCATCCTGTCGCAGACCAAGGACGACTTCGCCGCGGACATCAAGGATCTGTATCCGGTGATCAAGTCGTTCAACGACAACGCGGACGACTTCATCAAGGACCTCGAGTTCCTGCCGACCTTCCCGTTCCACTACAAGTACCTGCGCAACGCGGTCCGCGGCGACTACCTCAACGTGTTCGTGACGTTCGACCTGACCTTGCGTCGCTTCGGCGAATCGGTGTTCACCACAGGCGGTTTCGATCCGAACATGAAGCACCTCGACGAGGTGATCAACCCGCCGGACTGGCTGACGGGAGAGATGGCGAACCTCTCGGGGCAGGCCGCCGATCCGTTCAAGATCCCACCGGGAACCGCGACACAGCATGAAGGGAAGCCGTAGATGATTGACCGGCTCACCCGTATGCAGTTAATGATCTTCGGCGTCGTCACCGTGCTGACCGTCGGGGCGATCTCGCTGTTCTACCTGCACCTGCCCGCCGCGGTGGGTATCGGGACATACCACGTGAACGCCAATTTTGTCACCGGCGGCGGCATCTACCAGAACGCCAACGTCACCTACCGCGGCGTCACCGTCGGTCGGGTGGAGTCGGTGGGACTGGCTCCCGACGGTGTGGTCGCGAACCTGCGGCTCAACAGCAACACAGCGATCCCGGACAACGTCATCGCGACGGTCAAGAGCGTCTCGGCGGTCGGCGAGCAGTACATCGATCTGGTGCCGCCGGCCGACCCGTCGGCCAACAAGCTGCGCAACAACGCCAGCATCGACCAGCAGAACACCCGGGTCGGGCAAGACATCGCCGGGCTGTTGTCGACCGCCGACACCCTGGTCAGCAGCGTGAGCAACAGTCGCCTGCAGGATCTGCTGCGGGAGACGTTCAAGGCCTTCAACGGGTCGGGGCCGGAGTTGGCCCGGCTCATCCAGTCCTCGCGGCTGCTGATCGATGAGGCCAACGCCAACTCGGCGCAGACCAACCAGCTCATCGACCAGGCCGGGCCGTTCCTGGAAGCGCAGATGCGCAGTGGCGACAACATCCGCTCGCTCGCCGACGGGCTGGCCCGGTTCACCGGTGAGGTCAACAACGCTGATCCGCAGCTGCGGTCCGTCCTCAAGACCGTGCCGGGCGCAACCGCCGAGGCAAACACAGCCTTCAGTGGTATCCGCCCGACGTTCCCGGTGCTCGCCGCCAATCTGGCCAACTTCGGCCGCATCGGCGTGATCTACAACAAGTCGATCGAACAGGCCCTGGTGATCTTCCCGGCCCTGCTGGCCGCGCTGAACACCGTGGCAGGCGGCGTGCCGTCCGACGAGGGCGGCAAGCTGGACTTCAAGATCGACCTGGGCGATCCGCCGCCGTGCAACACGGGCTTCCTGCCGCCGACCCAGATCCGGTCTCCCGCCGATCTGACGCTGCGGGACCTGCCGACCGACATGTACTGCAAGACTGCTCAGAACGACCCTGCGGTCGTGCGCGGCGCGCGTAACTACCCGTGCCAGGAGTTCCCCGGCAAGCGGGCCCCCACGGTGCAGTTGTGCCGGGACCCCAAGGGCTACATCCCGCTGGGCAGCAACCCGTGGCGCGGGCCGCCCGTGCCGTACGGCACGCCGATCGAGGACGGCCGGAACATCCTGCCGCCCAACAAGTTCCCGAACATTCCACCGCAGGTCGACCCGGATCCTGGCCCACCGGTGGTGCAGCTGCCACCCGGTGTTCAGCCCGGCCCCGGCCCAGCGCCGCACGCGCCGTTCCCGCTGCCGGTGCCGCCGAACAAGCCGGGCCCGCAGCCGCCGCCATGGCCGTACTTCGCGCCGCCGGACCAGGTGGTGCCGCCGTACGGTCGGACTCCACCGGCGCCCGACGCCCCGCCTGCGCCTGAGGCGCCGGCTCCTGACGCGCCGCCTGCACCGCAGGCGCCGCTACCTGCGGAAGCGACACCGCAGGCCAGTGCTGCCAGCTTGGGCACCTACGATCAGCACAGTGGGGTCTTCGCGGACGCCAACGGTGGCACCGGTGTGTATGCGCCCGGCGCCGACAATCTGAAACCCGCGGAAACCTGGGTAGACCTGATGATGGATCCAAGGCAGGCTTGATGACCGAAGAAACGGCCTTGACGCAGGACACGAGGCCGGTGCGACGCAAGGCGTCGCGGGCAGCCGGCCCAGCGGGCGAGGCGGCCACGACGACCACTGAGGTGCGCGTCGAACCGGCCATCGCCCCCGTGCGTGCGAAATCGGCGACGAAGATGAAGCCGCCGCCACGGCGGCGCCCGAACGGGCGGCTGGTTCTGAGCGTCGCCGGGGCGGTGCTGGCAGCCGCGACCGGCGGGGTGGGGGCGCTGACGTACGTGATGTTCGACGAGCAGCGTGCCGCCGAGGCCGAGCAGGCCCGTGATGAGCAGTTCGTCGCCACCGCCACGCAGACCGTGGTGAACATGTTCAGCTACACGCAGGACACCATCGACGAGAGCGTGAACCGCTTCATCGACGGCACCAGCGGACCGTTGCGCGACATGATGAGCCAGGGCAACAACGCCGACAACCTCAAGGCGCTGTTCCGTGACACCAAGGCCAGTTCCGAGACCGTGGTCAGCGGAGCGGCTCTGGAGAAGGTCGACAACATCGCCAACAACGCCTCGGTGCTGGTGTCCGTCCGCGTGACCGTCACCGACCCGGACGGTGTCAACGCGCCGTCGAAGCCGTACCGCATGCGGGTCGTCGTGCACGAGGACGACAACGGTCACATGACGGGATACGACCTCAAGTACCCCGACGGGGGTAACTGATGAACCGCATCGTCGGTCTCGTCGTCGCGTTGCTGGCGGTCGCTTTTGTGGCGCTGTCCGGGGCGGGCGGCGTGCTGTACTGGAACCGCGTCGAGCAGCACGGCGAGCAGCAGGCCCGCGCCGAGTTGCCGGGGTTGGCCGCCAGCCAGGTCCCGTTGATCCTGGGCTTCGACTACCAGACCATCCTGGACAGCCGGATGAAGGCCTACCAGCTGATGACGCCCGCGTTCCGCAGTCAGTACGAGGACGACACCACCAAGAACGTCATCCCGCAGGCACATGACCGGCAGCTGATCAGCCAGGTCAACGTTGTCGGTGCGGGAATGCTTGATGCGCAACGTAATTCAGGATCCGTGCTGGTCTTCATGAACCGCGTGCTCACCGACAAGAGCAAGCAATCGCTGTATGACGGGTCCCGGCTCAAGGTCGACTACCGCAAGGTCGACGGCAAGTGGCTGATCGATGGGATGAAGCCGATCTAGAACATCGGAGATCTCTGATCCGCAGCACCGCCAGGCTGGGCGAGAATTAGCCGAGCGGGCCGGCAGCGGCAGATCGGGGGCATCGATGACCAACTCCTACGGCGAGCGTCCGGGTTCGAATGACCCTGCGCCGCCGGGCTACGTGCCATATCCGGACGCGACGACGGACCCCGTCGACTGGCCCGACCACAGCCGTCGAAACCTGGTGATCCTCGGCGGTGTCGGGGGCTGTGCTCGCCGTGCTCGCAGTCGCGGCGACAATTCCGCACCCAGGGTGGCCCCGGAGACGCCTGTCCCCGGACGTCTCGACGGCATGCCGACGAGCACCATCGAGGCGGTGGTGTCGGTCAGCATTCCCGACCCGACCATCTGCGGCGACGATCTCGTCGTCGTCATCGTCGGTACCAACCCCACGACGTATTTTCTGGGCTCATCGCCCATCGGTGATGTCGGCCGCCGCGATGTGGTGCAGGCCGCGCTGAAGGCGCTGCACGTCGCGGCGCTGTGACGTCGGCTACTGCTCGGTTTGTTCGGTAGCCGAACTGGTGCCCGCCAGCGCGTCGAGGAACGACCGTGCCCAGCGATCGACATCGTGGGCCAGCACCTGACGGCGCAATGCCCGCATCCGTCGCCTGCCCTCATCGGGTGACTGCTGCAGCGCGGCCTCGATGGCGTCCTTGACGCCCTCCAGATCGTGCGGGTTGGTCAGGTACGCCTGCCGCAATTCGGCTGCAGCGCCGGTGAATTCGCTCAGCACCAGGGCGCCGCCCAGGTCGCTGCGGCAGGCCACGTATTCCTTGGCCACCAGGTTCATGCCGTCGCGCAGCGGGGTCACCAGCATGACGTCGGCGGCCACGTAGAACGCGATGAGTTCATCGCGGGGGACCGGCCGGTGTAGGTAGTGCACGATCGGATGGCCGACCTCGCCGTACTCGCCGTTGATGTGGCCGACCTGCCGCTCGATGTCCTCGCGCATGGCGATGTAGCTGTCGACGCGCTCGCGGCTGGGGGTGGCCAGCTGCACCAGCACGGTGTCGTCGTGCTTGACGCGATGCTCGTCGAGCAGCTCCGAGAACGCCCGCAACCGGACGTCGATGCCCTTGGTGTAGTCGAGCCGGTCCACCCCGAGCAGGATCTTGCGGGGGTTGCCCAGCTCGGCGCGGATCTGCCGGGCCCGCTGCCGGACCGAGCGGTCGCGGGCCTTGGCGTCGAGTTCGGCCGAGTCGATGGAGATGGGGAACGCCCCCACCGTGATGTTGCGGAAGCCGTACTGCACCTCGCCGAAGCGTGACCGCACCCCGATCGACGCGCGTGAGGTGTTCGCGCCGACGAGACGACGGGCCAGCACGAGGAAGTTCTGGGCCCCGCCGGGCAGGTGGAAGCCGACCAGGTCGGCACCCAGCAGCCCTTCGACGATCTCGGTCCGCCACGGCATCTGCATGAACAGCTCGACCGGTGGGAAGGGGATGTGCAGGAAGAAGCCGATGGTCAGGTCGGGCCGAAGCATGCGCAGCATCTTCGGCACCAGTTGCAGCTGGTAATCCTGGATCCACACGGTGGCACCGTGCGCGGCGGCCCGGGCGGTGGCCTCGGCGAAGCGCCGGTTCACCTCGACGTAGCTGTCCCACCATTCCCGGTGGTACTCGGGTTTGACGATGAGGTCGTGGTAGAGCGGCCACAGCGTGGCGTTCGAGAACCCCTCGTAGTAGGCCGCCACGTCAGCGGCCGACAGCCGCACCGGGTGGAGCCGCAGATCGTCCTGGACGATCGGTTCTTCGTCGCTGTCCGGTATGCCTGCCCAACCGATCCACGCGCCGCGGCGTTTCCGCAGCAGCGGCTCCAGGGCTGTGACCAGCCCACCTGGGCTGCGCTTCCACCTGGTGGTGCCGTCGGGCAGCCGCTCAAGGTCGATGGGCAGCCGGTTGGCCACCACGACGAAATCGGACTCCCCGGAGGCAGCCGTCAGACCGCCGTCCGGAGCCATTTACGCCTCGATTTTCGACGGCCCAATGCCGAGCATCGAAAGGAACATCCGACATTCGTCGGCATCGGTCGCGTAGGTGGCAACAACCCGTCTGGCCTGGCTGGCGGTGCTATCGGCTAACGGTTCTACATCGTCGATATCGGTGGGATCAGTTTTTGCGGACATACGGCAACTCTAGGCGACCGGGCAGCGACCGGTCGCCACAGCGGCCGTCAGCCGATGGAACCCGTGACGGTCGGGCTGCTGCCGACTGTCGATTCCGGGACCGGCTGCGGGCCCTCTGACTGCTGTTCCTCGGACAGGCCGATGCACTCGCCGGAGTTGGCGCCCGTGCACGGGATCGAGCCGCCGCCACCGGGCACGTCGACCGACGGCAGCGTCGGGTTGTCCGGGGTGGCCGCGATCGGCGAACCGGAGTTGGGCACGGTGTGCGGGACGCACATGCCGGTGTAGAGGTCTTCTTCTTCACCGGCGACGCATGCCACGGCGGGTGCGGACGACGCGGGGAGGGCGGCAACGGCAATTGCCGGGGCAGCGACCGCTGCGACGGCGAACCCGCCGGCCAGGATCAAACGTCGCATCGAGAACGGGAAGGTCGCCATCGTCACGCTTTCTGTAGTTATTCGACTGCTTGTCGGTGGATTCTATGAAAGCTGAGCGCAATCTGCATTGGTTCTGTCTGTTGTCTGGCAGCGTGCCGGGTTACGGACTCGCGCTGATGGTCGTGCGAGGCACCACCTCGGGCCCCGCCGCCTCGGCGTCCTCGGCCAGCCCGATGCACTGACCGGAGTCGCGACCGGTACAGGGCACACCGTCGATTGCCGGGATGTCCGGATTTCCCGGGATGGCTGTGAACGGTGACGTGGTGTTCGGCGCCATGAACGGCGTGCACACGGTCGTGTAGACGTCCTCTTCCTCGCCGGCTGTGCACGATGCGTGCGCAGCGGGAGCGAGCAGCGTCGAACCGGCGATGGCCACCGCGAAACCGGCGGTCAGAGTCAGGCGTGGGATCACACCTGGCAGCTTATGGCTGCTGGACGTTTCCTGGGTGCGGTCTGCGGATCCGCTGTGTCAGCCGATGGAACCGGTGACAGTCGGGCTGCTGCCCACGGTCGACTGCGGAACCGGTTGCGGTCCCTGTGCCTGCTGCTCTTCGGAAAGGCCGATGCACTGACCGGAATTGCCTCCGGTGCAAGGGATCCCGTTGATCTGCGGGAGCTGATCCGGCGCCGAGCTGATCGACGGGGTGTTCGGCGCGATGTCCGACGTGCACATCCCGGTGAAGAGGTCCTCGGACTCGCCGCTGGGGCAGTCCGCGAGCGCAGTGGCGGGCAGGGTGAATGCGGTCAGCGCGGGCGCGCCGACGACTGCCAGCGCGAGTCCTCCCGCCACGATGAACCGGCGTGCTGAAAGCTGGGAAATGGCCATGAGTCATGCTTTCTCTCGAGTGCTGACCAGTTTGCTGACTGCACGGTTGCGATGGTTGCACCATCGTTGGCCACGATGTCGTCTGGTGATGCACAGATTACGCGTAACCGGCGAAATGCGCTGCAGGATCGGGGGTGTCGGCGCGTGCCGGGGTGGCGCCTGTGAGCCCACTGTCAAGTTGCTGTTGGACCGGTGACGGAAGCTTCGCGTGATACACGTAATGTGCAGTTTGTTACGTGCCGGCCCGCTCGACAAGGTGGTTTGCGATGGTCAGTTCCGACGACGGCTCGACGCGCCAGGTCGATTACGAAACTCTGGACGACGGCCGCATCGCGCGGATCTGGCTCAACCGGCCGGCGGCGCAGAACGCCCAGACCCGGACGCTGCTCGTGCAATTGGATGAGGCGTTCGGCCGGGCCGAGGCCGACGACACGGTCCGGGTGGTGATCCTCGCTGCTCGTGGCAAGAACTTCTCGGCCGGCCACGACCTGGGCTCGGAGGAGGCGCTCGCCGAACGCCAACCGGGCCCCGGTCAGCATCCGACGTTCGGTTCCCACGGCGCCACCGCGACGGGTGTCGCGGAGCGGACGTATCTGCAGGAGTGGCACTTCTACTTCGAGAACACCCGGCGCTGGCGCGATCTGCGCAAGATCACCATCGCCCAGGTGCAGGGCAACGCAATCTCGGCCGGGCTGATGCTGATCTGGGCGTGCGATCTGATCGTGGCGGCCGACGACGCCAAGTTCAGCGACGTCGTGGGTGTGCGGATGGGCATGCCCGGTGTCGAATACTATGCCCATCCCTGGGAATTCGGACCCCGTAAAGCCAAAGAGCTCCTGCTGACCGGTGATTCGATCGACGCCGAGGACGCTTACCGGCTCGGCATGGTGTCGAAGATCTTTCCGCGCGACGAACTCGAGGACAAGACACTGGAATTCGCGCGCCGTATCGCCGAGCGGCCGACCATGGCGGCGCTGCTGATCAAGGATTCGGTCAACGCGGCCAGCGACGCGATGGGATTCACCGAAGCGTTGCGGCACGGCTTCCACATCCATGAACTCGGCCACGCGCACTGGGCGGCGGCCAACGAGAACCGGTTCCCGGTGGGTCTGCCGCCCGATGTGCCGGATTGGCGCACATTGGGTGCCCCGAAGCCGGCCCGGCGTGATACACCTTGACGCAATAAGAACGTGTTCCAGTTTTAAGGAGTCGCAGCGGTGCAGCTGTCGTTGGCGGATCGGACGTATCTGGTAACTGGCGGCGGTAGTGGCATCGGCAAAGGTGCCGCCGCCGCGATCGTCGCCTCCGGCGGTAACGCCGTGCTCGTGGGTCGCAACGCTGACAAGCTCAGTGCCGCGGCCGACGAGATCGCCGCACAAGGCCCCGGTTCGGTGCGGTACGAACCCGCCGACGTGACCGACGAGGACGAGGTCAGCCGCGCAGTCGACGCCGCCACCGCCTGGCACGGCCGATTGCACGGCGTCGTGCACAGCGCGGGCGGGTCGGAGACCATCGGGCCCATCACCCAGATCGACTCCGAGCTGTGGCGGCGCACCATCGACCTGAACGTCAACGGCACCATGTACCTGCTCAAACATGCCGGGCGCGAGCTGGTGCGCGGCGGCGGCGGATCGTTCGTCGGGATCTCCTCGATCGCCTCGAGCAACACCCACCGGTGGTTCGGAGCGTACGGCGTGAGCAAGGCCGCGCTCGATCACCTGCTCAAGCTGGCCGCCGACGAGCTCGGGCCATCATGGGTGCGGGTCAACAGCATCCGGCCCGGGCTGACCCGCACCGACATGGTCGGCCCGGTCTTCGAGTTACCGGCCGCCCGCGACGACTACCAGGCCTGCACGCCGTTGCCGAGGTTCGGTGAGGTCGAGGACATCGCGAACCTGGCGGTGTTCCTCCTCAGCGATGCCTCCGGCTGGATCACCGGGCAGGCCATCAACGTCGACGGCGGCCACGGGCTGCGCCGCGGCCCCGACATCTCCGCGATGCTCGAGCCACTCTTCGGAGCCGACGGGTTGCGCGGCGTGGTGCAGTCCTAGCGGCCGACTGGCCAGTTACGTACGTGAATTTCCGAATTTCCGTGTCATAACTGGCCACTGGTCACTACTTGCCCAACCCGATCAATCCAATCCTCATGACTCCACTCCTACCGGGTTAGTTTGGAGTCGGGAGGGCTCATGAAATTCTCGACGGAAATGCTCCAGATGGGCAACAACACCGGCATCGAGGTTCCTGCCGAGGTGGTGGAGGCGCTCGGTGCCGGCAAGCGTCCGGCTGTGGTGGTCGACGTCAACGGCTATCGGTACCGCTCGACCGTCGCCCCGATGGGCGGAAAGTACCTCATCCCGTTCAGTGCCGAACGGCGCACCGAATCCGGCATCAACGGGGGCGACGCGATAGATGTCGAGTTGACCGTCGACACCGAGCCGCGCCTCGTCGAGGCACCCGAGGATCTGCGCGCTGCGCTCGACGCGTCACCCGCAGCGGCCAAGCGCTGGGAGGCGCTGTCCTACAGCAAGCAGAAGGGCCACGTCACCGCGGTGGAAGGTGCCAAGGCAGCCGACACCCGGGCCCGTCGCATCGCGAAAGTCATTGCTGAGCTGGAGAGTTGAGCTCTGCGGTCTCACCGGCCCGCCGTACCGCGGTGATGATGCCCTGATAGCCGGTGCACCGGCAGAAGTTGCCGGAGAGCCCCTCGCGGATCTCGGCCTCGGTCGGTGCGGGGTTGTCCCGCAGCAGCGCGGTGATCGAGGTGACGAAACCCGGTGTGCAGAAGCCGCATTGCAGCCCGTGGCACTCCTTGAGCGCGGCCTGTACCGGCGAGAGCTCACCGTCGGGACCCTCGATCCCCTCCACGGTCGTCACCTCCTGGCCGTCCACCTGCACCGCGAAGATCAGGCACGACCGCACGGCCTGACCGTCCAGCAGCACGGTGCAGGCACCGCACGCGCCGTGTTCACAGCCGAGGTGCGTGCCCGTGAGCCCGCAGTTCTCCCTCAGGAAATCCGCGAGGGTGACGCGGGGCTCGACCATGCTGCGGTAATCGCGGCCGTTGACCGAAACCGCAACCGGCAGTTCATGCATTGAGCGCCTCCACGCTTGCGTGTTTCCAGGCCCGGGCCACCATGGTGGCACCGACGCGCGCCCGATAGGACGCCGAGCCCTGAAGGTCCGAAGGGATGTCGGTCAGTGTCGACATCGCGAGTTCGCCGATGCGCTCGGCGGTCACGTCGCCGATCGGCATTCCGGTCGCCGCGGCTTCGGCCGCGGTGGCCCGCTTCGGCGTCGAACCCAGGCCGAGCAGGCCGATGCCGCACCTGTGCACCCGGTTGTCGTCGTCGAGCTCGATACCTACCACGGCGCCGGCGATGGCGAAATCACCGTGGCGGCGGGCGAACTCCTCGACCGCGAAGCCACTGCGCGAAGACCACACGGGAAACCGTACGGCGGTGAGGATCTCGTCGGCGGCCAGTGAGGTCTCCCACAGCCCGGTGAAGAACTCACTCGCCGGGATCGCGCGGGTGCCGCGCGGTGAGGTGGCCTCGATCGTGGCGTCGAGCGCCAGTGCCACAGCCGCGTATTCGGCGGCCGGGTCGGCGTGGGCGATCGCGCCGCCGAGCGTGCCGCGCGTACGGATCTGGAAGTGCCCGATGTGCGGGGTGGCCAGGGTGAGCAGCGGAACCGCTTCGGCCACTTCGTCGTCGAGGCCGACCAGCGCATGGGGCGTGGCGGCGCCGATCACCACCTCGTCGCCGCGCCGGTCGATATCGTTGAGCCCGGCGACACGGGATATGTCGATGAGGTTGTCGAAATGTGTCAGCCGCATGGCCAGCATCGGCACCAGGCTCTGCCCGCCGGCCAGGATTTTCGCGTTGTCGCCGTACTCACCGAGCAAGGCGACCGCGTCGTCGATACCGGTCGGCCGGTGATAGGCGAACGGTGCGGCTTTCACGACACCAACCGGAGCAGCGCGGCATGCAGATCCTCGGGCGTCGGGACCGGGTGCCGAGGGGTTCGCCGGCCGGCCCGTCCCAGCAGGTAGCCGAGCACACCCGCGACGGCGACGGCGCCGACGGTCGGGGCGAACCGCTTGGCCATCGGCACCGCCATCACCTTGGCCAGCGCGATCGCGTTGATCGGGGCGCCCTGCTGAGCTCCGGGTGTGCTTGGCGCCGAGTCGGTTTCGGCCGCGGGCGCGGTACCGGCGAGCAGTTCGGCCTCGAGACTGTTGGCGAACTGGTCGATCAGGCTTGCGGCGACATCGCTCAGCACGCTGCGGCCGAACTGCGCGGCCTTCCCGGAGATGGTCAGGTCGGTGGTGACCGAGACAAGCGTGCCTGCGGTGCCGTCGTCTTTCAATTGGGCGGTGACGACGGCGGCGGCGCTGCCATTGCCGCGGGTCTCCTTGCCGTTGGCCTTGAGCACGACGCGCTGGGCCTGCGCATCCTTCTCCTGAAAGGCCGCGTTGCCTTGATAGGACACGGTGATGGGTCCGACCTTGACCTTGACGGCGCCGGTGAAGTCGTCACCGTCGACACTCAGCAGCGTCGCGCCCGGCAGGCAGGGGGCCACGCGTTCGACGTCGGTGAGCACCTCCCAGGTCTTCGCCGCAGGCACCGCGACCCGGAATTCGTTGTTGAGCTCCACGGCTAGTGGTCCTTCCCTTCGGATCGTTCGAGTGCCGCGACGATGGCGGCCGGGCTTGCGGGCAGGGTTGTCAGAGTGACTCCGAGCGGGGCCAGGGCGTCGTTGATCGCGTTGATCACGGCGGGCGTGGATCCGATGGCGCCGCCCTCACCGGCTCCCTTGTAGCCACCCACGCCAGGCCCGGGGATCTCGACGTGGCCGTACTCGATGAGCGGCACCTCGGTGGCGGTGGGCAGCAGATAGTCGACAAAGGTTGAGGAGAGCGGATTTCCGGCCTCGTCGTAGGAGAGCTGTTCGAGCAGGGCGCCCCCGATACCCTGCACGGTGCCGCCGGCGATCTGCCCTTCGACGACGTTCGGGTTGATCATCGGGCCGACGTCTTCGCTGACGATGTAGCGGGTGATGTGGACCCGGCCGGTGTCCAGATCCACTTCGCACGTACAGGCGTGGGTGGCGTTGGCCCAGTGGATCGGTGCGGTCGGTGGCGCGGTGAAGCGGGCCGTGGCCTCCAGCGTCGCCGACATGCCCGGCGGCAGCTGCTGCGGCTCGTAGTATGCGCGGTAGGCGAGATCGGCGAAGGTGACGGCCTTTTCGGTGTCTCCGCGAGCGACCGCTCGTGATCCGGCGAGTTCGATCTCGGCTTCTTCGACGCCGAGCCTGGCCGCGGCCATGGCGACGAGTTGCTTGCGCAGGATGGTGCCTGCCTCATTGACCGCTCCGGCGGTCATCGGCGCGCTGCGGCTGCCTTGCGTGCCCGCGCCGTACGGCGTCACCGCCGTGTCGCCCTGGATGGTGGCGACGTCGGTGATATCGGCGCCCAGGGCATCGGCGGTGAGCTGAATGACGGTGGTCTCCAAACTGTTTCCAGTCGAACCACCGTTGACGTAGACGTTGATCTTTCCCGTCGGCTCCATCCGGATCGTGCAGCCCTCGGTGGCCAGGTGGCCGGTGGCCGCACCCGTCGGCTCGATGTAGGCGGAGAAACCCAGCCCGAGGTAGCGGCCCTGGGCGAGCGCCTCGGCCTGTTCCTTGCGGAAGCCCTCATGGTCGAGGATCTTCACCGCCTGTTCGAAGGTCTCGATCGGGGCGACGTGGTCATAGGGCATGCCGTTGGGGTTGAAGTACGGCATCTCGTCGCGGCGCAACAGGTTGCGGCGGCGCAGCTCCACCGGGTCGAGGCCCATCTTGCGGGCCGCGACGTCGAGAAGTATTTCCCGCGTGAGGGTTTCGTACTGCCACGGCCCGCGGTAGGCGTGCAGGCCCGCGGTGTTGGAGAACACCGTCTTGTAGTTGAAGCTGGCCTTGGGTACGCGGTACGGACCGGGAAAGAACATGCCGATGGCCGCGGTGGTCAGCACCGGATACGGGGTGGGGTAGGAGCCGACGTCCTGGATGAAGTCGATGTCGGCGGCCAGGATGGTGCCGTCGTCGTCGAACGCCATCCGCACGTCGCCGTCGACGTGCCGGGATTGCCCGGCGGACATCAGGTTTTCCCGGCGGTCCTCGATCCACTTCAGCGGGCTCGGAACCTTGCGGGCGGCCAGCATGATGCACATGTCCTCGCGCATCGGCACCACCTTCTGCCCGAAACCGCCGCCGGTGTCGCGCATGATGACGCGGACGTGCTGGGCCGGGATGCCCAGCAGCCGAGCTCCGAAGGCCCGCAGTTCGTGAGGAGTCTGGGTGGACGCCCAGATGGTCAGTTCGCCGGTCGACGCCGCCCATTCGACGACCATGCCGCGGGTCTCGATCGGCACCGGAACGTACATCTGTTGGTAGATATGCTCTTTGACCACATGGGCGGCCGAAGCGAAGGTGTCCTCGTCGGGTGGTGCCCCCGCGAGACCGCCCGCGTTGTTGTCCGGATACGCCGCGTGCACCGCGATGTCGGAGGTCAGCGCGTCACGGAAATCGGCGATGGCGGGTAGCGGGTCGTAGCCGACGTCGACCAGGTCGGCGGCATCCTCGGCGACGTACCGGCTCTCGGCGATCACGAGGGCGACGGGGTCGCCGACGAATTTGACCTCGCCCTCGGCCAGCGGCGGCCGTGGCGTGTCCGGCATGTCCTTGCCGGCCACGGCATGCCAGGCCTCCTTGACGTCGGGGTTCAGATCGGCCGCGGTGAACACAGCGCGGACGCCGGGCAGGGCGAGTGCCGCAGCGGTGTCGATGCCCGTGATGGTGGCGCGTGCGAAGGGGCTGCGGACGAAACAGGCGTGCAGCATGCCGGGGCGGGTGATGTCGTCGACGAAGGTGCCGCGACCGGTGAGCAATCGGGTGTCCTCGACGCGCTCGATCCGCCGGCCTGCATAGCGGGTACTGACGGTCCCGGATGTGGCTGACGCCATGTATCGCTCCGATTCGTGGGCTACTTCTGCGCGTAAGTAGAGCATGATTATCGTACAACGGAAGGAAATCTTCCTCTAGAAGAGAGTGGCATTTCCACTGCGATCGCGACCGACCTTTAGGCTTGCCGACTATGCGTCCCATCGCGTTCGGACTGCTGGTGACCGCGGCTGCCGTGCTGGCTCCGACACCCGCGGCGTCGGCCGTGCCCGCGGCCGACGCCGGTCTCGTCGACATCCACACCGTGGTGCCCGATGCGATCGTCGACCTGCGCTACGCCACCACGGACAACTTCGTCGGCCAGCAGCTCTACCCGGCCGACGCCCACTGCCTCGTGCACGAATCCATGGCGGCCGGGCTGGCCGCGGCCGCCGCGGCACTGCGCCCTGACCGGCTGGTGTTCTGGGACTGCTACCGCCCGCACGAAGTACAGGTCCGAATGTTCCAGGCCGTGCCTGATCCGAACTGGGTGGCGCGGCCCGGCACGTCGGCGCGCAGTCACGAGGCCGGTCGCTCGGTGGACGTGACCATCGCGGGCGTCGACATGGGAACAGGGTTCGACGACTTCACGCCGCGGGCCAAGGCGTATGCGACCGACGGTGTCAGTCCCACCGAGCAGGCCAACCGAGCCCGTCTGCGGCAGGCCATGCAGTCCGGAGGGCTCTCGGTGTACTCGGGGGAGTGGTGGCACTTCGACGGCCCGGGCGCAGCCGAGCCACGACCGTTTCTCGACGTCCCCCTCGACTGAACCGGGATCACCCGCAGCGCCTCATCTTTCGCGATGAACCACCTCTGACGGAGGTGCCAATTTTCACTCGGGGCGACGTCAGCCACGAGGTTCGGGTCACAGACGCATCGAGACGTTTCGCCTCGAGGTTGTCCCGGGTATGCGTTTGCGTGTGCACACGACCCTGATGGATAACGATTTGAAACCTCAACGATTTCAAAGTGATACGAGAGACGAAGCCCATCCTCCGCACACACTACGGTCACTTGGTGCACCGTCGAACGGCCCTGAAACTCCCGCTGGCGCTGGCAGCCGCCGCGGCTCTACCCGCCATGTCCGCGATGCCTAGCGCCGGCGCAGACACCGGGCGGTGGCCGGCCGACCGCGCCAACGCGTGGTACCAGGCCCAGGGCTGGTTGGTCGGTGCCAACTTCATCACGTCGACCGCGATCAACCAGATCGAGATGTTTCAGGCAGGCACGTACGACCCGCGGCGCATCGACGCCGAACTGGGTGCGGCCCGGCTGCTGGGGTTCAACACTGTACGGGTCTTTCTTCATGATCTGCTGTGGGCGCAGGACCGCGGTGGATTCCAAAGCAGGCTGGCGCAATTCGTCGGTCTCTCGGCGAACCACGGCATCAAACCGCTGTTCGTGTTCTTCGACTCGTGCTGGGATCCCTATCCGCGGCTCGGTGCCCAGCGGGCGCCGCGACCCGGCGTGCACAACTCGGGCTGGGTGCAGAGTCCCGGCGCCGAGCGCATCGCCGATCCTCGGTATCGGCAGGTCCTCTACGACTATGTGACGGGCGTGATCGGCCAGTTCCGCAACGACCAAAGGGTGCTCGGCTGGGACCTGTGGAATGAGCCCGACAACCCCGCGGGCCAGTACCGTTCCGTCGAACGCAAAGACAAGCAGCAGCAGGTCGGAGCGCTGCTCCCGCTGGTGTTCCAGTGGGCGCGGTCGGTCAATCCGGCCCAGCCGCTGACCAGTGGTGTCTGGCAAGGCAGTTGGGGATCCGGTGACCGCAGTGCGATGAGCGGCTTCCAGCTCGACAACTCCGACATCATCACGTTCCACTCTTACGGCACGCCCGATCAGTTCGAAGCGCGGATCGGGGAGTTGGCGCCGCTGGGGAGACCGATCCTGTGCACCGAGTACCTGGCCCGCACGCTCGGCAGCACCATCGAAGGCGTGCTGCCGGTTGCCAAGCGGCACAACGTCGGCGCCTACACCTGGGGGTTGGTGGCCGGGAAGACCCAGACGTACTTCCCGTGGGATTCCTGGAGCCATCCCTACAAGACTTTGCCGAAGGTGTGGTTCAGCGACCTGCTGCAGCCCGACGGCCGGCCCTATCGCGACAGTGAATACCAGACGCTGCGCAAGCTCACGAGCACGCCCGGGGCGACCTAGAACAGATCGCCGGTCTCACCGAGCATCGCCCTACGGATCAGTGGCAAGGGCAGAGGCCCGATCTTCACGAAGGCGTCGTGGAAGCCCTTGAGTGAGTAGGCGTCGCCCATCTTCGCCTGGTAGTCGTCGCGTAGTTTCAGGATCGCCAGTTTGCCCATGGTGTAGTAGCCGTACGTCGCATCTGACGTGCCGCGTTTGGCTTCCGACTCCGCCACCGGCGCAGGCTCGTACGCCTGCTCGACGAACATCTGCTGCGCCTGCTCGACCGTCATCCCCTCGGTGTGCATCTTGATCCCGACGATGAAGCGGACATCGCGCAGCAGTGCATCCTGCAGCTGCGCCAGCCGATCTCGCGGATCGCCACCGTGCAGGCCCTCGTCGAGCATCATCTGCTCGCAGTAGTGCGCCCAGCCCTCGAAATTGCTGGCCGCGCTGAACACCTTGCGGACGTCGGAGGGGTAGTCCTTGGCGTAGAGGAACTGCAGGTAGTGCCCGGGCCACACCTCGTGCACCGACACATTGCTGATCGCCGGGCGGTACCACTGCGCCATGAACTCGTCCTGCTCGGACTTCGGCCAGCTCGGATCCGGCAGGGTCATGTTGAAATACGCTTCGGTCGCGACCTTTTCGAACGGACCGGGGATGTCCATCGACGCCGACGTGGTGGCCCGCAGGAAGGGCGGGGTCTCCACCACTCGAGCCGCAGGCGCCTGCGGGATGTCGGCGATCTGCTTGTCGCGGACGAACTGCTCGATGCTGTCGAGATTGCTTTGCGTCACAGCGAGCAGCTGCGTCGGTGGCGGGTAGTCCTTCTGCACATCGGCCAGCACATCCACCGGCGCCTTGGCGGGGTCGATCGCATGGGCCGCGTCGGCGAACGCCTGCTGGTTGCGCTTGAGGTCTGCCTCCGCGATGGTCAACAGATCCGGTAGCGGTGTGGTGATCATCTCGTCGGCGGCCAGCACCTTCCGATAGGTGTCCGGGCCGTACGCGAACGATCCATTGGACCGGGGCAGCAGGTCGTTCTGCAGCCAGGTCTTGTAGTCGTCGAGCGCGGCGACCACCGCAGCGTTTGCCGTCGCGAAATCCGCAAGCAGTGCCTGGTCTTTCACTCCGGTGAAGGCCGCAGGCACATCGTGGGCGAAGAAGTCCCGGTTGCCGTCGAGCTGGTCGATGGCGATCTGGGTGTAGATCCGCGGCGGATCGTCGAGGTTGTCCCGGGCCTCGGACAAGGCGTTCGGCATCAGCTTCAACCGGTTGGTCAGTGACCGCAGGCGCTGCTCCGGCGGCGCGAAATTGCGGGAGATCATGACGAAGGCGTCATTGGTGATCCCGCTGCTGTAGGCGTCGGGGTCCTTCGCCCAGCGGCGAACAACCTGATCTTGCAACAGGATTCCATCCAGCGCGTGTTTGGTCTGCTCGAGATCGAGTTGATCGTCGAAGGTCAGGGCGTCGGCGTCGATTCCGTCGAGGCGCGACCGGAAGGACTTCACGGCTTCGGCCTCGGCGGTCACGGCGGCAGCCGAGTAGTCGGGAATCACGTCGTCGTACTTGTGGATACCCAGCGACGTGGCGTGGGAAGGATTCTGCCGGTAAGTGTATTCGAGGATTTCGGCGGTGAGCTGCTGGAAAGCGGTGTCGCCGGAACCGGCCTCGGGTTCGGTGCGTTTGTCGCATGCCTGCAGAAAACCGATGGCGAGGACGAGAACCGTGAGCGTTGACCCCAGACGCTTCATGGTCGGAGGCTAAGTCACCGGGCGTCCGATGGGAAACCCTTCCTGAAATCCGCTGAGCTCAGACAGCGGGCCTGGGCTTCGACGGCGACCCGCAAGGCGGCTGCCGGCCCCAGGTGGCGGCCGGCCTCGATGGCGGCCCGCGCACCCCGGACGGCGAGCGGCGGTTGGGCGGCCAGCCGGTCAGCGAATTCGGCAGCAGCGGAATCGAGTTCGTCGCCAGGAACGACGCGGTTCGCCAGCCCGATGCGCAACGACTCTGCCGCATCGATGATTTCACCGAGCAGGATCAGCTCACGGGCGCGACCTTCACCGACGATGCGCGGAAACCGGAAGGTGGCACCCATATCCGGAAGCAGGCCGAAGCGTGATTCGGTGAGACCGACGCGGGCGTCGGCGGCGAAGATCCGGAAGTCGCAGGCCAGCGCCAATTGAAGACCCGCGCCGTAGGCGTGGCCACGCACGGCCGCGACGCTGGGGCAGGGCAGCTGAGGGATGAACTCGAAGACCCCGGCCACAGTCAGGCCCAGCTCGAACGTTTCGGCGTCGGGTGTGCGGGCGACGAACTGTGCCAACGTGCCCGTCATCGCCTCGGCCAGGTCCAGCCCCGCCGAGAACGACGGTCCCGCGCCCCTCACGACCAGGCACCGCAGCGTGTCGTCATCGGCCAACAGCGCGCCGAGACGACCGAGGTCTTCGCGCATCTGCGGGTTCAGCGCGTTGAGTTTGGCCGGACGGTTCAATGTCAGGGTTCCGACGTCGGCGCGCCGCGAATAATCGATGGTCTCGTAGTCCGGGGTCATCGCGTCGCCCGCCGGGCCAAGGGGGAGAGCGGGAAGCCGAGGTGGTCCAGCTTGTCCGGATTGATCACCGAGCGGACCGTGCAGATGCTGTCGCCCTCGACGTCGACGGTCAGCACGTTGATGAGCGCGCCGTCGGGGTCGAAGGCCAGCAGCCCGGGTTGCCCGTTGACCAGTGAGCGCTGGAGCCGCGCGCCGACTCCGCGATACGCCCGCACGATCCCGGCCAGCACCCGCTGGACCCGGTCGCATCCGAACACCGGTCGCGGCAGGCCCCGACCTTGTCCGCCACCATTGCCGTAGAACGCCACGTCGGCAGCCAACAGCTGCACGAGATTCTCGAGGTCGCCGTCTTCGGCGGCGCGGAAGAACCGGTCGGCCAACTCGGTGCGGTGCGCGGCGTCGACATCGAACCGGTGCCGCCCGGCCTCGATGTGCCGACGGGCCCGGTTGAGCAGCTGGCGGCAATTCGCGGGTTCTTTTCCGACGATGCCTGCGATGTCGTCGTAGTCGTAGGCGAACACCTCACGCAGCAGGAACACCGCGCGTTCCACCGGCGAGAGGGTTTCCAGGAGCACCAGGAATGCCATCGACAGCGAATCCGACGTCGCCGCCAGCTCTGCGACGTCCGGATCGGCGGACGTGAGCAACGGCTCGGGAAGCCAAGGGCCGATGTAGGTTTCGCGCTGCACCCGGGCAGAACGCAGATGGTCGATGGCCAGCCGCGTCGTGATCGTCGTCAGCAGTGAACGCGGTGACTCCGCCTCGCTGCCACGGTCCAGATAGTCGAAGTAACGCAGGTACGCGGCCTGCACGGTGTCTTCGGCGTCGGTGACGCTGCCCAGCATCCGGTAGGCGATCGAGAACAGCAGCGGCCGCAGCTCGGCGGGGTCTTCCCGGTCAGTCATGGCACCTCCCTGTCTTCCCCATAGACGATCCGCAGAGCGCATCTGTGACACCGGCGCGCATGTCACAGGCGACGGCGGTTGTCCGTCATCAGGTCTGCACACCCAGACGAGAAGGGCCATGACCATGAACACCGCACTCTGGACCGCGCAACTCATCCTGGCCGCGACATTCGCGTTGTCCGGCACGGTCAAACTCACCATGAGTCGACAACGGCTGCTGGACACCGGTCAGACCGGGATAGCCATGTTCCCCATGCCGGTGGTCCGGTTCACCGCGGCCATGGAGTTGCTCGCGGTGATCGGGTTGGTGGCGCCGGGACTCACCCGCATCGGCTTGCTGTTCACCCCGCTTGCAGCCGCCGGACTCTGCGTGGTGATGATCGGCGCCGCCTGGGCGCACAGCCGACTGCATGAGCCGCGCAGCGTGCTGGCCAACGCCGTGCTGTTCGGGCTGGCCGCGTTCGTATTTATCGGGCGACTGCTCTAGCGAGTGAACCGGTAGCGGACGTGCGTCGCCAACGGCGAATGCTCGGTCTCGACGAGCTCAAGCTCATTGACCGTGGTCTCGTCGAAGATGCGTTCCCCGTGTCCCAGCAGCACCGGGATGATGTCGAGGCTCAGCTCGTCGAGTTCGCCGGCCGCGAGGGCCTGACGGACCGCGGAGGCGCCGCCGGCGATGTCGACGTCACCATCGCCTGCAGCGCGGGCCTGCGCCAATGCGTCGCCGATGCCGCCGGTGACGAAATGGAATGTGGTGCCGCCCGCCATCTCGATGGGGTCGTGCTCGTAGTGCGTCAGCACGAAAACTGGTGCGTGGTAAGGAGGTTCGTCACCCCACCAGCCACGCCACTGCTCACCGTCGGTCTCCCAGTCGCCACGGATCGGTCCGAACATGTTGCGGCCCATCACATATGCCCCACGAGGGCGAAGCAGGTTCGCGGTCCAGCGGGCGTCGACGTCGTGCTGAGGTTGTTCGAGGTGCCATCGATGCAGCCGCATGCCGCCGCGGCCGATCGGGTCGTCACGCGACTGGTCAGGGCCTGCGACGAAGCCGTCCAGTGAGATCGACATGTGTGCGGTGGTGAAGGTCATGTACGAGTAGACCGCAGGCGGGCCACAAAATCATCTGTGGCTAGTACGACTGCCCGTTGGCATATCGCTCGCGGCGGTAGTGGCGCCCGTTGCCGCGGTTGCGACTCTTGTACGTCGGCAGCTGAGAGTCACAGTTCGGGCAGATCAGCCGCAGGTTGTCCCGGCGGTTGTTGGTCGCATTGCCATCCATGTGATCCAGCACCAACACCAGCGGCAGGCCCTGCCATGTGGTGGCGCCACCGCAGATCGCGCAGCAGCCTTCCTGAGCCTCGACGAGGTACTGCCGGATGTAGTGCCCCTGGTGCCCGTCGATCCGTGCCTTGCCGGAGTCGAGCCAACGTTTCGTGCTCGCCTGGCGGCGGGCCGATGCCTGGCATGAGTTACCGCAGTAGACCTTTTGGCTGCGCTTCGTCAGTGGGCCACCGCAGCCCAAACATTGCCTCATGCGCGGACATTACGACGAGCCACTGACAAGCTGCCGCACTGGTTTTGAGCCCCCGGTCAGGATTGAACTGACGGCCTACGCTTTACAAGAGCGTTGCTCTACCACTGAGCTACGGAGGCGGACGGCGTCTATCTTAACGGGTCACATGTCTTGGTCGATGACCCGCTGCGACGCGACCACGCGGGCCGCGGTGCGGCGGCGTTGCCGGGAGAGTGGGATCCGGTCGGCGATGTTGCTCAGCGGGTTGACCACTGCGGTCAGCGACAGGACCGCGTCGTGCAGCGTGTCGACCATCGGGGCCAGCGCTTCCAGGCCGGGCACCAGGCGGTTGAGGGTGTCGGAAAGGTCGACGAGCTTGGCCAGCGGCCCGTCGGGATCCGCCAGGGTCTCCAAGAGGCCGTCGTCGGCAAGCAGTTTGTCGACGACGCCGTCCTCGCGCAGCAGCCGCTCGATGAGGCCCTCGTCGGCGAGCAGCTGATCGGCCAGCCCACCGGGCGAGACGACCCGTGACAGCGCGCCGTTCTCGGTGGTCAGCCGGTCCATCAGACCGCCTTCGGAGGTGACCTGATCGACCAGGCCGCCTTCTTGCAGCGCGCGGTTGACAGGTCCGTTCTCGGCGAGAAGTTTGTCGGCGACGCCGTCCTCGCGCAGGATCCGCTCGACGATTCCGTTCTTGGCGATCAGTCGGTCGGCCAGACCGCCGGGCGCCAGTACCCGCGACACGACGCCGTCTTCGGCGGTGAGGCGGTCGGCGAGCCCGCCCTCGGCGGTGATCTGATCGACGAGGCCACCCTCGGCGAGCGCGCGTGACACCGGACCGGTGTCGGAGTTGAGCCGATCGAGGAGGCCGCCGGGTTTGGTCAGCTGGTCCACCAGGCCGCCGGGCTGCAGTAACTGATTGAGCGGGCCTTCCGGAGCGAGCGCCCGCCCGATGGGGGCGTCGTCGTCCATGAGGTGGGCCAGCCGGTTTGCCCGGTCCACCGCGTCGTCGAGTCCGAGCAATCCGGCCACCGAGGGCTTGCCCTGGATGGGGTTGGCGTCGTTGAGCGAGCGTTGTACGACGTTGAGGGTGCCCCCGGCGATACCGAGGCCGAGGTCAGCGACGGCCAGACCGACCTTGACCGGGGCGGTGGCAACCTGGACCAGGGTTTTGCCGAGGTTCATGAGGCCAGTCTAGGTGCGTGTGGCAGGCATCACCCCGGGGGTTCTCACGGCTCATTGGAGCAAAACTTTCAGGAAGCTCACAGCTAGCGCGCAGGATTAAGTCATGCGGCAGCGGCAACATGGCAGGATGGCCATGCCAGCAGTACCCGAGAGCGTCCCTGAAGCACGGATCCTTGTCGTCGACGACGAGGCCAATATCGTGGAGTTGCTGTCCGTCAGCCTCAAATTCCAGGGCTTCGAGGTGCATACCGCGTCCAACGGCGCGGCTGCCCTCGACAAGGCCAGGGAAGTTCGTCCGGACGCGGTGATCCTGGACGTGATGATGCCCGGCATGGACGGCTTCGGTCTGTTGCGACGCTTGCGCGCCGACGGCATCGACGCCCCCGCGCTGTTCCTGACCGCGCGCGACAGCCTGCAGGACAAGATCGCCGGCCTCACCCTCGGCGGCGATGACTACGTCACCAAGCCGTTCAGTTTGGAAGAGGTGGTGGCCCGCCTGCGGGTGATCCTGCGCCGGTCCGGCCGTGGAGTAGAAGAGACCCGCGTCGCCCGGCTGTCCTTCGCCGACATCGAACTCGACGAAGACACCCACGAGGTATGGAAGGCCGGCGAGCCCGTCTCGCTGTCGCCGACCGAGTTCACGCTGCTGCGCTACTTCATCATTAATGCCGGCACGGTCTTGTCGAAGCCGAAGATTCTCGACCACGTGTGGCGCTACGACTTCGGCGGCGACGTCAACGTCGTCGAGTCCTACGTCTCCTACCTGCGCCGCAAGATCGACACCGGCGACAAGCGCCTGCTGCACACGTTGCGCGGCGTCGGCTATGTGCTGCGCGAGCCGCGCTGAGGACTCTCCGCGGCGAGGCGCGCAGACGGCAATTGTCCGGCGGCATACTTCTTGAGTGGTGTTAGACCGGGTTAACCGCGCGCGCGGACAGGGCGTGCCGCTGCGGGTCGGGTTGGTTGCCGCGGCCTTGGTGCTGGTGGCGTGCGGCTTGCTCGCGTCGGGCATCGCCGTCACCTCGATCATGCGGCACACCGAGGTCGACCGGATCGATCAGACGTTGCTCGACGCGTCACGCAGCTGGGCGCTGGAACCGCGACGGATGCCGTCCACGCCGATGGAAGGTCCGAACCCGGCTCGGCCGCCGTCGAACTTTTACGTACGTGGCGTCGACGAGGACGGCCGCACCTGGATCGCGATCAACGACCGGGAAGCCGAACCCGAACTGCCCGACGACAACGACGTCGGGCCCATCCCGGTGACCGTCGGGTCGATCGGGGACTCCAACATCCAATGGCGGGCGATGACCGTGCGGTCATCGGACGGCTCGCTCACCACGGTCGCTATCGACCTGTCCGACGTGCAGTCGTCGGTACGCGCACTGATCTGGTCGCAGATCGGGATCGGCGCGGCGGTGCTGCTGGTTCTCGGCATCGCCGGCTACGCCGTGGTGCACCGCAGCTTGCGCCCCCTGGTCGAGGTTGAACAGACCGCCGCCGCGATCGCGGCAGGGCAGCTCGATCGTCGTGTCCCCGAACGGGATCCGCGGACCGAAGTCGGCCGCTTGTCCCTGGCGCTCAACGGGATGCTCGCCCAGATCCAACGGGCGGTGGCGTCGTCAGAGGCGTCGGCGGAGCAGGCCCGCAGTTCCGAGGAGCGCATGCGACGGTTCATCACAGACGCCAGCCACGAGCTGCGCACACCGCTGACCACCATCCGCGGTTTCGCCGAGTTGTACCGGCAGGGCGCGGCCCGCGACACCGAGATGTTGATGGGCCGCATCGAAAGTGAGTCGCGGCGCATGGGCCTGCTCGTCGAGGACCTGTTGCTGCTGGCGCGCCTGGACGCCCAACGCCCGCTGGAACGCCGCCGGGTCGACCTGCTGACGTTGGCCACCGACGCTGTGCACGACGCGCAATCCATCGCACCCGAGCGCACGGTGTCCATGGAAGTGTTCGACGGGCCGGGAACACCGGAAGTGCTCGGTGACGACGCCCGCTTGCGGCAGGTATTGGGAAACCTGGTGGCCAACGCGCTGCAGCACACGCCGGAGACCGCCGGCATCACGGTGCGGGTGGGTACCGACGGGGACAACGCGGTGCTCGAGGTGTGCGACGAAGGTCCCGGCATGAGCCAGGAAGATGCGCGACGGGTCTTCGAGCGGTTCTACCGTGCCGACGTCTCACGCACTCGGGCCAGTGGCGGTACCGGACTGGGCCTGTCGATCGTCGATTCATTGGTGTACGCCCATGGCGGGACGGTGCGCGTGGTCACCGCCCCGGGCCAGGGCTGCCGCTTTACCGTCAGCCTGCCGCGGATTGCAGATCTGCCAGCGCGGCTGTGATCTTCGCCTGGGCCTCGTCGAGGGATTCCGCCGACGGGTTGTTGTCGACGTGGGCGAACCCGAAGTCGGACAGGTTGTAGGCGGGGAAGACGTGCACGTGCAGGTGCGGAACCTCAAGCCCGGCGATGATCACACCGGCGCGCTCCGCGCCGAAGGCCTTGCACACGGCCTTGCCGATCAGCTGGGACACCTCCATCACGCGCGCGAAAACGGCGGGCTCGACATCCTGCCAGTTGTCGATCTCGGCGCGGGGCACCACGAGCGTGTGGCCCTGGGTCATCGGGGCGATCGTCAGGAACGCGACGATCTCGTCGTCCTGATAGACGAATCGGCCCGGTAGTTCGCCGTTGATGATCTTGGTGAAGACGGTCGCCATGCCCCGAGCATAGTGAGCGACCCCCTGACCGTCTCAGCCGATCAGCTGCGCCAATTCGTCGACGGTCCACGGCGGTGACGAGTGGTGGTCCCGGTAGGCGATGAATCCGGGTGTGGGGCGCGCGAATTCACCGACGAAACCGCCCGCGGCGATGAAGATCCGGCCGGTCACGTTGCGCGCAGCGTCGCTGACCAGGTAGCCGTAAGTCGGCGCGACGTAGTCCGGCGAGGCCGCGTCGAGCGCACCCTGCATGCTGACGTCGTCGAGCAGGCCGCGGAGGTTGAGCTCGGCGATGTGCTGCTCGTAGTCGGGGCCCGTGGACAGCCGGGTGCGCGCGCCGGGGCACACCACGTTGGCGCGCACCCCGTGCTCCTTGAGTTCGGCCGCGATCGCCAGCGTGAGACCGTTGACCGCACCCTTGCCTGCCGGGTAGCCCGAGCCGCCGTAGTCGCCGAGGAACGCGAACGAACTGGTGTTGACGATGGCTCCGCCGCCCTGGGCCACCATCCGGGGTGCCGCGGCGCGGCAGGTCTCGAACACCGTGACCAGATGCGCGTCGAGCAGATCTCGGAATTGGGTACTGGTCACGTTGAGGATGGACGAGCCGACCGGCTCGGCTGTCCCGGCACAGTTCACCAGGATGTCGATGCTGCCGAATTCGGAAACACACCGGTCGATGAGGGCGGCCGCGACGGCCGGATCAGACGGCGAACCCGCATGTGCCACACCCGAAACCCGCTCGGCTGCGGACTCAGCGGCTGCGGCGTCGCGGCCGCTGACCACGACGCCCGCACCCAGCGATCCCAGCAGCTCCGCGACGGCGAGGCCGATGCCCCGAGTGCCGCCGACCACCACGGCACCGCGGCCGGTCAGTGCCCCGGCGGTCAGCTCTCGCCCTCCTGGGCGAACGTCATCGCGTCCATGTTCCAGTAGCCGCGCAGATTGGTGATCAAGCCGGCCTCATTGACCTTGTAGGTGAACACCCCGCGCACGGTCGCGGTGAAGCCGTTGGGAAACCTGGTGTGCAACACCAGGATGTAGGCGATCTCGGTCGGTGAGCTTGACGGAAAGGTCTCCTCGCACGTGACGGTCAACGTGTTCGGGCCGATGTTGGTGTCGTAGAAGACCGCGACGGCGTCTTTACCGCGCACCCCGGAGCCGTCGGGATTGGTGACGGCCTCGCCGATCGGGTCTTCCACCACGACGTCGTCGGCCATCAGGGCCAGCCAGCCCTCCCGGTCGCCGGACTGCACGCATCGCCAGGATGCTTGCGAGGCGATCTGGACGGGCGAAAGCTCTTGGGTCTGCGTCATATTCGTCTCCTCATCCGCCGAAACCGCATTCCGGCCAGAATGCGGTTTCGGCGGGAAGTGGTCAGCGGTCGGCGTCGGTGTAGCGGATGATGCCGCGGATGTTACGGCCCTCCAACATGTCCTTGTAGCCGTCGTTGATCTGCTCCAGCTTGTACTGGCGGGTCACCATGTCGTCGAGGTTCAGCTTGCCCGCCTTGTACATCGACAGCAGCTGCGGGATGTCGTAGTGCGGGTTGCCGCCGCCAAAGATGGTGCCCTGCAAGTTCTTCTGCATGAGCGTCAGCATGGCCAGGTTCAGCGTGACGTTGGTGTCGAGCAGGCTGCCGATCGCCGTCACCACGCAGGTGCCGCCCTTGCTGGTGAGGTTGAGGTAGTTGTCGACGTCCTCACCCTTGAGCTCACCCACGGTGACGATCGTCTTCTTGGCCATCAGGCCCCACGTCACCTCGGCGACGCCCCCCATGGCGGCGAAGATGTCCGGGTAGACGTGGGTGGCACCGAACTTGAGCGCCTGATCACGCTTCCACTCGACCGGGTCGACCACGAAGATGTGCCGGGCGCCGGCATTGACCGCGCCCTGCAAGGCCGCCATCCCGACACCGCCGACGCCGATGATGGCCACGTCGTCACCGGGGCGGATGTCGGCGGTGCGGACCGCTGAACCGTAGCCGGTGGTGACGCCGCAGCCGACGAGGCATGCCACCTCGAAGGGGATGGACTTGTCGATCTTCACCACCGAGCTCTTGTGCACCACCATGTACGGGCTGAAGGTGCCGAGCAGGGTCATCGGGAAAACGTTCTGGCCCTTGGCCTGAATACGGAACGTGCCGTCGGAGACGGCTTGACCGCCGAGCAGTCCGGCGCCCAGATCACACAGGTTGCGTAGGCCGGCCTGACACGACGGGCACTGGCCACAGGACGGGATGAACGACAACACCACGTGGTCGCCGGGCTCGATGCCTTCGACGCCGGGCCCGACTTCCGT
Source organism: Mycobacterium dioxanotrophicus (assembly GCF_002157835.1). Lineage (NCBI taxonomy): Bacteria > Bacillati > Actinomycetota > Actinomycetes > Mycobacteriales > Mycobacteriaceae > Mycobacterium > Mycobacterium dioxanotrophicus. The sequence continues at coordinate 6,344,866 of NZ_CP020809.1, read as the reverse complement.
GACGATGCCCGCGCCTTCGTGGCCGCCGAGCACGGGGAAGCCGCCCATCGGAATGCCGCCGGTCACCAGGTGGTGGTCGGAGTGGCACATGCCCGACGCTTCCATCTGGATCTTGACCTCATCCTTGACGGGATCACCGATTTCGATCTCCTCGATCGACCACGGCTGGTTGAACTCCCAGATGAGAGCGCCCTTTGTCTTCATCACGTCCTACTTTCGTTGGAGGCTTCCCGCGCCAGACTAAGTTATCTAGGTCACATAAGGAAGGTCGCATTTGACCTTCGGGCTCACCAGATCGGAACCGGTGCTTCTCCCAGCGGGTAGTAGCCGGGCAGCTTCTCGCCTGCCAGGCTCCGTTCGATGCGCTTCTGCATGCCCGCGCTGAGGTCACCGGAGGTGATGAGCTTCATGAACATCGACGAGACATGGCCGAAATCGAAGAAATCGCGTTGCCATTCGATCAGCAGCTCGCCGTCCTGCTCGGTGAGCCGGAACCAGCTCCCGCCGATGCCGTAGATCTCGTCGGTCGTGTCGTCGGACTTGTTGACGATCTGCTTCCAGAAGCCGACGATCTCGCTCTGCCTGTCGTCGACCAGAACCTTCTGATATTCGTAGACCCAGTTCTCCAGGCCTTCCATCTCCAGACCCAGTGCAACGTCGCGGATTTCGTCGCGTCCGACGCACATCACGTCTTCCTTGGGGCCGATGTTCCAGCCGTAGGTGGCGTCAGCGGTGTAGAAGTCGGCCAGCGGCTTCCAGTCACCGGCCTTCTCGGCGTCCTTGTTGGCTTGCAGCCAACGTTCGACCCAGTTGTCTAGTGCTTCGCGCGACGGCATGGCTATTCCTTCTCGGTGATGGACAGGGCTCGGGTGGGACACATATCGACCGCTCGCTCGACGTCCTCGCGGAGCTCGTCGGGTGGTTCGGGATCGGTGATCTCCACCGTGCCGCGTTTGGGCACGGTGAAGACGTCCGGGGCCTCCAACTCGCACATCGCGTGGCCCTGGCACAGGTCGGCGTCGACCTCAACGCGGTAGCAACCCATGGACGCTCACCCCTTCGTGCGTCTGCGGTACCGAACTTTGGCGGGGCGTTCCAACTGGACGACCATCTTCGAGTGGTCGTTGCGATACGAATCCGCAGGCTGGGCCATCTCGAACTCGTACTCCCGCAACAACACCGAGAAGATCGCTTTGATCTGCATCTGGGCGAACGCCGCCCCGACGCAGCGATGCCGGCCGGCTCCGAACGGGATCCACGTCCACCGGTTCGCGACGTCGGCCTGTTCGGGTTTGTCGTAGCGATCGGGGTTGAACGCGTCGGGGTCGGGGAAGTCCTCCGGGATGCGGTTGGAGATCGCCGGGGACGCCGCGACGAAGTCACCCTTGTGAATCGGGAACCCCTCGACCTCGAACTCGCCCTGGGCTACCCGCATCAGGATGATCAGCGGCGGATGCAGCCGCAGCGTCTCCTTGACCACGTTGTCGAGCTTCGGGATCTGGCGCAGCGCGTGGAAACTCACCTCTTGGCCGTCGGCGTAGAGCTCGTCGAGTTCATTCTGGACCTCGGCGTAGACGTCGGCGTGCCGGATCAGTTCGATGAGGGTCCACGATGACGTGCCGGAGCTGGTGTGGTGGCCGGCGAACATCAATGAGATGAACATTCCGGTGATCTCATCGGCCGAGAACCGGAGGCCGCCTTCTTCGTCCTTGATCGACACCAGCACGTCGAGCATGTCGCGATCGGACTTGTCCCGCGGCGGGTTGGCCAGCCGCTGGTCGATGATCTCCTGCACCAGCGCAACGAGTTTCACGCGCGCTTCATCGCGCCGCTGGAAACTCTCGATCGGCAGATACGGGTCGACGTAGCACAACGGATCGGTGCCGCGTTCCAGTTCGTGGTAGTACCGAGCGAACCGGGAGTCCAGTTGTTCACGGAATTTCAGGCCGATCAGGCATGCCGTCGAGGTGTAGATCGTCAGCTCGGCGAAGAAGTCCAGCAGTTCGATCTCGCCTTCGTCGCCCCAATCGGCGATGATCTTCTTCACCTCGCCCTCGATGGTCGCGGCGTGGGCCTTCATGTGGTCACCGCGCAACGCCGAGTTGTGCAGCATCTCCTTGCGCCGCTCGGGACTGGCGTCGAACACCACACCCTTGCCGAAGATCGGCGTCATGAACGGATAGGCCTCGGCCTGGTCGAGATCCTCGTCGGCAGAACGGAAGAAGAATTCGTTGGCCTGTGCGCCCGAGAGTAGGATGACGTGCTTGTCGACCAATTGGAACCAGCCGACGTCCCCGCATTCGTCCCGGACCCGCTGCATCAGGCCGATGGGGTCGGTGCGGAACTCCTCCAGGTGGCCGTGCTCCTCTGCACCACCGGAAACGCGTTGTACTTCCTTCAGAGCGGTCACTGTCCGGGCATCCCTTCCCCCCCGAGGGCGAGCTTCTGGCGGTCTTTGACGTCGGCGAGCGGAGCCTCGGGCTGAATCTCCAGGTTCGCGATGAATCCGCCTCGCGGCGTCTCGGCGACGAACGTGATGGCGCGTGCCAGATCAGCGGCACGCAGGAAGTAATCGTGGCGGGCCTGCCCCCATTTGGCCCAATCTTCCAGGGCGGGGCCGATTTTCTCGGCGGGCAGTGTCCAGCCCATCGCCGTCCGGGTCGGCCCCGGATGCACGATCGAGGCACGCACGCCGGTCCCTTCCAGCTCCATCTGCAAGTTGGTCACCATCGCGACCAGGCCGGCCTTGGCGGCGCCGTAGGCGCCCATATGGGGCCGCTGCCGCAGGGCGACGTCCGAGCCGACGAAGATCACGTCGCCGCGTCGGCGTTCCACCATGGCGGGCAGCACCGCCGTCGCCATCCGATTCGCCCCGATGAGGTGGATCTGCACCTGGGCCTCGAACTCGTCGGTGCTCATCTCGTGCAGCCGCCCGAAGTTGGTGTCGCCTGCGCCGGCCACCAGTACCTCGATCTCGCCCAGCGCCTCAGTGGCACCGTGCACGAACGACTTCACCGAATCGGTGTCGGTCACGTCAAGCGAAAGCGCAATCGCCTCGCCGCCACCGGCTTTGATCTCCTCGACGAGTTCCTGACATTTCTCGACCCTGCGTGCGCCGAGCGCGACCGGGAAGCCGTGAGCGGCCAACTGCTTCGCAGTCGCGGCGCCGATACCTGAGGAGGCGCCTGCGACGATCGCGGGCCGGCGGTCAGGGTGCGGTTCAAAACGGGCCATTTAGCGTTTCTCCACTGTGATGGGTTTCAGCGGTGGGACACCGCAATTGGGCTTCAGCGGTGGGACACCGCAATTGGCAGATGCGCGAATCCGCGGACATTGCTGGAATGCACCCGCACGGCCGCGGATTCATCCACCTCATATCCACGGATTCGTTTGAACAGCTCGGTCAATGCCACCCGGGCCTCCATGCGGGCCAGGTGCGCGCCGAGACAAAAGTGCGCTCCACTGCCGAAACTCACCAGCTTCGAGCCGATGTCGCGGCCGATGCGGTATTCGTCAGGGTTTTCGAAGACGCGTTCGTCGCGGTTGGCGGACCCGGCCAACAGCAGCAGCACGTCCCCGGCGGGGATGGTGGTGTCGTAGAGGGTGAGGTCTTCGACCACCGCGCGGGCCAGGATCTGGCTGGACGTGTCGTATCGCAGGGTTTCCTCCACCCACGGGGTGATGAGGTCATGATCGTCGAATACCGGCGCCAGCTGGTCCGGATTCTTGAATCCCCAATACGCGGCATTGGCAAGCAGTTTCGTGGTGGTCTCATTTCCCGCGACCACCATCAGGAACAAGAAGGCCATGATCTCGTCGTCGGTGAGCTTGTCGCCGTCGATCTCCGCTTCGATCAACGCCGAGGTGAGGTCATCGGTGGCCTTCGTGCGACGCTGCTTCACCATGTCGGCGTAGTACACCAGCAGCTCAGCTGAGGCCTGCATGGCGGACGCGGGGACATCGGCGACCCCGTCCTCACGGTGCATGACACCGTCGGCCAGGGCGCGGATGCGGACCCGGTCCGACTGCGGAACACCCATCAGTTCGGAGATGACATCCATGGGCAGCTTGCCGGCGAATTCGTCGACGTAGTCGAAGCTTTCGTGTTCCAGTGCGGCCTCGAGGTGCTGGACCGCGATCTCGGTGACCCGACCCTCCAACTCGCGGATGCGCCGCGGCGTGAACCCCTTCGACACCAGAGTGCGCAACCGCAGATGGGCCGGATCATCCAGCGCCAGGAACGACATCACCCGGTGGGCCTCGTCGTTGCGGGAGATCGGATCCAGCGACACCCCATGTTTGTTGGACAGTGCGGTGCTGTTCCGGAAACCCCGCAGCACGTCGCTGTGCCGCGACAGCGCCCAGAAGTTGAGCTTGTCGTTGCGGTACACCGGGGCTTCGTCGCGTAGCCGCCGGTAGTACGGGTACGGGTCCTCGTGCAGGTCGTAATCGTAGGGGTCGAAAACCAGTTCTGCAGTTTTCGCGCTCATCGGTGTTGTCTCCTCTTCGCGCAAGCGCTCATCGGTGTTGTCTCCTCTTCGCGCAAGCGCTCATCGGTCTTCTCCCAGGCTCAGGCATTCTTGTCCTCTCCGAGGACGAGGCCCACCACATACGTCAGCCGGTCAGCGATCTGGTGGTAGGTGAAGGCGCCACTGCCGGCATTGACCAGTGCGCCGAAGAACGTCATCTCCAAGGCCGAGACGATGCGCGGATCGGCGTCCGGGCCCACCGCGGAGCGGATGCGTTTGTGGATCTCCCCGCCGATGCGGTCGCGGACCGTGCGTACCGCGGGATCGCTGCCGCCACCGAGCAGGGCGGTGGTGCATGCGGCGGCGACTTCTGGTTCGTCGGCGACGACCAGCGTGAGGGCGCGCAAGACCTTGTCGACCCGCGTCGTCATCGCGTCGTTGACGTCGGTGAAGTACGGAACCTGGTTGACCAGGTCGAGGTACACCTCGGCGATCAGGTGGTTCTTCGAGGAGAAGTAGGTGTAGGCAGTCGCCGGCGCCACCTTCGCGCGAGCTGCGACGGCACGCACCGTGAGATCGGCGTACGAGGACTCGCGCAGCATCTCGATCCCGGCGCTGAGGACCTTGCGGAAGGTTTCTTCCTGCCGACGGTTGCGCGGTGTTTCTGTGACTGCTGCCACGGCATCGCTGGACACATGTCCAAATTATCTGACGACGCGGACATTGAGCAAGTGTGCGTCATATATTCGCAGATCAGCGCCATCGAATTCGGTCGACCGGGTGCGGTCTGGTGGTGCGCCCTTGCGGGTCTGCAGCCTCTGACGCTATGGTTCGAAATGAGACAGCCGGACAGTTGTCCAGAATTCGCGAAGTGGAGTTCACCGATGCCGGTACTGGCCGATCGCCAGAGTCAACTGCTCATCGACGGCAAGCTCGTCGCCGGTCGCGGCGGAGTGTTCGACACCGTCAACCCCGCGACCGAAGAGGTGCTCGGCATCGCGGCTGATGCTGACGCCGAGGACATGGGCAATGCCATCGAGGCGGCGCGGCGGGCATTCGACGACACCGACTGGTCGACCAACACTGCGCTGCGGGTGCGTTGCCTGCGTCAGTTGCGGGACGCCTTGCAGGAGAACGTGGAAGACCTGCGCGAGCTGACCATCGCGGAGGTGGGGGCACCGCGGATGCTCACTGCCGGTGCGCAGTTGGAAGGGCCCATCGGCGATTTGGCATTCTCGGCCGATACGGCGGAGCACTATCAGTGGCGTACCGATCTGGGACATGCCACCCCGCAAGGGATTCCGACCAACCGCGTGGTGGCTCGCGAAGCCGTCGGTGTCGTCGGCGCCATCACGCCGTGGAACTTCCCGCACCAGATCAACCTGGCCAAGGTCGGTCCCGCGTTGGCGGCGGGTAACACCCTGATCCTCAAGCCCGCCCCGGACACCCCGTGGGCTGCCGCAGCCGTCGGCCAGATCATCGCCGAGCAGACCGATTTTCCTCCCGGCGTGATCAACATCGTCACCTCCAGCGACCACTCTGTCGGCGCGCTGCTGTCGAAAGACCCGCGGGTGGACATGGTTTCGTTCACCGGGTCGACTGCGACGGGCCGTGCGGTGATGACCGACGCCGCGCTGACCATCAAGAAGGTGTTCCTCGAGCTCGGCGGCAAGTCGGCTTTCCTGGTGCTCGATGACGCCGACCTAGGTGGTGCGTGCGCGATGGCGGCGTTCACCGTCGCCATGCACGCCGGTCAAGGCTGCGCCATCACCACCCGGTTGGTGGTGCCGCGATCACGCTACGACGAGGCCGTCGAGGCCGCTGCCGCAACTCTCGGGTCCATCAAGCCCGGCGATCCCAACAGCAAGCGCACGGTGTGCGGGCCGCTGATCTCAGCGCGGCAGCGGGACCGGGTGCAGTCCTACCTGGACCTGGCCCTGCAGGAGGGCGGCCGGTTCGCCTGCGGCGGTGGGCGGCCCGCGGATCTGGATACCGGGTACTACATCTCGCCGACGGTGATCGCCGGGCTCGACAACTCTGCGCGGGTAGCGCGCGAGGAGATCTTCGGGCCGGTGTTGACCGTGATCGCCCACGACGGTGACGACGATGCGGTGCGCATCGCCAACGACTCGCCCTACGGCCTGTCCGGCACGGTGTTCTCCGGCGACGACGCCCGGGCTCAGGCCGTGGCTGCGCGGATGCGCGTCGGCACCGTCAATGTCAATGGCGGTATCTGGTACTCGGCAGATGCGCCGTTCGGCGGCTACAAACAGTCCGGCAACGGCCGGGAGATGGGGCTGGCCGGCTTCGAGGAGTACACCGAGATCAAATGCATTGCCACTCTGGCTGGTTGAGACGGTATCGAGCGGCCAGTTGTGACTCGCGATCTCACGAGAATCGTTCAGCAACTGGCCATTCGGCGGGAAAGGATTGAGACATGGGACAGTTCGACGACAAGGTGGCCATTGTCACCGGGGCCGGTGGCGGCATCGGGCAGGCCTACGCCGAAGCGCTGGCGCGTGAAGGGGCGGCAGTCGTGGTGGCCGACATCAACGTCGAAGGCGCTCAGAAGGTCGCTGACGGCATCACGGGAGAGGGCGGATCGGCGCTCGCGGTACGCGTCGACGTCTCCGATATCGACTCGGCCAAAGAGATGGCTGCGCAGACGCTTTCGGAGTTCGGTGGTATCGACTATCTGGTCAACAACGCTGCGATCTTCGGCGGCATGAAGCTCGACTTCCTGCTCACCGTCGACTGGGACTACTACAAGAAGTTCATGAGCGTGAACCTCGACGGTGCGCTGGTGTGCACCCGCGCGGTGTACCGCAAGATGGCCAAGCGTGGCGGTGGCGCGATCGTCAACCAGTCCTCGACTGCAGCCTGGTTGTACGCCAACTACTACGGTCTGGCCAAGGTCGGCATCAACGGCCTCACCCAGCAGCTGTCCCGTGAACTCGGTGGGCAGAACATCCGCATCAACGCCATCGCGCCCGGACCTATCGACACCGAGGCCAACCGGACCACCACGCCCAAGGAGATGGTGGATGACATCATCAAGGGAATTCCGTTGTCCCGCATGGGGCAGCCCGAAGACCTCGTCGGCATGTGTCTGTTCCTGCTCAGTGACCAGGCCAAGTGGATCACCGGCCAGATCTTCAATGTCGACGGCGGACAGATCATCCGGTCATGAGTGCCGACGAGCGCTTGCGCAAGGAGCCGACCAGCACTGTGTACGGATACATCGGCCTGGGCAACATGGGTGCTCCGATGGCCAAGCGCTTGGCAGAATGGCCGGGCGGCTTCATCGTGTACGACGTGCGGGCCGATGCTCTCGCGCCCTTTGCCGAACTCGGCGCCACGTTGGCCGATGACGTCGCCACTGTCGCCGACGCTGACATCATCAGCATCACGGTGCTCAACGACGAGCAGGTGCGGTCCGTCATCGCAGAACTGGCGGCAAAGGCCAAGCCGGACACCGTGATCGTGATCCACTCGACGATCAGCGACACCACCGCCGTCGAGCTCGCCGAGCAGTACAAGCCGCAGGGCATCCACATCGTCGACGCCCCGGTCAGTGGAGGTGGGGGAGCCGCCGAAAAGGGCGAGCTGGCCATCATGGTCGGCGCCGAGCGTCCCGTCTACGAGCGGATCAAGCCCGCGCTCAAGCAGTTCGCCTCGATGGTGATCCACGCCGGCGAACCCGGCGCCGGTACCCGAATGAAGTTGGCTCGCAACATGTTGACCTTCACCTCGTATGCCGCGGCGTGTGAGGCGATGAAGTTGGCCGAAGCCGCCGGGCTGGATCTGCAGGCACTCGGCCGGGTGGTGCGCCACACCGATGCGCTGACCAGTGGGCCGGGTGCCATCATCGTGCGCGACAACATGTCCGAGCTGACGCCGGATCACTGGCTGTACGACGCCTTTACCCATACCCGAGGACTCGGTGAGAAAGACCTGAACCTGGCGCTCGGGTTGGGTGAGGTTGTGGGGGTGGATCTTCCGTTGGCTCAGGTGGCGTTGCAACGACTGGCAGACGGTCTCGGTGTACCGCACGGAAACGACTAGGAGAACTTTCGATGGACGAGTTGCGCGCCAAGGGCCTGGCCAAGATGAACGAGGTGTACGGCTGGGAGATGCCCAACATCGAGGGCGACCCCTATTTCGATCTGACGGTGGATCATCTCTTCGGCACCATCTGGACCAAGCCCGGACTGTCCATGCGCGAGAAGCGGTTGATGACGCTGTCGGCGGTGACGGCGCTGGGCCTGCAAGATCTCGCCGAGGTTCAGGTGAACGCGGCCCTGCTCAACGGTGAGTTCACCGAGGAAGAACTCAAGGACATCGCCATCTTTCTCACCCAGTACGTCGGCTTCCCACTCGGTTCCGGCCTCAACGGCACCGTGTCGAAAGTTGTGGCGAAGCGGCGCAAGGCGGCTGAGAAGGGACTTGACGAGGACAGGCGGGCCAATGTGAACGCCGCGGTCAAGATGAACACCGGGAGCGAGCTCGATGACAAGTAGGTACGTCTCCCTGTCGCACGCTGAGCTCGTCAAGCTGGTACCCGAGCTGCTGCTCATGGGGCAGCTGATCGACCGATCCGGAATGGCCTGGTGTATATCGTCATTCGGCCGCGCAGAGATGCTGCAGATCGCCATCGAGGAGTGGATGGCGTCGAGTCCGATCTACACCAAGCGGATGCAGCAGGCGCTGAATTACGAGGGCGTCGACGTCATCACCATCTTCAAGGGACTGCAGCTCGACATCGGTGCGCCACCGCAGTTCATGGACTTCCGCTACACAGTGCACGATCGCTGGCACGGTGAGTTCCAGCTCGATCACTGTGGGGCGCTGCTAGACGTCGAGCCAATGGGCGACGATTACGTGCGCGGCATGTGCCACGACATCGAGGACCCGACGTTCGATGCGACGGCGCTGGCCACCAACCGCCGCGCGCAGGTCCGACCGATCCACCGGCCGCCGCGGACGCCCGCCGACCGGAAGCCACATTGCGCGTGGACCGTCATCATCGACGAGTCCTATCCGGAGGTCCCCGACATTCCGGTGTTGGATGTGATTCGCCGAACCCACGCTGCCCAAACGGTTCTCGATGACATCGACGTGTCTCAGCCCGGGCAGTCCGACTACTCGGGCCCGCTGGTGTCCGACTTCGACTTCGCCGCCTTCTCGCATTCCGCACTGGTGCGGATGGCCGACGAGGTGTGTCTACAGATGCACCTGCTGAATCTGGCGTTCGTGCTCGCGGTCGGCAAGCGTGCCGGTACCGACACTGCCCTGGCCGCCGATATCTGTGTCAAGCAACTGATCGGCGTGGCAGGCGTTGGCGCCGAACGCATTCACCGTGCGCTCGAGTTGCCCGGCGGCATCGAAGGCGCCGTGCGTGTACTCGAACTGCATCCTCTGCTGAACCCGGCCGCTTACGTCAGTGCAGAGTTCGGACCTGATGTGGTGTCCGTGCGGCGCTCGCCGGCGCACGAGGACGGGGCTTGGGTGTCGTTGGCCGGCCCAGACGAGACCCGGCCGCTGCAGGCCATCGTCGCCGCCGTCGACCCGCACCTGTCTGTTGAGGTGATCGGATCAGATACTGAATGGATAGCGCGGGTGATTGAAACTGATACGGCGGCAAAGGAATTCGGTGAGGTGGCGGTCGTCAAGTTCAGTGGCGGGGCGTCGTTCGTCTTTGAGCCGCGGAAGTCACTGCCGTTGACGGTGGTGTGAGGCGCGCACGCGGTACTACCGCTGTGCATCCTGGAGCCGCTCGACAAGATTCAGTGCGTCGATCGGAGCAAGTTCGCTTGGCACCAGCGTCGACACTCCGATGAGAGCGGTGTCCGACAGTCGGTACCCGTCAGTCACCATGTCGCCGTTGAGGATCAGAGTGTTCGGGTCAGGATGCTGCAGCGTGCGGTGGTAGTAGTCGGCATTCATATCTGAGCACGCCGGCGCCGCCGCGACGATCCGCTCGAATGCGCCACGGGCGGCGCCTGCATCGGGATATATGGCAATGCTCTGGGCAAGGGAGGCGATGCCGGGGAGCAACGGGTGCGGGATGTCAGCGCTGTAGGTGACTGAGCGGAACTGTGTCCAGTCCGTGCCGAACACGACCGGTTGGTCGTAGACGGCCCGGCACAGTGCTGGCGTATCGGGAATCGGGACCGGGGCGACAAGATCGCCGTGGCCAGGTACATCCGGGACGTGGAATTCATGAATACCGGTGATAGCGCGTATGTCGTCGACGGAGAGCACCGTTGGGCTCGTCGGTGTTGCAGTAGTTGTCGGTGCGCCGGCTGTCGCCGTCGCGAGTGCGAGACAGCAGAACGCGGCCACCATAGGCAATGACCTGCGTGCGTGTCCAGCAAGTATCTCAGTCATTTCGCCCCTCGTACTTCAGGTTTGACTCAGTCTAGGGGCGGCCCGACGGGTGCCTGGTCGGCGATTTCATTGGTGTCCGGCAGGATCGGTACGTCGCTTAGGCTTGGGCAATGGGGTCACGGATAGCCGCGTTCGTTGTTGCGGTCTGTACAGTTGTCGTTGCTGTTGTCGGTTGCTCGCCGAGTTCACGGGATGCGGCTCCGACCACCACGGCCCAGACCCCGGACTACGACATCTCGCGGTTGAGTGAGATAGCGCCGGCGTTCCCGCCGGGGAACGTACCGCAGGTGACCCCCAAGCAACGAGTGGATTCCATTCTGCCCGGTGATATCGATCGTTTCGCAAATGGCACTTTGTCCAGTGTTGACCCGCCGCAATGCCGTTCGCTGCTCAGGCCAGTGGACGTATCAGTGGGCAGCGAAGTTGCGAGGATCTACGCCCCAGGGCCCACCAGCGACATCTCGATGATGGCTGTGAAACTGGCCGCTCCTCTGACGGCGGATATCCCCGTGCAGGGCTGCGATCACGTCGGCTATACCCTTGATCAAGGTCAGCCCGGCGGTACCGTCGAACGGATCGAGGCTCCGCACATCGAGGGCGCCAGAACGCAGGGGATCCGATATCAGGTGTCGACCGATCCTGTTGCGTTCACGTATGAGTACACAGCATTTCTCGGCGACCGAGTCGTGGTTACACTGCGCACTTCGCGTAAGCAAGAAACACCCGAACCACCCGGAGTTGCGGATTTGCTCGGTGACGCCGTCGCGGCCGTAAAGGGCACGTATACGCCTTCCTCATCGAAGGCCCCCCTGTTGAAGAACGACATCAACCGCCTGGCGAATGTGAAAGACGCTTTCCCGCAAGGTATTACGCCGAACGTCATCCCGGCCCGGACCTCGGGCGATATCGACACTGTGAAAATCGGCCGCCTCGTCGGGTCTGCGTCGACCAGTGTCGATCCGCCACAGTGTGAGCCGGTGTTGCAGCCTGTTCGGCAATCGGGCGGAGCATTAACGACGGCGCTGGATACACCTGGGCGTGACGGTCCCCACGTTGTCGTGGGCGCGTCGCAATCCGATCACTTATCGCAGGTCGAGCTGCCGCAAACAGGATGCGAGCACATTTCCTACTCGGCGGAAGGGGAGCACGGAACGGTCGACCGGTTGGTGCCGCCGACGATCGACCATGCCACAACCTTCGCGTTCAGAACCCAATACACCTACGACTACGGCGTGTCCGGAACCAGGCACTTCTACTCGGCGATTCTCGACGACAACATCTACATCACTGTCCGCGGCCAGCTTGACTCGGATGAGGAGTCTGAGCAAGCGCTTCCGGAGCTATTGGTCAAAGCAGTGGCCGCGATCCGCGGGTAGCGGGCCTCCGGCGATTGGGGGTCGGCGCACCGACGATGTGCAGCTGTCAGTTCGGTCGAGGCTGCATCGGCGGTGGCGGCGCGGTTAGCGGACCGGGAACCCAAACGTCAGGCCCGATCTCAACGTAGCCGTACGGTGCGAATACATGGTTGCTTGGGTCGAGGTGCACGGTCACCACCTTGCTGAGATCGAGGGGAACGACCGGCTCCGTCGGCTTGTAATCGGGGTTGCGTGGGTCGGGGACCCAGGCATCCGGACCGATCTGAATGTCAGGCCAGGGCATGTACTTGCTCCTCACCGGGCCAGGCTGGATCTCCGTGGTGTTGATCGGATGCTTGGGCGGGTGTGGCTTGTAGTACGGGCTGTTCACATCGGGAACATAAATCCCCGATCCAGGCACAATTTCTTTGTATCGATTGAAGTCAATCTCGTCCTTGCCGGCGTACTTGATGTCATCGGCATCCAGAATTACCGGTCCCTTGGAAGTGGGCCACGGCGTCAACTTCGGGCCCATGAAGTTCGACATCTCTTTGGCGTCGGGGGCTTTCTTTTTGTCGTCTCCGCCGATTTCGTCGTATTCCTTGCCGATGCCGCGGACGCGTTCACCGATGGCGGTCATCTGGCTGTTGGACTGCTGGATGATGTCGCTGATCTGGCTCAGGCCCTTGCTGGCGATGGCGAGTTTGACGTATTCGCCGGACTTGTCGTTGGGGGCTGAGGCGGCGGCGGTGGTGACCCAGTCGCGGACTTGGTCGAGGTTTTGGCGGCCGGCGGTGACGACTGCTGCGGAGCGGTCGACTTCGGTGGCCATGCGTTGGTCGAGGTCGGCGAGTTTGCCGTAGACGGCGGCGTGCTTCTGGTTCTTCGCAGTGTAGGCGTCGGCGGCCGAACCCTGCCAGCGCGAATCTGGGGTTGCCGCCTGCACGGCGGACTGCATGTCACGCAACTGCGAGCTGCGGTCGAACTCCGCGCCGGTTTGTGGCGCGCCGGAGCCGAAGGTGTTGCGGGCCTGGTCCCAGGTTGAGTAGAAGGCGTCGAGCGCGCTCATTTCATCAGTCTAAGGGCGACGCAGCGGCCGCAATGACAGCAGATCCGACCCATCGCCGCAGGTAGGCGCGTAGCGCTTCACCGGTGCGCGGCGGCCGGCCGGGGTCGATGACGAACGACTGGATGATCCGCAGCAGATGCTCGGCGAGGTCGTCGAGGTCGTCGTCGGTGAATCCGAGGCTGGCCCAGTCGACGTCGAATCGGCGCAGCACGGCCCGGGCGAAATCGACCGCCACATCCGAGGTCACCGACTCGGTGTGGGCGTCGGCGCGCCCGGGAGCGATCAGCAGGCCGATGTGCTTGTCCTTCGGCAGCCACTCCAGTGCGGTGGCGATGGCTTCGGTGACAGCCTCCACGGGATCGGTGATGCCCTGCAGGTGGGCGGCCAGCCGATCGAGGAAATCGCTGGCCGCATGCACCGCGGCGGCCACCAGCAGGGCATCGGTGCTGGGGAAGTACCGGTACACGGTCTGGCGGGTGACACCGAGGGTGCGGGCGACGTCGGCAATCGAGAAGTCGGCGCCGCGCTCGTCGATCGCCTTGCTGGCGGCGGTCAGAATGCGCGCGACGGCCTCGTCATCGGTGGCGGGCGCTGAGCCGGCCCAGCCGTGGGTACGCACCCCGGAATTGTAGCCAGCTACCGGTAGGCGACCTGCAGATCCTTGACGCCGTTGATCCATCCCGACCGAAGCCGTTGCGGTTCACCGAGTTTGGAGATGTCAGGAATCTGGTTGGCGATCTCGTTGAAAATCAGCTTGATCTCCATCCGGGCCAGGTTGGCACCGATGCAGTAGTGCGCGCCGTTGCCGCCGAACCCGAGGTGAGGGTTGGGATCGCGCAGGATGTCGAAGGTGAAGGGGTTCTCGAAGACGTCTTCGTCGTAGTTGGCCGAGCTGTAGAAGAGGCCGACGCGTTGTCCGGCACGCACTGTGACACCGCCGATTTCGCTGTCGACCAGGGCGGTGCGCTGGAAGCAGTGCACGGGGGTGGCCCAGCGGACGATTTCGTCGACGGCGGTCTCGGGCCGTTCACGCTTGAAAAGCTCCCACTGGTCCGGGTTTTCGAAGAATGCGTTCATGCCGTGCGTCATGGCGTTGCGGGTGGTCTCGTTGCCGGCCACGGCGAGCAGGATGACGAAGAACGCGAACTCGACGTCAGTGATGGGTTCCCCACCTCCGTCGCTCAAGTCGGCCTGCACCAGCTTGGTGACGATGTCATCGGCCGGGCACTGCCGACGCTGCTCGGCCATGTTGTACGCGTAGCCCATCAGCTCGGCGTTGGCCATTGTCGGATCACTGTCGAAGTCGGGGTCGTCGGTGTTCATGATCGCGTTGGTCCAGTGGAACAACCTCTCCCGGTCGGCCTCTGGCACGCCGATCAGGTCGGCGATGGCCTGCAGCGGCAGGCTCATCGCGATGTCGTCGACAAAATTGCCACTGTGCTTCTCCGCGGCTGCGGCCACGATCTCCCGCGCGGCGACGGCGAGTTTCTCCTCCAGCGTGGCCACCGCCCGCGGCGTGAACAGCCGCGAGACGATCTTGCGCAGCCGGGTGTGCTCGGGCGCGTCGTGATTGATCAGCAGCGCCTTGGTCAGGTCCAGCTGCTCGCTGGTGACGCCCTCGGGCAGCCGCATCACCGCGCCCTTGGCGT